>NZ_LMNE01000007.1:0-92833 GCF_001423285.1 Methylobacterium sp. Leaf111 | reverse complement strand
CCCCCCACCCCCCCCTGTTCCCAGGGGTCGATCCAGCCCGACGCGGCCCCTCCATGGATAGGGTGATTGCAGGGGAGGACGCGCCGCCATTCCGGGGCGCCGCAGGCGAGCCTTGACCCGAAGGGGCAGCGGCGTGCGATCCAGGGTCCAGGGTCGCCGCCCGTCGATGGTCCTGCACCACCTGTGTGTCTGGATCCCGAGCGGCGCGGCCCCGGGATGACGGGGGGTGCAAGCGGGTTTCCGGCACGACGAACCCCCGCCGGGACAATCGCCGTCGGAGCCCCCGGGAGCGATGACGGACCCCAACGGCCTCCGGGGCGGCGGGCCTATGGAGGCGGCCCCCCGCTTTCTTGAGGTCGCGCGGCGCTGCGTGTAGGTCGGGGACAGGCTCGACCCGGTTCGGACGGCCGCCAGGGACCCCATGCGCGTCTTCCTCACCGGCACGGCCGGCTTCATCGGCGACCCGTTCGCACGGCGCCTCCGCGACGCGGATCACGCGGTCGCGGGCTTGGCTGGCCTCCGCGACGATGACGACGTCGCCCTGGCGCGGGCGCGCCGCGCCGGCCGCGTCGGCGCACCCGGCGCGATCGCGGCGCTGCGGAGGCCTGCAGGGCGTCACCGTCTGTTCGCCTCCACCGGCCTGTTCGCCTCCACCGGCCCGGCCCAGGGCGGCCCAGCGCCCGGCCGGTCCCGCGAGACCGACCCCGTCGTAAGGCCGCGGACCCGCGACGCCGCCGCTGGCGGGGCCTGAATGCCCTCACCCGTCCCTCCGCATCCGCTCCGGCCGGCTGCGCCGCGATGCCTTCACAACCCACGAGCCCGATGACCCCCAGACCCCTCCTACCGCGGCACCGCCCCCGCTCCGGTCCGGCCCGCAGCCTGCCGGGGCGCCGGCCATGATGGCCCTGCGCTCCACCGCCCTGGCGGCGGCCGGACTCCTCGCCTTCCTGCTGTTCTGGGAAGCGATGCCGCGCCTCGGCCTGATCAACCCGGCCTTCCTGCCGCCGCCGAGCACGATCCCGGCCGCCTTCCTCAACGAGGTGCGCCTCGGCGTCTGGGGCGAGGCGGTGCTGTCGAGTTTGAGCCACTACGTGACCGGTCTCGCCGTCGGCGCGGGGGCGGGTATCGCCCTCGGCCTCCTCAGCGGCATGTTCCGCTGGTTCGAAGCCGCCACCGCCTGGATCGTGCGCCTGCTGCGTCCGATTCCCGGCCTGGCCTGGGTGCCGTTCGCCATCATCTGGTTCGGCGTCCAGCCGGAGGCCGCCGTCTTCATCATCGCCATCGGCGTGTTCTGGATCGTCTTCTTCGCGACGCAGGGGGCGGTGCGCGGCGTCGACCGCGACCTCGTCGAGGTGGCGCAGGCCTTCGGCTTCGGCTCGCCCTGGTCCCGGCTCACCAAGATCCTGCTCCCGGCCGCGACACCGGGCATCCTCGTCGGCCTGCGCACGGCGCTGGGCCAGGCCTGGATGGCGGTGGTGGCCGCCGAGATCTTCGGCGTGCCCGGCGTCGGCGCCCGGATGATGCAGGCCTCCAGCCTGCTCTCCACCGACATCGTCGTCGTCTACATGCTCACCATGGCCGCCCTCTACGGCCTGTTCGACACGGCCTTCGTCGCCCTCCAGGGGTGGCTCCTACGGTGGCGCGCCTGAGATGCCCGAATCGATCACGCCTGAGCCGATCATTTCCATCGCGGGCCTGAGCCTCGCCTACGCGCGCGCCGGCACCCGGACCGTCATCCTGGAGGACCTCGACCTCGACGTGGCCCGCGGCGAGTTCCTCGTCATCGTCGGCGAATCCGGGGTCGGCAAGTCCACCGTCCTGCGCGTGCTGATCGGCCTGGCCAAGCCGAGCTCGGGCACCGTGCGCCTCCGCGCCCGCCCCGACTGCCGCACGCCGATGGCCCTGGTCTTCCAGGATGCGCGGCTGCTGCCCTGGCGGCGGGTCGTCGCCAACGTCGCCTTCGGGCTCGAGGGCAGCGGCCTGTCCAAGGCCGAGCGCCTGGCCAAGGCGCAGGCGATGCTCGACCTCGTGGGCCTCGGCGACCTCGGCCAGCGCTGGCCGCACCAGCTCTCCGGCGGCCAGCGCCAGCGCGTCGCCATCGCCCGGGCGCTGGCCGTCGACCCGGACGTGCTCCTCATGGACGAGCCGTTCTCGGCGCTCGACAGCTTCACCCGCGAGGGCCTTCAGGACGAATTGCAGCGCATCCAGGCGGCGACGGGCAAGACCATCCTGTTCGTGACCCACGACATCGACGAGGCCGTGACCCTTGCCGACCGGGTCGTCGTGCTCGCCGGCAGCCCCGGCCGGCTGGCGGCCGAGATGCCCGTGACGGTGCCCCGGCCCCGCCGCCGCCGCGACGCCGCCCTGCAGGAGGCCGCCCGGCAATTGCGGATGGAGCTGTCGAACCGCTCGGCGGAGCTCTGAGGCGAAGGGTTACGGCCAGGAGCCTGGAAAGAAGCCCCGGGGCGGGATGCGAAAAGGGTCGCGGGCCCGGCCGTTGCCATCGCTCGCCCGGCGCTCTACCCCCCTGGGAGACACCCGTTCGCTTCGAGGACCAGGCCGATGCGCCGCCGCACCCGCTCGCTGATCGGCACGATCGTGATGCTGGCCTTCATCATCATCTACGCGCCGCTGGCCATGGCGCTGGCCGACAGCCGGATCTCCGAGACCCCGGCGGCCGTGCAGGCGGTGCTTTACGCCCTGCTGGGCATCGCCTGGATCTTCCCGCTGATGCCGCTCATCAGCTGGATGGGCAAGAACGACGCCGGGGATCGGGGCTGAGGGTGCCGGAACCGGGGAGAACCTCCGGACCGGCAAGAAAAAGGGCGGCCGGCGTCGGGTTTTCGCCGCACTCGGGCGCCAGACACGCGCCGTGTCATTCGTCAAAAGGCCGTCGTCCCGCTCAATGCCACGCCTGTGCACGCCCTCGCTTCTGCTCGGCCTCGCGATCCTGTCGGCCCTCCCCCTCCTGGCGGTACGTCCCGCGCAGGCGCAGGGGGCGCCCCGCTCGGTCTCCGACTGCGAGCGCCTGAAGAACGACCTCGCCTACAACCAGTGCCTCGCCCTGTTCGGCCCGGCCGCCAGGAACGTCGCCGGCGGCGTCTCCGCCGGCGCCGCCTCGGCCGAGGTCGCCAACGCGCTGGCGGCGATCCCCCAGAGCATCGCCGCGAGCGCCGCGGCGACGGGGGCGGCGATCGCCTCCATCGGCCATCGCACGCGGCGCGGCCGCCATGCCCGCCACGGCCGCCAGAGCGTCAGCTTCGCCATCGCGGGCGGCGAGAGCCGCGCCTCTCGCCGACACCGCCGCCGGCGCTGAGGGCTTCAGGCGACGTTGAGCCGGCGGCCCCGGTTCCAGGCCAGGAACGGCACCCCCGAGAGCAGGGCCGAGAGCGCGGCCTCCGTCTGGTGGTGCCCGTTCACCGAGACCCGCGGCAGCGCGTGCAGGTGATCCGCATGGGCGGCGAAGAGGTGGCCCGGCCGGGTCGTGACCGCCGTGGCGAAGCCGAGGTCCCGGGCGAGGGCGAAGTCGCGCGGGCCGGCTGAGGTCGGATCGCCCACCGGGTAGGACAGGTGCGTGACCGGGCGGCCGAGTTCGGCCGCGATCCGCGCCCGCCCCTCCGCGATCTCCCGGCGTGCGACGGCCTCGCCGTGCTTGGCCAGCATCGGGTGGCTGATCGTGTGGGCGCCGAAGGTGACGAGGGGGTCGCGGCCGAGATCCCGCAGCTCGGACCAGGACAGGCAGAGCCCGCCGGCCATGCGCCCCGGCGCCAGGCCGGCCTCGGCGCAGAGGGCGGCGATACCCGCAAGGAGCCGCGCCTCCGGGCCCGACCGCAGCCGGCGATAGACGGCCGCGAAGGCGGCGGATTTCTCGTGGGCGTCGCGGGCCGGCAGGTCGAGGCCCGCCTCCGGCACCCGGACCCGATCCAGGCGGCGGATCGCCTCTTCCAGTTCGAGCCACCACAGGCGCCCCTGTCCGCTCGCGAAGTCGCTGGTGACGAACAGCGTCCAGGGCGCCCCGTGCCGCCGCAGGATCGGGGCCGCGTGTTCGGCATTGTCGCGATAGCCGTCGTCGAAGGTGAGGACGACGAAGGGGCGCCCGCCCGCGGCGAGGCGCTCCGCCAGGGCGTCGAGGCCGAGGATTTCGAATCCCCGCCGGCGCACCAGCGCCAGGGTCCGGTCGAGGAAATCCGGGGTGATGGCCAGGAGCCCGTTGGGGTCGTAGGGCCCCGGGCGCCCGGGGCGGACGTGGTGGAAGGTCAGGATCAGCCCGCGCCCGCGCGCCACCGCCCCGAGCCAGAGGTCCGCCCGGCTCGCCGCGATGGCCCGGAAGCCGGCAGCGAACAGGCGGTGGCGTCGGCTCAAGGGGGGCGCCGGGGCGGCAGGGGGCTGCGTCGCGGACGTCTGGGTCGCGGGGGTCTCAGGAGCGGACATGGTGAATCCGTTTCGGCCTCGCCCCAGGGGACCACGCCAACCGGCAAGGTTTCGTTACCCACGCGCGCAGACAGCGGGAGCGTGGCGCCCCGGCGTCACCGCCGGGTTAAGGGCTGCGGGGTCAGGGTCGGCCCAGACGTCCGGCGGATCCCGATCCGCCGGTCACCCAGGATGATGGCAAGGATGATGGCATGGCCGTTCTCGCCCATGAACTGACCGGAGCCGGAGCGATGCGGGCACGGGTGCGGCCCCGCCTCGCCGCGGAGGTCTTCCACGATCTGGCCGCCGCCGAGGCCCTGTGGCGCGCCCTGGAGGCCGATCCAGCCGTGCTGGCCACGCCCTACCAGCGCTTCGACTGGGTCGCGGCCTTCGCCCGGACCGCGCCGGGCGCGGACCTGCGGATCGTGGTCCTGCGCGATGCGGCCGGGCGTCCCCGCGTGCTCCTCCCCCTCGTGGTCGCCCGCGAGGGCGGGGCGACCGTGGCCCGGGTGGTGGGCGCGAAGCACGCCAACTACCACATGCCGCTCTTCGCCTCGCGCGAGGCGGCGGCGATGCCCCCGGAGGACCTCGCCGAGGCCCTGCACCGGCTCGGCCGGGAGGCCGGGATCGACGTCTTCGCCCTCTCGCACCAGCCCCGCTTCTGGGACGGCGCGGCCAATCCCCTGCATCACCGGGCCGAGCCGGCCCCGAGCGACGGCTACGGGCTGATCCTCGGCCCCGATCCGGACGCGACGCTGAAGCGCGTCTTCAGCAGCGACGCCCGCAAGAAGCTCCGCGCCAAGGAGCGCAAGCTGGTGGAGGCCTTCGGGCCCGTGGCCTGCCGGCGCGCCGAGACCCCCGAGGAGACCGAGGCCTTTCTCGCCGCGTTCTACGCCCAGAAGGCCGCGCGCTTCGCCGCCATGGGTCTCGCCGACCCTTATGCCGATCCGGCGGTGCGCGACTTCCTCGCCCGGGCGGCCTCCCCGGCGGGCGGGTCGGTCCTCGAGGTGACGGCCCTCGTCGCCACCGAGACCGGCCGCATCTTCGCGGTCTTCGCCGGGGCGGTCGACGCCCAGCGCTACAGCGGCATGTTCACCGCCTTCGACGCCGACCCGGCCGTGAGCCGGTCGAGCCCCGGCGACATCCTGCTGCACCACCTCATCGGCGACCAGACGGCCCGGGGCCGCCGGACCTTCGACCTCGGCGTGGGCGAGGCCCGCTACAAGAGCAGCATCTGCGACGAGACCATCGAACTGGGCGAGGTCGCCCTGCCGGTGACCCTGCGCGGCCAGGCCTTCGCCCTCCGGACCGTCGCGGCCGCCCGCCTCAAGCGGCGCATCAAGCGCGACCCGCGCCTGATGGCCCTGGTGACGCGCCTGCGCCGGCGCCGGGCGGCGGCGGAGTAGCGGGGTCCCGCCGGACGCGCGGCACCGCCCCTCGCGGATGCGGGGGGCGGTGCCGGCGGGACGGACGCCCGGGTGGGCCGGTTCAGGCGGCCGAGAGGCGCAGGGGCATCGCCTCGTCGGCGAAGGCGGGCGCCTCGGGGGCCAGGGCCGCGGCGGCGTGGTCCTGGGCCACCAGGATCTGGGCGGCGCCGGAGGCCTCGGCCAGGGCGTAGAGGTCGAGGAGGTCGGCATCCTCGGGGTCGCGGTCCGAGGCGACGATCGCCGTATCCATCAGGCTGCCCGCCACCGCCAAGATGTCGCGGGCGGTGCGGGCCTGCGGCGTGCCGAGGCGGCACACCACCCAGTCATAGGCCTGGGCCAGGGCGTCGAGGGTGATCGCCAGGGCCTGCGGCTCCTCGGCCAGGATGGCCGCGTCCACGAAGCCCCGCGGGATCGCATGCAGGCGCGAGCCGGGGATCGACTGGATCACGTCGAGGAAGGCGGCCTCGCCCGCCACCAGGTCGGTGAGGCCCACCTCGTCCGCACCGCAGGCGGGGCCGTTGAGATCGAGCACCACGACGCTCGCGCCGGCCGCGAGGCTGCTGCCGAGGCTGACGGCAAGGCCCGCCTCCAGCCGCCTGGCCGGCACGGCCTCGATCACCAGGACCGCGCGGCCCGCGCCGGACCGGGCCGGGCCCGCGCCGGTGCGCAGGCGGGCGATGAGCGGGTCGAGGGCGTAGGCGCCCGCGTCGGCGGGGGCCGGGACGGAGGTCCGGGCGGAGGTCGCGGCGGCCTCGGCCGCCTCGGTCCGTGCCGGGGCGAGGGTCGGCCGGGCAGGCGCCGCCTCGGCCGTCGGGGCCGCGCCTTCGGCCACCGGCGGGGCCGCCCCGGAGCCGCCGGCCTGCGCCGTGGCGGCGGCACCCGGCCGCGCGAGGGCGAGGGAGGCTTCGGGGAAGGCGAAGGGCTGGCGGCCATAGGCGGGGCGCTCGGCCTCCCCCTCGGAGTCCGCCTCGTGCCGCCGGCGGCGGCCCGGGCCGTCGGGGTCGCCGAGGAGGTGGTGGGCGATCACGCCGCCCATGGAGAACAGCAGGCCGAGCACCGCCGCCAGGAGGACGATCGGCAGCTTCTTGGGGAAGGACGGCGTCTCCGGCGTGATGGCGCGCGAGACCACGCGGGCATCGGCCGGGGCCGCGCTCTCGGCGTCGCGGGCCGAGGCCTCGCGGTAGCGGGCGAGGTAGGATTCGAGCTGCTCGCGCTGGGCCTTGGCCTCGCGCTCCAGGGCGCGCAGCTGGACCTCGCTGGAATTGCCCTTCGAGACCACGTCGCGCTGGGCGTCGACGGCGGCGTTCAGGCTCTCGACCCGGGCCTCGGCGATGCGGGCATCGTTCTCCAGGGTGCGGACCACGCGCTCGGCCGTGGCCTTGATCTGGGCGTCGAGGTCGGAGATCTGCGCGGTCAGTTCCTTGATGCGCGGGTGGGCGGACAGGAGGGTCCGGGATTCCAGGGCGAGCTGGTTGCGCAGGGTGATGCGCTGCTCGACGGTGCGCCGGATGATCTCATTGTTGGCGACATCCGGGATCTCGAAGGCGCGGCCGTCCTTGATCATCTCCTTGATCAGCTTGGCGCGGCCGGCGAGGTCGGCCTTGGCGGTGCGGGCCTGGGAGAGCTGGGTCGAGAGCTCGCCGAGCTGCTGGGCGCCGAGGGGCTGGCCGCCGGCCCCCCCGGTGGCGATCAGGCCATGGCTCGCGCGATAGGTCTCGACCTTGGCCTCGGCCTCGGCCACGCGGGTGCGCAGGGTCTCGATGTTGCCGCCGAGCCAGGTCGAGGCGTAGCGGGCGGTGTCGGTCTTGGCCGCGTCGAGGGAGGCGATGTAGAGCTCGGCGATGGTGTTGGCCGCCTGGGCCGCGAGGTGCGGGTCCTTCGAGCGGAACTCCACCGTGAGGATGCGCGACTTGCCGGCCGGGTAGACGGTCAGGCGGTCGAAGTAGGTCTCCAGCATCCGCTCCTCGGGCGGACGCTCCATCGGGTTCTTGGCCAGCCCGATCATCATCAGGGCGCGCTGGAGCGGGCCGAAGCCGGCGACGCCGGGGTCGAACTCCGCATTGCCGGCGAGCGACAGCCGGCGGATCGCCTCGCGGGCGAGATCGCGCGACATCACCACCTGCACCTGGCTCGCCACCGCCTGCTCGTCGATGGGCTGGGGCTGCTCGCCGCGCTCCTGGGCGGTGCGGGTGTAGGGCGTGTCGCGGCTCTCCAGCAGGATCTTCGCCTCGCCGGTGTAGCGCGGCGAGACCACCTGCACGAAGGCGATGGCGCCGATGGTGGCCAGGGCGGTCGGGATGACGATCCAGCGCCAGGACCGGCGCAGAACGCCTGCGAGCTGCGACAGCCCCAGGCCCTCGCTTCCGGCGGGGGACGCATCGCGCGTGGGCTCGAACAGCGAAGAGCGGGGCATGGCTCGATCTTTACGCAAGGCAAGGGCGTCGACCACGGAGCGGCCGGCTTTCCACGACTAGACCGGTTTAAGGTTGACCGGACGTTAAGAGCCGTGCGTTTCCTGCACCCCGATGCGGGACGTCAGTGTTCGTTAACCATATCGGCTTAGGGCTGGGTTCGAATTCTCCTCACGACGGCAGTAGTGATGAACCGGCGATCACTCCTCTTAGCTCTCACGTCGAGCCTGGCGCTCGGCGGCTGCCTGCGCCCGGATTTCCGGACCGATCAGCTCGACGCGACGGGCACCGGCTCCATCGGTGCCCGCTACACCCTCTCCGCCGGGGACCGCCTCCGGGTCATCGTCTTCGGCCAGGACAACCTCTCGAACATCTACGCGGTCGACGGGGCCGGCAACATCGCCATGCCCCTCATCGGTCTCGTGAAGGTCGGCGGCCAGCCCACCAGCCAGGCGGCGCGGACCATCGAGGCCAAGCTCTCGGCCGGATTCGTCCGCGAGCCCCACGTCACCGTGGAGGTGGACGCCTACCGGCCGTTCTACATCCTCGGCGAAGTCACGACCTCGGGCCAGTATCCCTACGTCAACGGCATGGCCGTGGAGACCGCGGTGGCGATCGCCGCCGGCTTCGGGCCCCGCGCCGCCCGCGACTACGCGGTTCTCACCCGCGAGGGCCGGGACGGCCTCGTCTCCGGCATCGTGCCGATGACTTACCCGGTACGCCCCGGTGACACCATCGTGATCAAGGAGCGCTTCTTCTAGGAGCCCCTCGTCCCGGCCGTGGCCGGATGCGGACGATGCCCTCGCGGCGGTTAGGACTCGCCTAACTGAACCGAGAATTATTCCGCTGGTCCGGGCCTTCGCCCGACTCGGCGCGGGTCCCGCCTTAACGGTCCACGCACCGGTCGTGCGCCAAGGTCTCGCGACGGACGAGCGGCCCGGCCGCTCGCGCTACGGTGCGTGGAGCAGCTGTCGTGAACGCGTTCCCCCTCGGTTCGACCGGTGCCAGCGACCCGGGCGCGGCGCTCAGCGCCGCCTCGGGCGGCCTCCCCGCCCAGCGCATCCTGCACGTGTTCCGCGCGCCCGTGGGCGGCCTGTTCCGCCACGTGGTCGATCTCGCCCGCCTGCAGGCCTCGGCGGGCCATCAGGTCGGCATCGTCTGCGACGCCTCCACCGGCGGCGAGCGCGCCGCCCAGGCCCTGGCCGAGCTCGCGCCCAGCCTCGCCCTCGGCATCACCCGCCTGCCGATGCGGCGCAACCCGCATCCCTCCGACCTCGCGGCGCTCCGCACCATCGCCCGGCGCGCCGCGGCGGTGGGGGCCACCGTCCTGCACGGGCACGGGGCCAAGGGCGGCGTCTACGCCCGCCTGGCCGTGGTGCCCGGCCCCGCGCCGATCCGCGCCTACACGCCCCACGGGGGCAGCTACAATTACAAGCCCGGCACCCTGCGCCATCGGTTCTACATGGGCCTCGAGCGCCTGATGGGCCTGCGCACCGACGTGTTCCTGTTCGAGAGCGAGTACGTCGCCGGGCGGCACCGGGCCCATGCGGGGGACCCGCGCCGCATCACCCGCATCGTCCACAACGGGATCAGCGAGGCCGAATTCGCCCCGATCGTGCCGGCCGCGGACCGGGTCGACCTCGTCTATATCGGCGAGTTGCGCGACGCCAAGGGCGTGCCCTTCCTCCTCGACGCCCTCCTGCGCCTACGCGCCGCGGGCCGTCCCCTGCGGCTGCTGATGGTGGGCTCCGGCCCCGATTCCGCCATCCTGTCCGACCGCGTGGTGGCGATGGGCCTCGGCGAGGCGGTGTCCTTCGAGCCGCCGCAGGCGATCCGCCCGGTGCTGGCCCGGGGGCGGCTCATGGTGGTGCCCTCGCTCGCCGAATCCCTCCCCTACGTGGTGCTGGAGGCGGCCGCCGCCTGCCAGCCCCTCGTCGCCACCAATGTCGGGGGCATCCCGGAAATCTTCGGGGCCGCGGCCTCCGACCTGGTGCCGCCCCGCGACGGGCAGGCCCTGGCCCAGGCCATCGCGCGGGTCCTCGACGAGGATCCCGAGGCCTCCCGGCAGCGCTTCGAGACCCTGGCGGCCTCGGTTCGGGCCCGCTTCTCCATGACCCGCATGGGCTCCGACGTGCTCTCCGGCTACGCCGCGGCCCTGCGCGCCCGGATGCCCGGTGCGGGCCACGCCGTCGCGCCCACGGCCCCGTGACGCCCGCCCTTCCGTCCCGATCCGACCCGCAACCCCGCTCCCCGTTTCCAAGACGCGTGCCCGAGCCCGGAAGTCAGCCATGAGCGCCTTCGATGTCCGTGACCTGCTGGATGCCGCGGGCCGCTTCGGACCCCAGTCCGAGGGGGGGGCGGCCACGGCGCTGCCGCCCGCCGAGGCGCGGATGCGCCCGGCCGCCCCGAAGCTGCTGTCGCCGGTGGTGCTGGCCGGCTGCGTCCGGATCGCGGAGTTCGCCCTCGTGGCGATTCTCGGGATCGTGATCCAGCGCCTGCAGCTCGCCGGGATCGTGCCGCTGTCGCCCCGCTACCTCGCCGCCACCCTCGGCCTCGCCGCCCTGGCCGTCTGCCTGCTCCAGGCCGTGGGGGCCTACCGCATGGCGGCCTTCCGCACCCTGCGCGGCTCCGCGCTGCGGCTGGTGGGCGCCTGGTCGCTGGCCTTCCTCCTGGCGGCCACCGCCATGGTGTTCACCAAGATCGCCGACCACTATTCCCGGGTCTGGATGGCCAGCGTCTTCGTCGCCGGCCTCGCCGCCCTCCTGACCGGCCGCCTCGCCCTGGCGCGGTTCATCACGGCCCGGAAGCAGCGCGGCCATTTCGACCGCCGCACCGCCATCGTCGGCGGCGGCCCCGTCGCCGAGGACCTGATCCGCGCCCTCGACGCGGAAGCGGAGTCCGGCGTGCGCATCGTCGGCGTGTTCGACGACCGCGGCGACATGCGCTCCGACACGGTGGTGGCCGGCTACCCGAAGCTCGGCACCGTGAGCGACCTCGTCGCCTATGCCCGCACCACGCGCCTCGACCTGATCATCTTCACGATCCCGATCGCCGCCGAGGACCGCATCCTGCAGATGCTGGCCAAGCTCTGGGTCCTGCCGATCGACATCCGGCTCTCGGCCCAGGCCTCGAAGCTGCGCCTGCGCCCGCGGGCCTATTCCTATCTCGGCGCGGTGCCGGTGCTCGACATCTTCGACAAGCCGATGGCCGACTGGGACATCGTCGCCAAGAGCATCTTCGACCGGGTGGTCGGCTGCGCGATGCTGGTGGTCCTGGCGCCCGTGATGCTGGCGGTCGCCCTGGCGGTGCGCCTCGGTTCGCCCGGGCCGGTGCTGTTCCGGCAGAAGCGCTACGGCTTCAACAACGAGCTGATCGAGGTCTACAAGTTCCGCTCGATGTACGTGAACCAGAGCGATGCCGGCGCGGCCCGGCTGGTCACGCGGGACGACCCGCGCGTGACCCCGGTGGGCCGGTTCATCCGCAAGACCTCGCTCGACGAACTGCCGCAGCTGTTCAACGTCATCAAGGGCGAGCTCTCCCTCGTCGGTCCCCGGCCGCACGCCCTCCAGGCCAAGGCCGCCAACACCCTCTACGACCAGGTGGTGGACGGCTACTTCGCCCGCCACAAGGTCAAGCCCGGCATCACCGGCTGGGCCCAGGTCAACGGCTGGCGCGGCGAGACCGACACCAGCGACAAGATCCAGAAGCGCGTCGAGCACGACCTGCACTACATCGAGAACTGGTCGATCCTGTTCGACGTGAAGATCATGCTGGCAACCCCGATCTCGCTGTTCCGGACCCGGAACGCGTACTGAGTCGACGGGCCCGCCGCCCCCGGAACGCGACAAGGGCCGCCCCCCGGGAGGGGGCGGCCCTTGTGCCGTTCGCGGGATCGAGGCTGCGAGGGCCTACGGCAGGGCGCCGGCCTTCTTCTTGGCCTCGGTCATCGTGTCCTCGCAGCCCTTCATGTCACCGGCCTTGTCTTGGGCGCGCGCCTTCTTGATCAGGTCGCGGGCCTCGGAGACGCCACCGGCGCTGGCCGTGGTGGACGGGTCGGTCGGCTTTCCCTTGGGGGCGTGATCGAGGGCCTTGTCCGAGTGCGAGGAGGTCGGGCCGCCGGGCGGCTCCTTGCCCGTGACCTGCTCGGCGCCGGCGCTGTCGAGGCGGCGCTCGATCGTGGCGATCTGCTCCGAGCAGGACGAGGCGACGGCGGGTCCGGCCGCGCCGAGCAGGATGAGGGCGGCGGGCAGGACGGTGGTGATCCGCATGGATGGGCTCTCCGGGTGGGTCGGCCGCCCCGCGGGCAGCCTTACTTCATCAGGGTCGCCAGAGAGACGCCTGCGGGCGAAGAGAGTTCCTTCGCGTCGATGGTCCCCTCGGCATCCGGGTCTGCGGCTTTGAAGCGCGCCGCCACCACGGCGAGGTATTCCTTCTTGTCGAGGGTGCCGTCGCTGTCCGGATCGGCGGCCTTCAGCTCGGCGGGGGTCAGGAGGCCGTTCAGCTCCTTGGCGTCGAGGGTGCCGTCCTTGTCGGGGTCGAGCATGTCGAACTTCTTGGAGGCGGCGGCCTGCGCCTCGGCGAGGTCGATGGTGCCGTCCTTGTCCGGATCGAAGGCCGAGACGTCGGCCGCGACGGCAGGAGCGGCGCCGAGCAGGACGGCGAGGAGGGTGACGGCGGACAGGCGGGACGACATCTCTGAATACTCCGAAGATCATCGGGAAGAACTGTCAGGTACTTCCCCGAGAAGGACATGACGGGGGCGAGTCGGCCCGAGTCATGGCGAGTCGAGTCGACGACTCAACTTGCCATCTGGTAGAAGAATCAGGAGAATCCGGCAACCCCTGCGGGGATGTTTTGAACTCATGCCTGGGTCGAAGCGGCAAAATCGCTGGATCGTGAGGTCAGGGTGGGGTTTCAGGGGTGAGTTCGGACGGACCAAAAACGAACGGCGCAGCCGCGAGGCTGCGCCGTTCGTCTTGTCAGGCGGAAGATCTGCATTCGGGCCCGGCCTGGTCTTGCCGGGGCGCCGTGCGCAGGGACCGCGCGCTTCGGGGGAGGCCCCCGAAGCGACGCGTCGGTCTACCAGGTCACCCGGACGCCGCCATAGGCCGAGAGCGGCTGCACCAGGGTCGTGGTGCGCGGATCGTTGATCACGAAGTTGCCCGCGACCGCGCCGGTCTCGGCGAAGGTGCCGAAATTGGCGTAGCGGTTGTTGAACAGGTTGGTGACCAGGGCGAAGACCTGCACGTTCTGGGTGACCTGGATGCTCGTGTTCAGGTTGGCGGTGAAGTAGGGCGGCAGCTTGCGGTTGATGTTCGACTCGTCGCCCCGGTAGTAGGACGAAGAGAAGGCCGACAGGTTCATGCCGAAGGTCCAGATCGGGGTGATCAGGTAGTTGAACCCGGCCTTGAACTGGTGGTTCGGGATCAGCGGCACGTTGTTGCCGCGGCGCACGTTGATCAGGCCGTCATCCGCCAACGGGTTGTTGGGCGAGGACAGTTCGCCCTCGAACTGGAAGGTGGCGTCGATGAGCGCGTAGTTGCCGTAGAGGCTCAGGCGCTCGCCGACATACTCGCCCGAGACCTCGATGCCCTGGCGCTGGGTGGCCGGCACGTTGACGAAGTAGCCGCGGGCGGCGTTGCCCGGCACCGCGACCTGCAGGATGTCGTTGCGCAGGTCCGTGCGGAAGGCGCCGATCTTGTAGTTGAACAGGCCGTTCTCGTAGAAGTTCGGCACGGTGCCGCGGAAACCAACCTCGTAGGTCTGGCCGGTGACCTGCTTGAGCGGCGGATCGGCCACGAGCGAGTTCGGCAGCAGGCAGGGCCGGTCGGGATTGGCGCAGGCGAGCTCGAGGGGCGTCGGGGCGCGGTTCGACTCGGAGTAGCCGCCGTAGAGGTTCAGCCAGGGGAAGAACCGGTAGGTGGCGCCCACGACCGGGTTCACCTTGGTGAAGTAGTGCGTGCCCGTCACGTCCGGGGAGAAGCCGGTCTGGTCCTGGGTCGAGATCCGGGCGAAGTTGAGCCGGGCGCCGGCGGTGAGCGACAGGGCGTCGGTGACGTCGAAGGTGTCGAGGGCGTAGAGGCCCATGTAGAGGTTCGAGCCGGTGACGTTGCTGGGCGCGATGCCGAGGGCCGCCGCCGTGCGGATCGCCTCGGTGCCGAGGCCCGGGATGGTGCCGTAGTTCGGGTTCAGCGGATCGGTGGTGACGCTGAGATCCGGGTTGATCACGCCGAGCGTGCTCGAGGACTTGTAGGAGTAGTTGGCCGCATCGATGCTGCCGCCGACCACGAAGGTGTTGTTGTGGCCGAAGACCTGGTCGCGGTTGGTGGCCTGCAGCGTTCCGCCGTAGCCGACCGCCTCGGTGCGGATGGTGTCGAGGGTGCCGTAGGGGACGCCCGTGGTGAACGGGATGCGCTGGCCCTGGCGCCCGACGATCGTGAACTGGTCGCGAAAGGCCCGGTCGCTCAGGGCGCCGCGCTCGAAACCGTCATCCTCGAAGCAGAGGAAGCCGCGGTTGCTGGAGCGGGTGCTGCACTGCTCGAAATTGCCGTCGTTGCCGTCGATCACGAACTGGCTCAGGCGGCGCACGTAGGCGTTGCCCTGGAGGTCCCAGGTCGGCGAGACCACGACCTTGCCGGTGACCTGGATCTGGCCCTGCTCGGTGGAGATCGTCTGGGGCGAGGTGAAGATCGCCCGCTCGTTGACGTGGGTGAAGTCCACCGGCGTGGCGGCGGCGGCGCCGAAGAAGGTCTTGGCGCCCGAGGCGATGATGTGGAACTCGGAATCCAGGGTCTTGTGGCCGAGATCGGCGTAGACGCGGCCGATCTCCGAGGGCGACCGGAAGCGCCAGCCGCCGTCGCGCAGGCCCTCGCCGGCGAAGTAGAAGCTCCAGGGTCCGATGACCTCGCCGTATTGCAGGGAGCCGCTGATGCGACCGTCGGAGCCGCCGCTGACGGTGACCTCCTTGCCCTGCCAGGTGAAGCCGTTCTTCATCTCGATGTTGACGGCGCCGCCCAGGGCGTTGAGGCCGAAGACGGGGTTGCCGGTGACGATGTCGATCCGGTTGATCGCCACCGAGGGGATCAGATCCCAGTTCACCACGTCGCCGAAGGCTTCGTTGATGCGCACGCCGTTCTGGTAGACGGCGAGGCCCTGCGGGGCGCCCTGCAGCGGCGAGGCGTCGAAGCCCCGATAGGTCAGGGTCTGGCGGAAGCTGTTGCCCTGCCCGTCCGACAGGTTCACGCCCGGCGTCTTGCGCGCGAGGGTGAAGGTCGGGTCGAGGGTCGCCCGGTCCTGGGCGAAGTCGGCCGCCGTGACGGTCTCGACCGTGTTGGGGATTCTGTAGAGCGAGACGCCGCCGCCGCCGCCCGTGGCGCTCACCGGCGTGGTCGCCACCACGTCGAGTTCGCTCAGCGTCACCGCCTGCTGCCCACCCGCCGGCGCGACGCCCTGGGCGCAGACCGCGCCCGGGATCAGTGCCACCGACAGCAACAGGCTGCCGCGCAAGGTCCGCTTCATCATCCCCAGCCCCTCGGTCGTCTTGGTGTCCCTGCCCCTTGTCCGGGGCTTCGGTCACACCTTTGAGAGGATCCAGGATGAAGAACAATCGTGCGGCGGGCCGTTTCCGTGGATTTGCGACGCCAAAGCTTGCTTGGCCGTCCGGCGTGGCGTCGCGGACACAATTTCGGGCCTGATTTCAAGGCCTTAAGGACGTTTCAGCAAGGCACCCGGGATAAACTGGCAATGGCGACCGCAAGGGTGCTGGCCGGGGCCGGCCCCCTGCCCTCAAAGGCGCGCCTGGATTCGCCGGGCGATCTCGCCGAGGCGCTGTTCCAGCAGGGTCGGGACCTCGCAGACATAGGTCAGGGACTGGCTGCGCTCCTGGAAGATGCGCCGGTCCCAGGTGAACTTGGTCTCCAGCTCGGAGGCGTCCTTGGGGATGTCGCGGGCGTCCTGGGCGCTCGGACCGTCCTTGGTGGCGCTGATCTGATCGGCCTCGTCGCGGATGCGCTCGGCCATGCGGCGCTGCCCCTGGGCGTAGCGGCCGATGCCCGAGATCACCTTGTTGCGCTCGCCGTTGATGACCTCGAACACGCCGGCGAAGACGCGGGTCAGGCGCTTGTCCTTCTCGGGGCCGACCTTGGCGGCGAAGGCGTCGAGGAGCGGGTCGACCTCGTCGAGGGCGGTGCGCCGCGAGGCGATCTTCTGGGCGAGCGCCGCCGCTTCGAAATCGTCGCCCCAGGCGCCGGCGGCCTCGAGGTCCGGCCCGGTCCAGACCGTACCGGGGCTGAGGGTCGAGACCTTGCGCTGGACGCAGGGCCAGTCGGGATCGCCCTTGGGCTGGGCCAGGGCCGTTCCGGCCCCGAGGGCGAGGGCGGCGAGGCTCATCAGGGTACGGGCGGACATCGTGCGAACGGTCATCAGGAATTGTCTCCGGCCGGGCCGCCGCGCCGGGCCATGATGCCACGGCCGGGATCGTAGGCCACGACGGCGAGGGTGAAGAAGGCGAGGGTGGTGCCCACGACCACTGCGCAGGCGACCGGCTCGAACTGCCCGTAGAGGGCGAAGCGCACGAGCTGCACGGCGTGGGAGAAGGGGTTTGCCTGACAGATCCAGTACAGGGTCTCGGAGGATTCGCGGATGCGCCAGAGCGGGTAAAGCGCCGAGGAGGCGAAGAACATCGGGAAGATCACGAAGTTCATCACGCTGGCGAAGTTCTCCAGCTGCTTGACCATGGAGGAGAGCAGCAGGCCGATGGCGCCGAGCATCAGTCCCGAGGCGATGAAGGCCGGCAGCGCCGCCACGTAGCCGATGGCCGGGATGTCGAGCTCCCAGAACCACGCGATGGCCAGGAAGGCGTAGGCCTGCACCACCGAGACGGTGACGCCGGCGATCAGCTTGGCCAGCAGCAGCAGCCAGCGCGGATAGGGGCTGGTGAGCAGCACCTTCATCGAGCCGACCTCGCGGTCGTAGACCATCGAGAGGGAGGATTGCATGCCGTTGAAGAGCTGGATCATCACGGCGAGGCCCGGCACCACGTAGACCTCGTAGAGCACGTAGGTCTGGTAGGGCGGCTCGATCGAGACGCCGAGCGTGTTGCGAAAGCCCGCCGCGAAGATGAACAGCCAGACCAGGGGGCGCACGAGCGCCGAGAAGAAGCGCTCCTTCTGGTTGAAGAAGCGCAGCAGCTCGCGCCGCACGATGCCGCCGAGGCAGATCAGGTAGCCGACCGCGTCGAGGCGCCCGAGATGGGGCACGGGCGTCTCGGCCTGTGCCGAGACGGCCGGATGGGGGGGCGTGCGCTCGATCGTGCTCATGCGGCCTGCCGGGCGGGTTCGGCGACGAGGCGGCGGAAGGCCGCCTCCAGGGTCTCGTCGCCCCGGGCGATGGAGCCGGCGGTGCCGCGCGCCACGATGCGGCCCTTGTGCAGCACCACCGCGTCGTCGCCCGCGTCGATCTCCTCGAAGATGTGGGTGGCCCAGAGCACCGACAATCCCTCCTCGCGCACCAGGGCGCGCACGATGGCGACGATGTCGGCGCGCGATTCGAGATCGAGGCCGACGGTGGGCTCGTCGAGGAGCAGCAGCCGGGGCTCGTGCACCAGGGAGCGGGCGATCTCGATGCGGCGGGACTGGCCGCCGGACAGGGTGCGGACCTTGTCGTCCCGCCTGTCGCGCAGCCCGACGCGGGCGAGCAGGCTCTCGATCCGCGCCTTGGCGGCCTTGCGGGTGATGCCGTGCAGGCTGGCGTGGTAGAGCAGGTTCTGCGCGACGGTGAGGTCGGTGTCGAGGGTGCGGGCCTGGAACACCACGCCGAGGCGGGCCAGCGCCCGGCTCGGCTCCCGGTCGAGGGCATGGCCCAGGATCGAGACCTGGCCGTCTTGGTTCGCGTAGAGCCGGGTGATCACCGAGAACAGGGTGGTCTTGCCCGCCCCGTTCGGCCCGAGCAGGGCGGTGAAGTGCCCGCGGGGCACGCTGAGGGAGACGTCGGACAGGGCCGCCCGCGTGCCGAAGCGGTGGCTGACATGGGCGACCTCGAGGGCGGGGCTTGCGCTCACGGCTTCAAGGCCCGCCGGGCGTCGCCGACCGCGTCGAGGCACTCGTCGAACTCGCCCTCCCCCAACTCGCGCTCGGCCACCCGCAGGGCCTTGTTGAGCTTGGGCTGGGCCGCCTCCGGGGCGGGCTTGGCGAGTTCGGCCTTGATCATCGCGATGCCCTCCACGCAGGCGGCCTTGTCGTCCGCGTGGGCGGCGACGCTCCCGAGGACGAGGACGAGGAGGACGGAGAAGGCAAGAACCGGGGGCGCGCGCATCAACAGGGGTCCTACTTCACGATGAACTTGCCGGTCATGCCCTTGGATTCGAGGCCATGGACCGACCAGGGATACTCCCCGGGCCGGATGGCCACGAACTCGATCGCGATCTCGCCCGGATCGTCGAATTCGAAGTGGTCCGGCGGGCCGCTGCCGTGGATCTCCAGGTGCTGGATGACGATCTGGTTGAACCAGATGTTGCGGAAGAACTCGGTGGCGTAGAACTTGTACTCCTGCCGGCCCTTGGCGACGATCCGCAGGCGGTAGGCCTTGCCGGATTCAAGCTCGATCTCCTTGTTCTCCACGACGAAGTCGTTGCCCTCCTCGTTGCCGAAGACGAGATCGGGCAGGTTCTGGCGCTTCTTCGTCAGGTCGAGGGCCCCGGCCGGACCGGTGGCGAGACACGCCGCCAGGGCGAGGGCGGCAAGCTGCATCGTTCGCGTCATTCGTTGTCCTCCCGTTGGCCGCCCGAGGGCGGTGCCGCCTTGGAGCGGTCGTCGTTTTCGATCTCACGGAGCTCTCCTCCCCTGTGGGGAGGCGTTGGAGGTGGGGCTGGGTGACCCTCAGGCCCCCGGGGCCAGCGGCACCACCCCCACTCCCAACCTCTCCCCACAAGGGGGAGAGGGACGCGTCTAGCTGCCGGAAACGCGGATGAGCCAATCCGGAAGCCTTCCTGAGGGGCGCGTGCCTAGTTCGGCGAGACCGCGACCCCCCAGGGCAGAAGCCCCACGGGGATGCTCTTCACCACCTTCTCGGCCGCCACGTCCACCACCGAGATGTCGTTCGAGGAGCCGTTGGTGGAGAACAGCAGCTTCTGGTCCGGCGTGAAGGCGAGCTGCCAGACGCGCTGGCCCACGGGCAGGTACTTCTCCACCGCGTAGGTCTTGGCGTCGATCACCGCGATGCGGTTGGCCGGGCCGAGCGCCACGAAAGCCTTGGTGCCGTCCTTGGTGATGCGGATGCCGACGGGCTGGATCGCTTCGTCGTTCACGCTCGGGATCTTGAAGGTGATCTTCTTGATCACCCGGCGGGCGGCGACGTCGATGACGCTGATGGTGCCGCCGACCTCGGCCGAGACCCAGAGATACTTCCCGTCCGCCGTGAACTCGGCGAAGCGCGGGCGGGCATCGACCAGCACGTTGTCGATCACCGCGAAGGTCGTGGTGTCGATGAAGTGCGCCATGTTGGTGGTCTCGGAGGTGTTCACCAGGATCTTGCCGTCCGGCGACAGGCCCATGCCCTCCGGCTCGACACCCACCGGCACCTCGGCCAGGACCTTGTTCTTCTCGACGTCGATGACGGTGACCTGGCTGTCGTCCTCGTTGGCGACGTAGAGCAGGTTGCCCTGGGGGCCGAGGATGAACTGCTCCGGATCGGGGCCGGAGCGCAGCGAGCGCACCACCTTGCCGGTGCTGGTGTCGAGCACGTCGATGCGGTCGTCGTCGCTGGCGCAGACGAAGAGTTCCTTGCCGTCCTTGCTGGTGGTGACGCCGCGCGGACGCCGGCCGACCTTCCAGGTGCCGGTCACCGCCATCGTCTCGGTGTCGATGACGCTGACGGAGTTGCCCTTCTCGTTGGTGACGTAGACCGTATAGGCCTGCGCCGGCGACACGCCGGCGAGCGACAGGCCCGCCAACGACGGGCCGGCCAGCAAGGCCAGGCCCAGTACCGTACCGGGCGCGCCTGCCCTGAAGCCGCGGCTCATGGGGTTCCTCCTCTGGGCCATCGCTGTGTCGTGCGCGATTGATCGGGCGTTACTATAGTGCAGCCCCGTCTCACGGGGAGCGCGGGACTGCAAGCGGGCACAGGACCGCGTTGCCGCAGGCGGTCGCGGATCGGCCGGGGCCTCCCGCGAACGTGAGGGCTCAATCCGCGAACTTGCAGGTGGTTTCCGGCAGGTCGATGCCGAGGGTGTCGAGCGGCGTGCGCTGGTGGGTGAAGCCCTGCTCGGGCGCCACCGAGACCAGGGCCTTGGGCTGCACCACGATGAGGGGCTGGCGCAGCTGGTGGTCCCAGGGGCGGTAGGTCAGGGAGACGCCCTTGTAGGCCGGCAGGCTGAAGGTCGGCTCGGCGAAATAGGGGGCCAGCACCGCCGGATCGGCGGTCTTCTTCTGAGTCGCCGCCTCGCCCACCGAGCGCACCGCCGCCCAGGCCTGGTAATCGAGGGGCCGCATCAGCCGGCCGCTCTGGCGCCGGAACCGGTTCTGGGCCTGGGCCGCCCCCCAGGTCTCCAGCATCGGGTGCCAGGTGGTGGCGATCAGCCCCTGCGTGCCGGCCACCGGGCGCGGGTCCACGGTGCGGAACGGAACGTAGTCGCCCCAGTCGCCGGCCTCGTCGGCCACCACGGCGAGGTCGTAGTCCACCCCCCGCGTGAAGACCATCGCCTCGGAGCGGGTCGGCGTGTCGCCCCGCGCCTTGGCGAGCGGCCCGAAGGTCCAGGGCTTCTCGGCGTTGATCTTGAGGGCGAACTTCCGGGCCGAGTTCTTGAACGCTTCGGCATAGAGCCGGTCGTTCTCCTGCGGCCCGACGATGAGGAACATCTTGCGCCAGCGCATCAGGGTGAAGAACTGCGCGAGGGCGTCGGTCTGCATCGCCCGGCTGGGGATGACGTGGAAGACGTTGCGCCGGCAATCGGCCCCGCGCAGGCGATCGTCGGGCGCCGCGATGTTGAAGACCGTGACGCCCTGCCCCTTGAGCGCGTCGGCGACGGCGAGCACCTCGTCCGCCGGCAGCGCCACGACGAGGTAGCGGATGCCCCGCCCCGCGAGGTCGCGGGCCGCCGCCACGGCCTTCTGGCCGCCGTCGCTGCCCGAGCCGGGCTCCAGGGCGACCTCGTCCAGCCGGTAGGTCTGCTTGGTGAAGCGGCCGGTGTTGTTGTTGTCCTTCACCGCCATCCGGGCGCCGGCCACGCCCTCGTCCTCCGGCACGGCCTCCGCGTCGTAGGACGAAGGCGCCACCTCCGGCCGGTAGATGAACCCGATCGCGGTCTCGCTCGGGACGATCGCGGGCGCGGCCACGGATCCCTGGGCCGCGGTTTCCTTGGCAACGGGTTCCTGGGCCCGTGCGGCCGGGACGCCGGTGAAGCCGAGGCCGAAGAGGCCGAGGGCGAGCGGGGCGAGGAGGATGCGGGCAGGATTGTGCATGTGGTCGGCAGGCTAACAACATTGCGGACCCGCGCTCAATCGCGGATTGATAAGGGCTTTCTAAGGGCTTCGACCCGGCCCCTCGGGAAGGTGCGGGATCGAGCCCCGGCCGCGTGCGACAAGGGGGCGCCCGTCCGTTTCGCGGCCGTTTCATACTGCGCCCTCAATCGCGCGGAACCGCAAATCGTGCGGAACGGATGGCGCGGGCGGGATCGCGGACCGTGCCGGCGCGTTTCCCGATTCCCGTCGCTTCCGGCGTCCTGCGGAGAGTTCTCCCCATGGTCCTGTCTTCCAGGGTCCAGTCTTCCATGATCCGGTCTTGCACGGATCGGTCTTCGGTGCCGTCCCCGGCCCGCTCCCGCCTGGGATGGGCCCTTGCCGTCGTGACGGCGGCCGGTGCCCTCGCCGCTCCGGCGCAGGCCGCTCCGGAGAAGGCCGCCATCTTCGGCGTCGAATTGTTCGATCCCGGCGTGGTCGGCGGCCGCAAGGCCCGGCCCGACGAGGTCCGGCGCCTCGGGCTGGTCACCGACGAGTTGCGCAAGGCGCTCGGGGACAGCGTCGAGCCGGTCGACGTGGCGCCCCAGGCCGCCGAGATCGCCAAGCAGGCGCCGCTCTACAAGTGCGACGGCTGCGCCGCCGCCATCGCCAAGACCCTCGGGGCCGACCTCGCGGTCAGCGGCTACGTCGAGAAGGGGTCCAACCAGATCTTCAACCTCACCGTCACCATCGCGGAATCGGCCACCGGCAAGGTCATCCGCGGCGGCCGCGTGGTGATCCGCGCCGACACCGACGACACCTGGGCCCATGCCATGCGCTGGGTGGTGAAGAATCGCATCCTGGCCGAGCCGCTCCCGAACCGGTCGTGATCGGGCAAGCTTTCGACGCCGGGGGGTTTCCCTTCCTCCGGTCCATGCGCTAGGCCCCGTTCCGGCCGGAAGCTCCCGCTCGAGGCCGAACCTGCCCCGGCCGCGCCGTCACGGGTGCGGCGCTTCCCGACCCGGGCGTCGTCGTTGGTCCATCCCGAGCAACCGAAACCCGCGCTGATGTCCTCGTCCCGCGCCTGCCCCCCCTTCGCTTCCGACGCGTCCGTGCCGCGCCTCCTCGTGAGCGTGCGGGACGCGGACGAGGCCGTCCTGGCCGCCCGCGCGGGCGCCGACCTCGTCGATGCCAAGGACCCCGACCGCGGGGCGCTCGGCGCCCTCCCGCCCGACCGCGTCCGCGCCATCGTGGCGCGGGTCGCGGGCGAAGCGCGCACCAGCGCGGTGGCGGGCGAGCCGGACCGGCCGGCCCTGCGCCCCTGCATCGACGCCATGGCGGCGACCGGCGTCGGCTTCGTGAAGGTGGCGGTGCGGGCCGCGTGGTCGGACGACGATCTCGCCGAGGCCGCCGGCGCCGCGCCGGGCCGCCTGATCGCGGTGCTGTTCGCCGAGGCGGGCGGCGCCCTCGACCTCGTGCCGCGCCTGGCGCGCGCCGGATTCGTCGGAGCCATGATCGACACCGCCGCCAAGGATGGCCGCCGCCTCACCGACCACCTAGTTCTGCCGGCCCTGGCGGCCTTCACCCGGACCTGCCGGGCGCACGGCCTGGTCTCGGGCCTCGCCGGCTCCCTGGCGCTCGCCGACATCGCCATCCTGGCCCCCCTCGGGGCGGGCTATCTCGGGTTTCGCGGCGGCCTCTGCGCGGCAAGCGACCGCAGGGGCGGTCTCGATCCCGCCCGGGTGGCGGAGGCGGTGCGCCTCCTGCGCGGCCAGTCCCGGCGGGACGCCGCCTGATGGGCGCGGGCACCGCCCCGACCGTGGTGAAGATCGGCGGCAGCCTCGTCGCCGATGCCCGCCGCCTGCGGGCGCAGCTCGTGCGCCTCGCCGACGGCGAACTCGGCCCCTGCCTCCTCGTGCCCGGGGGCGGCCCCTTCGCCGACGCGGTGCGGACGACGCAGAGCGCGCTGGGCTTTCCCGACGCCCTCGCCCATCGCCTCGCCCTCGACGCCATGGGTCACATGGCCGAGATTGTTTCGGAATTGGAGCCGCGTCTCGTCGTCGCCCGCGACCTCGCGGCCATCGCGGACGCCCTCGCGGCCGGGCGGGTCCCGGTCTGGGACCCCGTCGCCCTCAAGGCCGGGCATCCCGACATTCCGGAAACCTGGGAGGTCACCTCCGACAGCCTCGCGCTCTGGCTCGCCGGCGCCGTAGGGGCGCCGCTCTGCCTCCTGGTGAAGGCGGTCGACCGCCCCTTGCGCACCCGCTGGACCGACCTCGCCCGGATGGGTCTGGTCGATGCGGCCTTCCCGGCCTTCGCCGAACGCTATCCCGGGCGCATCGAGATCCTCGGCCCCGGCACGGACCTGCGGAGGGCCGCCGCATGAGCACCCCGACGCCATCCGGACCGGTCCCGCCGGCGCAGGGCTCGCCCGAGCACCTCGTCTTCATCACCGGCCGCATGGCCAAGGCGCGCCTGGAGAAGGTCGCCGCCACGCTGCCGCCGGAGCGCTACGCCTGGAGCATCGCCGATGCGGGCGTGAAGGTCGCCGCCCTGATGACGGAGGAGATCATCCGCCGCCGGGTGACGATTCCCGAGGGCGCCACCCGCATCGTCCTGCCCGGGCGCTGCCGGGCCAATCCGGAGGCGCTGGCCGCGCATTTCGGCCTGCCGGTGGAGCGCGGCCCCGACGAGATCGTCGACCTGCCGGCCTATCTGGGACTCGCCGGGCGCCAGGTGGACCTGTCGCGTCACGACCTGCGCATCTTCTCCGAGATCGTCGACGCCTCGAAGATGACGCCCGAGCAGATCCTGGCCAAGGGCCTCGACCTCGCCCGGCGCGGGGCCGACGTGATCGACCTCGGCGGCCTGCCCGATACCGACTTCCCGCATCTTGAGGATTGCGTTCGGCTGCTGAAGGGCGCCGGACTGAAGGTGAGCGTCGATTCGTTCTCCCTCGACGAGCTGACGCGCGGGGCCCGGGCGGGAGCCGACTACCTGCTCAGCCTCAACGAGCAGACCCTGGATCTGGCCTTCGAGACCGACGCCGTGCCGGTGCTGGTGCCGGTGCGGCCCGACGACCTGCCCTCCCTCGACCGGGCCATCGAACGCATGGAGAAGGCCGGGCGGCCCTACATGGCCGACCCGATCCTGGAGCCGATCCATTTCGGCTTCGTCGAGTCGATCACCCGCTACCACGAGACCCGGCGGCGCTGGCCCGGCATCGAGATGATGATGGGCACCGGCAACCTCACCGAGCTGACCGAGGCCGACAGCCTCGGCGTCACCGCCCTGCTGGTGGGCATGTGTTCGGAGCTCGCCATCCGCAACGTGCTCATCGTCCAGGTCTCGAACCACACCCGCCGCACGGTGGAGGAGCACGACGCCGCCCGACGGGTGATGTTCGCGGCCCGTGCCGATTCGGCCCTGCCCAAGGGCTATGGCCGGAGCCTGCTGGCGCTCCACGACAAGCGGCCCTATGTGCAGACCCCGGACGAGATCGCGATGCAGGCGGCCGAGGTGAAGGACCCGAACTACCGCATCGCCGTGGCCGAGGACGGCATCCACGTGTTCAACCGCGACGTCCACGCGATCGGCACCGACGCGATGGCGTTCTTCCCCGACCTCCAGAGAACCGGCGACCTGGCGAGCGACGGCGCCCACGCCTTCTATCTCGGCGGAGAGCTGACCAAGGCCGAGACCGCCTGGCGGCTGGGCAAGCGCTACGTGCAGGACGAGGCCCTGGCCTGGGGCGCGGCCGCCGATGCCGAGGTGGAGGACACCACCGCCTTCAAGAAGGCCGGGCACACGAAGCATTCCGGGCCGTCCGCCGCCGAGACGGCCGCCCGCGACGCGACCCCGGTCGAGGCCGGCGCGGCCTCGCCGGAAACCACCGGGCCGGATCGGACGCCGGCCGCCGACGCGGTGTCGGAGACGCCCCCGGACGCGGACGCGCGCATCGTCTGCGGCAAGCTCGTGCCGGCGGGCGAGCGCGTGCCGGCGGGCGAGGCCTGATCCCGTGCCGCTGATCCTCGAGACCGTGGTGACCACCACCGCCCGCGACGGCGCGCTGCACCTGGTGCCGTTCGGGCTGATCCAGGACGGGGCGGACTGGATCCTGGCCCCGTTCCGGCCCTCCCCCACCATCCTCAACCTCGCCGACACCCCGGTCTTCGCCGCCTCGAGCCCCAGCGACGTGCGGGTGATCGCCGGCGCCGTCACCGGCCGGCGCGACTGGGCGACCCTGCCCTGCGACCGGATCGCCGGGCGCCGCCTCGCCGAGAGCTTCGGCCATGCGGAGTTCGAGGTGGTGGCGATCGAGGACGACCCGGTGCGGCCGCGTTACCGGGGACGGATGGTCCATTCGGCCGCGCACATGCCGTTCTTCGGCTATAACCGGGCGCAGGCGGCGGTGCTGGAGGCGGCGATCCTCTCCACCCGCCTGCACATGCTGGAGCCCGACAAGATCCTGACCGAGATGCGCTACCACGCCATCGCGATCGCCAAGACCGCCGGGCCCGCCGAGCGCGAGGCCTGGGACTGGATCGAGGACAAGGTCGCTGCGGCCCTCGGCCGCGACGACCGCATCCTCGAGCGTTCCCCCCCAGCACCCTAGACTGTGCTTTCCCGAGGAGACGAGGACCCGATGAAGCTACTCACTCTGGCGACCGTGGCGGCCTTCGCCGTCGTGTCGTTCGGCGCCCAGGCGCACGGCCCGACCCGCAAGAAGGTCGAGGAGACCGTCGAGATCAACGCGGCTCCCGACAAGGTCTGGGCCGTGATCGGCAACTTCCAGGACATGAGCTGGCTGCCGCCGGTCGAGAAGACCGAGGGCAAGGGCGGCAACGAGGTCAAGGCGACCCGGACGCTGACGCTCAAGGGCGGCGCCACCGTCGACGAAGAGCTGTACAAGTACTCCGCCGAGAAGATGAGCTACTCGTACCGGATCACCAAGGTCGACGTGAAGACCCTGCCGGTGAACGACTACTCCTCCACCCTCAAGGTCGAGGATGCCGGCGGCGGCAAGTCCAAGGTCGTCTGGGACGGCGCCTTCTACCGCGGCTACATGAACAACGATCCGCCGCCCGAGCTGAACGACGAGGCCTCCCAGAAGGCCGTGCGCGGCCTCTATCGCACGGGCCTCGACGCCCTCAAGGCCAAGCTCGAGAAGAGCGGTTCTTGATCGCTCCACGTTCGAGAACGGGGACGGGCCGGCGCTTCGCCGGCCCTCTCCTCCCCGGCCTGCCACGCCTTGGCCCCACGTATCTCGGCCGCACACGTCTCGGCCTCCCGCTTCTCGGCCTGCTGCTGCTCGGCGCGCCGGCCCGGGCCGACGAGGCCCTCGTCACCGCGCAGGGCGCCAACACCCTTGCGATCGTCGATCTCGAAGCCGGCAGCGTAGCCGCCCAGATCCCCATCGACGGCGCGCCGGCCGGCATCGCTCTTTCGCCCGACCGACGGACCGCCTACGTCACCCGCCCCGAGGGGCCGGGCCTCGCGGTGGTCGACCTCGCCACCCGCACGGTGACCCGCACCCTCGCGCTGCCCGGCGGGCCGCTGGGCATCGCGGTCAATCCGAAATCCGGCGCCGTCTACGTGGCCGACTGGTACGGCAGCCGCATCTTCGTGGTTTCGCCCGACGGCACGACGCTGGTGACCGAGATCCAGGTCGGCGCCTCCCCGTCCGGCCTCGCCGTGACTCTCGACGGCGCCACGCTGCTGGTCGCCAACCGCGAGGGCGATTCGGTCTCGGTGGTCGACGTCGCCACGGCCCGGGAAGTCCAGAAGATCCCGGTGGGCCAGCATCCGTTCGGCATCACCCTCGATGCCGAAGGCGCCCGCGCCTACACCGCCAACGTGACCTCGAACGACGTCTCGGTGATCGACGTGCCCGGCCGGCTCGAGATCGGACGGGTGACCACCGGCGAGCGGCCCTACGTGATCGCGCTGGCCGGCCCGCGCGGCTTCGTCACCGACCAGTATTCGGGCACCGTCACGGTGTTCAACCTGAAGACGCTGACCAACGTCGCCGCCATCGAGGTCGGCGACCACCCCGAGGGCATCGCCGCCTCCCGCGACGGCCGCACCCTCACGGTGGCGAACTGGGGCTCGAACACCCTGAGTCTGATCGACGCGACCACGCTCAAGGTGACGGGCGAGATCAAGGTCCCGGACGGGCCGCGCGCGTTCGGGGATTTCTTGCGGTGAGTGTCGGAGGCGGGGTGCGCTGCGCGTGAGGGGCCGGACCGGGCGGAGCGCTGACCCGGGCCTGTCGCCCCGAAGCGGCTGTTCCGCATCCGACCTTGAGCGGAAGGCGATTGTATCGTTGGCACATGCGGCTAGTGGTTTGTGGCTGCCGTGTTTGGTCTGGTTGCTGAACCCGAAGATTTCTTTGCAAGCGCTTCCATCACTGAGCGCCTATGCCAGAGAGCGGAGGCGACCAGGAGGCCCCCGCCAAAAGCGGTGAAGCCAAGGCCAAGCCATGCGTCAAAATGCGGCCAGAACTCGAGATCGGTCAAGTATGGATCGTTGCAGGTGTTTGGTCGCGGCGTGACTGTGACGTGATTTGAAAGGATCGGAGCCGCAGGGATGTCGACCAGTTTTACGACGTCACAACTAACGACACCATTATTTGTATTCATCTCAAATCGTAGCCGATATTTTGCTGAAGAGTTTCGACCTCCGGTATTTCCTATATAATTCGATGAGGCTCTATAGCTCTGGTTCTCTTGTATATAGATTTGTTTTTTTTGAGCCCGATATCAATTTATAGGAAAAGACTTGTGCGAAAGCGAAAAACATCAATGCCAGTAACGATAGGGCACTGGGTGTCCATGTTTTTTGCGACGGTTTAGCCATCATGTTGGTCAAGCCAGCTTCTTCTGGTTCGCGACGCGTGCCTCAAGGTGGTTCGGATCGTCGTGCAAACTGCGCATCCCGGCTGCGCGATTGAGGTGCGCAGACCGCCCGACCCGGACGCCGCTCCTCTTCGACTAGGCTGGCGCGAAGCGAAGCTTCCGAAGGGGCGCACACGGACGGGACCGAGCCGCGAGCTCCGACCCGAGAGCCTGCGCACCTTAGCCCCTCACGCCGCCGCCGGCGGCTCGGGCGCGTCAGGTCCCTCGGGCGAGTTCAGGATGTCCTCCAGCTCGTCCACCAGCATGTCGATCTGGTCCTGCGTCGCCAGCACCCGCACGGTCTGGCCGGTTTCGGTGGCGAGGGCGAGCTCGATGCCGCCGCCGGAGCGGGTGGCGAGGATGCGGGCGAGTTTCTGCGGCGTGCTCATGCGCGGGGTCTCTCCAGGGGATCAGGACGGATCGGCGGCCAGCAGCGCCACGGCGACGGCGGGGCCGCAGGTGGAGGCCCAGTCGGCCCCGGCCTCGGCGAGGCGGCCGGCGATCAGGTCGGTGAAGGCGACGACCGGCCGTCCGAGGCGCGCGGCCAGGCGTTCGGCGAGGAAGCGGCCGGCGCCGCACGCCACCACGGGCGCCGCGTCCGGCAGGGGCCGCTGCGAGAGCACCAGGGCCGCCGCATCGTGCAGCAGCCGAAGCTGACGTTCTGCAAAATGGGCCGCCAGGGCGCGCCACTCGGCGGCGCTGCCCTCGTCGCGGTCGCGGCCGACGATGCGGGCGAGGCGGGTCTCGCTCTCGGGAATCGACTTGCCCTTGAGGTCGACGCTGTGCTGCTGGTCGGCGCCCTCCGGCAGGTCGCCGAGGATGCGATGGATGTCGGCGGCCGTGGCGAAGGTCTCGGCCATCAGACCGGTGCGCCGGCCCCGGAACGGGGCGTGGTCGGCCAGCGCCACGAGATGCGAGCGCACCACCCCGGTATAGACGAGTTCCCCCGTCTCCAGGCGCTCGGCGTCGCTGTAGCCGGCCGCCACCGGAACCCCGGCGGCGATCGGGATCAAGTCGGCCGTGGTGGAGCCGATATCGACGAGGAGCCCGTCGGCGACCTGGCGGCCGATCAGGGCGGCGGTGGCGTGCCAGTTCGCCGAGGCGATGTCGGCGGCGTGCGCCGCGGCGGCTTCGGGGGCGAGGAGGCCGGACCGGCCGGCATAGATCCGCACCCGGCCGGTGAGGGTCGCCTCGGCCCAGGCGGAAATCTGCCGCACGCCGTCGGTGCGGCCGGCGAAGCAGTCGGTGAGTTCCCCCGTCATGGTGACGACGTGATCGGCCGTGTCCCGCGCCCAGTCGGGCAGCTGCGCCAGGGTCTCGTCGAGGGCGGGAAGCCCGCGCCAGAGGCGGCAGGGCGCCTGCACCACGGCCGCGACGCGGCCGTCGCGGACCAGGGCCGCCTTGACATGGACCCCGCCGAGATCCCAGCCGATCACCGGCGTGTCAGGGGATGGAGTCTGTGGGGTCACGGGCGGGCCTGAACACGGGAGAAAGCCGGATGGCGGACGAATTCGAGATCATTCCGGTGCTCGACCTGCGCCACGGAGCGGTGGTGCGGGCGCGGGCCGGAGACCGTGCTTCCTATGCCCCGATCGTGACGCCCTTGGCAAAGGGGTCGGCGCCGGCGGACGTCGCCCGCGGGCTCCTGGCGGCGGTGCCGGCCCGCATCCTCTACGTGGCCGACCTCGACGCGATCGTCGACAGCGCGGCCCCCGACCGGGCGAGCCTCGCCGCGATCGCGGCCGCCTGCCCCGGCATCACCCTCTGGGTCGATGCGGGATTTTCCGGGCCGGCCGGGGTCGAGGCCTTCCTGGCGACCGGTCTCGGCCGGCCGGTGATCGGCAGCGAGAGCCAGGCCGACGAAGGGCTCGTGCGCGCCCTGGGGGAGCGTGCCGTGTTCTCGCTCGATACGCGGGAGGGCGAGCGCCTCGGGCCGTCCAGCCTGCACGACACGCCGGCCCACTGGCCGCGCGACGTCATCGTGATGACCCTCGGGCGGATCGGCGTCGGGGCGGGGCCGGACCTCGACCGTCTGGCGGCGGTGGCGGCGTCGAGCCCGGCGACGCGCCTCTACGCGGCGGGCGGTGTGCGGGGCCCGGCGGATGTGGAGGTCCTGCGCCGCCGCGGCGTGGCCGGCGCCCTCGTGGCCTCCGCCATCCATGACGGGACGCTGCGCGGCTGAGGGCGCGCCCAAAAAAGAGGGGCGGCCCGAAGGCCGCCCCGTCTCATGTTCATCGTCCGAGGAAGATGGAAGCCAGTCGCTGGAGCAGGCCCCGCGGTGCGGGCGGAGGCGCGCTCTGCCCAGGACTGCCCCCGATCTAAGCGTTCGACGCGAAGGGGTGCGACGCGGAGTTGCGCTGCTCGGTGACGACGGCAGCGGTGGGCTCGCCCTTGACGGCGCGCTCGATGGAGAGCTTCACGGCGTCGTAGTTGTACTTCTGGATCTTGGCGTCGTCGGCCGCTTCCCAGTGAATGAACACGCCGACCAGGATGAACAGGTCGTCGGCCTCATCGGCGGGAATCGTGCCCTCGGCCACGCAATCCTGAACGGCCTTGGCGACACCGTGCTGGGCAGGGCCGAACATCTGGACGGCCTGACGGGCGTCGTTGATGGTGACCTTGTTGAACATCAGGGTGTTGGGCTTGCAGGGCAGGTTCGGCGCGATGACCGCGAGCAGGCTGGTGAAGCCGTGCTTGTTGTTCACGAGGCCGTTGCAGAAAGCGGCCTCGGCCGGCGAACCGCGCGGTCCGATGATCAGATCGATGTGGGCGACTTCGTTGCCATCGCCGACGAGGGCTTCGCCGACCAGAACCTTGTTGATCTTCGCCATGTGGGGTTTCTCCCAAAGTCTTGAAAAGACGTGGCCGCTCCCGAGCTCAGGGGGCGGCCGGCAGCTATCCTTGTTCACGGCGTCCAGTCCATCGAGGGACCGGACCGGTTAGCCCGGATCGCGGCGCGGACCCTACTCTGGGGTCCGGCCGGGAACAACCCTGCGCAGCCCGGTCGGCTTGGCAATTTATTCATCGGTGGACGGAACCTTCCCGAGAGGCCGTGAAATCCCGGTCGATCGGCCGGATTCAGGCTTCGGCCCGGAGGAGGCGGTCGAGGAACAGCGTCGCCACCGTGAAGTCCGCGCTGGTGCCCGGATTGAGTCGGGCCGCCTTCCAGGCGCGGTCCCGGTCGAGGAGGGCGTCCACGGGGGCCGCGGCGAGATCGAGGGCGAGCAGCGCCTCGGCCTCGGCCCGCAGGGCCTCCGCCCGGTCGGGGCCGTGCTTGCGCGCCACGTGGCTGTCGGGCACCCGGGCGAGATAGGCGAGATACAGGGCGGTGGTGCACCAGGGAGGGGCGAGACCCCGCGCCCGGGCCGCGGCCAGGGCCGGCAGGCCGATGGCGGACAGATCGGCGAAGCCCGTCACGTAGGCCCGCGCGATGGCGTCGCGCGGGGCGGCCTCCGCCATGGCGGCCCGAAGCGAGGCGGGGCCTTGTGGATCGGGACCCTGCGAATCGGTGACGTCGTAGCGCTCGGCCCGGCCGAGGCCGCCCGGATTGGCCCGGCGGATCGCCGCGAAGACGTCGCGGGCATCGGCGGCGTCGAAGCCGTCGAGCACGGTGGCGAGGGCGACCCGCAGCGGAGGGGCGGTCTCCGCCGCCCGGGCGAGGGGCGCGCAGAGGAGCAGGATGCCGAGATTGGTGTTCTGGCCGACGCGGTCCATCGTCGCCTCGACGGCCCGGAGCACCCGCCGGCCGACCGGCGCGCCCGCCTCGGCCAGGGCCGGAGCCGAGACCTCGGCGCTCGTCACGAAATCCGCCACCGCCATGCGGTGGCCGTCGGCGAAGGCGTGGACGTTGCCGGGCTTCAGGGCGTCGAGCTCGTCGAGGCAGCTCGCGCGGTAGGCGGCGGCGACGGTCCCGGGTGCGATCATCCGAGGGCCGAGACGAGGCGGGGCGGACGGGCGGCCCGCACGGCGTTAAGGAAGCCGCGGGCGACGGCGAGGGCGATGTCGACCTCGGTGACCTGCTGCAGCCCGGACCAGGCCGGCATCGAGTTCACCTCCAGCACGAGGTAGCCCCCCTGCCCGTCCTCGACGAGGTCGATGCCGGAATAGTCGACGCCGACCGCCGCGGCGGCCCGCTCGGCGAGTTCGGCCGCGGCGGGCGGCATCGTCCAGGGCAGCGGCCGGCCCCCGCGATGGACGTTGGTGATCCAGCCGTCGCCCTCGCGGATCATGCCCGCGATGGCGCGGCCCTCGCAGACGAAGACCCGGTAGTCGCGCCACAGCCCGTCGGTGCGGGCGATGTAGCGCTGCAGGTAGTAGACCCGGGACACCGCCTCCTCGTCGGGCAGGTCCTCGGGGCGCTCGATCAGCTGGAGGCCCTCGCCCTGCGAGCCGAAGAGCGGCTTCAGCACCAGGGGACGGCCGGGGCGGGCCTCCCGGGCCACGACCGCGGCGGCGGCGTCCCGCTTCGAGAGCACGTAGGTCTCCGGGGTCGGCAGGCCGGCCCGGTCGATGAGCAGGCTCGTCATCGCCTTGTCGACCGAGCGCTCGATCGCGCTCGGGGAATTCCACACGGTCGTGCCGCTGGCCACCAGGGCGTGCAGCACGCCCAGGCGCATGGTGGTCGCCTCGAAGGTGCCCCCCGCGATGGTGCGCAGGAGGACGCCGTCCGGCAGGGTCTCGAAGCCGGGCACCCGCAGGGGTTCGGGGCCCCCCGTCACCACTGCGACGTCGGCCATGGAGAACAGCACCGGCGCGGCGCCGAGCTGTTCGAGGGCGGCCCTCAGGCGTGCCTTGTGCCAGTTGCCGTTATCGGCCGCGAGCCCGATCCGCATGCTTTCTCACTACCTCAACGTCGGTTCCCTCTCCCCCCTGCGGGAGAAGGTGGCCCGCGTCAGCGGGTCGGATGAGGGGAGCGCCATATCCGGATACGTCGCCCCCTCTCCCGCCTGCTCCGCAGGTACCCTCCCCCGCAGAGGGGGGAGGGTTCTTGCACGTCCGGTCAGCGGAACGACGCCTCGACCAGCTCCGGCATCAGCTTGCCACCGCGAAAACTCTTGCCGGTGGTGACCGAGGTGACGATGACCTCGGCCGGGCTGAAGAGGGCGCCGTCGATCTTGTAGAAGTCGCCGTTCACCCGGGAGAAGATGTCGGCGAAGGGCGCGCCGTGGTCGGCGGAGTTCGACGAGGGGATCTGCTCGGCGAGCTGCCGGGCGTCGGCCTCGTCGGCCTCGACGAAGAGCTGCACCCGGCCGCCGTAGATGATGGCGTCGTTGGTGCGGCCCATGGCCTGGATGAAGTCCGGGTGCGGCGGCGAGAGCGGCGCGGAACCGATGCCGTCCACGATCGTGTGCAGGTCGAAGCCGACCGTGTGGGCCTTGTGCAGGGCCACCTCGAGGACGCGGGCGACGACCTGGGTCGAGCCGGCCAGGCTCTGGGTCGGGGCGTAGATGAAGGTGAGCTGCTCGGGGCTGAGGCCTGTGGCCTCGGCCACCTTGGCGATGACCGAGGCCGGCGGGCCGCCGGCGGCTTCCAGCACCAGGGCGGTCCGCTGCGCGGTGTCCTTGTAGCCGAGCTCGCCGTAGAGGTCCTCCACCGCCGCGACGGCGCGGCCGGGGCCGGAGCCGAGGGCGAAGAAGCCCGAATCCCCGGTCTCGTCGGCCAGCGACCAGCCGGCATACTGGCTGCCGAGGCAGGCGATGACCGGATCGGCGGCGTGCACGATCACCGAGTAGGGCCAGGACGCGATCGGGCCGGACGGCGCGATCGAGACGGTGCCGAGGCCGCCGAGACAGATCTCGGCGATGCGGCGGCCGGCCTCGATGGAGCCGCGCACGGTGGCGCCGGCATCGATCATGCGGGCGCCGTTCTCGGTGGTCACGGACAGGCGCAGGGCCTCGGCATCGGCGACCAGCCGCTCCACCAGGGGAGCGGTCAGAGCGTTGACGCTCGGAAACGGGAATTTCGCGCCGCTCGGGCTCGTGGTCATGGGTGTCCCTCCGTCAGGGCGAGCTGGATCCGCAATTCGGCGGCCCGGCCTCGCAACATCGCTCTCGTGGCGGCCGAGTCCGGCCCTGTGGCGAACAGGGTGCACAGGGGCGCGTGGCGCGCCACCGTGGTGCCGGGTCTTGGGCGGTCGCGCACGAAATCCGGCCAGGTGATCGGCGGTATCGGCGCGTAGCCGCTGGCCGCGTAGCAGATTTCGGACGCCGCCGCATCCACCGGTGCGGGTTCGGGATCGCCGAGGCGGCCGAGGCTCGCGGCGATATGCAGGCCGAGCAGGGGTGTCGCGCGCCGGTCGAGCACGTCGAGGGTCGCCCCCGGGCGGGGATTGATCTCGGTCAGCCACCAGGCCTCGCCGTCGACGAGGCAGTCGGCGCTGGCGAGGCCGGCGAGGCCGGTCGCCGCCGCGAGGCGGGTCACGCCCGCGACGATGTCCGCCTGCAGACGTGGCTCGAGGATCGGTGGTTCGTGGCGGCCCCGTTCCAGAGCGCCGGCATAGCGGAAGGGGTGCAGGGGAGACGGGGCGCACCATTGCTCGGTCACGCCCACGACTCGGACGGCGCCGCCGGCAGCCAGGACCGAGATTGCGACGGCGCGGCCCGGCACCCGGGCCTGAAAGTAGGCGCCGGGCGGCGCCGCACCGGCGGTCGCCCGGCGGATGTGGGTGCCGCCCGAGCCCCCGGCCCGCTTGAGGAGCCAGGCGGACCGATCCGGCACGGGGGCGCGGGTCACGGCCGGGTGCGGCACGCCGTGCGCCCGGCACAGGGCCGCGAAGGTGGCCGGGTCCTTCAGCGCACCGACGCAATCCGGGCTCGCGCCGAGGAGACGGTAGCGGCCCGCGATGGCCCGCATCAGCGCGGGCGCCGCCTCGAAGCCGCTGCCCAGCACGATGCCGAGGGGCTTTTCCGATCCCAGGGACGCGAGTTCGTCCAAGCGGGCGACGAGGGCATCACCCGCGAGCCCGGCCCCGAAGCGGCCCTCGGCCTGGCGGTACCCCTCGGCCAGCGCCTGCGTGTCGGCATCGCCGAACAGGTCGAGCACGAGGGGCCGCAGGCCCGCCCGCCGGGCCGCCTGAGCCAGGGCGCGGCCGGACTGGGCGGCGACGAGGAGGGTCTGTCCGGGGCCCAGCCCCGGGTGGGCCGCCCTCAGCCCGCCACCTCGACCGCCAGGGTGTAGGCATCGCGAAAATCGAGGCAGAGGGGCTCGTGGGATTCGAGCATGCGGCGGAACAGGCGGGATTCGGTCTGGTACTTGACGTTGCCGACCGCCAGCGCGCCGATGCCGACGCCCCGGCCCGTGGGCAGGGGCACGTCGATGGCGTTGACGTCGATGCCGGCGATGCCGGCGGGCGGCACGGCGTTGACGTCGGAGGCCACGAGCAGGTTCGGGGCGGATTCGAGATCCTCCGCCGTCAGGATCGGGATGCCGGCCGGGCCGGCCGAGAGGATCACGTCGGCCTTGCCGATCGCGGCGCGGCGCGCGGCGACGGTGGAGCCGTCCACGGCCTCGACCTCGACGCCGAAGCGCCAGCGCATGGTGTTGGCGATCTTGCTGACACGCTCCTCGCCGTCATGGCCGACGATCACCGCGTTGGCGCCGTGGAGGGCGCCGATCACGGCCGCGACATAGGCGACGACGCCGGCTCCGCCGAAGATCACGATGCGCTTGCCCTCGAGGCCGGTGTCGAACTTCGATTTCAGGGCGCGGGTCACCTCGGCCACCATGGCGGCGCCGGTGGTGAAGGAGCCGGCAGGGTCGGCGAAGATGTGGTTGGCGAAGGGCGGCACCAGGGCCTTCTTGGCCCGGTCGACCATGTCGAGGGCGTCCTCGGCGTTCTTGCCGCCGATGAAGATGCCGGTGCGGACGCCGTCCTGGGGGCTGCGCGAGAAGATCGAGTCCTGGACCAGGGTCGTCACGTCCGCGAGCGTGGCGTTGGTGTAGGTCGCGATCGTCTCGAAGCCCGCATCCACCGCCATGTTCACGTCGAACGGGCTCATGTGCTTCAGGGGCGTGATCATGTGCAGGATCGAGCGGGCCATCGTCGGACTCCCTTCGTGCTGTGACGCGGCCCGATCGTGCGCGGAGGCGTCGAATTGTCAAAGCCCGCCGGGTTCGGGTGGGCGGAAGCTCGGCTCTAGCGGGATTCGTCTTAAAGCGCGGTGACCGACGCGCCGGTGTTGCGTCCCCGGGCGATCAGGAACCTGAGGGGACCCGGCCGCTCCAGCATGCCCACGAGGGCGCGGGCCTCGGCCTCCGAGGGCACCAGGGCGAAGCCGGTGGGCCCCCAGGAGCTCTGGCCGTAGCCGGCGAGTCCGAGGTCGGCGACGGCGGCGAGCGCCGCGGCCACGGCGGGGCTGGCGAAGCGCCCGCCCTGGTGGGGCGCGAAGTGGTCGCCGATGAGCTGCTGGATCCGGGTGATGCCGGCGCCGAACCCCTCCGGCTCGGCCGTGACCGCGGCCGGCAGCACCTGCATCAGCACGATGCGGCAGATCTCGGCCGCCTGCGCCTCCGGGAAACGCGGCAGGTCGCGGAAGGCCGCGACCTCGCGGGTGCCGTGGACGCCGGTCATCTCGGTGTCGAGGATCAGCACCACGCGCCAGGCCTCCGGATAGGCCAGGCGGGCGATCACCGGCGGCGGGTTGCCGTCGGGGTCGCGGCCGCCATCGACGATGAGGCCCCCCTGGGTGAAGGCCGCGAGGCCGACCCCCGAGCGGTTCCCCCGGTCGAGAGCGTCGGCGAAATCCTCCGGCGCGAAGGGCCGCCCGGCCAGGCCCGCCAGCGCGGCCGCCACGCTGAGCGCCAGCTGCGTGCCGGAGCCGAAGCCCGCATGGGCGGGGATCGCCGATTCGATGGTCAGTGCGGCGTGACCGGCAATGCCGAGGTGGCCCGCGGCCGCCAGCGCATAGGCGGCGGCCCGGCGTGCCTCCGGCCCGGTCACGTCGAGGCGCTCGGCCGGACGGGCGGTCAGGGTCACGGCGGGGGCGTCGAGGGCGAGGCCGATGCTGCCGAAGCGCCGGCCGAGGCCGCCATGCAGGTCGAGGAAACCGAAATGCAGGCGGGCCGGGGCGTGCACGCGAAGGCCGGCGCCGGGTCCGCCCGGCCCGCTTGGGATCCGCATCACGTCGATCCCCTCCATCGTGCCCCGTCCTCCCCGCTCCGAACGGCCTCGTGCCCCCGCGGGCCGCCGATCCCGCGCCGCCGGCTTCTCCCACGGAGCGCCGACCCGTCGCAAGCGCATCGGACAAATCTCCCGCCGCGGTGCCGGGCGTCTGATTCGCCCGACGCGGTTCAGGGGGGTTGCCTGGGGGGCGGCGGCGATGCAAACGTGCCGCCCCAACGACACGGACTGGCTCAGTCCCGCCGTGCGCGACGCCGAATACGGCGCGCGCCGGGCCCTCGATTTTCCAAGGTGCAACGCATGGCGGCCTGGGTGAAGGGTGGTGCGACGGACGCGGACGCGGCGGTGGAGGCCGCCGCCACGCTCCTCGCTTCAGCGCAGAATGTTGTCCTGGCGGGGCTCTGCGCCGAGTTGAGCGCGGTGCGCGCCGCCTACCATCTCGCCGACGCCCTCGGTGCCTCCGTCGATCCCGTGGCTGGCCCGAGCCTCTATGCCGAGCTCGGATCGCTCAGCCGCAGCGGGGCCATGACGACGACGCCCGCCGAGGCCGTCGGCCGGGCCGATGCGGTCCTCATCGTGGGCAACGCCCCCTGGGACCGCCCCATCGTCCAGGACATCGCCGGCACGCAGGCGACGCGGGGCCGCGCCGCCGGTTCCGAGCGGGTGATCCTGTCCCTGGGCGGCCCGCGCAACGGCGCCACCCGACACGTAGCCTATCCGGCAGAGGTCGGCGGCCTCGCCGTCTCGGTCGCGCATCTGCGCGCCTTCCTGAAGGGCAACCTCGGCGGCGAGGCGGCCTATGCCGACCTGGCCCGGCGCCTCGCCGCCGCGCAGTACGGCGTCGTGCTGTACGACCCGGCCGAGATCGGCGAACTGGGCGTCGAGATGCTCCAGGGCATGATCAAGGACCTCAACGAGGTCACGCGCTTCTTCGGCCTGCCCCTCGCCGATCCGTTCCAGGGCCGTGCCCTCCTGCAGCTCGCCGCCTGGACCACCGGCCAGGCCCCCCGCGTCGGTTTCGGCCGGCACGTGCCCGAGCACGATCCCTGGCGCTTCGACAGCGCCCGCCAGATCGCCGCCGGCGAGGCGGACGCCGCCCTGTGGCTCGCCTCCCTGCCCGCCCCGCGCCCCGACTGGCTCGGCACCCTCCCCAGCGTCGCCATCGTGGGCGTCGGCAGCCCGGAGGCCGGCGGCGACGTCGCCGACGTGGTCTTCGCCGTGGGCGTTCCCGGCGAGAGCGCCGGCGGCAGCCTGTGGGACGAGCGCCGGGCGGCGATCACCTACGCGCCGGCCCCCGGCCCGACCGCCGAGCTGAGCGCGGCCGGCATCCTCACCGCCATCCACGATCGACTTCAACACCGCCTCATGCAGAAGAAGGCCGCCGCATGCTGATCCGGATTCACGGAGGCCGGGTCGTCGACCCGACGGCCGGCCGCGACGCGGTCGGCGAGGTCTGGATCGAGAACGGGCGCGTCGTGCCCGCCTCCGACCGCGCGCCCGACCGCACCGTCGACGCCACCGGCTGCGTGGTGATGGCGGGCGGCGTCGAGGTCCATTCGCACATCGCCGGCGGCAACGTGGTGATGAGCCGCCTGCTGCTGCCCGAACTCTACGCCAGCGAGGCCGCGCCCGAGGGCCATCCCTTCGCGCATGCGGGCGGCTCGGCCGCCTGGATCGGCGCGAACTACGCCCGGATGGGCTACACCCTGGCGGTCGAGCCGGCGATGCCGCCCGCCAACGCGCTCGCCACCCAGCTCGAACTCGCCGACATCCCGCTGCTCGACCGCGGCGCCCTGACGGTGATGGGCAACGACGACCATCTGCTCCAGCTCCTGCGGGCGCGCGAGGGCAAGGCGGCGGTGCGCGACCTCGTCGCCCTCTCGGTGGCGACCTCGCGGGGCCTCGGCGTCAAGTGCATCAACGCGGGCGGCGCCTCGGCCTTCAAGGACGGGATGCTGAAGCTCAGCCTCGACGACGAGATCCCGGTCTACGGCCTCTCCACCCGCAAGATCATGGGCGCCCTCCTCGACGCGGTCGAGGAGATCGGCGTGCCGCACCCGCTGCACGTCCACTGCAACAACCTCGGCATCCCGGGCGCCGACGAGTCCTTCGTGGACACCCTGGAGGCGGCGGAGGGGCGGCGCATCCACTTCGCCCACGCCCAGTTCTACGGCTACGGCGTCGCCGACCCCGAGAACCCCCTCACGGGCGGCTTCCGCTCGGCGGCCGAGCGCATCACCGAGGCCATGGAGGCGCACCCCAACGCCACCTACGACGTCGGCCAGGTCGCCTTCGGCCAGACCGTGACGATCTCCCTCGACATCCTGCGCCAGTTCGCCGGTCGCAAGGGCGCCAACCCGAAGAAGTGGATCGTCACCGCGGGCGACGCGGAGGGCGGCGGCGTGGTGCCGTTCCTTTACAAGCCGCGCGGCGCCGTGAGCTCCCTGCAATGGGCGATCGGCCTCGAGCTCATGCTCCTGTCCAAGGAGCCGGAGCGCACCATCCTGACCACCGACCATCCGAACGGCGGTCCCTTCACCGACTACCCGCGCATCATCCACTTCCTGATGGACAAGGAGGAGCGCGACCGCGAGATATCCTCCCTGCACAAGGTGATCGCCGAGCGCTCCGGCCTCTGCGCCATCGAGCGCGAGTACAGCTTCTCGGAGATCGCCCAGCTGACGCGCTCGGGTCCCGCCAAGCTCCTCGGGCTCGCCGATCGCGGCCATCTGCGCGAGGGCGCCCGGGCCGACGTCGCGATCTACCGCGACGACCCTGACCGCACGGCCATGTTCGCCCGCGCCAAGCTGGTGCTCAAGGACGGCGAGACCATCGTGGAGGACGGCGAGGTGGTGGCCTGGCGCTCGGGCCGCACCCTGGAACTCGCCGTCGAGTCCGACAAGGCGATGGTGGCCCGCTCCGAGACCTACCTGCAGGACCGCTTCGGCACCGGCCTGAAGAGCTTCGCGGTGCCGGACGAGGCCTTCCCGAAGCCGGACGTGTTCGCGGAGGTCGCATGTCGGTCGTGAGAAAGATGCGTCGCGTGGGGACGGGTGACTGAGATGACGGACCTCACCCTCAACGGCATTCCGGTGATCGACACCTTCGCGGAGGCGTTCGACGTCGCCGGAACGGCGATCATCATCACCAACGACACGGCCAAGTGGGCGATGATCGCCGCCACCGTGATGACGGGCTTCGCCACCTCGGTGATCGGCTGCGGCGCCGAGGCCGGGATCGACTGCGAGCTCTCCCCCGAGGAGACCCCGGACGGGCGCCCCGGCGTGCGCGTGCTGCTGTTCGGCTTCGAGCCGAACGGCCTCAAGGACCAGCTCCTCAAGCGGGTCGGCCAGTGCATCCTCACCTGCCCGGGCACCGCCTGCTACGCCGGCGTGGACGGCCCCACGAAGATCAAGCTCGGCGGCGCGATCCGCTACTTCGGCGACGGCTTCGCGGTGGCTAAGCGCCTGACCGACCCGGTCACCGGCAAGGCCCGGCGCTACTGGCGCATCCCCGTCATGGACGGCGAGTTCCTGTGCGAGGACTTCGTCCGCGCGGTGGACGGCGCGGTCGGCGGCGGCAACCTGCTGTTCCTCGGGCGCAAGCACGCCGACACCCTGAAGGTCGCCGAGATCGCCGTGGAGGCCGCCCGCGCGGTCTCCGGCGCGATCCTGCCCTTCCCGGGCGGCATCGTCCGCTCCGGCTCGAAGGTGGGCGCGCGCACCAAGGGCATGATGGCCTCGACCAACGACGCCTATTGCCCGACCCTCAAGGGCCGGGCCGGCACCGAGCTCTCGGCCGAGGTCGGCGTCGTGCTGGAAATCGTCATCGACGCGCTCACCTCCGACGCGGTGGCCGAATCCATGCGCGCGGCCCTGCATGCGGCGACCGAAGCGGGGGCGGCGCACGGGCTGGTGGCCGTCACGGCCGGCAATTACGGCGGCAATCTCGGCCGCCACCATTATCATCTGAAGAACCTGCTCTCGAAGGAGCCGGGCAGCGAGGCTGGAGCGGCATGAGTACCCTCACCCTGCGCCAGGAGCCGCCGGAGCGGCTCGATTTCCTGCACGTCACTCCGCTCGCGCTCAGCGGCCTGACCGAGGCCGAGGCGGGCAAGCTCCCCGTCGGCACGGGCCGGCGCGGCCTGACGCTCGGCGATTGCTTCACGCTGTCCCTCGACGGCTCCGACGACCTCGTCATAGAGGGGGGCTCGTCGCGCCTCGACCGGGTCGGCGCATCGCTGAGCGGCGGCCGCATCCGGGTCACCGGCGATGTCGGGCAGCGCCTCGGCGAAGGCATGGCCGGCGGCTCGGTGACGGTCACGGGTTCGGCCGGTCCCTTCGCGGGCTCGGGCGCCACCGGCGGCACGATCACGATCGAGGGCGATGCCGGCGACCATGCCGGCGGCGCGGTCTACGCCGCCAAGGCCGGCCTCGACGGCGCCACCCTGGTGATCCGCGGCAGCGCCGGCGACTATCTCGGCGACCGCATGCGGCGTGGCCTGATCCTGGTCGGCCGGGCGGGCACCCATGCGGGCGCGCGGATGATCGCCGGCACCATCGCGGCGACGAGTCTGGGCGACCATCCGGGCTACGGCATGCGCCGGGGCACCCTCCTGGCCGGCGCCGTCGGGGCCGTGTCCCCGAGCTTCGTCGAGACCGGCACGCACGATCTCGTGTTCCTGCGCCTCCTGGCCCGCTCGCTGCGCCCCCTCAGCCCGGCCCACGCGGATCTCGCCGCCGGGGCCCTGACGCGCTACTCGGGCGACCTCGCCACCCTCGGCAAGGGCGAGCTCTGGGTGGCGGCCTGAGGCCGTCTCCGGCTCTTTCGGGCGCGCCCACGGCGAACCGGAGGGCCGGGCCCACCGTCTCGGCCCCGGAGGGGCGGCCCTCGATGCCGGGCCGATGACCCTCCGGACTTGCACAATCCTCCCGATCGGACAATTTTCTGCGTCCGCGGGCGGTACCATAGTGCCGGTGTCCCGCTTGTCCCCAGCGCGAACCCGGCCTCCTCATGCTCATCCTGCTCTCGATCTGCCTCCTGTCGCAGCCCTCGCAGTGCCGCGAGGACAAGATCGACCTTTTGTTCGAGGCGCGCAGCCCGAACATCTGCCTGCGCAACTCCCAGAGCGCCATCGCCAAGTGGCAGGCGGAGCACCCGGAATGGCAGGTGACGCGGTGGCGCTGCGCCGTCCGGGGCAGCCAGCCGCGCGACCTGTAAGCGGGGCGCCCGCGATCAGGGGCGCGCGCCCCGCGCCCGCCGCGCGGCAACGCTTGCAACCGAACCGGCCCTGAGCCTACAGAGCATGCGCGCCCGATGTTGATCGCAAGGTCGTCGGAGCAGACGGGATGATCAGGCAAACGCGGAATGCAGTGCAGTCCGGGTGGCCGTCCTGGTCAAGGCCCGAGAAACACGTCGGGACGATTGCGCAAGACGGTTTGGCAGGACGATCGGGCAAGACGATGTCGGCACGACCATGCGCTCGCTGAAGGTCCGGTTCGCGCTCCTGCTCGGCGGCACCGCGCTCCTCGTGGTCCTGGCGGCCCTCGGCGTCCTCGCCTCGATCGGCGCCGCCGAGCGCACCATCGACCGGACGCTGGCGGCCCAGGGGCGCCTCGAACTTCTGGTCGAACTCTCCGGGCGCATGACCCAGTACGGGCTCGCCGCCCTGGAGGCGGTGAGCAACCCGGATGCGCAGCCGGAGGGACTCGCGGTGGCGCGCGCCCATGTCGACCGCGCCCTGGTGGCGGTGGACGAGGCCCTGGGGCGCTCCATCGCGTCGAGTGACGACCCCCTCGACCGCACCCAGTACGCCGCCCGCACCCGGCCTCTCGCCCAGCTGCGCGCGGCCCGCGCCGTCCTCGACCGGCAGGTGACCCAGGTGCTGCGCCAGTCGGAGGACGAGTCGCGCCGGGCGGCGATCCGGGGCGCCCTGAACGGCTTCGGTGCCATGACCGGGCAACCGCTCTCCTTCCTGATCGAGGTGGAGCGGCGCTCGATGATCGCCGGCTCGGACGCGGCGCGCGCGCTCTCCGGCACCCTGCGGGTCGCGTCGCTGGCCGCCGTGGCGGGGGCGCTCGCCCTCGTGCTCCTGCTCTACCGGGCGGTGACCCGTCCCGTGCTGGCCCGGATCGAGGCGGTGCGCCGCGCCGCCGGCGCGGTGGGCCGGGGCGAGCTCGACACCCGCCTGTCGGTGGCGACCCGCGACGAGCTCGGCCTGCTCGTGGCGAACTTCAACCGCATGGCCGCCCGCCTCGCCCGGCGCGAGGGCCGGCTCGCGGCCGACCGGGCCGCCCTGGAGGACACGGTGGCGGCCCGCACCCTCGATCTGCGCGCCGCCAATGCCCGCCTGGAAGCGGTGGACCGCTCGCGCCGGCGCTTCTTCGCCGATGTCAGCCACGAGCTGCGCACGCCCCTCACGGTCATCCTGGGCGAATGTGACATCGCGGCCCGCTCGGCCGGGCGCCAGACCGACGTCACCCCGGTCTTCGCCACCATCCGCAAGCGCGCCCTGCGCCTGAAGCGCCGGGTCGAGGACCTGCTGCGCGTCGCCCGCTCCGAATCGGGGCAGATCGAGCTCGACCGCCGCCCGGTGGGCGCGGGGGAGATCCTCGCCGACGCCGTCGACGGCATGGGCTCCGAGGCCGCCCGCCGCCGCGTGGCGCTGAGCCTCGCTCTGGTCGAGGCCGACCCGATGCTGCTCGCCGACCGGGAATGGCTGCGCCAGGTGGTCGAGAGCCTGATCGACAACGCCCTGCGCCACGCCACCGGGCTCACCCGGGTGGTGGTCGCCCTGGCGCGGGCGGAGGGGGGGCACGCGGTGGTGACGATCACCGACGACGGGCCCGGCTTCCCCGACCTCGGCGACGGCCTGTTCGAGCGCTTCCGCCGCGACAGCCCCACGGGAGAGGCCGGCTTCGGCATCGGCCTGGCCCTGGCGCGCTGGGTCGTGGAGCGGCATGATGGCACGATCCGCCTCGGGGCGGGTCCGGGCGGGCGCGGTGCGCAGGTGGCCCTCGATCTGCCCGCGCTGTCCCCCAGCGACGCCGAGCATCCCCCCTCGCCTCACCCGACGGGCGCCCAGGAGACCGTGGCATGACGCGCGTACTGATCGTCGAGGATGACAGCGACATTCGCGCCATGCTCGCCCGCGGCCTGGAGGCGGAGGGCTTCTCCGTCGGCGTCGCCGGACGGGTCGACGACGCCCTCGCGGCCGCCCGCGCCGAGGCGCCCGAGGCGGTGGTTCTCGACATCACCCTGCCGGACGGCTCCGGCCACGATGTCTGCCGCTCCCTGCGCGAGGGCGGCTATCCGGGGCCGATACTCTTCCTCTCCGCCCGGGACGAGGTCCGCGACCGCGCCGAGGGGCTGGCGCTCGGGGCCGATGACTACATCGTGAAGCCCTTCGTCTTCGACGAGCTCCTGGCCCGCCTCCAGACCCACCTCCTGCGCCGCAAGGCCTCGGAGGAGCCCCGCACCCTGGTCACCGCCGGCAAGCTGATGCTCGACCTGACCGTCCGTCAGGTCGGATTCGCGGATGCGACGGCGCGCCTCACCCCCCGCGAGGCCGAGCTCCTCGCCCTGCTGATGGACAACGCCAACCACCCGGTCTCGCGGGGCGACATCTTCGACAAGCTCTGGGCCGGTCAGGGCGGCCTCTCCCTGAATGTCGTCGATGTCTACGTGGGTTACCTGCGGACCAAGCTGTCCGACTTCGTCCGCCTCGGCGGCCCGGTCATCGTCACGGTGCGGGGCCGGGGCTTCATGCTGGACCTGAAGGGACAGGATTTCCGGCACTGAAACGGGCATGCCGCGTTAACGCCGACACCGGATTCGCGGGGGTGGACGGGAGGAACCGGCAATTTAGCGCTTGAACTGCCGGGCCAAATTGTCGATACCAGCGCGGCGACAGAAATCTCTGCGCCGTCAGTGTCTTACGATCTTCTTAGAGGCGATCGGGATGCTGCTGACGTTCAGAAGAAACCTTCAGGAGAAACACCATGACCTGGGCTGCCCCCATCGTTTCCGAGATCTGCGTCGGCATGGAAGTCACCAGCTACGAGTCGGCTGAGATCGACACCTTCAACTGAGTTTCGTCGAACCCGAGGGTCCGAAGGCAGCGTCGGTTCCACCATGCATGTCCTGATCCTCGGTTCGGCCGCGGGCGGCGGCCTTCCCCAGTGGAATTGCCGCTGCCCGATCTGCTCCCTCGCCCGTGAGGACGAGACCCGCGTCAGGCCGCGGACCCAGTCGAGCATCGCCGTCTCCCCCGATGGAGAGCGCTGGCTCCTGGTGAACGCCTCCCCCGATCTCCGCCAGCAACTGTTCGACAATCCGGCGATGCACCCGCGCACGGGGCTGCGGCACTCGCCGATCCAGGCCGTGCTGCTGACCAACGGCGACGTCGACCACGTCGCCGGCCTGCTGACCCTGCGCGAGGGCCAGCCCTTCACCCTCTACGGCACCGCCGGCATCCTCGACTCCGTCAACGCCAACCGGGTGTTCGACGTGATGGCCACGGGCGTCGTCGCCCGCGAGCCGATCGCCCTCGACCGGCGCTTCGAGCCGGTGCCGGGCCTGCACGTCACCCTGTTCGCGGTGCCCGGCAAGGTGCCCCTCTGGCTGGAGGACGAGACCCTGCAGATCGGCGCCGAGACCGAGACCACGGTGGGCGCGATGATCGAGGCCGGCGGGCGGCGCCTCGCCTACATTCCCGGCTGCGCCCGCGTCACCGAGGACCTGAAGGCCCGCATCGGCGGGGTCGACGGCCTGCTCTTCGACGGGACCGTGCTCCTCGACGACGACATGATCCGCGCCGGCGTCGGCACCAAGACCGGCTGGCGCATGGGCCACGTGCCGATGACCGGCGAGGGCGGCTCCATCGGGGCCCTGTCCGACGTCGCGATCGGCCGCCGGGTTTTCGTCCACATCAACAACACCAACCCGGTGCTGGTCGAGGGCTCCGAGGCGCGGCGCCAGGTCGAGGCCGCGGGCTGGACCGTGGCCCATGACGGTTTGACGCTGACTCTTTCGTGAGGCGTCCATCTGGCAGTTTAGTGCCGACGACATACATTGTGTCCGATTGAATTGCGTCGGCGCGCCCGCGGCCTTCACGGGGCGCGGCTCGATTGATAAGAAAAGTTCCTAAAACCGCTCCACGCTGATCCGCGAGCCACGCCATGACCGCGCCCTTCCCGACCCCGAAGACCGATGAGGCCCAGCGCCTGCTCTCGCCGGAGGAGCTGGAAGCGGCCCTGCGCGACATCGGCGCGCGCCGCTACCACAACCTGCACCCGTTCCACCGGCTCCTGCACGACGGCAAGCTCAGCAAGGATCAGGTCCGGGCCTGGGCGCTGAACCGCTACTATTATCAGGCGATGATCCCGGTGAAGGACGCCGCCGTCCTCGCGCGCATGACCGACGCGTCCCTGCGCCGGGTCTGGCGCCAGCGCATCGTCGACCACGACGGCGACGCCCCCGGCGACGGCGGCATCGAGCGCTGGCTCAAGCTCGCCGAGGGCGTGGACTTTGCCCGCGACTACGTGGAATCGACGCAAGGCATCCTGTCGGCAACCCGGTTCTCGGTGGATGCCTACGTGCACTTCGTGAAGGAGCGCTCGCTGCTGGAGGCCATCGCCTCCTCGCTCACCGAGATGTTCTCGCCGACCATCATCTCGGAGCGGGTGGCCGGGATGCTGAAGAACTACGACTTCATCACCAAGGACACGCTGGCCTATTTCGACAAGCGCCTGACCCAGGCTCCGCGCGACGCCGACTTCGCCATCGCGTACGTCAAGGAGCACGCCACCACGCCGGCCCTGCAGCGCCAGGCGATGGATGCCCTGACCTTCAAGTGCAATGTGCTCTGGACCCAGCTCGACGCCCTCTACTTCGCCTACGTGGCCCCCGGCCTGACCCCGCCCGACGCCTGGACGCCCGGCACGGGGCTCGTCCCCGAGCCCGCCGTGGCGCAGGCGGCCGGCACCGGCACCCTCGCGGCGCTCGACGTGCCGCGCCTGCCCCGGGGCGTGCGCCTGCGCCACGATGCCGTGCGCAACCAGCACGTCCTCCTGGCGCCCGAGCGCACCTTCGACCTCGACGCCAACGCGGTGGCGGTTCTCGAACTGGTCGACGGGCAGCGCAGCGTGCGCGCCATCGCCGCCCTGCTGGGCGAGAAATTCACGGCGGACCCCGCCGTGATCGAGGCCGACATCCTCGTGATGCTGAACGATCTGGCCACGAAACGGGTCCTGGAGCGATGAACGCGATCACGCCGAACGCCCCCACCCTGCCGGCACCGGTCGGGCTCCTGGCGGAGCTCACCCATCGCTGCCCCCTGCGCTGTCCCTACTGCTCGAACCCGCTCGAGCTCGACCGGCGCTCGGGCGAGCTCGACACCGCCACGTGGCAGCGGGTGCTGACGGAGGCGGCGGGCCTCGGCGTGCTGCACGTCCACCTCTCGGGCGGCGAGCCGACGGCGCGCAACGACATCGTCGAGATCACCGCGACCTGCGCGAAACTCGGCCTGTATTCCAACCTCATCACCTCCGGCGTCGGGGGCGCCCTGCAGAAGCTCGACGCGCTCTACGAGGCGGGCCTCGACCACGTGCAGCTCTCGGTGCAGGGCGTCGACGCGGCCAATGCGGAGAAGATCGGCGGCCTCAAGAACGCCCAGCCGCAGAAACTCGCCTTCGCCGAGCGGGTGACCCAGCTCGGCCTGCCGCTGACGCTGAACTCGGTGATTCACCGGGGCAACATCCACGAGGTCGAGGGCTTCATCGATCTCGCGGTGAAGCTCGGGGCCAAGCGCCTGGAGGTGGCCCACACCCAGTATTACGGCTGGGCCTACGTGAATCGCGCCGCCCTGATGCCGAATAAAGCGGAGGTCGACCGCTCGATCCGCATCGTCGAGGCCGCCCGCGAGCGCCTGAAGGGCCAGCTCGTCATCGACCTCGTGGTGCCCGACTACTACGCGAAATACCCCAAGGCCTGCGCCGGCGGCTGGGGGCGCAAGCTCATGAACGTGACGCCGCAGGGCAAGGTGCTTCCCTGCCACGCGGCCGAGACGATCCCGAACCTCGAATTCTGGTACGTGTCCGACCATTCGCTCGGCGACATCTGGGCGAACGCGCCGGCCTTCACGGCCTATCGCGGCACGGACTGGATGCAGGAGCCCTGTCGCTCCTGCGACCGGCGCGAGAAGGACTGGGGCGGCTGCCGCTGCCAGGCCCTGGCTCTCGCCGGGGATGCGGCGGCCACCGATCCGGCCTGCTCGCTCTCGCCGCTCCACGCCAAGGTGCGGGGCCTCGCCGCCGAGGAGGCGGCCGAGACCCCGCCCGACTACATCTACCGGACCATCGGCAGTAACGTGCAGCCCAATGTACGTCCGCCGCTGAATGAGGAAGCGCCGCTTTGAAGCCCGTCACACTCGCCGCGCTGCTGATGCTCGCCAGCGCACCCGCCCTCGCCCAGACCCCGCCGACCACCCCCGCGCCACCGGCGACGCCCGACGCGTCCGCCGTGACAAAGGCCAGCACCGCGACGACGCCCGACGCCTCGGACCTGCTCTTCGAGCAGCCGCAGATGAAGAACGTCCCGCCCGGGTCGAAGCTGACCTACGATTACCTGCGCCGCAGCGGCATCTCGAAGGGCCCGTTCGGACCGCCGCTGAACGACACGATCAAGCTCGGGATCGAGCCCGGCAACGCTGCGGAGAACCGCAACATCCGCGTGGAGATGTTCTCCGGGGCCAACCGTTTCCCGGCCGGCCCGTTCGAGGACATGCCCGGCAACCCGGTGATGACGCTCTTCCTGGAGCACCATCTCATGGATCTCGCCCGCGTGCTGATGGCCAATCCGCGCTACATCAAGAACGCCATCCGCAAGGGCCTGCGCGACAACGCCACCGTGACGCCGATGCAGATCGACTACAAGGGCCAGAAGGTCGACGCTTGGCGCATCGAAACTCAGCCCTTCCTCGACGACAAGATGAAGGAGCGCATGCGCGGCTTCGAGAACCTGAAATACACCTTCGTCACGTCCGCGGCCGTGCCGGGCGAGCTCGTCTCGATCGAGGCGAGCTCCAAGAACGCCGAGGGCGGCGAACTCCTGCAGGAGAACCTGAGCTATGATCCGAACGCTGGTTAAGCGGCTCCCGCACCTCGCCGCCGGCGCCTGCGCCGCGGCCTTCCTGGCGGGTGCGGCGACCGCGGCCGAGTCCGAGAACGACTACCCCACGGAGGCCCGGGCCGACTACATCTTCGGCTGCATGGCGGCGAACGGCCAGTCGCGCGAATCCTTGTCGCGCTGCTCCTGCTCCCTGGATGCCCTCGCCTCGCTGCTGCCCTACGACAAGTATGTCCAGGCCAGCACCGTGCTGTCCCTGCGCCAGGGCATCGGCCAGCGCACCGCGCAGTTCAAGTCGACCAAGGTCTTCGACGATCAGGTGGCCGACCTGCGCCGGGCCCAGGCCGAGGCCGAGATCCGCTGCTACCGCGGCGGGACCTGACCGGGTCACGCGGACGTCGCAGGGGCGCCGCCCGGCGGCGGCGCAGGACTTGGCTCCGTTCGGCCCCAGCGCCGGCAGGGGCGTTGCTCCGACCGGGCATTGCGTTCAAAGACAGCGGCATCCCGGCCGAGGACGCGCTCCGGTCGCGCCCGCCTTCGAACCCGAGCATCCCGTGCCCCCAGACCTGCCGGCTCCGCTGACGACGCTCCTGCCCGATCTCGGTCGGCGCGTGCTCGTGATGGGCATTCTTAATGTCACGCCCGATTCGTTCTCCGATGGCGGCCGCTTCGCCGATGTCGTGGCCGCCCGCACCCAGGCTGAGGCCCTGGTGGCGGAGGGTGCGGCCCTGGTGGATATCGGCGGCGAATCCACCCGCCCCGGCCACGTGCCCGTCCCGGCCGAGGAGGAGCAGGCTCGGATCCTGCCGGTGATCCGCGACCTCGCGGCCCGCCTGCCCGTTCCGATCTCGGTGGACACTTACAAGGCCTCGACCGCCCGGGTGGCGCTGGAGGCCGGCGCCCGCATGGTCAACGACGTCTGGGGCCTGCAGCGCGAGCCCGATATCGCCCGGGTCGCCGCCGATTACGGCGCGCCCGTGATGATCATGCACAACCGCGAGACCATCGATCCGGCCCTCGACATCGTCGCCGACATGCTGCGCTTCTTCGAGCGCTCGCTGGCCATCGCGCGGGCCGCCGGCCTGCGCGACGGCGACATCGTGCTCGATCCCGGTATCGGCTTCGGCAAGAGCTGGGCGCAGCACCTCGAAGCCCTGCGGCGCCTGCCCGAGATCGTGGCCCTCGGCTTTCCCGTCCTCGTCGGCGTCTCGCGCAAATCCCTCCTCGGACGCCTGCACGATGCCGAGACCAAGCCGGTGGACCGGCTCTTCGGCTCGATCGGCAGTCACGTCCTCGCCGCCACCCTCGGGGCGCAGATCGTGCGCGTTCATGATGTCCGCCCGCACGTCGATGCCCTGCGGGTGGTCGACGCCGTGATGGGACGCTCCGCATGAGCGACCGCATCCTCGTCGACCGGATCGCGGTCTTTGCCTTCCACGGCCTCCTGCCCGAGGAGGCCCGCCTCGGGCAGCGCTTCTACGTCTCGCTCGATGTGCGCCTCGACCTCGGGGCGGCCGGGCGTTCCGACGACGTCGCCCGGACCGTGAGCTACGCCGACCTCACCGAGATCGTGACCCGGATCGCCACGCAGCGGCGCTTCGCCCTGATCGAGGCCCTCGCGGAAGCCATCGCGGGCGAGATCCTCGACCGTCACTCGCCCATCACCGAGATCCGCGTGCGGGTGGACAAGCCGAGCGCGCCGGTCCCGGCCGTGATCGACGGCGTCGCCATCGAGATCGTGCGCCGCCGCGAGGCTGCTCGATGAGGCGTGGACCGGACTGGCACGCCGCCTATCTCGGCCTCGGCAGCAATCTCGGCGACAAGGCCGCGACCCTGGCCGATGCGGTGGCGCGGCTGGCGGCCACACCGGGCATCCGCGTCACCGCGCGCTCGTCGAATTATCGCACGCCGCCCTGGGGCGACACCGACCAGGACTGGTTCCTCAACGCCGCGATCGGGATCGAGACCAGCCTCACCCCGCACGAACTCCTGGAGGTGGGCCTCGCCATCGAGACCGCCATGGGCCGGGTGCGCGAACGCCGTTGGGGTCCGCGGGTGATCGATATCGACGTTCTGTCCTACGAGGGCGCGACGATCTCGGATGCGCGCCTCGTACTGCCACACCGTTTCGTGCGCGAGCGCGCCTTCGTGCTGGTGCCTCTGGCCGAGATCGCCCCCACCCTGCGCATTGGGCCGGAGACGGTCGCCGCAGCCCTCGCCAAGCTCGACGCCGCCGGCATCGAGCGGGTCTGATCTGGGCCGGATCTCGATCGGGGATCTGGGATCGACCCCGGCGGAAAGAGCCGCCCTCTCGGCATTCGTGACGCCGACGCAGCCGTCGGTCCAGGCGACGAGGCGGTGCAATGGGCCGAGCCGGGACAGCCCGAGTTGCGTTCGGCGATCGCGTCGGTACTCTCCGGCATGCGCCCGTCGCCCGCGCGGGATTTCTGGCCCTCCGGGCTGACCCCGAGGGAGACCAGATCGGGGCACGAGGATCCCAGCTCCCGCGCAGAGAGGCGTCAGGCGGCGAATGCCTTGCTCCACGCGGATGCGGTCGGCCCTGTCCGGTTCGATCCGAAGGGCCGTCGTGAACCGCGGCCATGGGCGCTGGTCGACGATGCGCGCGCGCAGGGGTCTGAACGACGATGGCGGCGACGGAGCCCATCCGATCGCCGCCATCGCGGTCTCTCTCCTGTCGCCCCCGACATCCTCGGGGGCAATATCAGGGGCTCGGAGCGTCGAGGAGCTTGTTGCCCTCTTCCTCCAGCAGCGGCACGTCGTAGTCGCGCAACACCTTTTCGATATCGGCGCGGCGCTTGCGAAGGATCGTGTTGAGGGTGCGCTTCCAGTCGTTCTCCTCCAGGCGCACCCCGAGGGCGATCCGGAAGGTGAGCGGCGGCCGATCGGGCTCCTGCAGCAGCGCCACCACCGTCATCGGCACGCCGCTGTGCTTGGCGAGCCAGCCGGCGGCGGGCCCCCAGAGGATGGCGGCATCGATGCGCTTCTCGGCGAGATCCGCGATGACCTCGGCCGAGACCGTCTGGTGCTTGCGGGCCGGATCGAGCTGATAGGGCGCGTAGGCCTTCATGGAGCTGACGAGGCCGACCTCGCCCATCCGGTTCACCGGGGGCGTGCCGCCGATGACGCCGATGGACTTGCCCTTCAGCTTGGGATCGTCGAGCCGGGTCACCCCGTCGAACTCGCCCGTGCGGGTGACCAGCGTATAGGCGGAGCGGTAATAGGGATTTGAGTGCTGGACGAGCTCTCCACCGGCGGCCGAGCCGATGATGAGGTCGCAGAGGCCCGTGCCGAGGGTATTGCGGACGAAGCCGGGCCCCTGCGTCAGCCAGTAGTACCGGATCTTGACCTTGAGCTCGTCGGCGATGATCGCGGCGATTCGGTTCTCGAAGCCGTCCTCCTTGCGTTCGGAGAACGGCATGTTTCCGGGATCGCCGCAGACACGCAGAGTGTCCGTCGTCACGAGGTCCGGCAGCGATTGTGCCAGCGCAGGTCGCGCTCCGGCTGCGAGCAGCAGGAGCGCGAGCGCGAGGCCCGTCCGGGAGCCTGGATGCGCCATTAGCCGCCCAGGCACTCCTTCTCAGCCGTCTTGGCGGCCTCGGGCTTGTCTTCCTTGTCGGTCGGGCGGACGCGCGGCATGGCGCCGGACGCCCGGGCCTTCAGGTAGACGTAGAGGTCGTCGGCGTAGCACATGACGTTCTTGTTATCGCCGAAGGCCGGCATCACACGCTCCTGGCCGGCCTGCGAGTCACGCTTGCCGCCAGCGAGGATGCCGATGAACTCCTCGTAGCCGATCGTCTTGAGCGAGTCCTTCAGGGCCGGCGCGTAGGTCGAACCCATGGCATCGGGTCCGTGGCAGACGTGGCACTCGGCGTGATAGCGGCGGTAGCCCGAGTAGGCGTACCAGTCGAACTTCTTGCCATCAGCGGTAATATGGTAGGTGGGGTGACCTTCCGAGTCCTGATACTTTCCGTCCTCGACCTTCACGGCCGCGAACTTGTCGATCAGCTTCGGGTCCTTCTCGGGTGCATTCGGATCGAGCTGATTGGCGAGGGCCGGATCAGCCTTCTTCGCATCCTGGGCCTGCACGGCGAGCGTTGAGACCGACGCGAGAGCGAACGCTGCCGCGAGAGGGCGGATGACGGCTTTGCTAAAGGTGTACAACGACGTTTCTCCCAGGAACACCACGTCGGCTCACCAGCCGCGTGTTTCGCGTGTTGTTCTTCCAATTCTAATCATAAAGGTGCCGGCGCGGAAACCCGCGCCGGCACCCTATGATCTACCGTTGCGTGCGACCGATTAGTTCGGCAGCGAGAAGACGGTCAGCTGACCACCAAGGTTGGTGTAGTTCGAGAGGGCGGCGTAACCACCCACCGCACCGAGACCGGCGTTCGGGTCGGTCAGGCCGGCCGCGAGGCCGATGCCGGCCCAGCCACCGACACCCGACAGGATGCCGACGTACTGCTTGCCCTTGTGGCTGTAGGTCATCACGTTGCCGATGATGCCCGACGGGGTCTTGAACTTGTAGAGCTCCTTGCCGGTCTTGGAGTCGACGGCCTTCAGGTAACCCTCGAGGGTACCGTAGAACACGACGTCACCAGCGGTGGCGAGGGCGCCCGACCACACCGAGAACTGCTCCTGGTTCGACCACTTGATCTTACCAGCGACGCCGTCCCAGGCGATGAAGTTACCCATACCGCCGTGGCTGTTGGGGGCCGGGTACATGGCCAGCGTCGCGCCGACGTAGGGCTGACCCGGGGTGTAGGAAACCCGGAACGGCTCGTAGTCCATGCAGACGTGGTTGGTGGGCACGTAGAACAGGTTGGTCTTCGGCGAGTAGGCCGCAGGCTGCTGGTCCTTGGTGCCGAGAGCGGCGGGGCAGATACCCTTGGAGTTGGTATCCTCACCGTTCTGCTCGGTGGAGTACTTGGCCTGGACGAGCGGACGACCGTAGGTCTTGGAGCCCTTGTCCATGTCGACCTTCGAGGCCCAGTTCACGACCGGATCGAACTTCTCGGCGACCAGGAGTTCGCCGGTGGCGCGATCGAGGGTGTAGCCGAAGCCGTTACGGTCGAAGTGGGTCAGGAGCGGACGCTCCTTGCCGTCAACCTTCTGATCCGTGAGGATCATCTCGTTGATGCCGTCGTAGTCCCACTCGTCGTGCGGGGTCATCTGGTAGACCCACTTGGCGGCGCCCGTGTCGGGGTTACGCGCCCAGATCGTCATGGACCACTTGTTGTCGCCCGGACGCTGCTTGGGGTTCCAGGTCGAGGGGTTGCCCGAGCCGTAGTACATCAGGTCGAGCTTGGGATCGTAGGAGAACCAGCCCCAGGTGCAGCCGCCGCCGGTCTTCCACTGATCGCCTTCCCAGGTCTTCAGCGAGGAGTCCTTGCCGACCGGCTTGCCGAGCGAGGTGGTCTTCTCGGGGTCCATGATCATGTCGGCGTCGGGGCCCTGGGAGTGGCCGCGCCACACCTTCTTGCCCGTCTTGGCGTCGTAGGCGGTGACGTGACAGTTCACGCCGAACTCGCCGCCGGAGATGCCGACGATGATCTTGTCCTTCACCGGGAGAACGGTGGCGGTGTTGGTCTCACCCTTCTTGGGGTCGCCGTTCACCACAGACCAGTTCACCTTGCCGGACTTCGCGTCCAGCGAGACGACGGTCGTGTCGGCCTGGTGCAGGATGATGGCGCCATCGGCGTAGGCGAGGCCACGGTTGACCGTGTCACAGCACATGACCGGAATGACCGACGGGTCCTGCTTGGGCTCGTACTTCCAGACGATCACGCCGTCCTTGTCGAGGTCGAGGGCGTAGACGATGTTCGGGAAGGGGGTGTGAACGTACATCATGTTGCCGACGACGAGCGGGGAGCCCTCGTGGCCGCGCAGCACGCCGGTCGAGAAGGTCCAGGCCACCTGGAGCTGCTTGACGTTGCTGGCGTTGATCTGGTCGAGCTTCGAATAGCGCGTGTTGGCATAGTCGACGGTCTGAAGGACCTGCTCGGCCGGGTTGGCCGTGCGCTTCAGGACGTCTTCGTTGGCGAACGCCGTGGTCGAAGCGACCATGCCGGCGCCGAGTGCGAGAAGATGTACCGCTCTCATGGATTCCTCCGACAGATCTTGCAGCCGCCATCATGCGGAAAACCCGCAGGATCACGCCGTGATCTGACTGTTTGCGACAGGGATAGGTTCGCCTCGGTAGCGGACGCCAAACCCTTATTTCCAAACCACTAATGGCCAGGACGGGGTTTGTGTAGTCAGGGGCCGCTATCCCTTTGCGGCGCCCCTCGAAACCGAAGCTTGAATGAACTCTAAGAAAAATTCGGCCGGCGTCAACTCGCTTGCGCCCTGTGCTTCCAGGCTTCGCACAAGTCCTCGTGAGCCTTTGGCCGACATTCTGTCAGGCTCACGCTTCGCAGCATCGGATTGTGCGTTGCAATATCTCAAATTGGTAAGACAAAGTGTTTTAAACAGCTTGGCCTCATCATCATGCGTTTGGCGCATGTAGCCTGAGCTTGGCCGGTATGGTCATGCGATCGAAGCTATGTTCGCAGCAAAAGAGCCCCTGCGAGAAGATGCGTTCGTGAAATAAAATGCCTAAAAGGAGGTATATTTCAAAATCACGTGCCGGAGCGGGGGATTGTGATGGTCATATCCGGCATCCGCGGAACCCTGGGGATGCTCATCGGATGCGCGGTCTCGCCGCATCCGGTCTGGGAAAAGTGAAGACAGCGCGCGAGCGAGGCGCGAGCATTGTCCGATCCGGGGCGAATCAGCTTGCGATGATGCCCGGGAATCGGGCGGCGAGGGACGCTCGGTTCGCCTCCATCCAGCCGCGTTCGCGCTGGCCCCGCGGCCGATCCAGGGTGATCGTGCCGAGGAGGCTCGCCGGTCGTCCCGAGACCAGGAGCAGGCGATCGGCGATCTCGAGGGCCTCGGCCACGTTGTGGGTGACCATGAGGACGCCCATGCCGGAGCCCTCCACCGCCGCGACCACGAGGCCGCGCAGGGCCGCCGCCGCATTGTCGTCGAGGGAGACGAAGGGCTCGTCGAGGATGAGGATGCGCGGCTTCTGCGCGAGCGCCCGGGCGAGCGAGACCCGCCGGGCCATGCCCAGCGACAGAGCGCCCGGGTAGCGGCCCCGCCAGGGAGTCAGGCCGAGAGAGTCGAACAGGGCATCGAGGTTCTGGGTGCGGGCCGGCCGCGGCAGGGCGAGGCGGACGTTCTGCTCGACGGTGCGCCAGGGCAGCAGCCGCGGCTCCTGGAACGCCATGGCGATGCCGGCCTCGTCCGGCGGCGGCGTGACGCGGCCCTCGTAATCGGCGTCGAGCCCGAGGAGGATGCGCAGGGTCGTGGTCTTGCCGGCCCCCGAGGGGCCGATCAGGCAGGTGATGGCGCCCGCCGTCACCGTGAAGGCGAGGTCGCGCACCGCCTCCACGGGCTCCGGGCCGGCACTGCCATAGACCTTGCGGAGGATGTCGACCCGCAGGGCCGCGCCCGCGCCGTCGGAGGCGGGAACGGCGATCCCCTCAGCGCCAGCGTCGGACATAGGCTTCGAGCCGCTGGAGGATGAGGATGTCGATGGCGATCATCACGCTCATGAACACGATGCTATAGCCGACGATTGCCGCCACGTTCAGGCTCTGGACGAAGTAGTAGTTGATCGCGAAGCCGACGCCGTTGGGCCGGCCGAGAAGCTCGATCACCAGCACGATCTTCCAGGCGAGCGACAGGCCGGAGCGCGCGGCGGCCACCGCGAAGGGCTGGAGCTGCGGCACCAGCACGTGCGCGATCCAGGTCCGCCGGTCGAAGCGGTAGCTGCGCGCCATCTCCTCCAGTTGCGGATCGAGGCCGCGGGCCCCCTCGCGCAGGATCACGGCGACGTTCGGCAGCTTGTTCAGGACCACGGCGACGATGGCGGCCGCCTCGTTCAGGCCGACCCAGATGTAGGCCAGCACCGTGATCACCAGGGCGGGCGTGTTGAGGAGAATGAGGAGCGGGGTGTCGAGGACGAGGTTGAGCCGGCGCGAGCGCCCGAGGGCGATCCCGAGGAGCACGCCCAGTGTCATGGCCAGGAAGAAGGAGATGCCGACCCGCGAGAGGGTGATGCCGACGTTCCACCACAGGTCGCCGGTGGCGGATTCGCGCACGATGAAGTCCAGGATCGCCAGGGGCGCCGGCAGCAGCCGCGAGCCCGCGGCCGAGGCCGCGACCTGCCACCCCGCGAGGAGGACCAGCACGGAGGCGAGACGGGTGGCAAAGCCCATCGGATCAGGGCGTCGGACGCGCGGAGGGCGGGCGCGGGGCGGCCTCAGCCATTGCCGGTGCCGTCGAAGTACAGGCCCGCGGGGAGCGTCGTGCCCGCGCCGACCAGGCGCTCGCCGCCGAGCCGGGCCATCACGCTGAACAGCGTCTCGCCGTCTTTGCGCTCCGTGGCGAGGGGCCGGCGCGGGACGCCCGCGAGGAAGTCGCGCTTCAGGGCCTGGAAGGTGGCCTCGTCGTCGGCCGACATCAGGGGGCGCACAACGTCCCAGGCAGCGGGATCGTTGGCGAGGAGATCCTTGGCGGCCTTGGAGGCGCGGGCGAACCCCGTCACCGCCTCGCCCTTGTCCTTCACGGTGGCGTCGTCGAGGAGGTAGCCGATCAGGGCCATCGAGCCGGTGGCGCCGAAGGCGCGCATGATGTCGTCCGAGCCGATCAGGCGACGGAAACCCTTGGGCTCCAGGCGGGCGCAGTAGGTCCAGTACAGCAGCCCGGCATCGAGCTCGCCCTGCTCCAGCTTCAGCGCCAGGAGGGGCGGCGCGCCGAACGCGATGGTGGCCTGGGTCTCGAGGTCGATGCCGACGGTGTCCCGGGCCTGGGCCTTGAGCAGGAGCCAGTTCTTGTCGAGGGGGCCCCCGGCCACGCCGAGGCGCTTGCCCTTGAGGTCGGCCAGCGTCCGGATCGGGCTGTCGCCCGGCACCATCAGCGAGCCCTCGGTGGTCGAGTAGGGGAAGAAGCGGATCGCGCGGCCCTCGTTGCCGAGCCGTGCGGCCCAGAGCAGGTCGCCCACGATGGTGTCGACCTGGCCCCCCAGGAAGGCGATCCGTGCCGCGTCGTTGCCGGCGAGCTTGACCACGTCGAGGGTGAAGCCGTTGGCGCTGTCGAGGCCGCGCGCCTTGATCACCGCCGCTTCCCAGGAGACCGTGCCGAACGGCAGGCTGCCCACCCGGAAGGACGGCCCGGCCGCCCGCGCCGGCCGGGCGAGGCTCCAGGGCAGGGGCAACAGTGCCGCCGTCGCGAGCAATCCGCGCCGTGACAGCATGAGGGACTCTCCCTGGTTTCCAAGTCGAACGCTCGGGGTGTCCCGTGAAGGCCGGCGTTGGTTGGCAATCTTCATAGGAGGTCGGGCCCAGGGCGTCCACAGGACGAATTGGCAAGTCCAACGGGCGGATGGTCGCTTCCGAACTGGCCAATCCTTCCGGATCCGGCGCGACACCTTGCGAACCGGGCGTGATCCCTTGCGCACGGCCGGGGCCGGGCGCAGAGAGTCGGCAACGCTGCGTGTTCGAGGGAGAGTGGGACCATGGCCGGCACACGGGACGACGTGATCGACGACGCCACCGTCACGGAGCGCCTCGCGCGCGAGCTTCCGGCCTGGCGCCTGGAAGAGGGCTGGATCCGGCGCACCTACAAGACCGCGAGCTGGAAGGGCACGCTGATGGTGATCAACACGGTCGGCCACCTCGCCGAGGCCGCCTGGCACCACCCGGACATCACCGCCTCCTACGCCTGGGTCGAGGTTCGGCTGACCAACCACGCCGCCAAGGGCATCACCGAGAAGGACTTCGCCCTGGCCGCCAAGATCGAGGAGGTGGTCGGCTGGCAGCCCGGCACCGAGGGCGGCGCGCTCGAGGGCACCCCCACCGATCCGCGCTTCGCCTACATCAAGTACGACAAGTAGTCGGCCGCGTCCGGGTCAGTCGGCCTGCTTCACCCGGCGGCACTCGGTCTTGAGGTAGCTCGTCTTGCCGACCTCGTCCCGTAGGTCGGTGCGGGCGATGATCTCCTGCCAGCCGTTGGTGCAGCCGAGCTCGTTGGCGACGCGGACCTTGCGGACTTCGCTGGCCTTGTCGTCGGTGCAGGCCTCGATCGGGATCCCGTTGGCGCAGACGAGGACCACGGCGATGAAAGCGTTCATGGGCGAGCTCCGGCGGTTCGTTGCCGGACAGGTACGCCACCGGCGCCCCTCCGGTCTCAATCGATCGTGAGAATGTGATCGGCGGAGAAGTCCCGCCCCTCCACCGGGTTCGCCACCCAGCGGGTCCGGCCGATCCACAGGTCGTGCCCGGCATGGAAATGGCCCGAGACCCAGAGGTCGGGCCGGTCCGCCTCGGGCAGGTCTTCCAGGGCGGTGGTGGCGTAGAAGGCCGGGACCCACCAGGGCACGCCGGGCACGTGGCGGAACGCCTCGGCCGCGCGCGGGCTCGCCGGGTGATGGGTGACACAGACGGTCGGGCCGGCATGGGGCTGCGCCAGGGCGGCGGCCAGCAGGGCACGCTCCCGCTCATGGGCCGCCATCGCGTCGGCGGGCGACCAGGCCGTGCCGTCACCGTTGCGGATGGAGCCCCGATACTCCCGCGAGCCCGTAACCGGATCGGTCATCCGCGCGGCCGCGTAGGCGACCGGATCCGACGGCGCGTCGGCGCCGCTCTCGTCGAGCCAGAGGCCGGCCAGCGACCAGTCGCTCCACAGGGTCGTGCCGACGAAGCGGACACCGTCGAGGACGATCGCCGCCCCGCGCTGGAGCAGGTGGATGTCCGCCCCCTCCCCGTTCAGGCGCAGTACCTCGGTCTCCAGGGCGGCGAGGAGTTCCGGAGCCGTGCGCCGGTCGCCGGTGGGCGCGTAGTGCTCGTGGTTGCCCGGCACCAGCACGATCGGGCGTCCCTGCGCCAGGGTCATCAGGGCCGCGAGCCCCGATTCGGGCCTGCCCTCGTGCAGGTCGCCGGGGCAGACCAGCACGTCGAAGGGCCGGGTCGGGCGCGGGATGACGTCGAGGCGCCGGCGCTCGAGGTGCAGGTCGGAGATGGGGAACAGGCGCATGGCGGGGGCTCGAAGCCTCTCAGGGAACCGGACTCTCGGACACGGCCTTGGCCGCGCGCCACTCGGCGCGGGCGGCCTTCAGGATGTCGCCCGCCGAATCCGCGTTGAGGATGGCGATGCCGGCCGCCGCGATGAGGTCGGGCCAGGCCGACAGGGTCAGGGCGGTGGCGAGGCCGGCGGCGATGATCGCCAGGTTGGCGAAGGCGTCGTTGCGGGCGGAGAGGTAGGCCGCCCGGGTCAGGCTGCCGCCGCCCGAGCGGTGGCGGGCCAACATCATCGCGCAGGTGAGATTGACCGCCAGCGCCCCCATGCCCGTGAGCGTCAGGGGGATCGGGGCCGGCGGCGCCATCGTGGCGAACTTGATCCAGGCGGCATAGGCGGTGGCGAGCGCCGGCAGGAGCAGGATGACGGCGAGGACGGCCCCGAGCCGCGCCCGGTTGCGCACGCTCCAGCCGATCCCGGCGAAGATCAGCAGGTTGATCGCCGCGTCCTCGAGGAAGTCGAGGCTGTCGGCGATGAGCGCCAGCGAGCCGATCGCCAGGGCGACCGTGATCTCGATGCCGAAATACGCGAGGTTCAGCCCGGCGACGCGGGCGACCACCGGGCGCAGGGTGGCGGACGGGGTGGGCGTGGCGGACACGGGCGGCGGCTCGTCTCGTGACGGTGCGGTCTTCAAGGTGAGGTCCCCGGACCCGGGCCCGGCGCCTCGCGGCAAGGGTCTCCATGGCGCGAAGTGCCTCCGTCTGTCGAGGCTCACGACTCGGCGCGATGCTTTTCGGCTGCCGGATACTGGATTTGGCCCGCCGCCTGTGCGAGGCGAAAAGCCACGCCGCACGAGACCCGCGTGCCACACCCGAAGTCAGGGGAAACTGCCGATGATGCCCGAACTGCGCGTCCTGTACTTCGAGGATCTCGAGGTCGGCCTTTCCGAGACGCTGAACAAGGTCATCGCCTCCTCCGACGTGGTGGGCTTCGCCGAGATCACCGGCGACCGCAATCCGATCCACCTGTCCGAGCACTTCGCGGCGCGCACGCCCTTCGGCACCCGGATCGCCCACGGTCTCTACACCGCCGGCCTGATCTCGGCGGTGCTCGGCACCCGCCTGCCCGGCCCCGGCGCGGTCTATATCAGCCAGACCCTGAACTTTCGCGCGCCGGTGCGCATCGGCGACACCGTCGAGGTCACGGTCGAGGTGGCCGAACTCGTCCCGGAGCGCCGCCGTGCCCGCCTGAAATGCACCTGCTCGGTGGCCGGTGAGGTCGTCCTCGACGGCGAGGCCCTGGTGAAGGTGCCGACCAAGGCCGAGGCCGATCCCCTGGCGGTGCGCATGGGCGGGCGTCCGGCGAGCGCCTGACGCTGCCTTGGCCGCCCCTTGCCGACCCGCGCCGATCGCCATCGAGGATCCCGCCGACCCGCGCCTCGCGCCCTATACGGCGATGCGCGAGCGCGACCTCGTCGGGCGTGCCGGCCGCTTCATCGTCGAGGGCGAGGTGACCCTGCGGGTCATGCTCTCGGCCCGAGCCCGGTTCGGCCTCGAATCGGTCCTGCTGGCGCCCGAGCGCCTGGCCGGCCTGGAGGCGGCCCTGGCCCGTCTGCCCGAGCCCGTGCCCGTCTACACCGCGGCGAAGCCCGTGATGAGCGCGATCACCGGGTTTCCGATCCATCGCGGCGTCCTCGGCGTGGGCCTGCGCGGGGCGGAGGCCACGGATGCCGTCCTCCCCGGCCTGCCGCCCGCCCCGGCACCGGCCCTCGTGGTCGGTCTCGTCGGCCTGACCAACCACGACAATGTCGGCGGCCTGTTCCGCAACGCCGCCGCCTTCGGGGCCGACGCGGTGCTCCTCGATGCCGGCACCTGCGATCCGCTCTACCGCAAGGCGATCCGCGTCTCGGCGGGCGCCGCCCTGATCGTCCCCTTCCTGCAACTCGCCGATGCGGACGCGCTCGTGGCCTTCGCGGCGCGTCACGCCCTGGAGCCCCTGGCCCTGAGCCCCGGCGGAGCCGAGACCCTGGCGGCCCTGGCGCCCCCCGACCGGACCCTGCTCCTCCTCGGAAGCGAGGGGCCGGGCCTGCCGCCGGACCTGATGGCGCGCCTGCGCACCGTCCGCATCGCGATGGCGCCGGACTTCGATTCGCTCAACGTCGCCACGGCGGGCGCGATCGCGCTGCATCACCTGTCCCGGGCAGCCTGACGGCGGATCGCGGGCGTCCGCGGCCCGATGGGCCGGGGATGCGCGACACTGCGCCCCCATTGCCGCCTGCACCGCTACGGTCAAGATTAGACCGCGAGCCCTGGACGGACCATGCTCCCGCGCCACATGGATGAGGCGCGTGGGCCTGTAGACGATGGAGTTTTGAGCGTTGTTGCAGTCACGGGACGGCTTGCGGACTTTGTCCGGACGCCGCGTCATCATCGTCGGTGCCGGTCCCGGCGGCCTCGCCACCGCACTCCTCCTCGCCCGCGCCGGCGTGCACGTCACGTTGCTGGAGAAGGATCCGGCGGTGGGCGGACGCACAAAGACCGTCGAGGCGCCCGGGGGCTTCCGGTTCGACATCGGCCCGACCTTCTTCCTCTATCCGCAGATCCTCGCCGACATCTTCGAGACCTGCGGCGAGCGCCTGGAAGACCACGTCAAGCTCGAGCGCCTCGATCCGCAGTACCACCTCGTCTTCGAGGCGGGCGGCGAGATCCGCGCCACGAACGACATGGACCGCCTCGAGGCCGAGGTGGCGCGCATCGCGCCGGACGACGCCAAGAACGTGCGCAAGTTCTTCGCTGATAACCGGGTCAAACTGAAGTTCTTCAAGCCCGTCCTGGAGCAGGCCTTCCATACCCTGCGGGCCATGGCCTCCCCGGCCATGATCGCCGCCCTGCCCCACCTCCATCCGGGGCGCAGCGTCGACAAGGACCTGCAGCGCTACTTCAAGGACCCGCGGGTCCGCCTCGCCTTCGCGTTCCAGACCAAATACCTCGGCATGTCGCCGTTCCGGTGCCCGAGCCTGTTCACCATCCTGTCGTTCCTCGAATACGAGCACGGCGTCTACCATCCGGTCGGCGGGTGCGGCGCCGTCTCGGAGGCGATGGCGGGCCTCGCCCGCCGGATGGGCGTCGACATCCGCCTCGGGGCGGGCGTCGAGCGGGTGCTGTTCGAGGGCAAGCGCGCCAGCGGCGTCGTCTGCAACGGCGAGACCCTGCAGGCCGACGCGGTCGTCATCAACGGCGACTTCGCCAAGGTCATCCAGGACCTCGTGCCGCAGCAGCATCGGCCGCGCTGGCGCGACACCAAGATCGCGAAGGCGCGCCTCTCCTGCTCGACCTTCATGCTGTATCTCGGCCTCGACGGGCCGATGCCGGAGGCCCTCGGCCATCACACCATCCTGCTGTCGGAGGATTACGCCCGCAACATCCGGGAGATCACCGACGGCATCCTGCCGATGCAGCCCTCGCTCTACGTGCAGCATGCGGGCTTCACCGACGGCGGCATGGCGCCCCCCGGTCAGACCAGCCTCTACGTGCTGGTGCCGGTGCCGAACCTGAAGGCGGGCATCGACTGGAAGGGGCTGCGGGAGACTTATCGCCGCCTCGTCCTCGACCGCCTGAAGCTGCTCGGCCTCGGCGACATCGAATCGCGCATCCGCTACGAGCGCATCGTCGACCCGACCGAGTGGCGCGACGACTTCTTCGTGCACGAGGGGGCCACCTTCAACCTCGCCCACGACCTGATGCAGATGCTCTACTTCCGCCCGCACAACCGCTTCGGGCCAGGGCTCTACCTCGTCGGCGGCGGAACCCATCCGGGCTCCGGCCTGCCGGTGATCTACGAGGGCGCGCGCATCACCGCCCGCCTCCTGATCGAGGAGCTCTCCGCCGGGCGCGTCGGAGCCGCCAGTGCCGGCATCCCGGCCACCGCGCCCCTGGCCACCTCGGGCGACGCCACTTGAGGGGGCTGTCGCGGCCCCTGGCCGGTCTCTGCGCCCTCGTCCTGGTTTCGGGGGCGGCCCGGGCGGCCTCCGTGGCGGTGGAGGTCGAGGGCATCGAGCCCGGCGGCCTTGTCTCCGTCGCCCTGTGCCAGGACGGCCTGTCCGAGGCCGATTGCCGGACCGGGCAGCAGGCCGAGCCCCAGGCCGCTGCCCAGCGCTTCGTCTTCGCGAACGTGAGGCCCGGGATCTACGCGGCGGTGGCCTATCAGGACACCAACCGCAACGGCCGCCTCGACCGGACCGGCCTAGGCCTGCCCCTCGAGCCCTACGGCTTCTCCGGCGAGTCCGTCCGGTCCGCCCGCCCCGATTTCGCGCGCGCGCGTTTCACCGTGCGGGAGCCGGGCGTCGGCGTGCGGGTTCGCCTGTCGCGCGCGCTGCCGCCCCGCTGAGCGCCGCGTGAGCCTCCCTTCCGAGCCGCTCCTGCGGGTGGCCGGCGCCGCCCTCGCCTATCGCGGCACCCGCGTGCTGGAGCGCGTCGACCTCGCCCTCGGCGCCGGCGAGACCCTCGCGCTCCTCGGCCCCAACGGCGCCGGCAAGACTTCGCTGATGCGCCTCGTCGCGGGTCGGCTCGCCCCCCGTGCTGGCAGCGTCCGCGTGGCCGGCGCCGATCCCCATCGGACGCCGGCGGCGCGCCGGGCGATCGGCTGGGTGCCCCAGGAAATCGCCCTCTATCCCCGCCTCTCTGTGGCCGAGAACCTGTCGGTCTTCGCCCAGCTCGCCGGCATCCCCCGGCGCGGGCGGGCCGAGGCGGTGGCGACGGGCCTCGCCCTCTGCGCCCTCGGCGAGGTCGCCCGGCGCCCGGTGGGGCTGCTCTCGGGCGGCTACCAGCGCCGGGTCAACATCGCCGCCAGCCTGATGGCGCGACCCCGCCTCGTCCTCCTCGACGAACCGACGCAGGGCGTCGACCTGCACGCCCGGGCGGCCATCCATGCCGTGCTCGCGCGCCTGCGCGAGGCCGGCACGGCCCTCCTCGTCGCCACCCACGACTTCGCCGAGGCCGAGCGCCTGGCCGACCGGGTCGCCATCCTGGCGCAGGGGCGGATCGTCACCGACGGCCGCCTGTCCGATCTCCTCGCCCGCATCCGCGCCGAGGCCCCCGAGCACGAGGCGGCCCTCGTCGCCCCCGCCGATGGGGCGGCGGAGGCGGTCCTGCGCCAAGCGGGCTTTGTGCCCCTCGACACCGGCTCGACCTGGCGGGCGCGCCGCCTGAGCGGCACGCCCCGCGACGGCGCCGACCTGCTCGCCGACCTCCGGAGCGCGGGCGTGCCCATCGCCGAGATCCGCATCCGAGCCCCCGGGCTGGAGGCGGTGTATCGCGATGCGCTGGCGGGATCTGCGCCGCCGGCCGCGGACGGGCTCGCCGAACGGGAGACCCCCGCATGATCTCGGCCGCCTTCCGCGTGATGCTGCTCGGCCTGGTGCGCGACCGGGCCGCCTTGGTCATGGCCTTCGTGCTGCCCACCGTGATCTTCGTGATCTTCGCCGCGATCTTCTCCGGCGCCCTGGGCGACCGCATCCGCATCCATGTCGGCCTCCTCGACTTGGCCCGGACGCCGACGACGCAGCGCCTGATGCAGGCCCTGGAGGCGGACCCGTCCCTCCGGGTCGGACGCCTCGCCGCCTCCGATCTCGACGGCGCCGTCGCGGCGGTGCGCCGGGGCGAGGTCGACGTCGCCCTGGTGCTGCGCGGCGACCTCGAGGCCGGCTCGACCCGCGCCGACCAGCCCGTGGTGCTGATCGAGAATCCCGCGAAGGCCCTCGCCACCCCGATCGCGCTGGGCCAGCTCCAGCGCGTCCTCAACGAGGCCCTGCCCGACGTGGTTTTGGCCCGGATCGTCGCCGACGTGGAGCGCTCGGGCAAGATCGGCCCGGACGAACGGGCCTTCCTCAACCAGGCCTTCGCCGAGCAGCGCGCCCGCAAGGAGCCCTTCGCCTTCGCCTCCCTGGTGGAGCGACGCAGCACCGCCTCGGGTGCCACCAACGATCGCGTCAGCTACTACGCGGGGGCGATCACGGCGGTGTTCCTGCTCTTCGCCGCCATGCAGGGCGCCCTCTCCCTCGTCGACGAGCGCCAGTCCGGGCTCGCCGATCGGCTGATGGCGGGACCCGGCGGGCTCAGTGTGGTGGTGCTGGGCAAGTTCCTGTTCCTGGTGGGCCAGGGCCTCGTCCAGGCTGGGCTGATCTTCTCGGCCGCCGCCCTCCTGCACGGCGTCGACATCCTGCCCCATGCGGGCGCCTGGCTGGTGACCTCCCTCCTCGTCTCGGCGATGGCGGCCGGCCTCGCCCTGGCCGCCTGCGCGGCCTCCGCCACCCGCCAGCAGGCGCACCTTGCCGCGACCTTCGGCGTCCTCCTGCTCTCGGCGGTGGGCGGCAGCATGGTGCCCCGCTTCCTGATGCCGCCCTGGCTGCAGGAGGCCGGCTGGCTCACTCCCAACGCCTGGGCGATCGAGGCCTACCAGAACGCCTTGAGCGAGGGCTGGGCCGCGGCGCTGTCCGCCTGGGGCGTGATGGCCGCCGTGGCGGCGGCGGGGTTGGGGGTCGCGCTGGGGCTGGTGTCGCGGCGAACGAGCTAGGAAGGTACGGGCGAAGACGGCGTCGGTCCACGCCGCGACCGGTTAGCGCGTTGACCGCGCGGCCATCCGGTCTAGCTTCATGCAGGGTATGGGCTTTCGGACCGGCCCGGGGAGTGACACGAACATGCGGGCTGGGTCTTCGGTCGCCGTCGTCGGCGCAGGGTTGGGCGGCTTGGCGGCTGCCTGCGTGAGCGCCGCGCGCGGCCACACCGTTACGCTCTACGACAAGAACGACTGGCTCGGGGGCAAGGCCGCGGTCCTGCACGAGGGCGGTTTCCGCTTCGACATGGGGCCGACCATCCTCACGGTGCCCAAAGTGCTGGAGCGCATCTTCCAGGAGGCCGGGCGCAACATCCACGACTACCTGGACCTGCGCCGCCTCGATCCGCAGTGGCGCTGCTTCTTCGACGACGACACCCAGCTCGACCTCATGGCCGACGTGCCCACCATGGCCGCCGACATGGAGCGCTTCGCGCCCAACACCGGCGCGGGCGAGGGCTACAAGAAGTTCCTCGAGATCTCCGAACACCTGCACGACGTCTCGAACAAGTTCTTCTTCTGGAAGCCGGTCGAGGATTTGTTCGACACGATCAACATCCGCGCCAACATGAATCCCGGCACCCTGCGCGACGTGCTGTCCCTGCGCATGGGCTCGTCGGTCGCCGGCACCATCCGCTCGAAGGTGAAGGATGCGCGCCTCGCGCAGATGCTCGACCACTTCGTCCAGTATGTCGGCTCCTCGCCCTACGGCGCGCCCGCCGTGCTCTGCGCCATCGCCCACATGCAGACCGCCGAGGGCGTCTGGTACCCGATGGGCGGCACCCGCGCCGTGGCCGAGGCCCTGACCAAGCTCGCCTCCGAACTCGGCGCCACCCTGCGGCCCGGCGACGAGGTCACCGGCCTCGCCATCGAGCAGGGCGCGGTCAAGGGCGTGCGGACCGCCTCCGGCGTCACCCCGTTCGACGCCGTGATCTCGAACATGGATTCGGTACGCACCTACCGGGAACTCGTCGGCGGCGACGTCGGCAAATCCTACGAGAAGAAAAGCTTCGAGCCGGCCTGCTCCGGTGTCGTCCTCTATCTCGGGCTGAACAAGCGCTACGAGCACCTGAATCACCACGACTTCGTCTTCTCCCGCGACCCCGAGGAGGAGTTCGACTACATCTACCGCAAGGGCGAGCCGGCCCCGGACCCGACCGCCTACCTCGCTGCCCCCTCCTCCACCGACCCGTCGGTGGCGCCCGAGGGCGGCGAGGCGCTCTACGTCCTCGTGCACACGCCGTATCTGCGCCCGCACCACGACTGGTCGAAGATGTTCCCGGCCTATCGGCAAGTCATCCTCGACAAGCTCAAGCGCACCGGCAACATGCCCGACCTCGAGGAGCGCATCGTCGTCGAGCGCCACCTGACGCCGCAGGACATCCACGAGCGCTACAAGGTGCTCAACGGCGCGATCTACGGCCTGGCCTCGCACGGCAAGTTCATGGGCGCCTTCAAGCCGGGCAACCGCTCCCGGCAAGTCCGCGGCCTCTACCTCGCCGGCGGTGCGGCCCATCCGGGTCCGGGCATGCCGATGGTGATGATGTCGGGCTGGATCGCGGCGGATGCCCTCGACACCGATGCCCGGGGAGAGGAGCGCGCCAGCGCCTGAAGGCCCGACGCATGTCCCGCGAGGACGGCCCCGCCCGATCGCCCGCCCTGTGGCGGTTCATGGTCGGGTATTTCGACCGCTACATCCGACGCCACCTCAACGCCCTGCGGCTCGCCCGCTGGGGCGTGCCGGCCTGCGCCGACCATCCCGGGCCGGTGGTGGTCTACTGCAACCATCCGGCCTGGTGGGACGCCGCCGTGGTCATCCTCCTGGCCGGACGGCTGTTTCCCCGCCGCGAGAGCTATGCGCCCTTTGACGCGCGGATGCTGGAGAAGTACGCAGTCTTCGCCCGCATGGGGGCCTTCGCGGTGGACCTCGACTCGGCCCGCGGCGCCGCCCAGTTCCTGAAGGCGACGCGGCGCATCCTGGGGGCGCCGAACCGGATGATCTGGATCACCGCCCAGGGGCGCTTCCAGGACGTCCGCGCCCGGCCTCTGGGCCTGCGCGCCGGCGTCGGCCGCCTGCCCGAGATCGCACCCGACGCCCTGTTCGTACCGCTGGCCCTCGAATACGCGTTCTGGGAGGAGCGCGGTGGCGAGGCCTTCGCGGCCTTCGGGGCGCCGATCCCCGGAGCCGAGCTGCTCGCCCTGTCCCGGGCCGAGCGCCTCGCCCGGATGGAGGCGGACCTGACCGCTACCCTCGACCGGCTCAGCGCCGACGTGGTCGCGCGCGAGGCCGGACGCTTCACGCCGCTCGCGTCCGGTGCCAAGGGGATCGGCGGGATCTACGATCTCTGGCGGCGCCTCGGGGCCGTCGTCACGGGCCGGCGCTTCGAGCCGGCCCACCGCCAGAAGGGAGATCCGGTTCCGTGATGCTCGGTTTCGCGATCCTGGCCCTGGCCTGTGCGCTGCTGCCCGCCCTGGTCGCCTGGGTGAACCTCTCGATTCTGCGCACCCCCGAGCCGGATCTCGACGTCCGGGCCCGGGTCTCGGTGCTGATCCCGGCCCGCAACGAGGCCGCGGTGATCGCCGCCACCGTGCGGGCCGCCCTGTCGAGCGCCGGTGTCGCCCTGGAGGTGCTCGTCGGCGACGACCATTCCACCGACGACACCGCCGCCATCGTGGCCGCCATCGCCGCCGAAGACCCGCGCTTGCGCCTCGTCGCGATCCCGCCCCTGCCCGAGGGCTGGACGGGGAAGAACCACGCCTGCGCACGGCTGGCGGAGGCCGCGACCGGGACGCATCTCCTCTTCGTCGATGCCGATGTGAGCCTGGCGCCCGCGGCGGCGGCGGCCCTCGCCGCCCATGCGCGCCGGACCGAGAGCGCCCTGGTGAGCGGCGTGCCGCGCCAGTTGATGGGCTCGCTGGGCGAGCGCCTGACGGTGCCGATGATCAACTTCCTGCTCCTCGGCTACCTGCCGATGGCGATGATGCGGGCCTCCCCGCGCCCCAGCCTCGGGGCCGCCTGCGGCCAGCTCATTCTCGTCGGTCGCGAGGCCTACGCGGCCACCGGCGGGCACGGCGCCGTGCGCACCAGCCTGCACGACGGGGTCGTACTGCCGCGACGCTTCCGGCAGGCCGGCTACCGGACCGACCTCGTCGCCGGGCACGCCCTGGCGACCTGCCGGATGTACCGCGGCTTCGCCCAGAGCTGGGCCGGCTTCTCGAAGAACGCCCACGAGGGCATGGCGACCCCGCGGGCCCTGCCGGTCTGGACCCTGCTCCTGGTCGGCGGGCACGTCCTGCCCTGGCTCCTCCTCTTGGCGGCCCTGGCCGGCCTTGAATCCGGCCACGCCGCGTTCCTGGCCTTCGCCGCCGCCCTCGTCTCCCTGGCGACCCGGGCGGCGATCACCCTGGTCACCCGCGAGCCCCTGGGGACGGTTCTGCTCCACCCGGCGACGGTCCTCGTCGCCCTGGCGATCCAGTGGACCGCCCTCCTGCGGCGCAAGGGCAGCGGCACGCCTCTGTGGAAGGGCCGGAGCTACCCGATCGGCGGCCCTTGAGTCTCCGCCGCGATCCAGGCCGCGGTCTCGGGATCGGCCCCCGCCACCGGCAGGTGCAGGATGATCGGCGTCTCGTAGGGGTGGCGGGCCTTCAGGGCGGCGCCGAGGGCCTCGGCGAGGCCCTCGCGGCTCTTCAGGATCGCGACGACCTCCGAGCCCTGCTCCACCGCGCCCTTCCAGGCGTAGACGGAGAGCATCCCCGGCAGGACGTTGATGCAGGCCGCGAGGCGCAGACGCACCAGCGCCTCTCCGACGGTCAGGGCGGTGCCGGCATCCGGGAAGGTGGTGTAGACGAGAAGCGGCCGCTCCATGCTATGGGTCTCCGACCAGGGTTCCGCCGCTCCACCGGCGGGAGCGGGCCGGCGGGACTGCCGGCAGGACTGGGAACGGGACGCTGGAGCGAAGGCTCCGCGTCGGCAAGGTGGTCGGCAAGGCGGATGTGAGCCCATGGCCCGGCGTTTCGAACGGCTTGCCTTCGTCGCAAGTCCCACGGAGGACGCCCGCCAGGCGGCCGCGACCCTGATGCGGCGCTACGACCACGTGCCGCCCGACGAGGCCGACGTGGTGGTGGCGCTCGGCGGCGACGGGCTGATGCTCCAGACCCTGCACCGCTTCATGCATGCCGGCACGCCGATCTACGGCATGAACCGCGGCACCGTCGGCTTCCTCATGAACGAGTTCCGCGAGGACGGGCTGATCGAGCGCCTGGAGAACACCAAGCGCAGCATCATCCACCCGCTGATGATGGAGGCCGTGGACACGGAGGGGCGCCGGCACCAGGCCCGCGCCCTGAACGAGGTCTACATGCTGCGCCAGACGCACCAGACCGCCAAGCTGCGGATCTCGATCGACGGTCATGTCCGCCTGCCGGAGCTCATCGCCGACGGCGTGCTCGCGGCGACCCCGGCGGGGTCCACCGCCTACAACCTGTCGGTGGGCGGCCCGATCCTGCCCCTCAATGCCCGGCTCCTGGCCCTGACGCCGATCTCGGCCTTCCGGCCCCGGCGCTGGCACGGGGCCCTGCTGCCGGACTACGCCCGCATTCTTATCGAGGTGCTCGACGCCGCGCACCGCCCGGTGGCGGCGGTGGCCGACCACACCGAGTTTCGGCGGGTCTGCACGGTGGAGACCTGGCTCGACCACGCCACCAACCTGACTCTGCTGCACGATCCAGGCCACAGCCTCGACGAGCGCATCCTGCGCGAGCAGTTCGGCTGATCGCCCCTCACGCGGCGAGGCGCGCCCGGTCCTCGCGGTAGCTGGCGATCAGCGCCTCGGGGATCGCGTCGAGCACGACCTCGGTGGCGAGGGCACGGCGCCGGGCGCGGCTGCCCTCGAACTCGGCGAGCAGCGAGTCGGAGAGTCCGTCGAGGATCAGGCCCACCGGGTCGGTGCGCCCCTTCTCGACGTCGGCTGGCGCCTCGGCCGGCACGACGGCCCGGATCGCCACGACAGGGGCGACGTCCGATTCCACCGGCGCATCCGGGGTCGGCAGGTCCGCGACGACGGGCGGCGCCTCCGCAGCGGAGTCGACGGCCACCGGCGCGGTCTCTTCCTGGATCGCTTCCGAGGTTCCTTCCAAAGCCGCGCGCGCGATCGCCGCGACGGTCTCGGCGACCGGTTCGGGGGCTGCGGCGGCCGGCGCGGCCTCGAGGACCTGCGGGGTGTCCCAGTCGGCCAGGACCTGGCGCTGGGCCTCGCGCCATTCGGCGTCGAGGATCTCGCGCTCGATCCGCAGGATCTCGCTGCGCTCGGCCTCGGCGGCGAGTTCGCGGGCGAGCACCCGGGCCTCGTCGCGGGCGGCCTCCGCCTCGAAGCGGGACAGGAGCGCCATGACGCTCTGCGCCTCCGCGAAGGGCATCGTCTCGCAGGCCGTCAGCGCCCGCTCGATCATCAGGCGCGACAGGCCCGCCCCGGCGCTGGCGATGGCGCCCTGCCCCGCCTCGCGCCAGGCCGACAGCGCGGCGCTGAAGGCCGGCAGCAGCACCGGTGGAAGGCCGGCCTTGCGGTGCAGGGCCGCGAAGGCGGCGGTGGAGGCATCGTGCATCAGCCCGGCCACCCGGCGGACGGGGAGGCCGGCGAGGTCGGCCAGGGCCATCTCGGCGAAGGCCATGTTGCCGGACAGGATCGCCCGCAGCAGCAGGCCGGCATTGAGCTGGCCGCAGGCCTTCAGGTGGCCGACGAGCCGGGCGAGGTCGACGGGATGGGCCTCGGCGCAGAAGGCCAGGGTCGTGCGCTCCTGCGCCTCGCGGCTGGCGCGCGCGCTGCGGGCCGGGGTGAGCCAGCCGGAGGACACCGCGAAGGCGGAGAGCGATTCGGCGAGGCGCGTGGTCACGCTCTGGCGCACCTCGAGGGGCAGGTAGGGCCGGGCCAGGACCGCCTCGCGCAGGGCGGCTACGTCGCCGTGGCGCTCCACCATCCGCATCAGGCTGCCGGTGGTGATGTGGGCACTGCAGTTGCGGGCGAGCACGACCAGGGCCTCGGGCTCGGCGATCTCGGCGAGCGCCCCGGCGACGGCCGGCGACAGGTCGATCCGGCCCGCGATGGCGCGGCGGGCGGCGAGGCACCCGATAGCGACGCCGTCGACGAGGTCGGCGTCGCTCAGCACGGGCGAGCGGGCCAGCACCAGGGTGGCGATCTCGGCCTGGTCGCCCGCCAGCGCCACGATCAGCGGACGCGGGGCGTTCGCGCAGGCGGCGCAGGCCTCCGCCAGGGCTCGGCGCACCAGGCTGGAAGGGTCGTCCAGGAGGGCGAGGAGCGCGGCCTCCACCTCCCAGGCCACGTCCTCGCCGAGGCCGTCGTAGAGGTAGGCCCGGGCCAGAGCACCCGCGGCCTCCGCCCGTCGCGCCGCGGAGGTGTGCTGCGTCCAGGCGAGGAACTGGCGGATGATCATGAGCCGCTCCGGATCGTGAAGAGGGACAGGTCGAGGGGGGCGCCGGGGCGGGGCGACTGGCCGGAGGCGCCGAACTCCGCCGGACGGCGCGGCGGCAGGGGGGCTCCCACCAGGGCCGCGGAGGCGGCCGGCACGGGGTTGGCGGCAATCGCCGGCGCGGCGACGGGGGGCGCGCCCCCGGTCACGCTCTCGGTGCCGTCCGAGCGCGGGAAATAGGTCGGCGCCGCGCGAGCCGGCTCCGGCCGAACCGCATCGGTCCCGCCGCTGCGCCCCTGCCAGAGGCGGGCGACCCCGGCCGAGACGCCGCCCTGCTGGCGCGGATCCGTCTGGAACATCGAGCGCAGGCCGCCCTCGTTGAGGGAGGCGTAGGCGGTGGTGCCCTCGGGCAGGCTGATCGTGGCGGCGGGTGTAGCCGGCGCCGCGCCCGTGCGGGCCGCGGCGAGGTGGGCGTAGAGCTCGGCCGCGCCACGGGGGCGGCCGCCTCTGTCGTAGAACAGGCCGCGATTGGCGGCCGCCGCCTCCGGCATGTCGAGGGCGGCGGCCCGGGCCGGGCTTGCCTGGGCGGTGGCGATGAGGGCGGCGGCGCCGCGCGCGCCGAGGACGTGGGCGGCGTAGAGGTCGCCGCCGGTGGGCTCGCGTCCGAGGGCGCCGGTCAGGGCTTCCCGGTTCTGCTCGGTCAGGGCCCCCGCCAGGGTCGCGGCGATCCGCGGATCGCGGCGCAGGTCGAGGATGGTCTGCTTGGCCGCCGGATCGCTCACCGCGTAGGTGCCGTCGGCGCTCCGGGTGATCGCGTCCGCGTAGGTCCCCAGGCCGAGGCGGGGACCGGCGGTCTTCAGGGTGCCGAGCCAGGTCTGCTCGATGAACTGGAACAGGCCGGTGGCCGAGGAAGTACCCGCCTTGGCGGAGGGGTCGAGGGCGGATTCGCGCTGGGCCGTGGCCAGGAGATAGTCGAAGCCCGCGCCGGAGGTCTGTGCCCCGTCGCGGATCGCCTCGATGACCCCGCTCGACGCCCCCGTGCGCCCGGCGGCGCCGTCGCGCGTGCCGAGGTCCCGGCTGGCGCCGGGATCGCGGGCAGTGGCGGGGGGCGTGGTGAAGAGGAACATGGCCGTCCGGCTGGGGGCGGACCCGAGCGCCGCCCCGACGGCAACTTTGTTCTCCCTATGGTAAAGGAAGATTGAAGAGTCGGCTCGCGCACGATGCCCGATTTCAGGATTGGCCCCCGCCGGACTGGTCTTCACCCGCGAAGGCCAAGTCCTCGTCCGCCCAGCCGCTCAGGCCGCCGAGCATGAGCTTGACCGGGCGCCCGAGCTCGGCGAGCCGCAGGGCCGCCCGGTCGGCCCCGTTGCAGTGGGGGCCGGCGCAGTAGACCACGAACAGCGTGTCGGCGGGCCAGGCGGCGAGGCGCTCGGCCGTGATCAGCCGGTGCGGCAGGTGCACGGCGCCGGGGAGGTGACGGCGCCGGAACGCCGCCGCCGAGCCGACGGCGTGCAGCAGCACGAAGTCGGGCGGGCCGGCCTCCAGGGCCGCCGCCACGTCGGCGCAATCGGTCTCCAACTCCAGGCGACGCCGGAAGTGATCGCGGGCGATGGCGGGCGGACAGGCGGGCATGGCGGTCACGGGGCTCATTGGGGTTCTCCGTCGCAGGGGACGGCAGACCTAGCAGCGGGCGCGCCCCTTGGCGGCGGCCCGGATTGCCGATTAGCGTCGCGATCATGCCAAAATCGCAGGCGCGCCTGTCCCCCGCCGACCGTCTCGTGGTGGTGCTGGCCTATGACGGCCTCTGCACCTTCGAGTTCGGCGTCGCCGTGGAGATCTTCGGCCTGCCCCGTCCCGAGATGGGGCCGGACTGGTACCGCTTCGCCGTGGCCGGGCTCGATCCGGGGCCCATGCGGGCCGAGGGCGGCGTGCGCCTCCTCGCCGATGGCGGGCTCGATCTCCTGGAGCGTGCCGGCACCATCGTGGTGCCGGGCTGGCGGGGTGCGGACAAGCCGGTCCCCGAAGCCCTCTCCACCGCCCTGCGGGCGGCCGCGGCCCGCGGGGTGCGCATCCTGTCGATCTGCTCCGGGGTCTTCGTGCTCGCGGCGGCGGGCCTGCTCGAGGGGCGCCGCGCCACCACCCATTGGCGCCATGCCGAGGCCCTGGCCGCACGCCATCCCGGCATCCGCTTCACCCCCGACGTGCTCTACGTGGACGAGGGCGCGATCCTGACCTCCGCCGGCTCGGCCGCCGGGATCGACCTCTGCCTGCACCTCGTGCGCCGCGATTTCGGGCCGGCCGCCGCCAATGCCGTCGCCCGGCGCCTCGTCGTGCCGCCCCACCGGGACGGCGGCCAGGCCCAGGTGGTCGCGGGTGCGGTGCCGACGCTCCACGAGGCGGCGCGGATCGGGCCGCTGCTCGATGCCATGCGGGCGGCGCCGGCCCGGGACTGGCCGGTCGCCCATCTGGCAGACCGTGCGGGCATGAGTCCCCGAACGCTCCTGCGTCGCTTTTCCGCCGCCACCGGCACGACGCCGGCCCGTTGGCTCCTCGATCTGCGCCTCGCCCGGGCCCGTGACCTGCTGGAGCAGGCGGACCAACCGCTCCAGGCCGTCGCCGAGGCGGCGGGCTTCGCCACCGCAGCGACCCTGCGCCAGCAGTTCCGCCGGCGTTACGCGGTGACGCCCGCGGCCTACCGGGCTGCCGCGCGCCCGCGACCTTGACGCCGCGCCGCCGACCGATGGCCCGCCAACGAAAAAGCGCCCCGGAGGGCGCTGGGTGGGATCTGGAAGGATTGGAAATTTGGAGCGGGCGAAGGGATTCGAACCCTCGACCCCAACCTTGGCAAGGTTGTGCTCTACCCCTGAGCTACACCCGCTCACACCCGTCGTGGCGAAGGAGACCCTCGCGCCGGACGGTTCGTTGTCTCAACGAAGCAAAAAGCCACTTCCAGCGGCTGTCACTCCGGTCGTCTCGTTCGGTTAATTGGAGCGGGCGAAGGGATTCGAACCCTCGACCCCAACCTTGGCAAGGTTGTGCTCTACCCCTGAGCTACACCCGCTCACAACCGCGCCGCTGGTGGGAAAGACCCGCCGGCGGCCCCGGACGGCGTCTCTAAACACCATTCCGTCGGGCGTTGCAAGCGCTGAATCCCGGCGCTCGCCCCGCGGGCCGTTTGCCGGCATCGCACCGCCCCTTAGGGCTGCCACTGCGCGGGCGGGGGCAGGCCCTTGCGGATTTCACGCAGGCGCGCGCGGGTGGCGGCGGTGGTCTCGGCCGGGAGCGCATCGAGGGGGAAGAAGCCGCAGGCGGCGATCTCGCGGTCGGGCTGTTTTGGCGCCCGCACCGCGAAGGCGGCGGCCACGTAGAGGGCGACGTGGTCGCGCCCGGCCCCCGTGCGGCTGTGATAGAAGCCGTGCAGCCGCAGAGGATGCCCGGGATCGACGACGATCTCGGCCTCCTCGCGGAACTCCCGGACCATGGCCGTCACCGCGCTCTCGCCGGCCTCGATGCCGCCGCCGGGCAGGTGCCAGCCCGACACGTAGGTGTGGCGGACGAGGCAGACCCGGCCTTCGGCGTCGATGGCGACGCCGCGAACACCCAGGGTCATGCCGCGCGTCGCCAGGGCGCCGTAGTGGATCAGGCGCCGCATCCAGGGGCGTTGCAGGAGCATGCGGCTCAGACGACGCGCAGGCGGATGGCGCCGAGGCCCTCGATGGCGGCCGTCATCGTCTCGCCGCGCCGGACGGCGCCGACGCCCGACGGGGTGCCGGTGAAGATGAGGTCGCCCGGGTGCAGCTCGAAGTAGGTCGAGAGCAGCGCGACCTGCTCCTGCGTCGACCAGATCATCTCGGAGAGGTCGCCGCGCTGGCGCTCGCCCGCGTCCACCGCCAGCGTGATGGCGCCTCGCGCGGGATGGCCGATGGCCGAGGCCGGGTGCAGCGGTCCGATCGGCGCCGAGGCATCGGCGGACTTGGCGAGGTCCCAGGGGCGCGCCAGGCGCTTGGCCTCGTCCTGGACGTCGCGCCGGGTCATGTCGAGCCCGACGGCGTAGCCGTAGACGTGGTCGAGGGCGGAAGCCTCCGGGATGTCGCGGCCGCCCTGCCCGAGGGCCGCCACCATCTCCACCTCGAAGTGGTAGTTCTCGGTGCGCGGCGGATAGGGGTGGTCCACCGGATCGTCGCCCGTGACGATCTGCAGGGCATCGGCGGGCTTCATGAAGAAGAACGGCGGCTCGCGGTTGGGGTCCTTGCCCATCTCGCGGGCGTGGGCGGCGTAGTTGCGACCGACGCAGTAGACCCGCCGCACGGGAAACAGGTCGTCGCTGCCGACGATCGGAAGGGCGATGCGAGGCGGGTTCGGGATCACGGACAGCATGGGTCTCCAACCTCTTCTCTCGGCGGATGTGGCGCGGCGCCCGGTCGCTCGCCCTGCACAGGACGCCGCGTCATCCCTATCATAGGCAGCGGGCCCGGCCGCGCCATCCTGCCGCGAGCCGAGGCCTGCCGTTGCGAGTTCCGTGGTGACCGACCCCTCCTGCCTGCTGGCGCACCTCGCCGCGCATCTCGGCGCCGCCCACGTCCTCACCGACCCGGCCGACCTCGCGCCCCACCTCGCCGAGACCCGCGGGCTGCGGCGTGGGCAAGCCCTGGCGCTGGTGCGGCCCGCCGACACCGCCGAGGTCGCCGGCGTGGTCCGTGCCTGCGCCGAGGCCGGGGTGCCGGTGGTGGCCCAGGGGGGCAACACCGGCCATGTCGGCGGCGGCCTGCCGCAGGGGGGCATCGTGCTGTCGATGGCACGCCTGACGTGCCTGCGGGCGATCGACCCCGTCAATGCCAGCATCACCGTGGAAGCCGGCATGGTGCTGGCCGACGTCCAGGCTGCCGCCGAGGCCGCCGGCCTGCTGTTCCCGCTCTCGCTGGCCTCCGAGGGGTCCTGCCGCATCGGCGGCAATCTCTCCACCAATGCGGGCGGGACCGCCGTGCTCGCCTACGGCAACGCCCGCGACCTCGTCCTCGGGCTCGAGGTGGTGCTGGCCGATGGCCGGGTCTGGAACGGGCTGAAGGGCCTGCGCAAGGACAATGCCGGCTACGACCTCAAGCACCTGTTCCTCGGCTCGGAGGGAACGCTCGGGCTGATCACCGCCGCGGTGCTGAAGCTCTTTCCCCGGCCGACCTCCCGCGCCGTGGCCTTCGTCGGCCTCGCCTCGGCCGAGGCCGCCCTGGCGCTGTTCCGGCGCTTGCGGGCGGAGGCCGGCCCGACCCTGACCGCTTTCGAGTACATCGCCCCCTTCGGGCTGGAGATCGTCCTGCGCCACCGGGCCGGGGCCCGTCGGCCCCTGGCCGGGGCGCACGGGGCCTACGCGCTGGTGGAGCTCTCCACCACCCGACCCGGCGAGGACGCGGCGACCCTGATGGAGATGCTGCTCGCCCGGGCGCAGGACGCGGGGCTCCTCGAAGATGCGGCCTTGGCGGCGAGCGAGGCGCAGGCGAACGCCTTCTGGGATCTGCGCGAGAGCCTCTCCGAGGTCCAGAAGGCGGAGGGCGGCTCGATCAAGCACGACGTTTCGGTGCCGCTCTCCCGCCTGCCCGAGTTTCTCGCGCGGGCGACGCGGGCCTGCGAGGCGGCGATGCCCGGTCTGCGCGTCTGCGCCTTCGGGCACTTCGGTGACGGCAACATCCACTTCAACCTCAGCCAGCCCGTGGGCATGGACCGCGCCGCGTTCCTCGCCGCCTGGGAGCGCTTCAACCGGATCGTCCACGACATCGTCGCCGGGCTCGGCGGCTCCATCGCGGCCGAGCACGGCGTCGGCCTCCTGAAGCGCGACGAACTGGCGCGCTACGCCGACCCGGTGGCCCTCGACCTGATGCGCAGCCTCAAGGCCGCCCTGGACCCGGCAAACATCCTCAACCCGGGCAAGGTTCTGCCCGACCGCCGGGCCGGCGAGGGGGCGTCATTCGGCTTTTTCGAAGGCTCAACAAAAATTTAGGCGGAACCGGACCGGGCCCGTCCGGATTGCTGTTGTGCGGCGCACAAGGACTTGCCAGATTATCGACGGCAATGCGCCATAAATCGGCTCCGCTGCGGGCGGAGGAGGTTGCACGACAACGGCGCACGGCTGGTTGCAGTGCGGTGGGTTAGGCCGGTCTTAACCCTTCCGCCCTCTCTTGGACGAGAGAACAGATCAGACGTCGCGATCGAAGACCGAGCAGGAGACACGTTCGATGCCGACTTCCCAGGCGAGAGTCCCGACGGCCGAGGCGAGCCGCTACCTCAAGCAGCTCTGCCGTCACTGGAGCCACAAGTTCCCAGTGGAAGCCACCGAGGAGGCCGGCCGGGTGCCCTTCGGCGAGGACCGCGTCTGCACCTTCGAGGCCGGCCCCGACGCCCTGCTGATGCGGGTCGCGACGCCCGATCCGGCTGCCCTGACGCGCCTGGAGAACGTGGTCTCCGACCATCTCCTGCGCTTCGCCTTCCGCGAGAACCTCGGCGAGATTACCTGGTCCCGCGCGGCCTGAACCCACGCCGTGGCCGGCCCGCCCGGCCTGCGTCCACCGAGGGTTGACCTGCCGTCCCGGGACCTGATCTTGAGCGCACAGCGCTGAAGGCAGCATCGGGAGACAGGCATGGACGGGATCGCGCAGACAACCGCTGGCTCCACACCGACCGGGGCCGCGTCGTCGCACGGGGCACGGCATGCCGAGCGCCTGGAGCGCCTGGCCGAGGTCGCCGTGAAGGTCGGCCTGGGTCTCCGGCCCGGCCAGGAACTCGTGATCACCGCGCCGCTCGAGACGGTGCCGCTGGCCCGCCTCATCACCGAACAGGCCTACAAGGCCGGCGCTTCCCTGGTCACCACCTTCTACACGGACGATGCCGCCACCCTGGCGCGCTTCGCCCACGCCCCCGAGGCGGCCTTCGACACCGCAGCCGGCTGGCTCTACAGCGGCATGGCCGAGGCTTACCGCAACGGCGCGGCCCGCCTCGCCATCGCGGGCGACGATCCCTCCCTCCTGGCCGGCCAGGACTCGGCCAAGGTGGCCCGTGCCAACCAGGCCCGGTCGAAGGCTTATGTGCCCGCCCTGGAGCTCATCGCCAACTTCTCCACCAACTGGACCATCGTCTCGGCGGCGACGACGCCCTGGGCCCGCACGGTGTTCCCCGACCTACCGGAGGCCGAGGCCGTGTCCCGCCTCTGGGACGCGATCTTCGCGGCCTCGCGGGTGGACGGCCCCGACCCGGTGGCGGCCTGGGAGGCGCACAACGCCGCCCTTCACGCCCGGATGAACGCGCTCAACGCCCACCGCTTCGCGGCCCTCCGCTTCTTCGGACCCGGCACCGACCTCACGGTGGGCCTCGCCGACGACCACGAATGGTGCGGCGGCGCCTCGGCCTCCCGCAGCGGCATCGTCTGCAACGCCAACATCCCCACCGAGGAGGTGTTCACCACCCCGCACAAGGACCGGGTCGACGGCACCGTCACCAGCACCAAGCCGCTCTCCTACCAGGGCACGCTGATCGACGGGATCCAAGTGCGCTTCGAGGGCGGCCGCATCGTCGAGGCCACCGCCCGCACCGGCGGCGACGTGCTCGCCAAGGTGCTGGAGACCGACGCGGGCGCGCGCCGCCTCGGCGAGGTCGCCCTGGTGCCCGCCTCCTCGGCGATCTCCGCCTCGGGACTCCTGTTCTACAACACCCTCTACGACGAGAACGCGGCGAGCCACATCGCCCTGGGCCAGGCCTACAGCAAATGCTTCCGCAACGGCGGCGCGGAGTTCAGCGCGGACGACCTCGCGGCCCGCGGTGCCAACCGCAGCCTGATCCACATCGACTGGATGATCGGCTCCGACCGGATCGACGTCGACGGACTCTCCGCCGAGGGCCGGGCGGTTCCGGTGATGCGCGCCGGCGAGTGGGTCGACTGACGCCCTCCCGGCGGCGTCGCCCGCCCGCCTGATCCGACACGCGTTCCGTCCGCGTGCGCCCTCCTCCGTGTGAAGGCGCACGCGATTGACGGCTCTCGAATTGACGTGGGCAAATTTCCCACGCATGGTCCGGACGTGGTCGCACCGGCCACGGACTTTCGAACGGACGCCCGTACAGACTGCCGCCGCCTTCGGGCGGGTTCGGCAGGCGTAGACGACCGCCCGATCCCCGCGCTCCCGTGTCTGCCGGCGCACGGATGCGGAGATCGGGGCCGGCCTCGTCGCGGTGACGCCCGGGCGCCCGCGGGTTTCCGCGCCGGGTGTCCGGCACCAGTCTGCGGGTTGGAACCGTCGTTCGGGTTCGCCATCTCCCGAGGGAGACAACGAGGATCTCATGACCAAGCCCCTTCTCCTGGCCGGCCCGATGGCTGTCCTGCTCGCCGGAGCGGCCTCTGCCGCCGACCTTCCGCGCCGCGCCGCGCCGCCGGTCTTCACCACGGTTCCGGTCTTCAGCTGGACCGGGTTCTATGCGGGTCTCAACGCCGGCTACGGCTTCGATGCCAACAGCAGCCGCGGCGCCATCGTGATCGGTACCACCGCCGCCTCCGGCGTCGTCGCCAACGGCGCCGATCCGGGCCTCGTGGCCTTCAGCAACCGCAACGCCAACAACGGCTTCACCGGGGGCGGCCAGATCGGCTACAACTATCAGTTCACGCCCGGCTCCGGCGTGGTGGTCGGCGTCGAGGCGGATGCGCAGTATCTCGGCTTCGGCACCAACCGCAACACGGCGTCCTTCGTCGGCACGCCCAACGCGGACCTGACCTTCGTCAACCCGAACGGCCTGTCGAACCTCGACTACTTCGGCACCGTGCGGGGCCGCCTCGGCTACGCCTTCGACCGGACCCTGGTCTACGGCACCGGCGGCTTCGCCTATGGCGGCGGGGGCGGCTCCAGCTTCGGCCTGCCCAGCAGCAGCACCGATACGTTCCGCACCGGCTGGGCCGCGGGCGGCGGCATCGAGTACGCCCTGCCCTCCGACTCGTTCCTGAACTTCTTCAAGTCCTCAGCCGTGACCGTAAAAATCGAGGGCCTCTATGTCAGCCTCGACCGGAACAGCACCAACGGCGTGTTCGCCTATTCGAACTCGACGGGCGCCCAGTACAGCGTTTCCGGCACGGGTTATGCAGCCGCGACGGGCTATACCAGCCGCCGCTCCGACGAGTTCGCCGTCGTCCGCGCCGGCCTGAACTACAAGTTCGGGACGTACTGACCCGTCGCCGGACCCGCTTTTGGCCCGAGCCTCCCCAGCCCGATCAGACTGGCCGCTCGGTCAAACGGCGCCCCGGGAGCGATCCCGGGGCGCTGTCGGAAGCCAGGTGCCTTTCAGAAGCCAGGCGCCTTGGCGGCGCCGAGGATGCGGGCGGGGCGGCCCTCGTTGCCCCCCTGGAGCACGACGACGTAGGAATCGGCATCGGCGACCTGGGCCGCGTGGCGCGGCACCTCGAAATGGGCCGCATGACCCGTCCAGGGGCCGATCCGGTGCATCCCGCGCACGACGTTGATGTAGTCGAACACCTGTCCCTTGTTCTCGCCGCCGCCGATGGCGATGCGCCGCCGCCGCATCACCGGCAGCAGCCAGAGCTCGGCCTTGGTGTCCGGTCCCGTGCTCGCGCCGACATCGACGCAGATGCGGTCGCCCTCTTCCCAGCTCCGGACCGGCACCTGGATGGGGCTGGTCGCCCGGGCCCGGCGCAGGGCCCGTTCCAGGGAGTTGCGATCCGAACGGATCATCGAGGGCTCGCCGTTGACGATGGCCTGCGGCGTGAAGACCTGTCGCTCGCCGCGTAGAGAGGCGTAGGCCCGCTGCCGCGCTGTGAAGGCGGGCAGGGCATAGGCGTCTTTCCAGCCGAGATAGTCCCAGTAGGTGATCGGGAAGGTCAGGGCGATCACGCCGGGCTCCCGGGCGAACTCCCCGAGCACCCGCGAGGCCGGCTGACAGGAGGCGCAGCCCTGGCTCGTGTAGAGCTCGATCACCACCGGGGTGCGCTCGCCCGCCAGGGCCTGGGTCGCACCCGCCACCAGGGCACCGGCGGCGACCAGGAGGGCGAGGCGCAGGCCGACGGTTCGGCGCGGAAGGGACGGGGCGGCGCGGCTCATGGGATCAGGATACCGTCGCCGGGCCATTCCCCGTCATCACGGTCGCTCGATCCTCCGGCGCGCCGGCCGGGGCCGTCGTTCCCGAGGCCGGACCCGGAGCGGGTTTGGGCTTCGGCAGCATCGCGGGACGCCAGCGCCGGTGCATCCAGAGCCATTGACCGGGATTCTCGCGGATCCAGCCCTCGATCACCCGAGTCATCGCCTGCATCGCCCCCTGCACGTCGATGGCGCCCGAGGCGTCGCGCGGCAGGTCGACGGGCGGCGTCAGTTCAAGATGGAAGCGCGTCCCGTCGCGGCGGACCACTCGCGCGCCGTGGACGGGACATTCGTAGTGGCGGGCGAGCTTGCCCAGGAGCGGATTGACCAGCACCGGCTTGCCGAAGAACTCCACCACCACCCCCCGGGTGAAGTGCTGGTCGATGAGCTGGCCGAGATGGCCGCCGCGCTCCACCACACCCTGCATGGCGAAGACCGCGCCCTGCCCGGCCGCCGCCAGGCCTCCCATGGTCTGGCGGCGGACCTCCTGGACCAGGCGCGCGGAGGCCGCGTCGTTGGGGGGCCGGAAGATCGCGGTGGCGTCGAGGCCGAACTGGGCCGCGCAGATCGCCGGCAATTCCCAGTTCGCCAGGTGGGCGGAGAAGATCAGGCCCGGTTTGCCGTCGTCGCGCAGGTCGGCGAAATGCGTCTCGCCCGCCACCGTGATCCGCCCGTCCGCCGCGAGATCCGCCGGATCGAGATCGAACAGCGTGTGGAGATGGGCGTATTCCGCACCCGTCCGGCCGAGATTGTCCCACGCCTCCCGGGCGAGGGCGCGGATCGCGGCCTCGTCCCGCTCGGGGAAGGCCGCGCGCAGATTGGCCGTCGCGATCCGGTGGGCCGGCAGGAAGGGACCGACCGTCCGGGCGACCCAGCCGCCGACCCGGCTCGCACGCTCGGCCCCGAGGAGGCGCGCCAGCCAGAACAGCCCCCGGATCAGGGGAATCATGGCGAGGCCGGCCAGCCGCGGCAGGTTACGCTTCAGGACGAGGGCAAGGCGAAGCAAAACGAATCCCGTGACGCGGGGCGTTCCGGCGACGACCCTGGCCCCTGGCATAATTCATTTTAGCCCGGGAGGGCACCCGTGCGGCCTGCAACTCAGAGCGTCACGAGGATCTTGCCGAAGACCTTCCGGGATTCCAGGCGCTCCAGCCCCTTCGCGAAATCGGCCAGGGGCAGGACCGTGTCCACCACGGGGGTGATGCCGTCCGCCATCTTGGCCATGGCGTCGCGGATATTGGCCATCGAGCAGCCGAACGAGCCGGTGATGCGGTACTGCTGTTGGAACAGCTGCATCAGGTTCATGCTGGTCGAGACGCCCGAGGTGGAGCCGCAGGTGACGAGCCGTCCCCCGCGCTTGAGGCAGAGGAGCGAGCCGTTCCAGGTGTCGGGGCCGACATGTTCGAAGACCACGTCGACGCCCTTGCGCTTGGTCAGGCGGCGGACCTCGCCCTCGAAGCGCTCCTCGCGGTAGTTGATGACGTGGTCGGCGCCGAGCGCCTTGGCCTTCTCGCCCTTGGCGTCGTCGCCCACCGTGGTGAAGACCGTGCAGCCGATGGCCTTGGCCATCTTGATCGCCGCCGTGCCGATGCCGGACCCGCCGGCATGGACGAGGATGCTCTCGCCCGGCTCAAGGCGGGCATTGTCGAACAGCATGTGCTGCACGGTGCCGAAGGCCACCGGGGCGCAGGCCGCATCGGTGAAGCTGACGCCGTCCGGCATCTTGATGACGAGGCGAGCCGGCATGGTCACCCGCTCGCGGGCGAAGCCGTCGATGTGGAAGCCCATCACGCCGGAGACGTCCTCGCAGAGGTTGTCGCGGCCCTCCCGACAGGCCTTGCACCGGCCGCAGGTCCGGGCGCCGTACATCGCCACCCGGTCGCCCGCGGCCAGGCCCGTGACGCCCTCCCCGACGCAGACGATCTCGCCCGAAGCCTCGGCCCCGACCGCCAGGGGCAGCTTGCGCTTGGCGAAGGCCATGCCGCGGAAGCCCCAGACGTCGATGAAGTTCAGGCCCACCGCGCGCACGCGGATCTGGACCTCGCCGGGGCCGGGGGGCGCGGGCTCCGCGACATCCTCGAGGCGCAGGTCGCGGTCACCGTGGAGCTGGAGGGATTGCATCGGTTCGCTTCCGTTCGCGGGGCGCCGCGGATGCCCCCGCAGGGGCTGGGCGTTCATGCGCCCCTCGCTAGCCTCCGCGGGGCCAGGCATCAACCCGCCGGGCCGGCCTCACTCCGGCGAGAGGTAGCGCCGTCGGGCCCAGCCGAGGATCGGGCCGGCCTTGACCCGGCACCAGGTCAGACCGCTCGGGGTGTCCGCGGTGCAGCCGAAGCCGCGCAGGCGGGCGCCCAGCGGGGCCTGGCCGAGGGCGGGCGCGGCGGCATCCGGCGTCTCGCGGATGCTCAGGGTCTCGCCGCGCGGGAGCCCGTCGACCCGGAACGCGTCGGCCGCCGCGGCGGAGCCGGTGGCGAGGAGCAGGAGGACCAGCGCGGCGGGGATCGGGGACATGCTCGGTTCCGCCTCAGGAGCGATGGACGCCCATCATCGCGGTGAGGCCGCCGTCGACGGGCAGCACCGCGCCGGTGATGTAGGCGGCGCCCTCGCCCATCAGGAAGGCCGCGAGGGCGGCGACGTCCTCCGGCCGGGCGAAGCGGCCGGCCGGGATCTGGCGCTCCATGGTGGCGCGGTAGGCGGCGTAGGGGGCCATCATCCCGGTATCGATGAAGCCCGGCGCGATCACGTTGACGGTGACGCCGCGCTTGGCCGACTCGACCGCCAGGGTGCGGCAATAGGCGATGAGGGCGCCCTTGGTCGCGGCGTAGGCCGCGTTGCCCGGGTTGGCCCGGAGGGCGGCCACCGAGCCGATGGCGACGATCCGTCCCGCGCGCGCGCGGGTCATGCCCCGGACCAGGGATTTCGCCAGGCGCGTCAGCGACCAGAAGTTTACCTGCATGGCCGCCTCGGCCCGGTCTTGGTCCAGCATGGCCGCCAGGGCGTCGTAGGACTGGCCGGCATTGTGGACGAAGCCGTGGAAGCCGTCGCCGACCTCCAGCTCCTCGCAGAACGCCGCGACGGCGGCGCGATCGGCGAGATCGAGGGCCTGCGCGGTGATCATGCGGTAGGGATGGGCCGCCGAGAGATCCGCCACCAGCGCCTCGGCGGCCTCAGCGGAGGACCGGTAGGTGAAGGCGACGTCGTGGCCGGCGGCGACCAGGGCCCGCACGATGGCGGCGCCGAGGCCGGAGGCGCCCCCGGTGACGAGGACGCGGCGGCCGGGCCCGGCGCTCGGGTCCGTCGTCATGCCGGCTCGTCCGCCAGAACGAGGCAGGTGTTCTGGCCGCCGAAGCCGAACGAGTTCGACAGCACCCGACGCACCGGCACGTCCCGGGCCTCGGCTACGATGTCGAGGGGAATGGCGGGGTCGGGCACCGCGTAGTTGATGGTCGGCGGGATTCGGCCGTGCGCGATGGTGAGCAGCGAGATCACCGCCTCCACCGCGCCCGCGGCCGTGAGGGTGTGCCCGATCATCGACTTGTTGGACGAGACCGGCAGGGTGCGGATGCGGTCGCCGAACACGGCGGCGCAGCTCATCGCCTCCATCTTGTCGTTCTCCGGCGTCGAGGTGCCGTGGGCGTTCACGGTGTCGATGGCGTCGGGCGCCGTGTCGGCATCCGCCAGGGCGGCGCGGATCGCCGCGATGCCGGGGGCGCCGTCGGGGCTCGATCGGGTGCGGTGGAAGCCGTCGCCCTTCTCGCCGCAGCCGAGGACGTAGCCGAGGATCCTTGCGCCGCGGGCGCGCGCCGCCTCGGCGTCCTCCAGGACGAGGGCGCCCGCGCCCTCCCCCATGACGAAGCCGTCGCGGTTCTTCGAGAAGGGCTTGGAGGCGGCCTCGGGCGGGTCGTTCTGGGTGGAGAGGGCCGAGAGCAGCGAGAACCGGATCAGCGATTCCGGGTTCACCGAGCCGTCGGTGCCGATGCAGAGGGCGGCCGTGACCTCGCCGCGCCGGATCGCCTCGACGCCGAGCTGGATCGCGGTGGCGCCGGACGAGCACGCGGTGGAGAGGGAGATCGGCGAGCCCTTGGTGCCGAAGCGGTCGGCGATGTGGTCGGCCACCGTGCCGAAGATGAACAGGTCATGCCAGGGGTCGAAGCGCCGGCTCGCAGCGGCGCGCTGCAGGTCCGCATAGGTGATCGGGCCGGTCTGGCCCGAGGCCTCGGCCAGGGCCTGACGCTGTGGCCACTCGATCTCCACCGGGGGGACGGCGATGAACAGGGCGCCGGGAAAGTCCCCGGGCCGGCCGATGCCCGACTGCGCGATCGCCTCGTCGGCGGCGGCTTCCGCGAAGCGCTGGGACAGGGCCGGTGCCACCAGGGGGTCGGTATCGAGGAAGTCGACAGTGCCGGCGATGCGGGTGCGCAGGCCCTCCGTGGGGAAACGTCGGATGGCGTGGATGCCGGAGCGGCCGGCGGTCAGGGCGGCCCAGTTGTCGGCCTGGCCCTGGCCGAGGGAGGTGACGATGCCGAGGCCGGTGACCGCCACCAGCGGCCGGCCTTTCGCGTCGCGGACCTTGGCGTCCCGGGGAGGTTGGTTCGTCATCGCGCCGTCTTACACTCTTTTCGTCACCACCGGAGTCCGGGATCGCCCCGGGTCAGGCCGCCGTCACCCGGATCACGCCCTCGCCCCGGCGATGGCCCACCACCGTCACGGCGACCTCGCGCAGGCCCTTCTCGGCGACGAGCGCCGCCGCCAGGGCCGCGCCGAACGGCGCCACCGTCTCGAGGGTGTGGCCGGTGAGATCGCCCAGAGCCGTCACGGCCACGCCCGGGGCGAGGCGCGCCAGGGCTGCGCCCTCCTCGGTCGTGACCGGGGCGACGCCGGTGGCACCGGCGAGGACGATCTCGGGCGCCGCGACGCCCGCCGTCGTCCAGAGGGCCGCCAGGCTGGCCTCGGTGCTGCCGGCCGTGCGCGTCGTGCGGTCGCTCGCCACCGGGCCGAGGCGCGCCAGCGCCCGGGCCCCGCGGGCGGCGGCATGCTCGGCCGCTTCCAGAACCAGGAAGGCGGCGGCACTGCCGAGGATGAAGCCGGCCTCTGCCGCCGGGGTCCGGTCGAAGACCGGGCGGAAGTCGCGGGCGCGCAGGAAGCCGCCCATCTCGTGGATGACCATGACATCGGGTCGCTCGGCGCTGTAGGAGCCGCCCACCAGCATGCAGTCCACCTGCCCCGAGGCGATCCGCGCCTGGGCGATGCGCAGGGCGTCCGTGCCCGCGGCTTCCTCGCCCATGAAGGTGCGGGACGCCCCCGTGACCCCGTGGACGATGCCGATATTGCCGGCGAGCAAGTTCGAGAGCTGGGCCAGGAACAGGGTCGGGCGCAGGTCGTTCTGCAGGTGCTCGTTGAGGTAGGCGCCCGGATCGGCGGCCTCCCGCAGGCCCGTGAGGATCGCGCCGTCCACCGCCGTGTCGCGCTCGCCGCCGCCGGCCGAGACCACGAGGTGCATGCGGCCCTTCAGGTCGGCATCCCCCTTCACCCCGGCGGAATCCAGGGCGAGGCCGGCGGCGTAGACGCCCAGGCGCTGCCAGGGCTCCATCTGGCGCTGGTCGGACTTTTTCGGGATCTGGCCGTCGAGGGCGAGGGGCGCCATCGGATGCACCGTGTAGGGCGCGAAGGCCTGCGTGTCGGTGCGCGCCGGCGCGCCGGCCCCGAGGGCCGCGAGATGCGCCGCGATGCCCTCGCCCGCGCAGGAGACGAGGCCGATGCCGGTGACGACGACGTCGCGCGAACTGCTCATCTCACCTCGTCGCACATCTCTGGACGCTCGCTCGCCGCACGCTCACGCGGGCTCGCCCGCGAGATCGAACAGCCCGATCTTGCGGGCCCGCGCGCGCATCGGCCCGTCGAGGCCGGCCGGGAACGGCATGGTGCGGAAGCGCAGCTCGGCATTGGCCAGCGGCTTGCCGTCGTGCTGGATCGCCGCCTTCGTCACCGCGTAGCCCGAGCCGTCATGTTCGAGGCTGGCTTCGATCTGCAGTTCGGCGCCCGGGCCGACGAAGGACCGGAAGCGCGCCTTGTCGACGCCCATCAGGAACGGCATCTGCCGGAAGCCCAGATGGGCGAGCACGAGGTAGCCCGAGGCCTGGGCCATGGTCTCGGTGAGCAGCACGCCCGGCACCAGCGGGTGGTCGGGGAAGTGCCCCTCGAAGACCGGGCTCTCCATCGGCACGCGGGCCAGGGCCTCGATCCGGCCGGCCTCGCGGTCGAAGCGGGTCACGGCGTCGATCATCTCGAAATATTCGAGGCGCATGGCGTCCTGGGTCCCGGGCGGGCGGGGGTCGAAGGGGCGGCGTCGGTCGCCCGGGGCGTCCCGGGCGGCCCGGCTTCAGGCCTTGGCGGCCTTCTCGGCCACGAGGGCGTCGATGCGGGCGCAGAGGTTCTTCAGGACGAAGTACTCCTCGGCCGGCACCTTGCCCTCGTTGACCTCCTGGGTCCAACGCTCGAGGGGGAGCTTGATGCCGAAGGCCTTGTCCACCGCGAAGGCGATGTCGAGGAAGGCGAGCGAATCGATCCCGAGATCGTCGATGGCGTGGCTCTCGGGGGTGATCGTGTCCCGCGGGATGTCGGCGGTGTCGGCGATGATGTCCGCGACGCGGTCGAAGGTGGCGGTGTGGGTCTGGTCGGACATGCGTTCTCGCCGTGTGACTGGGTATCCCGCCGGATTCGGCCCGTGCCGATCGGGGGCCGGAGCGATCCGGCGCATGATGCCCGGTGCCCCCGGTCGCGCAGCATGCCCCGTGGGCCGGCGCTGCCGCCGCCCTGGACAGTGAAGGCGGTCCCTTACACGAGGGGGTCAGGAGGGGCAACCGTGGCCATCACGGCGTCGCGATCCGGCCGGCGTTTCCATTCCGATCCCGCGGCGATGGACTAGATGCACTGGCAGGACGTGGCCGCCGCGGCCGCTCCGCACGAGGTCGCACAACACGATGGTCCAGCTTCCCTCCGTGACGCCGGCCGGCACGCCGCCGGCGGGCGCGCCCGACCCGCGCTCGCTTTCCGACCCTCCGCCGCGTGCGGGGGCGCACCCGGTATCGGGCTCGGCGCAGAGCCTCGCGCGCCTTGCCCTGTTCCTCGCCCTGGCGGGCCTCGGGATCTGGGTCCTGCACCCCTTCATCCCGGCCCTGGTCTGGGCGGTGATCCTGGCGATCGCCCTCGGGCCCCTCTACGCCCGTGCGGAGCGGCGCTGGCCGCCGGGCCGGCACAACATCCTCCTACCGCTCCTCTTCACCGCGGCGGTGGCCCTGGTCTTCCTGATTCCCCTGGTGGTGCTGGGCGTGCAGGCGGCGCGGGAGGCCCACGACGTGGTCGCCTGGGCCCGCTCCTTCGAGAAATCCGGCATCCCCGTGCCGGACTTTCTCGGCCACCTGCCCTTCGGTGCGGCGCAGGCGCAGGCCTGGTGGGCGGAGAACCTGAGCCACCCCGCCGCCGGCTCGGAGCTCCTGCACCGCTTCGACAATTCCTCGGTGATCGGCGTGACCCGCAGCCTCGGGGCGCAGATCGTCCGGCGCGTGGTCCTGTTCGGCTTCACCCTCGTGGCGCTGTTCTTCCTGTTCCGCGACGGCCGGGCGGTCGCCGCGCAGGTGCTGGCCGCCAGCGCCAAGCTGTTCGGCCCCCGCGGCGAGCGGGTGGCACGGCAGATGGTGGCCTCGGTGCACGGCACCGTGGACGGCCTCGTCCTGGTCGGCCTCGGCGAGGGCCTGCTTCTGGGGATCGTCTACTTCTTCGCCGGCGTGCCGCACCCGGTGCTGCTCGGGGCCCTGACGGCGGTGGCGGCGATGATCCCGTTCGGGGCGCCCCTGGTCTTCGGCATCGCGGCCGCGATCCTGCTCGCCAACGGCGCGGTGGTGCCGGCGGCGGTCGTGGTGGTGGCGGGCTTCGTCGTCACCTTCGTGGCGGACCACTTCGTGCGTCCGGCCCTGATCGGCGGCACCACCCGCCTGCCCTTCCTCTGGGTGCTGCTGGGCATCATCGGCGGCGTCGAGACCTTCGGCCTCCTGGGGCTGTTCCTCGGCCCGGCCGTGATGGCGGCGCTGATCCTGCTCTGGCGGGACTTCACGCAGGGCGAGCCGGCCGAGGGCCCCCGGGCCTGAGCCCCGGGGTCCGCATCCGGTGCCCGGACGCGTCGGTCCGAGGGCTCTCGAGGCCCCCGGGCGGCTCAGCCAGGTCGGCCCGCGCCCGATCCCCGGTCCGGTCGCGCCGCGGTCTCACGCCGGCACCCCGCCACGGTACCGGGCGAACGGGCTTCGGCCTTCCGGGCCGAACAGAATCACCGCATAGGTGTCGGGCTCCATGCCCTCGACCTCCATGCCGGGCGAGCCGGCCGGCATGCCCGGAACGGCCAGTCCCGTGGCCTTGGGCGTCTCCGCCAGCAGCCGCTTGATCGCGCCGGCCGGCACATGCCCCTCGACCACGTAGCCGCCGACCTCGGCCGTGTGGCAGGAGGCGAGGTCCCGCGGCACGCCGAGGCGCGCCTTCACCGGGTTCACGGGCCCCTCTGTCACCGTCACCGTGAAGCCGGCCTCCCGCAGGTGGGCCACCCATTTCTCGCAGCAGCCGCAACTCGGGTCCTTCGCCACGGCGACCCGGGGCAGACCCTCCGCCAGGGCGGGCCTTCCGAGCATCAGTCCCGCCGCCAGGCCGACGAGCACGTCTCGCCGGGACGCCAAGGTTTTCGTCCCCATCCTCATCTCCCGTTTGTCCTCTATTCGGCCGCCCGGGCCCGTTGACCGATCCCA
>NZ_LMNE01000006.1:52683-145589 GCF_001423285.1 Methylobacterium sp. Leaf111 | reverse complement strand
GCGCCATCACGCGCAGGCTGCCTAACCTCTCACCCCAGATGGACCAGAGCCTCCGCTCCTGAACACCGCTGAATGTCCCAAATCATCTGACGACAGACAAGGCCCATCCTGCGCGATCTGCGAAGCCTGTACGCTGTACCAATAACCGCATTGATGGGAGCGGCCCTGCATTAAATCAGCTGCGCTGTGTCCAAAACTCCGCCTTTTTTTAATTCCAAGCGACCTTATCCGCAGTGCGGTAGGCTGCCTCCAACCAGGACGCTCAGGCTCACTGTGCGAGTCACGGACAAAGATTGGGCATTGATGAAAACGTTCAGGATCGGATCAGCGGCGTGAGCGTTCTTTGTCCCTGTCGATGGCGATCAGTCGGCCAGGAGGATCACCTATCATGCGCTACGCTGCTGTCGCTCTTACAGCCCTGGGGCTGCTGTCCATTGTACCTGCAGTGAATGCTCAAGCGCTCGGCCGTGAGGAACGTGCCGCACAGGGACGGGCCGAACGTGGGGCCGAGCGGCGGGAGCGTATCCGGGAGCGGATGCATGAGAACCGTTTGAAGTACGAGGCTGCTCACGCGAACGAGCGAGCGATCCGGCGCGAGCAGAACAGCATCGCCTATCGCGACCGCACCATGGCAAACACGCCAGCACGGCAGCGTGCAGATGCACGAGATCAGAAGAGCATCCGCGGCCATATGCGCTGACACACGTCAGACCAGCAGGTCGGAACCCGAGAGGCCGGCCTGCGAGGAACGAGTATTGGACGCTCATGCCTTTCGCCCGTCTGCCAAGACCTGCTGAGGCAGGGCCGTTCGCCGGTTGAGCGTTATGGAACCAATGCCCTCCAGCATGCCCGTATGGCTCACCCGCGGAGAGGTGAGCCATACGATCTGGCCTACTTCGCCTCAGGCAAACAACATGACGTCGTTGTGGTTTGTGCCTGTGAGCAGATCGAAGTTGGTCACTCCGACGAGCTGAAACGTCTCGCTCGCGCCGCCGTGCGCCGCATCCGCTGTGATGGTGTAGCTGTCTGTCGTTCCGATTTGGCTCAGCTTTGCTCCCGAGCCGAAGCCGTAGAAAGCTAAGGCGTCACCCACGGCCGCGCCTGCCCCAGTAAAGTCTACGACCTGATCGCCTTGCGTCTCGCCAGCGTGGAAGACAAAAGTGTCGTTGCCTCCGCCGCCCGTCAGCGTGTCCGCGCCGCCCCGGCCGTCGAGAACGTTGACGCCAGGATTGCCGACGATCTTGTTTGCTAGTGCGTTGCCAGCGCCGCTGAGCGCCCCGCTGGTACCCAGGCTTAGGTTCTCGACGTTGTCGGACAGCACATAGCTCACCTGAGAGACCACTCGGTCTGTTCCTTGGTGAGCAAGTTCCACCACCACGTCACCCGCATTGTCGATGTAATAGGTGTCACTACGTGCGCCACCAATTAAAGTGTCTGCCCCGAGCTTTCCGTTCAGCTTATCTACCCCAGAACCACCGATGATAATGTTAGCAACCTCATTACCGGTGCCGTTGAATCCAAATATGCCAGTATAGATCAGATTTTCAATATTAGATCCGATAATGTAACTTTCTAGGCTAGTCCGAACTGTGTCGATACCGCCGTTGAAAGCTTCTACAATATTGACGCCAATCTTGTCGACCACGTAGGTGTCGTCACCACCACCATCAATGTCCGGCATAAACGTATAACTATTCTCTACGTTCCAACTAATGGATTGCTCAAGATCCGAGCGATCGCCTCGGACCCAATCCGTGGTATCATATGCCCTAGCCGTTATCTCAAACGTTCCGGATGTAAAACCAAGGTGTTCAAGGCTTAGGCTTTCGCCCCAATTTGAAAATGTTGACCCATTTACAGTCCAATCTACTGATATGATATTTGGGTCGACAACGTCTATATGAAGATGCCGAATGTCTGTAAGGGTTGTATCATTGGGATCATAGCTATCAATCGGGTCGACATATTTATAAAAACTATGGATGAATTCTTCACGGGCGATCGGATCGAATGGACGATCTAAATCTCTCATCTTTGAGGATTGTGTAGGTCGATAGACACCCTCATCATAATTGGCACCACCCTCATAACTTCCGACGGTGCCTAGGATCGGATCGATGTAGCCAATCCATTCTGACCACTTGGCTCCGGCGGGATCAGTGGTGACATTGGGAGCATAAAGCTCTGGATCGTTGTACCGACCAGAGATGCCGCCGTACTCGTCTCCCAGTCCTGCGAATGAATGACCGATTTCGTGAACAGCGACATCCTTCGCATGAACATTGCCGGCGGCGTAAACGCCGTAATACCCACCGCCGCCGCCATACTTAGTATCATTGACCAAAATGTATCGCATTTCCGCATTAATATTTGTGCCGTCCAATGCGCGTTTTAGTATTTCGTTTGCCTTTGATTGGTCAACGTAGAGGAGCCTATCTGTGATTCCATCCCATTTGTAGCTTGCGTTCAGAGCTGTATCTCGAATTACCCCGGATGTTGGGTCATCGGCGCCAGATTCTTTTGACATAACGTCAATAGCAGAAATATTGAAGAACTGTTTATAACGTCCGAATGGTTGCGTCAAAAATCCGTCATCGAAGAGATAACCTAAAAGAGAATCAACATCAGCCTGGTAATTGGTTATTATTTCTCCAGATGTATAGCCATCACCCATCAATATCATATCAATACGGTTCGCGCTGGATCCCGTGTTATAAACTTGACGGAGAATGGCCATGAAGCGTCAATCCACTAAAAATAAATGCTTTCGTCCGGAGATCCGGCACCTCATTGGTACCTTAGGATTTTACTATACCAAAGGCGATGCAAGCAATTGAACAGGGAAAAATATCAATGCAGTTGCTGAAAGGGTGGTTTTACAACCCCTTGCGCCGGCCTTGCTATACACCGCAAAGGTTGAGCCCGCGTTCTGCGTATAGCTTGGCATGTCGGGTATCCGATCGTTTTACCGACAGATGCGACCGCATACGGCAAAGTCAGGGCTGCATCAATTCATTTGTACAATAGAACGACTTCCTCTAGATAGCTTTACACTACCGCAGTGCCAGATAGGCATATTTCATCAATATAGATTTTATACCAAAACGTTGAAATGATGAGTAGATAGCTCAATTTTCGTATTCCTGCCATAAGAGCTTTAGCAGGAGAAAGGCCCGTTTGCTGGACCTGTCGGGCAAGCCATTTCGCGTGCACGAGCCTGACCTGCACGGGCATGCGGGTTAGGCCAATGCGCTGGGCGATCGCGGTTCGATGATGGCCTCCGACGATGCGGATGGGTTCCCCATCGGCCGAGATGGCGATGCTGACTTCCCGCTCCTGCAGCTCGGCCTTGCTGCTGCGGACCATGTTACGGGCAAAAGCGTTGCTGATTTCGCGGGACACCTGCCGGCGCGGTAGAAATCCATGCCGCTCGATGCTGAGCCTGAGATTTCGGTAATGCTCGAAGTAGCTCCGGATCAGTTCCGGGGTTGAGAGGCGGACGCCGTTGTGGATTTGGGGCCGCCCGAGGGCTGCGACCGAGAGAAGCTGTCGATAGGCGGCCGTCTCCTGGAGGCGATCTTCGGGCTCAAAGATGGCCTCCATCTCAAGGTGCACCTCCGACGGTTCTAGCGCAACGAGCGCCTGCTCCCAGTCGCCCTGGTCCAGGAACCAATGCGAAAGACGGACGTGGTCGCGCCCATCCGAGACAACGTCGATTAGGCGACGCTTGAGCCGGGCCGGATCGATCTCGGTCATCAGATCATCTTTGAAACCGCGCTCGACGTACTCAAAGCGGGCAGCCCGGACGCTTCGTCCTTCCGAGACGCGGCAGAACGCGGTTGCGAACCCCCAGTCCGACAGGGGGCCAGGTCGAATTAGGGGGGAGACGAGCCGCGCGGCTTGACGCGCCGGCGGCATCGCGGGCGTGGCAGCAGCCTGCTCATGGCCGGGCGCGCCTACGTAAGCAACTTGTGTTCTGCGACTATTGGATTTGAGCCGAGCAGCCTTCGTCTCAGCACATATTAGGTCGCGCAGCGCCGGCTTTATCATCTTCCTTCTATCCTACGAAACTGGCGGGCACTGCATTCTGACAGCGCACGGCCTTTCGAAGCTCGGCAAAAATGCAACCATGCGCAGTGAAAAGCGCAGCGTATGCTTAGATTTATGCCAACCCGCGAAATGCAAAGCCCCCTCTTTGCATGTGTAATCAGTTGAATAATCGTAGTATTATTTCGGCTAAGGTCACGACCAGATAAAAAGGTAATTCCGCGTGACGTGACAGCGAAGCAGAGGTTAGCTGGATACAATGCGCACTGTCTACGGCAAAAGCTTTGGCGGATCAGGAGGTCTGCAAACGACCTCAACCAAGGTGCGGGAAAGCACCATTGCTGCAAGACTGCTACTGTCCCCGCCTGCGCCAACGGCATGGCTCGTCGATGTCAGTTATTCGACCGTAAACCTGACGCTCAAACCCGTCAGAGAAGTCTGTCGGGAATTCAAAATCGATAGGCTTTGAGCCCGATACGGCCCTGCTGATGAGGAACCGTTCGCCAGCTGGGCATTATTGAACCTTGCACCCAGCGTTGTTCATCGCTGGGTCGCCGAGCGGACCTTTGTATGGCTCAGCCGCTGGGGCGGCCTGTGCCGCGAGCGCGCCGGACGCCTCGAAGTCGCAACGGGCCGCTTTGCCAGCCTCATGGTCACCAACGCCCTCCACAATCCAGCCTGAAACAAAGACCTCAAACAGGCTCTCAAAGAACCAGTATGTCGCCTACATCCAATACCGGCTTGTTGGAAAACGTCGCAATCAGGACCGAGGGCGCGCCATTCAAACCATCGGTATCATAGTAGAGCGCGGCAGCGCTCGGATTGTAAATGATGTGATGATTCGTATTCGTTGCCGCGCTGCCGATAACGAAGGAGGACGGATCGAGCGCTCCGCCGGTTCCGCTCTCCAGTGCAGCGAAGACGGACTTGCTGAACACAATATGGTCAATCCCGTGCTCGAAGTCCTTGATCGTGTCCTTATTGACCTTCGATTCCATTACATCAAACACGAACGCGTCGGCGCCTCCGTTGCCCGTCATGACATCGGCACCCCAGCCGCCGATCAGCGTGTCGTTGCCGGCGCCGGCATAAATTGCGTCGTCGCCGACCAGCCCGATAAGGACGTTGTCGCCGCTGTTGCCTGATAGGGTGTTGGCAAGCGCGTTGCCGGTGCCGTTGAGGTTGAGCTTGCCGGTGAGCGTCAGCTTCTCGATGTCCGTGGCCAACGTATAGGACACGCTCGCGGTCACGCCATCGTTGCCTTCGTTCAGCTTTTCCACCACGACGTCGCCAACGTTGTCGACGATGTAACTGTCGTCACCGAGGCCGCCGATCATCGTATCCGCGCCGGCCAGCCCGTCGAGGCGATCTGCGCCGCCGGAGCCTGTGATCGCATTGGCAAGCGCGTTGCCGGTGCCCGTGAAGGCCGACGCGCCGGTATAGACGAGGTTTTCCAGGTTGGCGCCCAGCGTATGGATCGACAGGTCGGTGCGGACGGTGTCGCTCCCCTCGCCGGCTCTCTCCGTAATCATGTCGCCGGGGCTGTCCACCACGTAGGTATCGTTGCCGAGACCGCCGCTCATCTGGTCGTTGCCCGCGCCGCCATTGATCAGGTCTGCGGCGGCACCGCCCCTGAGCACATCCGCGCCGCCACCGCCGTCCAGGATCATCGCGATGCCACCAAGGGAGCCATCGAGGGTGTCGTTGCCATCAGTTCCCGCGAAGGTGACGCCGCCACGCGCGAGTGCGGTATTGGCCACTGCGCTCGTGAAGGCGAGTGTCGAGCCGGACAGCGAGAAGGCCTCGATGTTGAAACCGGTGAGGTCGACCACGCCGTCAGCCCCGAGATCGAGGACGAAGGCCGCGCCCTGCCCCCCGATCCAGGCGGAGGAGGCGCCGACGACCAGACGGTCCGTTCCGCCGAGGCCGTCCACCGTGTCGAAGCTGAACGGAGAGGCGAGGGTGAAATCGTCATCTCCCTGGGTTCCCCGCAAGGTATCGCCTACGACCGCGTCGGTGACCGCGACCTCGATCACCTGCTCGGTCCTGTTCACGCCGTCCGACGCCACCACGGTGAGGTGATAGGGGCCGTGATCCGGGTTCTCGAAATCGGGGGCTTCGACGAAGTACAGCGTCGAGCCGTCCAATCTGAACAGGTCGGCGTCATCCGTTCCGGGCTTGATGCCCAGGCTGACGGGAGCTCCCACGCTGTCGGGATCGGTGACCGCCAGAGAGGCAACTCGGGTCGTGTTCTCGACGATGGAAAAGCTCGTCGGCGTCGTGAAAACTGGGACGTTGTCGTTCGCATCCTCGATACTGACGGCGACGGTCTGCCGGGTGCTGTTGACGCCGTCCGATGCAACGAGCGTGACGCTGTAGACCGGGCCGTGTGACGCTTCGTAGTCAACGGGATCTACGAATTGCAGCCGGTCACCCACCATTGCGAACAGGGTCGAATCCCCGCTCTCCGGTAGGATGCTGAACGTGACCGCCTCGCCCGTCGTATCCGCGTCGCTCGCCGCAAGGGTCCCGATCACGATCGTGTTTTCGGCGACGGCGAAACTGGCGGCGCTAGTGAAGACCGGTGCGTTGTCGTTCGCATCCCCGATACTGACGGCAAACGCGTGCTCGACGCTGCGGCTGGACCCGTCAGTCAGCCTCACCGTGATGGTGTGACGGCTCGCCAGCTCAAAATCGGGGTGCCCGGCAACGATCAGATTGGCGCCGTCGAGGCGAAACATTCCGGCGGCATCGTCGAGCAGGGTGAAGGCGTTCTCTCCGGAGGGATCCATCGCCTGCAGCGTGCCAACGACCGTCCCGACGGCGGCGTTCTCGTCTACGTGAGCGGACGGGAGGGCGAAGTCCAGGGGCGGCCGATCGGTCGAAGCATCGGCTTTCTGAAACGCGACAGTGATCGTCTGCTCGGTCGCATTGAGCCCGTCGGACGCGATCACCGTCACGCTGTAGTTGGGTCCGTGATCGGCCTCGTGATCCACGGGCTCGACGAACTCAAGACGCTGATCCACGATGCGGAACAGCGACGCCTCGCCGGCATCTGGCTTGATGCTGAAGCTGACGGGGCTGCCCGTCACGTCGGCGTCGCGCGCTGTCAGGTCGACGACCTTTGTCTGCCCACCCGTGACGGTGACGCTGGCCGGTGAGGTAAAGACTGGAGCGTTGTCGTTTGCATCCTCAACGACGACGGTGATCGCCTGCTCCGTCGCGTTGACACCATCCGAGGCGACGACCGTGACGCTGTAGGTAGCAGCGTGTGGCCCTTCGCGATCGATGGGATCGACGAATTCGAGACGTCCGCCCACCACCCGGAAGAGGTCGGCGTCGGCCGTGTCCGGCTTGATGCTGAAATTGATCGCCTCTCCCGTGGTATCGGCGTCACGAGCGGCAAGATCGGCGACGTAAGTTTCGTTCTCGGTCACGACGAGGTTCGTCGACGTCGTGATGACGGGCGCGGTGTCGTTGACGTCCTGCACGGTGACGGCAATCGCCTGCTCGGTCGCGTTGAGCCCGTCGGACGCGACCACGGTCACGCTGTAGGTGGGTCCGTGGCTGGCCTCGTGATCCGCGGGCTCGACGAACTCGAGATCGTGGTTGAGCAATCTGAACCAGGCCGCGTCACCGGTTCCGGGCTTGAGGCTGTACCGGATCGGCCCTCCCACGCTGTCGGCATCGCTCACGGCGAGGGTCGCGACCTTGGTGGTGTTCTCCAAAACGGCGTAGCTGTCCGGGACAGCGAAGACCGGCGCACTGTCGTTGACGTCGGTGACCTCGACCTTGACGCTCTGTTCGGTGGTGTTGATGCCGTCCGAGGCGACGATGGTCACGCTGTACGGGCCGTGGTTCGCGCTCTCGAAATCCGGGGGGGCGACGAAGGAGAGCTGCGATCCGGAAATCCGGAACAGGGCGGCGTCGGCCCCGTCGGCCCGGATGCCGAAGGTGATCGTCTCGCCTGTCGTATCCGCGTCGCTGGCCGACAGAGCGAGCACCTGCGTCTGGTTCTCGGGCACGATCACAGTGGCCGGCAGCGTCATGACGGGGGCCATGTCGTTCTGGTCGGCCACGACGACCTTCAGCGTCTGCAGCACCTCGTGGGTGCCGTCGCTCGCTTTGACCTGCAGGTCGTACCGGGGGCCATGCACGCCCTCGAAGTCGGCGTGCGCCACGAATTCGAGTTCGTTTTCGTTCACGATGCGGAACAGGCTCGCATCCGGACCACCTGCGATGGTGTAGACGAGCGCGTCGCCGGCATCCGCGTCACTCGCCGCGAGAGTGAGAACCTGGGTATTGTTCTCGAATATGACGACGGTGGCGGGCGAGGTGAAGACCGGCGGTGTGTTCACGGGCGGTTGGACCGTGATCGACGCGGACACCGCCCCAGACGTCAGCGCGCCGTCGGACAGGCGGTACGTGAAGCTGTCCGTCCCCGTGAAGCCGCGTGTGGATGTGTAGCTGACTACGCCGTCGGCGTTGACCTGAAGGGCACCGTGGGCGGGGCCCGACACCAGGCTGACCTGGAGCCCGGTTCGCCCGGCCTCCAGATCCCAGTCGTTGGCGAGGACGCTGAGCGCCGTGACGGCGCCTGACAGGGCGAAGAAGCTGTCCGCGACGGCGATCGGTGCGTTGTTGGCGGTGGTGCTGAACTGGCCCTCGGCGAAGGTCAGCCATTCGATCGACGACAGCGTGTCGGTGCCATCGACGCCAGTGACATCCCGCAGCATCAGCGTGCCACCGCTCCTGACGAGTTGATGGTTATGGACCGAGGCCTGATAGGCGGCCGTGTCCGTCCCCGATCCGCCAATCAGCGTATCGTTTCCGCCAAGCCCGATCAGGGTGTCGTTGCCGGACGATCCGTCGAGCGTGTCCGCGTCGGTACCGCCCACCAACGTCTCCGCGCCGGTACCGCCGGTACCCTTGAACGCACCGCTTCCCAGAAATTCGCTCCGCTCGACGTTCTTGGGCAACGTGTAGAGATTGAGCGTGGTGCGAACCAAGTCGATGCCGCCCGTCCCGTATTCAATCACCGTGTCGTCGACGTTGTCGACGTAATAGACGTCGTTATCGAGCCCGCCGGTCATCGTGTCCGCGCCCGCGCCGCCGTCGAGAATGTCGGCGCCACCGTAGGTGTTCAGGACATCGTTGCCGTTGCCCCCGGTCACCTTGTTGGCCGCATCGTTGGCGTTGCCCTTGAACGCGCTGGAGCCCGTGAAGACGAGGTTCTCGAACGAAGCGGAGAGGGTGTAGCTGGACAGGCTGGTGACGATCGTATCGACCCCGCCTCCGCCGTTCTCGGACACGATGTCTCCGGTATTATCCACGACGTAGGTGTCGTTGCCCGTGCCACCGTTCATGGTGTCGGCCCCGCTGCCGCCATCCAGCACGTCGTCGCCGCCCCCGCCCTGAAGCGTGTCGGTGCCATCGTTGCCGGACAGGACGTTGGCCGCGTCGTTGCCGGTGATGCGGTTGGCCAGTTCGTTGCCGGTGCCGTTGATCGCCGCCGACCCAATGAGAATCAGCGCTTCTACATCCGTCGGCAGGGCGAAGCTGGCGCTTGCATAGATCGTGTCACTGCCCCCGCCATCGATCTCGGACACCCGGTCGCCGGCCGCGTCGACGTAGTAGGTATCGTTGCCGGCTCCGCCATACAGGGTGTCGTCGCCGACGCCGCCGTCGAGGATGTCGTTGCCGAGCAGGCCGTAGATCTGGTCGTCGCCACCGCGGCCGTAGAGCGCGTCCGTCGAGCTTCCGCCGCGCAAGGTGTTGGCAAGCTCATTGCCCGCGCCCGATAATGCCCCCGATCCGCCGAAGACGAGGTTCTCGACAAAGTCCGGCAACGTATAGTTCGCGATCGAGACCTTGGCGGTGTCTATCCCTTCGTCCGCGAACTCGCGCACCACGTCGCCGGTATTGTCCACGAAGTAGGTGTCGTCGCCGGTGTCGCCGATCATCATGTCGGCGCCGGTGCCGCCATCCAGCAGGTCGTTGCCCGCGCCGCCCGACAGAGTGTCGCTGGCTTCGGCTCCGAACAGGTAGTCGTCGCCACCAAGTCCGTAGAGCTGGTTGGCGAGCGTGTCGCCCGTCAGGCGATTGTTGAGCGCATTCCCCGTGCCGGAGACCGCCTTGCCGAGCAGCACGAGGTTCTCAACATTGGCGCCGAGCACGTAGTTGTCGGCGATCCGCACCGTATCCGTGCCGCCATCGTTCATCTCGACGACGGTGTCGCCCAGGTTGATGATGAAGGTGTCGTTCCCTGCTCCCCCTATGAGCTGGTTGATGCCTTCGCCACCGAACAGAAGGTCGTCGCCGGAACCACCGTCCAGAACGTCGTCGCCGGCATCCCCGTAGATCTCGTCGCTGCCGGCCCCGCCCAACACCGTATCATCGCCGTTCCCGCCAGAGAGCAGGTCATCGCCCTCGTCGCCAGAGACGAAATCGTTGCCATCGCCGCCGCGTATAAGGTCGTTGCCCTTGTTGCCGAACAGTTCATCGGCTCCGCCATAGCCGGCGATCATGTCACCGCTCGTTGTGCCATGGAACTGGTCGGCGTCCGCCGTGCCAAGATTCTCGACGGCCGATGCGCTCGCGCCTCCGCGCAGCCATGCCGCCATCGCTGCGACCTCTCGCGCTTGCCAGGCACGGGATGCGCCAGACAGGTGCGGTCCATCCGCGAGGTCGAGGTCGAGGTCGGTTGGAACGTACTCGACGTGCTCCATCGCCGCTGCAGTGCCAGCCTGGCCCTGCCGGATTGCCTTGTAACCACCCTCCTGCCCGCTAACACGTATGGGTCCGAGACCAACGATGAGGACGTCGCTGGCGGGAAGATCCTTCTGAATGCTGGTGAAGAGTGTCGTCAGGCCGGACTGGTAGCGGGCGGCCGTGACGCCGACGTCCGCTTCCCCTTGCGCCCAGAGGACGAACTCTGCCTTGCCTCCGGCGCTCGATAGTGTCTGGAGCGCGGCTGGATAGAGGCTGGTCGGCCCGCCTTCCCAGTAGCCGAAGCCGCCGTCGTCCGCTGCAAAGAGGGCGCTGCCGTTGACCGCTCCGTTGACGAAGGCGACTGGCACCCCTCCGAGGCTCGCCGACAGGCTGTTTGCGAAAGCGCCGGCACCGGCGCCCTGCACCGGCACCCACTGCCCGGAATCGTACATGTAACCGTTGCCGGCGTCCGACGCGGTCAGGCTCGGCGTCTGATACCAGCCCTTCATGTTGGACTGGCCAAGAGTCAGGACGACGATGCCGACCGCGAGCGATTCACTCCGGATCGTAGAGCCCGTCCGGAATTCGACCGTGTAGCCGCTCCCCTCGGGAATATTGGTGATGAGGCCGCCGACCGTCCAATCGACGACGACCTGACTACCCTTCAATATTCGCGCTGCATCGCCATTGAAGGTGAGCGATGCGCCACTCTCGGCGCGCTGCAAGAAGATCATTGTAATGCCCCAGGATTCTGGGAGCATTATCTACTCATCAGCTTAGCGACAAGCCAAATGCGTAATTGTATTTTACTTCTATCAACTATTATCTGTATAAAAGATTGCACCATGAATTACTTGGTAATGGCTATCCAAGATAATAATTCCAAGCAAATTGGGCCGTATTTTAAAATACTATTTATTGAATTATATTAAATATATAATTATTAAAAACTTATATCAAATATATAATATATCATTACAATAGTAATATAAAGATTTAAATCAAAATATTTCCAGTAAATTTATATGTTTTATCATAAATATCTGAATATTGCTTTACATTTTAGATGGATAGGGAATACTTCAAGCCTTAAACGACTGTTGAAAATATATCACAGTGCACGAAAACCGTGTTTAATTAAGTTTGAGGAAGCTTTGCTTATAGAGAAAGCCATCCTGTTCAAAAATTAGGCACATCTCTGTTTCAGCTTCAACCGCAGAGATTTCGAACTGACGTAGAAGCTCGGCATCAAGGCGGCAAATCTCTCCGTCGTGGCCGCTCCGCCTAACGTCTTTCCCGTATTTTTGTTTGCTGAAAGCAGACAGGCAGAAATCCACCCAAAAAGACGGTCGTCCTAACGGTCAGGATGTCGGGTAAACGATCTCTTTCCTGACATTTGATCTTCGCCAAATTTTCGCGAACCTTTTTGTAGAGGGGGTGTCGGGAAAGGCTGACCGGAAATCTCCCGGCTTAAAAACCCTTTCCTCATACCTGACAACAGGCTTGCTTAGATCATCGTAGGATCTTGACCTGATCGCTTGGCTTACGACGGGTCTGCCCCTTTTAATCAACCAGTCCAAAGCCAAGCGACCGGGTCAAGCAGAAGCTGTGATGACCTCCGCCAGGAGCCGGCGCGGCGCGCGAAATTCCGGATGATCCCGGATGATCCCGCCAATTATCTCTGACCGTCGCCAGTTAGCGATGACATGGCCAGGGACGGCCATCCGGCCTTCGCCTGGCCCCGGATCCGGCCCTCCTGGTCTACGCCGCCGTGCCGTCCGGGTCGCGCGGGGCGAGGGTGCCTCAGGCGACCGGTTCGAGCGCCCTGCCCTGCGGCGTGCCGAAGCGCGCGAAGCGCAGGGCCAGGGTCGGCAGGATCAGGAGGTTGAGCACCGTCGAGGTGGCGAGGCCGCCCAGGATCACGATGGCCATCGGGCCCTCGATCTCGCGGCCGGGCTCGCCGGCGCCCAGCGCCAGCGGCAGCAGGCCGAGGCCGGTGACCAGGGAGGTCATCAGGATCGGCACCATCCGGTCGGCGGCCCCGCGAACCGCCGTGTCCCGGTCCCAGGCCTGCCCCTCCTCCACCACGAGGTGCTCGTAATGGGCGATCATCATGATGGTGTTGCGCAAGCTGATCCCGAACAGGGTGACGAAGCCGACGATCGAGCCCAGCGACAGCACGGCCCCGGTGGCGAAGACCGCCAGCACGCCGCCCACGAAGGCGAAGGGCAGGTTGACCAGCACCAGCAGCAGGTTGCGCAGGCTTCCCGTCACGATGGCCAGCAGGAGGACGATGCCGAGGCCGGCCAGCCCCGAATAGACCAGGAGGTCGCGCCGGGCCCGCGCCTGCGCCTCGGCCGAGCCGGCGAAGCCCACATAGGTGCCGGGGGGCAGGGCGACCGCGCGGGCGATCTTGCGCTTGGCGTCGGCCACGAAGCCGGCGACGTCGCGCCCCGTCACGTTGGCGGTGACCGCCTGGACCCGCTGCGCGCCCTCGTGCTGGACCTGGTAGCGGCCGGAGGTCTCGTAGATGTCCGCCACCTGGGCGAGGCGCACCACCCGGCCGCCGGAGCCGCGCAAGGGCAAGTCGCTCAGGGCCGAGAGCCGGCCCCGCGTGGCGGAATCGAGGATGACGAGGACGTTGAACACGGCGTTGCCCGCATAGGTCTGGCCGACGATGTCGCCCTGGTAGGCGGTGCGCACCACCTCCATCACCTCAATGGCCGAGAGGCCCCAGTGGCGCAGGTCGTTGGGCCGCAAGCCCACATTGACCTGGGGCAGGCCCGCCGGGGAACTCTGCTGGATGTCGACGGCGCCCCGCACTTCGGCGAGCTCGCGGGCGATGTCCCGGGCGGCCGTCTCGATGGCGCCGAGATCCGTGCCGAAGACATTGATCACCACCGGGGCGGTGAAGCCCGACACGGTCTCCTCGATGCGCTCGGTGAGGAAGGTCTTGAGGGAGAAGGCGGCCCCGGGGAAGCCCGCCATCACGGCCCGGATCCGGGCCTCCGCCGCCCCCTGCCCCGCCCCGTCGAGGCCGGGTTCGAGGTCGATGTGGATCTCGCTGTAATGGGTGCCGGCGGTGTCCTGGCCGGCCTCGGCCCGGCCGATCTGCGACGCCACCGCCCGGATGCCGGGAATCGCCTTCAGTTCGGCGGTGATGCGGGTGCCGAGCCGCAGGGATTCCTGCAGGGCGGTGCCGGGCGCCGCCGCCATGTGCAGGATCAGGTGGCCCTCCTTGAGGTCGGGCAGGAAGGTCGAGCCGAAGAACGGCAGCATCGCGGCCCCCAGGAGGGTGACGAGGAGGCCGCAGGTCATGAGGACGCGCGGGGCGCGGTCGATCCGGGTGAGTAGGCGGGCGTAGGCGCCGCGCGCGACGCGCATCACCGGCGGGTCCAGGGTCGAGGCCTCGCGCCGGCCGGTGAGCAGCCCCATCGCCAGGGCCGGGGTCACCGTGAGGGCGACGGCGAGCGAGGCCACCACGGCGAGGATGTAGGCGAGGCTCAAGGGGCCGAACAGCCGGCCGGCGATGCCCGACAGGGCGAGGACGGGGAGGAAGACCAGCAGCACCGCGATGGTGGCGTAGGCGACCGCCGTGCGCACCTCCAGGATGGCGTCGAGGACCACCCGTCCCTCGGGGCGCGGGCCGCCGAGGCGGCGGTTCTCGCGCAGGCGCCGGACCACGTTCTCGACGCCGATCACCGCGTCGTCCACCACCTCGCCGATGGCGATGGCGAGCCCGCCCAGGGTCATGGTGTTGAGGCTCTCGCCCAGCGCCTGCAGCGCCACCACGGCGGCGATGAGCGAGAGCGGGATCGCCAGCGCCGAGATCACGGCGGTGCGCCAGTCGTACAGGAAGACGAACAGCACCACGACCACCAGGATGCCGCCGAGCCCGAGGGCCTGGAGCACGTTGCCGTTAGCGATGGCGATGAAGTTGGCCGGCCGGAACAGGTCGGCGTGCAGGGTCACGCCCTCGCGCGCCAGGGCCGGGCGCAGGTCCTCCAGGGCCGCCTCGACCCGCGCGGTGACCGCGCGGGTGTTGGCGCCGTACTGGGCGCCGACCATGAGGAGCACCCCGGGCCGGCCGTCCACCAGGGCGGCGCCGATCGCCGGCTCGCCGGTGGCGACCACGGTGGCGACGTCCGCCAGGGTCACGCTGGCCCCGCCCTCGTTGATCAGCACGGTCCGAGAGACCGCCTCGGGGCTCAGCGACTGCCCGTCGGTCTGGAGGGCGATGCGCTGGTTGGGCGTGTCCACGAAGCCGGCCCCGCGCACGCCCGTGGCTTTCCGCGCGGCGGCGAGCACGTCGTTGACGCCGATGTTGAAGCGCACGAGGTCGTTCGGGCGGATCTGCACCTGCAGCGAGCGCACCGCGCCGCCATAGACCGAGACCTGGGCGATCCCCGGCACGGCGAGGAGGCGCAGGCGCACGGTCCAGTCCGCCAGGGTGCGCAGGTCCATGTCCGAGCGGCTCTGCGTGGTCAGGCCGACGAGCAGCACCGTGCTGGTGGCGGAGGTGAGCGCCGTCATCGCCGGCGGCAGCACCCCTTGCGGCAGGCGGCCGGCCAGCGCCGTCAGCCGCTCGGTGACGAGCTGGCGCACCCGGTAGATGTCGCTGCCGGCCCCGAAGGTGACGGTGATCACCGACAGGCCCTGGATCGAACTCGAGCGCAGGGAGACCACCCCCGGCAGGCCGTTGACCGCGACCTCCACGGGTTGGGTCACCAGCACCTCGACCTGTTCCGGGTTGAGGCCGGGGGCCTCGGTCTGGATCACCACGGCGGGGGGCGCGAATTCCGGGAAGACGTCGTACTGGGCATCGGCCAGCACGACGAAGCCGTAGGCGGCGAGCGCCAGGCTGAGCGCCAGGACGACGCCGCGGAAGCGCACGGCGAAGGCGACCAGGGCCGCCTGGGGGCCGCGGGAGCCTCCCGGTCCGGAGCCCGGCGCCTCAATCGTCATCGACGCCGCCCGAGACCTGGAGCTGGCTCTTCATCTCCTCGGAGAGGAGCGCCTGCGCCCCCGAGAGCACGATCTCGGTGCCGCCGGGCAGGTCCTCCACCACGTAGGCGTCGGCCGACATCGGCGGGTCGGCCTTCAGCCGGTGGCGGGCGAAGGCGTCGGGCCCCACCGCCCGGTAGATCCAGGCGGCCCCCTGCCAGTGCACCACCGCGTCCTCGGGCACGCTGAGGCCGGTGACGCTGCGGTCGGAGGCCAGGAAGGCCAGCATGCTCATGCCGGGCAGGAAGCCGCTGTCGCCCGGCACGGTGTAGAAGAAGCTCAGGCCCTGGATGCGCGGGTCCGTGCGGGTGGCGGGCGAGACGTAGGCCAGGGCGACCCGCGCGCTCTGGGGCGGCACCTCGGCGAAGGCCGCCGCCGGCGGGCCCTTCAGGCCCTCCCCCGGCGGCAGGGTGACCTGCACCAGGAAGTCGGTGCGCTCGATCAGCCGGGTGACGGTGGCCGCGCGCGCGACGATGGCCCGGCCGATCACCGGCCCCCATTCCTGCTGGGCGGTGGCCGAGAGGGTGCGCACCTGGGATTCCGCCGCCGCCAGGGCGGCCTGGTCGGTCTGGGCGGTGCCCCCGGCGGTCTCGACCTGCACGGTTGTGGCGTAGGGGCCGAGGGTCCTGGCCCGCTGCAGGGCGCTGCGCGAGACCTCGGCGCGGGCCTGGGCCGTCTGGAGCGCGGCCTGGGCGCTGGCATAGGCGTTGGTCAGGTCGGTGACCCGGGCGAGGTCGAGGACGCTGCCATAGGCCTGCAACTCCTCCCGGTGCTCGGCCAGGGGCCGGGCCTCGGTCGTGATGCCGATGCGGGCGCGCTCGGCGGCCGAGAGGCGCACCACGGTGCGGCCCTCCTCCACGGCTGTGCGCTGGGCCGGCAGGTGCGCGGGCTTCGCCGGCCCGGGGCGGGCCTGGAGGGCCTCGACGTGCTCGCGCAGCTCGCCCAGGAGGAGGGCGCCCTGGGGCGAGACGGCGAGGCCGCCGAGGCCGGCCGCCAGCACGCCGACCAGGAGGAGGGCGAGGAGGAGCGATCGCCACGTCACCGACTGTCTCGCCCTCCCCCTGGTCCGCGGCCGTATCGCCGCTGTGTTCCGCCCGGCATAACCGTGTTCACCCGCAGAGGGAATCGGTGCGCCGAGCGATACCGGGGGATGGGCACGCTGCCGGTTCTCCGCAGGACCGCGGGGATTCGCGCCGCGGCGGCCGCGGACGGATTTCGATGGCGGTGTTGCGCCGGACGGCCTGTCCCCGCGGCCCCCGGCGGGCTATCCCCCGGTCGCCGGTCGCCGGTCGCCGGTCGCCGGCCGCGAGCCCGGCCCGAGCCCAGGGAGATCCGCCCCATGCGCGTCCCGGAGACGCCCGCCGGACGCGCGGCCGAGCCGGCGACCACGGCCTACCCGCTCCTCGTGTTCACGATGCTGCTCTGGGGCGGCAACGTGGTGGCGAGCAAGTGGGCGGCGGGCGAGGTCTCGCCCCAGGTGCTCACCTGCCTGCGCTGGGCCTTCGCCTGCCTCGCCCTGGCGCTGCCGGCCCGGGCCGGCCTCAACGCGGAGTGGGACCGGCTCACGCGCCACTGGCGCTACGTGCTGCTGATGGGAGCGTGCGGCTACACCCTCTACGCCAGCCTGTTCTACGCCGCCGGCCTGTTCACCAGCGGCATCAACATCGCCCTGTTCCAGGGGTCGATCCCGGTCCTCGTCATCCTGATCAACTATCTCGTCCACCGGGTGGCGGTGACGGGGGCGCAGCTCCTCGGCGTCGCCGTGACGCTGGCGGGCGCCATGGTGGCGGCGACCCACGGCGACTGGCGGGTGCTGGCGACCTTCGCCTTCAACCGGGGCGACGTGCTGATGCTGGTCGCCTGCGGGCTCTATGCCGGCTACACCGTGGCGCTCTCCCGCAGGCCCAAGGTCTCGGGCCTGAGCTTCTTCACCGCCGTGGCGCTCTCCGCCTTCGTGACCTCGCTGCCGCCGCTCGCCGCCGAATGGGCGCTGGGCCACACGATCTGGCCGACCGGCAAGGGCTGGGCCATCGTGCTGTTCGTGGCGCTCGGGCCCTCGCTCATCGCGCAGCTCGCCTTCCTGCGCGGCGTCGAGCTGATCGGCCCGAACCGGGCCGGCCTCTTCGTCAACCTCGTGCCGATCTTCGGGGCCGGCCTCGCCATCCTGCTGGTGGGCGAGCCTGTCCGCTGGCACGACGCCCTGGCGCTGGCCCTCGTCATCGGCGGCATCGCCATCGCGGAGCGCCTGGGCCGGCGGCGGTGAGGGGCCCAGCCGCCGGCGGCATCGGACGTCACGGGTTGCGTGGCGAGACCGGCGGAGGGGAGATTCAGGCGAGGACCTGCAATCCGTGCTTCTGGACGACGCTCAGCAGCTTGAGCGCCATCCCGCTCGGCCGCTTGGCGCCGGTTTCCCACTTTTCGACGGTGCTCTCGCTCGTGTTGAGATAGCGTGCGAAGACGGGCTGGCTGACGTTGTTGGCCTCACGGATCCGCTTGATCTGAGCAGGATCGATGGCGCTCGGGACAGCCAGATGACGCGCATCGAAGTCGCGCATCGTCGCCTTGTCGAGGGCACCGACCTTGTGAAGCATAGCCGCAGATGTGTGGATCGCCTCGGAGGCCGCGTTCCTGAACCTAGCTTTCGTCGCCATGGCAAATCTCCGTCAGGTCCCTGTCCGCAATGAGTTCGGCAAGCTGCTCCTCGGTCATCGCCCCGTAAGCCTTGGCGAGGGTTCGAAAGTCCTCCAGTTCGTCGTCCGCGATGTTCGCTTTGTCCTTCTTGGCAAACAGGTATGCGAAGATCCAGTATCGGCCCCCCTTCGCAAGGATGATGCTGCGATACCGGTTCTTGTCCAGGCGCTTCTTGAAGACGCCACTCCCGAGATCGTCGGCTTGACCTCTGGCCACATCCCGGATTGCAGCGCACAGCGCGTCGTCCTGGATGCGAGCCTTTCGAGCGGCTCGGAAAAACCATGCCGTCTTGAAGGTTCTGGGTGTATCGGCCGACATTCCAAATCGTAGCACCGGGTGCTATAAAAATCAAGGATTGGCGGCGATGCGCCCGGCTGCCGTGACGGAAGGGCGGTCGGGCGCCTACCCGCCCCCGCCGGCCGGCCGGCGCAGCTCGAACCGGGTCTCCGGTTCGGCGGTGAAGTAGTCGAAGTAGCCGCCGCGCAGGATCGGCCGCATGGCGCCGGTGTCGACGAGGCCGTCGCGGATGAAGCGGTCGTCGATGTAGATCGAGACCACCTGCCCGATCACCAGGAAGTGGGAGGCGTCGCTGCCGTCGAGCGGCGTCAGCGGCACGGTCTGCAGCCACTTGCACTCCAGGGCGGCCGGCGATTCGGCGACCCGGGGCGGGCGCACCTTTCGCGAGGGCGCCGGGGTCAGGCCCGCGAAGGCGAACTCGCTCTCGCCGCGGGGCAGGGGCGCCGAGGTGGCGTTCACCGCCTCGCGCAGGTCGTAGGTGGCGAGGTTGCAGACGAACTCGCCGCCCTCCTCCGCGAAGGTCATCGCGTCCTTGCGCCCGGCCGAGGAGAACATGACCATGTCGGGGCCGGCCGCCACGGCGTTGAAGTAGGAATAGGGCGCGAGGTTCACCGCGCCGTCGCGGTTCATCGCGCTGATCCAGCCGATCGGGCGCGGGGCCACCAGGGCCTTCAGCGGGTTGTGCGGCAGGCCCTTGGTCTCGGCGTCGTAATGCATGGGGTGCCCCTCAGAGCCGGGTGACGATGTCGGCGAGCGCCGGGCGGGGCCGGTCGGGCGGCACCTCCTGGGCGTGCCCGATATGGATGAAGCCCGCGAGGCGCTCGCCGGGCACGAGGCCGAGGACGTCGAGGATGCGGGAATCGTAGGCGAACCACTCGGTGAGCCACGCCGTGGCGTAGCCCGCGGCGTTGGCCGCCACCACGAGGTTCATCGCCACCGCGCCGGCCGAGAGCACCTGCTCCCATTCGGGAATCTTGATGTGCGGGCCGGCCCGCGACACCACCGCCACCACCAGGGGGGCGAGGGCGAGGCGGTGGCGCTCGAGGTCGAGGCGCGCGGCGTCGGCCTCCGGGTGGTCGGCGGCATAGGCCGCCGCGATGGCGTCGCCGATGCGGGTGCGGGCCTCGCCCGCGATCACCAGGAAGCGCCAGGGCGCCAGCTTGCCGTGGTCCGGCACGCGCGACGCGATGGTGAGGAGCGCGTCGAGCTCGGCCGCGTCCGGGCCCGGTCCCGCGAGGCGGAGGGGCGGGACCGAGCGGCGGGTGCGCAGGAGATCGAGGGTGGTGTTCATGGCATCCCTGGAGCAGGATCGGGCGGATGGGGGCAGGACCGGAGACGCGCGGCCCTCGGGCGACGGGAGCCCGGACCCGCGCGGCCTTGCCGCCGCCATGGTCCGGTTCCAGAGGGCGGGCACCGGGCGCGGCGGCCGTCCGTGACATGGCGCGCCGGCGGCAGATTGGCAACGCCGCCGGGACGCCCCGGTCGGGATTGGGAGGTGCGGGATGGCGCGGGCAGGGTACGGATCGGTCTGGCTGGGCTGCGCCCTCCTCCTCGGCGGTCACCCCGGCACCGCCGCGGCGCAGGACGGCAACGCCTTCCACAACCGGATCGGGCCCAACCTCCCCTCCCCGTCCATGCCCTCCCCTTCGATGCCCTCCCCTTCGATGCCCTCCCCGTCGATGTCGGACCCCTCGCCGCCGCTGCCCAGCGCGGCGAGCGCGGCCCTGACCCTCACGGCGGTGTTCGCGGGCGGCGACAAGCCCCTGCGCTCCGGCCTCGCCTGGCGCATCTACGAGGACCGCCCCGACGGCACGAAGCCCGGCATCGTCGCCCGCTCCGAGGCGGCCGAGCCGAGCTTCACCCTGCCGCCGGGCGCTTACGTCGCCACCGTGACCTACGGCTTCGCCAGCGCCGCGCGCCGGGTCGTCATGGCGGGCCAGCCGGCCGCCGAGCAGCTCAAGGTCAGCGCCGGGGCGCTCAAGCTCTCGGGCGCCATCGGCGACGTGAAGCTCGGCGCCGACCAGCTCGCCTTCTCGGTCTTCGTGCCGATCGGGACGAACTCCGAGGGGCGCCTCGTGCGCAGCGGCGTCAAGGCGGGCGAGCTCCTGCGCCTGCCCGAGGGCACCTACCACGTGGTCTCGACCTATGGCGGCTCGAACGCGATCCAGCGCGCCGACCTCAAGGTGGAGAACGGCAAGGTCACGGACGCCACCCTCAACCACCGCGCCGCCACCCTGACCCTGAAGCTGGTGGCGGCCGAAGGCGCCGAGGCCTTCGCCGGCACCGCCTTCAGCGTGCTGACGCCGGGCGGCGACACCATCCGCGAGGCCATCGGCGCCTTCCCGCAGGTGACCCTGGCGGAGGGGGACTACGTCCTGATCGCCCGCCACGACGGGCAGGTCTACACCCGCGAATTCAAGGTCGAGAGCGGCCTGAACCGCGACGTCGAGGTGATCGCCAAGGCGGGCTGAGCCGAGGCGTCCCGACCGGCGGAGAGAGACGACACGCATGAGGCGACTTGCGATCGGTGCCCTCGTCCTGCTCCTGGCGCCGCTTCTCCTGGTGCCGCGTCCCGCGCGGGCGCAGGGGGCGGATCCCGCGCGGGCGCTCGTGGCGGACGGCTCCGACCGGGAGATCGGTCCGGAACGCGCGGACCGGGTGATCGCCCTCCTGGGACAGGGACTGAGAGCGCCCGCCCCCGCCCGTTACGGCCAGCTCCGTGCCGGCCGCGCGGGGGCTTTCTGCGGCGTCGTCGACACCACCAACCGCATGGGCAATCCCGTGGGGCCCCGCCGCTTCGTCGCCGACCTCGCGGCGGGCATCGCCGGCCTCGTCCCGGACGGGCCCGAACTGCGCAACCCGGCGACGCCGCAGGATTACGCCGCCCTGCAGCGCATCCTGGCCCTCTACGCCGCCAATTGCGCCCCCTGATCCGGGCATCCCCCGGGCACCGCCCGGAGGACGCAACCGCCCGGAGGCCGAACCCGCCGCCCTACGGCGTCGGGGCCTCGCCGTGCTGGCCGTCGAGAGCGACGTCGGCGCTCGGCACGGTCTCGGCCACCGCCTCCGCCCGGATGCGATCCGGCGCGGTCGCCTCCGCCACCAGGGCGGCCAGGGTCTCGTCGAGGCCGCCCGTGCGGGTGTGCTGGCTGCCCAGGCGCCGGACCGAGACGGTGCGCTCCTCGCCCTCCTTGCGGCCGACGACGAGCATCACCGGCACCTTCGCCAGCGAGTGCTCGCGGACCTTGTAGTTGATCTTCTCGTTGCGCAGGTCGGCCTCGACGCGCAGGCCGAGGCGGGTCGCGGCGGCGACCACCGCGCGGGCGTAGGGGTCGGCATCGCCCGTGATGGTGGCGACCACCACCTGCACCGGCGCGAGCCAGAGCGGGAAATGCCCGGCGAAGTGCTCGATCAGGATCCCGGTGAAGCGCTCCAGGGAGCCGCAGATGGCGCGGTGGACCATGACCGGGGGCTTCTTGCCGCTCTCGGCATCGACGTAGAAGGCGCCGAAGCGCTCCGGCAGGTTGAAGTCCACCTGGGTCGTGCCGCACTGCCAGTCGCGCCCGATGGCGTCGCGCAGCACGTACTCGAACTTCGGCCCGTAGAAGGCGCCCTCCCCCGGGTTGATCGCGGTCCTGATCCGGCCCCACGACTGTTCCTCGATCTGGGTGAGCACCCGGGTCATGACGTCCTCGGCATGGTCCCAGAGGGCGTCCGAGCCCACCCGCTTCTCGGGGCGGGTCGAGAGCTTCACCACGATCTCGCCGAAGCCGAAATCGGCGTAGGTGGAGAGGATCAGGTCGTTGATCTTCAGGCACTCGTCGGCGAGCTGGTCCTCGGTGCAGAAGATGTGCGCGTCGTCCTGGGTGAAGCCCCGCACCCGCATCAGGCCGTGCATGGCGCCCGAGGGCTCGTAGCGGTGGACCACGCCGAACTCGGCCATGCGCAGGGGCAGGTCGCGGTAGGATTTCAGGCCGTGCTTGAAGATCATCACGTGGCCGGGGCAGTTCATGGGCTTCAACGCGAACCAGCGCTTGTCCTCGGCCTCGTCGCCGGCGGATTGGGCCGCGAACATGTTCTCGCGGTACCAGCCCCAGTGGCCGGAGGTCTCCCACAGGGCCTTGTCGAGGATCTGGGGGGCGTTGACCTCCTGGTAGTCGCCGCGCAGGCGCCGGCGCATGTAGGCGATCAGCTCCTGGAACACGGTCCAGCCCTTGGCGTGCCAGAACACGACGCCCGGCCCCTCCTCCTGGAAGTGGAACAGGTCCATCTCGCGCCCCAGGCGCCGGTGGTCGCGGCGCTCGGCCTCCTCCAGGCGGTGCAGGTAGGCGTCGAGGTCCTCCTTGGTCGCCCAGGCGGTGCCGTAGATGCGGGTCAGCATCGGGTTGTTGGAATCGCCCCGCCAGTAGGCGCCCGCCACCTTCATCAGCTTGAAGGCTGTGCCGACCTTGCCCGTCGAGGTCATGTGCGGGCCGCGGCAGAGGTCGAACCAGTCGCCCTGGCGGTAGACCTTGAGGTCCTCGCCGGGCGGGATCGCGTCCACGAGCTCGACCTTGTAGGCCTCGCCCTTCCCGGCGAAGAGCGCCCGGATGTCGTCGCGCTTCCAGACCTCCTTGGTGAAGGGGGCGTCGCGCGCGATGAGTTCGCGCATCTTCGCCTCGATCTTCGGGAAGTCCTCCGGGGTGAAGGGCTCGTCCCGGGCGAAGTCGTAGTAGAACCCGTTCTCGATCACCGGGCCGATGGTGACCTGCGTGCCCGGCCACAGGGCCTGCACCGCCTCCGCCAGCACGTGGGCGCAGTCGTGCCGGATCAGCTCCAGGCTGCGCGGGTCGGTGCGGTCGAGGAACTCGATGCGGGCATCCTGCGCGATCGTGTCGTCGAGGTCGCGCACGGTGCCGTCGAGGGCCATGGCGACGGTGCGCTTGGCCAGGGACTTGGCGATGCCCTCGACGACGGCACGGCCGGTGATCGCGGCGTCGTAGCTGCGGGTGTTGCCGTCGGGGAAGGTCAGGATCGGCATGGCCGGGGGCTCCTTGGAGGCTCACTCCTGCGTACGCGGCAGGTAAGCGGGGGGCGGGTCGGGGTCGGCGCGGCCCCGATGCGGCGCCGCGCCGGGCCGTTTAGACCCATTCGCATCGGGAAGGAACGCGGATTCCGCGCATCCGGTCCCGGGCCCCCGGCGGCCGCTCCCGCCCCGGGTTGCTGACAATCGCCAGGGATCCTCAATCACCATCGCGGCCCGTGCCGGCCGATCAATTGACAAAGCCGGTCCAACCCGACTGATGCTCGCCGATGGCCTTCCGTGCCGCACGGTCGAGACCAGAAAAAAATCCAAGAAAACACGGACGAGCCGGCCCCGCGGGGCAAACGGGCTTTCGCCGGGAGAGACGTTCATGCCGAGCCCCGTACCGACGGCGCACCCCGAAGGCGTCGCGATCACCACGACGGCCCACCTGCCGGGGGTCCAGACCGGGACACGCTTCTGGCCTCAGGGCTGGTGGCGCCTCGTCGACCTGCAGATCGGCATCATCCCGCTGCCGGTCTACCTGATCCTGGTGGCGCTGCTCTGGGTGCTGACCGCGGAGGGCGAGATCAAGGCCGACGCGCCGACGATGATCGCTGTCCTGGTGCTCGGCGGCTTCACCTGCGCGGAGATCGGCAAGCGCCTGCCGGTCCTGCGCCAGATCGGGGCGGGGGCGATCTTCGCCACCTTCATCCCCTCGGCGCTGGTCTACTACGCGCTGATCCCGGGCCCGATCATCAAGGCGATCACGGACTTCACCAAGTTCACCAACTTCCTCTACCTCTACATCGCGGCGATCATCGTCGGCAGCATCCTGGGCATGGACCGGGCTGTGCTGATCAAGGGCTTCCTCAAGATCTTCGTCCCCCTCGGCCTCGGCTCCCTGGCGGCGGGCTGCGTCGGCACCCTGGTGGGCACCCTGCTGGGGCTCGGGGCGCACCACACCTTCTTCTTCATCGTCGTGCCGATCATGGCCGGCGGCGTCGGCGAGGGCGCGATTCCGCTCTCCATCGGCTACGGCAACATCCTCGGGATCCCGCAGGGCGACGTCTTCGCCCAGGTGCTGCCGCCCGTGATGCTGGGCAGCCTCACGGCGATCATCCTGGCCGGCACCCTCAACTGGGTGGGCAGGCGCAAGCCGCACCTCACCGGCGAGGGCCGCCTGCAGCCCCACACCGAGAACGACATGGAGGCGGGCACGCCCGTGGAGACCGGCCCGATCGACGCCGCCACGGTGGCGGCGGCCGGCCTCACGGCGGTGACGCTTTACCTCCTCGGCGTGATGTGCCACCACCTCACCGGCCTGCCCGCCCCCGTGGCGATGCTGTTCCTGGCGGTGCTGGCCAAGCTCGCCAGCGCGGTCTCGCCCCGGCTCCAGGCCGGCGGCTTCATCGTCTACAAGTTCGTGCAGGTCGGCATGACCTACCCGCTGCTCTTCGCCATCGGCGTCTCGCTCACCCCCTGGGACAAGCTGGTGGCGGCCTTCACGCTGCCGAACCTGATCACCATCGTGGCCACCGTCGTCACCCTGATGGCGACGGGCTACGGCGTCGGGCGCCGGCTCGGCATGTACCCGATCGAGACCGCCATCGTGAACGCCTGCCACAGCGGCCAGGGCGGCACCGGCGACGTGGCGATCCTCACCGCCGCCAACCGGATGGCGCTGATGCCCTTCGCCCAGATCGCCACCCGCATCGGCGGCGCCCTCACGGTGACGGGGACCCTGGTGTTCCTGAAGTGGATCACGGCGGCGCCGGTCTAGGGGCGGCCCCCTCCCCCACCGCCGCGCAGGTGCAGGGCTCGCAGGCGAAGGGCGAGGGAGGCGCGTTCACGCCGCGCCAGCGGCCGTAGCGCCAGGGGGTGAACCAGGCGGCGTGCGCCGGCAGGACCTCCGGCACCAGGTCGATGCCGTGGGTGCCGAGGGGGCCGCAGCGGCAGATGCGGGCGAACCCGATCCAGCCGCCCGCCCAGAGCCCGTGCCGCTGGATCGCCCCGTCGGTGTAGTGGGAGCACGAGGGCCAGTGCCGGCACTGGCGGCCGACCAGGCTCGACAGGGTGAGCTGATAGGTGCGGATCGCCCCGTGGGCGATGCGGCGGAGCAGCATGCTAGGCGGCCGCCACCGCCCCGGCCTCGATCCGGTCGAGGGCGTCCACCACCGCGTCGAAGGTCAGGAGCGTCGAGGCGTGCCGGGCCTTGAAGTCGCGCACCGGCTCGAGGACGGCGAGATCCGCCCAGGCGCCCGTGGGCGCCGGGCCGCCCTCCTTGAGCATCCGCCGCATGGCGGCGCGGACCGCGCGCAGCTCCCCGGCGCTGGTGCCGACCACGTGGCGGGCCATCAGCGAGGACGAGGCCTGGCCGAGGGCGCAGGCCTTCACCTCGTGGGCGAAGTCGGTGACCGTGCCGTTCCGCACCGCGAGGTCCACCGTGACGGTGGAGCCGCAGAGCTTCGAATGCGCGGTGGCACTGGCGTCCGGGGCCGCCAGGCGTCCCAGGCGCGGGATGTCGGCGGCCAGTTCGAGGATGCGACGGTTGTAGATGTCGTCGAGCATGGAATTCCGATCCTCTGGCTGTTCCGCCGGGTTCACTTGCGGTCCCGCCGGGTCCATTTGCCGTTCCGCCGGGACGGCCGGGCGCACAGCCGGCTTCCGATCCCGGAGATCTGATCCGCGCAGCCTGCATTGCGCGACGGCGCGATAACGACGATATAGGCCCCCACGCACCGTTTCGCGAGGAGGCGGCTCGTCGACCCGGGTCGCGCCCACGGCCGGGGTTGCGCCACCGCAGACGGCACCGTCCGGGCATCGGCCGTCCTCACCCGACGGCCCCATGGTTCGACGATGTACGCAAAGCCTGACAGCCACCCGATGACGACCCGGATCGCCCGGGCGGAAGATGCCATGGATGCCGCGCTCAAGTCCCTCTCCTACCGCCTGACCGAGACGGAGGAATCCGGGATGGAACCGACCCGCCAGAACGGCGCCCTCAGCGCCATGCGCAACGACAACGCGCGGGGCGAAGCGCCCGCGCCCGCGCCCGAGATCGCTCCCCTGCCCGCCTCCGCCCAGCGGGTGCCCGAGGCCATCGCCACGGGCCGTCCGAGCCGCGAGGAGGCCGAGGCCGCCGTGCGTACCCTCCTGCGCTGGGCCGGCGACGACCCGAACCGCGAGGGCCTGCGCGACACCCCCGCCCGGGTGGTGAAGGCCTACGGCCAGATCTTCGGCGGCTACGGCCAGGACGCCGACGCGCTGCTCGAGCGGGTCTTCGAGGAGGTCGAGGGCTACTCGGACATCGTGCTGGTGCGCGACATCCCGTTCTACTCCCATTGCGAGCACCACATGGTGCCCTTCATGGGACTGGCGCACATCGCCTACTACCCGACCAAGGGCGTGGTCGGCCTGTCGAAGCTCGCCCGCGTGGTCGACACCTTCGCCCGCCGCCTGCAGACCCAGGAGACCATGACGGCCCAGATCGCCGACGTGATCGAGAGCATCCTCAAGCCCCGCGGCATCGCCGTGATGGTGGAGGCCGAGCACCTCTGCATGGCGATGCGCGGCGTCCAGAAGGCCGGCGTCTCCACCATCACCACCCAGTTCCGGGGCGCCTTCCGCAACGACGCCAACGAGCAGGTCCGCTTCCTCACCCTCGTGCGCAACAAGTCCTGAGCCGGCCCGCGATGACGTCTGTCTCCCGATGACCCGCGCCTTCCCGGAACCGGGCAGCCGGGCCGAGGTCGAGGAGGGGGCCGCCTTCACCCCCCGCTTCGACGCACACGGCCTCGTTTCCTGCATCGCCGTCGACGCCGCCGACGGGCAGGTGCTCATGCTCGCCCACATGAACGCCGAATCCCTGGCCCTCACCCTGAAGACCGGCGAGGCCTGGTACTGGTCCCGCTCCCGCGGCGCGCTCTGGCACAAGGGCGCCACCAGCGGTCAGGTCCAGCGCGTGGTCGAGATGCGGGTCGATTGCGACCAGGACGCGGTGCTGATCCGCGTCGCGGTCGGTGGCGACGGCGGCTGCTGCCACACCGGCCGGCGCGCCTGCTTCTACCGCCGCGTCGATCACGATCCGGCGACCGGCCAGGCGATTCTGCGGCCCGCCGATGCCTGATCCCGGCGCGCGGCGTGCCCGTCCGGAGCGGCGCCCGCCCCTTCGCGGTCGCCGCGTCCCGCGTTTCTTCGCCCCCTCTCCCGCATCCCGGTGTCGCTGATGTGGGACGGCCTGTCCCCGGTGCGTCCCGCCGCGGAGGTCCGCCAGGGCGCCTCCCCGCACGCGCGCTTCCCCGCCGGGGCCGTCGAGCCCGTGGCGGCGCCCCCCGCCCCCGGCCCCCGCATCGGCCTCGCCCTCGGTGGCGGCTCGGCCCGGGGCTGGTCGCAGATCGGGGTGATCGAAGTGCTGGAGGAGGCCGGACTCCACCCGGCCGTGGTGGCGGGCTGCTCCATCGGCGCGGTGGTGGGCGGCTGCTACGCGGCGGGCCAGCTCGGGCTGCTCAAGGCCTTCGCCCTGTCGCTGACCCGGCGCAGCGTGATGGGGCTCCTCGACCTGCGGCTCCGCTCCGGCCTGATCGCGGGCGACCGCCTGAAGCGGCGCCTGGAGCACGACCTCGCCGACCGCCGGATCGAGGGCCTGCCGATCCGCTTCGCCAGCGTCGCCACCGACCTCGACAGCGGCGAGGAGGTCTGGCTCACCCGGGGCAGCCTCGTGGAGGCCCTGCGCGCCTCCTACGCCCTGCCGGGCATCTTCCCGCCGGTGCGCTGCGGCGGCCGGCTCCTCCTCGACGGGACCCTGGTGAACCCGGTGCCGGTGACGATCGCCCGGGCCCTGGGGGCCGACCTCGTGATCTGCGTCAACCTCAACGGCGACCCGCGCCCCGGCGTGCGGGAGGCGGCGCCCGCGCGGGTCACGGCCGAGGCGGTGGCGCCCGGCCCCCGCCGGCCCCGGCGCTGGAGCCTGCGCCGGCCGGGCCTGCGCCGTGCCGCGTCCGATCGCGCGTCCGGGCCGGCCGACGGCCTCGCCACCCCCGGCATGGCGCGGGTGATGCTCGACGCCTTCAACATCACGCAGGACCGGATCTCGCGGGCGCGCCTGGCCGGCGACCCGCCCGACATCGCCATCGTGCCCCGCCTGGCCGGGATGGGCCTGTTCGAGTTCCACCGGGCGGCCGAGGGGATCGCCCTCGGCCGCGAGGCGGCGCGCGCCGCCCTGCCGCAGATTCGCGGCCTCGTGGCGGCCGCCGCCGCCCGGACCTGACTCAGGCCCGATCCTGCCTCACGCCCGCACCTGACTCAGGCCATGGTGATGTAGTCGCGCATGGCCCGGTGCTCGGCCTCGACGGCCTCGATCCGGCGCTTGACCACGTCGCCGATGGAGATGAGGCCGGCCAGCCGGTCGTCCTCGATCACGGGCACGTGGCGGAAGCGGCCCTCGGTCATGAGGTGCATGACCTCCTCGATGCTGCTGGCGCGGGTGCAGGTGGTGACCTCGGCGGTCATGTGCTCGGAGACCCGGGCGTCGAGGGCGTTGGCGCCCTTGGCGGCGAGCGCCCGCATGATGTCGCGCTCGGAGAGGATGCCGCGCACCGCCCCGTCCGCATCGCTGACGACGACGGCGCCGATGCGCTTCTCGGCCAGGAGGTGGATGGCCTCGTCGAGGGTGCGCTGGGGCTCCACCGTGACGACGGAGCGGCCCTTCTCGGCGAGGATGCGAGCAACGGTCATGGACGTGTCCTTTCCCTCAAGTCACCCCTGGGACGGGGCGGCCGGGCTTGGCCAGAACGGCAGGGTGCCCAGCTCGGTCTGCGGCGATTGTGTGGCGGGCGACCGCATATAGCAAGATCCCGCAGGATCCCGTCGCCGAGGACGCAGGATAATTCGCGGTCCGGGGCGGCGGCGTGAGCCCGTCGTCAGCGCCGGGCCCGGTCGAGGAGCGGCAGCAGGAAGAAGCCCGCGACGAAGCCGCCCAGATGGGCGTCCCAGGCCACCGAGGTCGCCTCGGCGCCCAGCGGCAGGGCGATGACGCCGAACAGGAAGTTCGTCACGAGCCAGATCACCAGGAACACCACCGCGGTGCGGTTGCGCATCAGCTCCGGGATGGTCTGGAGCGGGGGCGCGGCCGGGCGCTGCCAGGGGGGCGCGCCGGCATAGACGGGGGGCGGCTGGAACACGAAGCGGGCCGCGGCCGCCATCAGGGCCGAGACGCCGGCCGAGGCCCCGATCAGGGGGGCGGTGCTCAGGGGGTCGAGGAGGACGTGGAGGATGCCGCCCGCTACCGCGCCCACGAGGGCGATCAGGCCGTAGCGCCAGGCGCCGTAGCGGCGGGCCACCGGCGAGCCGAAGGCGGCGAGCCAGACGGTGTTGAAGATGACGTGCATCCACGAGCCGTGCAGCAGCGCGTAGGTGGCGAAGGTCCAGGGCATCGCGGCGGGGTCGGCCACCACGTAGCGGGCGAAGGCCTGCCGGGCTTCGACCACGTCGGGGTCGCCCGCCAGGGCCGTGGCGGCCCGCAGGAGCTCCTCCGCCCGGGCCGGATCGACGGCCACGCTCCAGCGCCCCGGGATCAGCGCGAGGTCGATCAGGGCGGCGATGTCCCAGGTGTCCGGCAGCACGAATTCGCGCAGGGCGTGGATGCCCACGAGCACGCCGATCGACGCGGTGACCACGCCCGGCATGTTGAAGATCGGAACGCGGTTCTGCGGCGGCAGGTCGGGGCTGGCATCCATGCGGCCACCATGTCGGGGCGGCAGGCGGGGCCGCAAGCCCCGCCATGCGGGAAACAAGCCCCGCCATGCGGGAAACAAGCCCCGCCATGCGGGAAACAAGCCCCGCCATGCGGGAAACAAGCTCCGCGATGCGGGAACGGGCCCCGCCGCGCGGGAAAATCCGCCGGCACGGGGCCCGTGCAAACTTGGCGGTGGACAACTCCGTCGACCCGTTAACCTTGATGAAGGGTTAAGGGGGCGCCGCGAGGGTGGTCGGCATAAGCTCTGCGCCGAGCCTGGCACAGACCTCGGGAGCGGCCCAGAACCGTCCCGAAAGCGCCCGATCCGAGAAGGTCCGTCGCCGGACCGTGCCATTGTGGGACTCCCATGAAGCATCCGACCAGCCGCCTGCTCCACGCCTACTGGGACCGGTTGCGGAATGGCCGCGCCGCGCCGGAACGCAGCGAGATCGAGCCCGGCGAGATCCGGAACCTGCTCGCCGACAGCCTGATCCTCGAGGTCGACATGGCACGCGGGGCGGCCTCGGTCCGCCTGGCCGGGACCCATGTCTGCGCCCTGTTCGGGCGCGAGCTGAAGGGACGGGACTTCGCCGGCCTCTGGGGACGGCCCGACGCCGATCCGTGGCTGCTGGTCGAGGCCGTGGCCGTCGACACCGTCGGGGCCGTGGCGGGCCTGCAGGGCCTGACGGAGCGCGACGAGACCATCGACCTCGAGCTCCTGCTGCTGCCCCTGCGCCACCACGGCGAGACGCAGACCCGCATCCTCGGGGCCCTCAGCCCGACCTGCGTGCCGCACTGGCTCGGCCTGCGTCCCCTGACGCAGATGCGCACGACCTCCCTGCGCATCCTCGGCCACGAGACCGCCCCGGCCTCCCGCGATGCCCGGGCGACCCTGCAGAACCTGCCCGAGCCCGCCAACGACAGCGCGCCGCTCCGCCGCGGCCACCTCCTGGTCCATCCCGGCGGTCGCGCCTGACGGGCAAACCTTTCGTAACCAGCGGGTGTTAGCCTGACGGGCAGTGAAGCCTCGAAACGAGTCGCCCTGTCCCCATGATCGAGGTCGCCACCCGTCCGCCCGCGAGGCTGCCCCGTGACGTCCGCATCTCGGACCTGCGCCGGCACCACCGCGTCAAGGTCTCGATGCTGGGGCGCTACATGCTGGCGGACCGGCGGGAATATCCGTGCCAGACCGTCGACATGTCGCCGGGGGGCGTGCGCCTGAACTGCGCCGTCCCGGGCGAGGTCGGCGAGCGGGTGGTGCTCTATCTCGAGCATGTCGGCCGGATCGAGGGCACCATCGCGCGCCTGATTCCCGGCGGCTTCGCCGTCCGCCTCAGCGCGACCCCGCGCAAGCGCGACAAGATCGCCTCGCAGCTGACCTGGCTCGCCAACCGCGAGAGCCTGGGCCTGCCGGAGGGCCGCACGCACGAGCGCCTGACGCCCCTGGTCACGGGCGTCGTCCTGCGCCTGGAGAGCGGGCGCGAGGTGCCGGCCCGGATCATCGACATCTCCATGTCGGGCGTGGCGCTGAGCACCACCAGCACTCCGGCCATCGGCATGAGCCTGATGGTCGGGCGCACCCCCGGCCGGGTGGTGCGCCACTTCGAGGGCGGCATCGGCGTGCACTTCATGCTGCCGATCTCCCCCGACCTGTTCCACGAGGGGCTGACGCTCTAGGGGCGCCCGGCCGCGCGGCCGCCTACGGGTCGGTGAGGGGCAGGCTGCGGTCGCCCGGGCTCCAGTGCAGGTCCGGCGTCGTCGCGAACAGGCGTCGGTGGGCCAGCACCGCGTAGGTGTCGGTCATGCCCGCGATGTAGTCGGCGACCCGGCGGGCGACGCGTCCCGGCTCCGCCCCGTCCAGCCCCGCCGACCATTCCGCCGGCATCGCCCCGGGCTCCGCCGTGAACCGGTCGAACAGGTCGGACACGATGGTGTTGGCCTTGGCCCGCACCGCGAGCACGCCGGGATGGCGGTACATCCGGGCGAACAGGAAGGCCTTGATCGCCGCATCCGCCTCCGCGATCGCCGCCGAGAAGGCGACGACCGGGGCCTGCGCCGCCCGGATGTCGGCCACGGTACGCGGGTTCAGGGCCGCGAGGCGCCGGGTGCTCTCGGTGATGACGTCCTCCACGAAGCGGGTGATGACGCGCCGCGCCAGCTCGTGGATCCTTCGCGAGGGCTCGAGGCTCGGGTACAGGCCCTCGATCTCGTCGAGCAGGCTCCGCAGGAACGGCACCGCGGCGAGGTCGGCGAGGTCGAACAGGCCGGCGCGCAGGCCGTCGTCGAGGTCGTGGCTGTCGTAGGCGATGTCGTCGGCCAGCGCCGCGGCCTGCGCCTCGGGCCCGGCGAAGCGGTCCAGTTCCAGGTCGTTGAGGGCGTTGTATTCGAGGATCGCGGCCGGGATGCCGCGGCCCGTCCAGCGCCGGGTGGGGCGCCCGTCCGGCTCCAGCAGCGGGCCGTTGTGCTTGACGAGGCCCTCCAAGGTCTCCCAGGCGAGGTTGAGGCCGTCGAAGCCGGCATAGCGCCGCTCCAGCCGGGTGACGATGCGCAGGGCCTGGGCGTTGTGGTCGAAACCGCCCTGGTCCGCCAGGCAGGCATCCAGGGTGTCCTCTCCCGTGTGCCCGAAGCAGGTGTGGCCGAGGTCGTGGCTCAGCGCCAGGGCCTCGGCGAGGTCCTCGTCGAGGCCCAGCGCCCGGGCGAGGGCCCGGGCGATCTGGCTCACCTCCAGGGTGTGGGTCAGCCGCGTCCGGTAATGGTCGCCCTCGTGATGGACGAAGACCTGGGTCTTGTGCTTGAGGCGCCGGAAGGCGGAGGAATGGATGATGCGGTCGCGGTCCCGCTGGAAGTCGCTGCGCGTGGGCGAGATCGCCTCCGGGATCAGGCGCCCGCGGGTGGCCGCCGGATCGGTGGCGTAGGGCGCCCGCCAGCGCTCGCCGCGCCGCCGCGCCGCGCCGGGGCCTGTCTCGTCCGCCTGCATCACGTCTCGCCGCCCCACATTCATCGACCGATCCTGGTCCGCCCGCCTCGGCCCGGTCCCCCGACGCGTTGCAGCATCAGGGTCCCAGGCATATCTTGTGTTCCCTAGCAGTTGTTCCAACGCCGCCACGGTCCACGATCGGCCGGGACGGCCGGCGGATCTCGAGAGCACCCCGCGAGAATACCCCGATGGCCGACATCACCCTGACGCCCCGCGCCGCCAAGCGCATCAACGAGATCATGGGCGCCGAGCCGCCCGGCGCCTCCCTGCGGATCAGCGTGAACGGCGGCGGCTGCTCGGGCTTCTCCTACGCCTTCGACATCGAGCGGGCGCGGGCCGCCGACGACGTCGCGATCGAGCGCGACGGCGCCACCGTCCTGGTCGACCCGATGTCGCTGGAATACATGAGCGGTTCGACCATCGATTTCGTGAACGACCTGATCGGGCAATCCTTCAAGATCGAGAACCCCCAGGCCACCGCCTCCTGTGGCTGCGGAACCTCGTTCTCGCTGTGAATGCGGCGCGGCCCCCGCGGGGGCCCGCCCCCGCGATTGCCTCCCGCGTGAAACTGCGGCACGGATGGGCCCTCTCCCCGACGCCTCCGGGCCTTTCCCCTGAAAGCGCCTCTTCGCCAGCGATCCGGATAAGCCCATGACCTGCTCGAAAGGCCGCCCCCTCCTCGCGTGGGCGACCGGTGCCTCGGCCTGCGTCCTCGTCCTCCTCGGCGCGGGGAGCGCCGTGCAGCCCGGCGCGGCGCGGGCTCAGGAGGCCGCCTCGGCGGTCCAGGACGTCACCCTGCAGGACGTCACCCTGACCTTCGGCGACACGGTGCTGAAAGCCCCGCGCCTCACCGCCAGCGGCACCCGCCTCTCGAAGGACGAACTCACCGCCCTGCTCAAGCCCGGCCCCGGCGAATCCTGGGCCGCCCGCCTCGTGCGCCTCGACGCCGCGAGCCTGGCGATGCCCGAATTGCGGGTGGAGCGCACCGGTACCGCCGGGGCGACGCCGGTGGTCACCTATCGCGACGTGGTGGCCCGCGACGTACGCGCCGGGCGCGCCGCCGAGCTCACCGCCGCCGGGGCCTCGATCCTCCTGGAGGGCGGCCCCCAGAAGGGCACCGGCACCTACGGCCGGATGCGGGCGACCGATCTCGACCTGACCGTCCTCGCCCGCCTCTACGGCGAGCCGGGCGACGGCAAGAGCGCCCTGCAGCGGATCTACGCCACCTTCGCGGTCGACGACGTCGCCTACGTGGATGCCCGGGGCACCGCCGTGAAGATCGCCCGGATCGAGGGGCGCGACCTCAGCGGCCGCCAGATCCCGGCGACCTGGACGGGGGCGCTCCAGGCCTTCACGGCCGTCGACTACGAGCGGCTCGCGCCGCCCGAGCGCGCGCGGCTGATGAGCCTCGGGGCCGACCTCGCCGAGGCGGTCTCCGTCGGCTCCCTGGAGGCCACCGGCCTCAGCATCCAGGAGGCCAAGCCCCGGGACGCCTTCAGCCTCGGCATCGCCCGCCTCGGGCTGACCGGCGCCGGCCTCCTCCTGGAGGACATCCGCTTCGCGGGCATCGACGGGGCCAAGGCGCGCCTCGCCCGGCTCTCCCTCGACGGCTTCTCCCTCGGCCCGACGATCGCGGCCCTGCGCAAGCTCGCCACCCTGACCACGCCGCCCTCGGACGGCGAGCTGCGCCTGCTGACGCCGGCCCTCGGCACCCTGGCCCTGAAGGATCTCAGCCTCGACCTGCCGCCCGAGGCGAAGGCGCCCCGCGACCCTGCCGACAGGGCTTTGACCGACCGGGCGCCGCCCGCCCCGACCCATGTGGGCCTGCGCGACGGCTCGATGAACTTCGCGCCCCCGCGGGACGGGGTGCCGACGGCCGGGCGCCTGAGCCTGTCGGGCCTCACCCTGCCGGCCTCCGCGGTGGCGGGGGTGCCGGGCCTCGGCTCCCTCGGCCTCTACGGCTACAGCGACCTCGACCTCGCCCTGGTGGCCGACACCTCCTGGGACGAGGCCGCCCGCGAGCTCAAGCTCGGCGAGGTCTCGGTCTCCGGCAAGGACATGGGCAGCCTGCGCCTCAACGGCATGATCGGCGGCATCGGCCCGGAGGTCTTCAACCCGGACATGGCGGTGTCGAGCTTCGCCATGCTGTCGGCCACCGCCAAGGCCCTCGACCTGACCATCGAGAACACCGGCCTGTTCGACCGCTTCATCGCCGCGCAGTCGAAGGTGCTCAGCCTGAAGCCCGAGGAGCTGAAGCAGGAATACGTCACCGCGAGCGTGTTCGGCGTGCCCGCGATCCTCGGCAACTCGGCGGGCGCCAAAGCGATCGGCGCCGCGATGGGCCAGTTCGTGACCAAGCCCGGCACCCTCTCGGTCAGCCTGCGGCCGAAGAACGCCGCCGGCATCGGCATGCTGGAGTTCAGCGCCGCCCCGACCCCGGCCGCCCTGTTCGACCGCCTCGAGGTCAACGCCAAGGCAAACTGAGGCAGACGACGGAGGGCCGAGCCGGCCGGACGGATCACGCCGCCCGGCGGGCCGGCGCGGCCGCCGCCACGCAGGCCCGCGCCAGGGCGTCGGTGGCGTCGAGCAGGACCGCGCTCGCCGGACCGGCCGGATCGGCCAGGGCGAGGGGGATCTCGGTGCAGGCCATCACCACCTGCCGGCACCCCTCCGCCACCAGCCCCGCGGCCGCGGCCTCCAGCAGGGGCCGGGCCTGCGCCCCCTGCCCCGCCTTGACGAGGCGGACCGCCCGCATCACCGCCGCCTGGTCCGCGGGCACGCGGCAGGTGAAGCCGTGGCGGCCGAGGTGCCGGGGATAGAGCCCGGACCGGAGGGTGCCGTCGGTGGCGAGCAGCCCCACCGGGCCGCCCGCGAGGCCCCGGCGGGCGAGCCCCGCCGCCACCGCATCGACGATGTGCAGGATCGGGACGGGGGTCAGCGCCTGGAGCGCGCCGTGCCAGTGATGGGCGGTGTTGCAGGGGATCGCGAGGCGGGTGGCGCCGGCGGCCTCGAGGCGGCGCAGGGCCAGGGTCATCGCCGGCAGCGGGTCGGGCCCCTCCCCCAGGATGGCCCGGGTCCGGTCGGGAATGTCGGCGGCCTGGGCCACCATCACGGCGAGATGGTCCTGGTCGCGGGCGGCCGGCGTCGCCTCCACGAGCTTCCGCAGGAAATCCACCGTCGCCATCGGCCCCATGCCGCCCAGGACGCCCAGCAATGGCACGTCCGGCCCTTCGCTCCCCGCCATCGTCCCGATCCCCGTCGCGCGTCCCGCGGACGGGATGCGCGAAGACCGGCGCGGGGGCCAATGCCGTGTCGGAACGGCCCATGCGGGTTCGGACTAACCCGCCCCAAACGTCACGCGGGTTCGGACGAACCTGCCCCGAGCGTCAGGCGGGTGCGGACGCCGCCGCCCAGATCGCCGCCACGGCGGCGCGTGCCCGGGGGCCGTGGGCCGGGGCGCCGTTGCGGTAGAGGCGGATCTCCAGGGGCACCGCCGGCCCGGCGGCGACGAGGCGGCCCTCGGCGAGTTCCCGGGTGACGAGGCTGCGCGGCACGAAGGCGAGGCCGTGTCCCTCGAGGGCCATGCATTTCAGGGCCTCGGCCATGGGGTTGGCGTGGACCACCGGCCCCGGCGGCAGGCCGAGCTCGGCCTGCGCGAGCGCGCTGACGCGGCCGAGGAAGGAATCCCGTCCGTAGTCGAGGCGCGGCACCGGCCGGCCCTCCGCCCCGGCGGCGAGGTCCGGGCTCCGCACCGGAACCAGCGCGTCGGCGCCGACGACCCGGTGGGGGTAGAGCGCCGGGTCGAGGGGGATCGGCACGCCCGGATGGTGGAAGGTCAGGAGGAAGTCCGCGCCGCCCTCCACCAGGGCCTGGAGGCAGTCGTGGAAGTCGTCCGGCAGGAGCCGCGTCGCCACCGGTCCGGTGCGCGCGGCGAGGGTCCGGAACCAGGCGGGAAAGAACGTCAGGGCCAGGGTGTGCAGCCCGGCGATCCGCACCAGGGGCTCGGGGGAGTCGAGGCCGGCGCGCAGGTCCGCCCGGGCGCCGAGGAGCACCCGCACGCTCTCCTCGGCGGTGTCGCGGAAGCGGCGGCCCTCCGGGGTCAGGGTGGTGGGGTAGGTGCTGCGGTCGACCAGGGCCACCCCGAGCCAGAGTTCGAGGGCCCGGATGCGTCGGCTGAAGGCCGACTGGGTGACGTGGCGGGCTTCCGCCGAGCGGGAGAAGCTGCGGGTCTGGGCGAGGCTGAGGAAATCCTCCAGCCACTTCAGCTCCACGACGGCCGCCCGACCGGGCCTCCGCCGCGGCGCGTCGCGCCCGAAAGACTCGCGCCGGACGGACTCACGCCAGGTCGCGCACCACCACCCGGCCGCGCTCGGCCGAGAGGGCGAGGCGGCCGCTCTTCAGGGCCAGGGCCTTCTCGCCGAACAGCGTCCGGCGCCAGCCGTGCAGCACGGCCACGTCGGCCGCGTCGTCCTCCGCGATGGCCTCGAGGTCGTCCACCGTGGCGATGATCTTCGGGGCGACGCCCTCGGTCTCGCATACGGCCTTCAGCAGGACCTTGAGCAGCTCGACCAGCGCCCCGTTGCCGCCCCGACTGCGGGTGCGCTCGGGCGGGGCGATGTCCGAGAGGTCGCGTGCGAAGCCCCGCTCCACCGCCGCCAGGATGTCGGTGCCGGTGCGCGAGCGCTCGAAGCCGGCGGGAATCGAGCGCAGGCGCCCCAGCGCCTCGACGCTGCGGGGCGCCGAGGTCGCCACGTCGATCACCGCCTCGTCCTTGAGGATGCGCCCGCGCGGCACGTTGCGGCTCTGGGCCTCGCGCTCGCGCCAGGCGGCGACCTCCATCAGCACGGCGATCTCGCGGGGCTTGCGCATCCGCCCCGACAGGCGGCGCCAGGCGGAGGCCGGATCGGCCCGGTAGGTCTCCGGCGAGGTGAGCACGCTCATCTCCTCGTCGAGCCACTCGCCGCGATCGGTGGAGAGGAGCTGGCCCGCCAGCACCTCGTAGACCTTCACGAGGTGCGTCACGTCGGAGAGGGCGTAGCTGAGCTGGGCGTCCGAGAGCGGCCGGCGCGACCAGTCGGTGAAGCGCGAGGACTTGTCGATCTTGGCCTTGGCCACGTCGTTGACCAGCTGCTCGTAGGAGACCGAGTCGCCGTAGCCGCAGACCATGGCGGCGACCTGGGTGTCGAAGAACGGCTGCGGCAGCAGGCCCCCGAGGAGCCAGATGATCTCCAGGTCCTGGCGGGCGGAGTGGAACACCTTCACCACGCCCTCGTCGGCCATCAGGGCGAAGAACGGCGCCAGGTCGATGTCGGGGGAGAGGGGGTCGACGAGCACGCCCGTGCCGTCGGGCGCCGCCATCTGGATGAGGCAGAGCTTCGGATAGTAGGTCGTCTCGCGCATGAACTCCGTGTCGACGGTCACGAAGGGATGGGCGGACAGGCGGGTGCAGGCCTCGGCCAGGGCCGCAGTGGTGGCGATCAGATCCATGAATCGGCTATACCGAAGGTTCTCGCCCCAGGCGAGGGACGCCGGACCCGGTCACCAGAATTCGAAGCCGCGAATACCCCTAGGCGGCGACCTCGCGCGGCCCGGCGCGCGTCTTCACCGGGCGGCGCCGGGTCGCCAGCGCCCGGATCTGGGCCGCGCGCTCCCGGCGCTGTGCCTCGGCCCGGGCCAGGAGCCAGTCGAGAATGCCGGCCTCGAGCCGCGTGGTGCTCGCCGGATCGACGAGCCGGCGGATGCGGTCGGCGCGAAATCCCCGGTAGCCGCCCCGCCCCCGGTCGATGCCGCCCAAGAGCGTCCGGCCCGGCCCGAGCTTCAGCTCGCGCGCCTCGACCCGCCGGGTGCTCCAAGCCCCGCGCGAATCCTCGTAGACGATCTCGAAGGTGCCCTCGAGGGGCAGGACGCGCCACCGGCCCTCCTGCCGCTCGCCCGTCGCGGATGCGGCGGTCGCGGCCTCGTGAGTCGCTCCCGCCTGACGCAGAATGTCGAAAAAAGCGTTTGAATTCATAGGCCTGATATGGGAATCACCGGGCGATTCCGGAAGGGTTCCGGGCCTGGATCCGCCGGGTTTCGGCGGTCTTCGGGCCTCACCCGCGCATCGCCGTCGCCTTGACTTCACCTCCCCCGCGTGAATGGTGCGCCGCTCAATCCCCAAAGCCCGTGATCCGTCAGCCCGTTATGCAGCAGCCCGTCATGCACCGTTACCGGACCCATACCTGCGGGGCGCTCCGGCCGTCCGACGTCGGCGAGAGCGTCCGCCTCTCCGGCTGGTGCCACCGCATCCGCGACCATGGCGGCGTGCTGTTCATCGACCTGCGCGACCATTACGGCCTGACCCAGTGCGTGGTGGATTCGGATTCGAAGGCCTTCCAGGCCGCCAACGCGGCGCGCTCGGAATGGGTCATCCGCATCGACGGCCGGGTCCGCACCCGCCCCGCCGGCACCGAGAACCCGGACCTGCCCACCGGCACCCTGGAGGTCTACATCGACGACCTCGAGGTGCTCGGCCCCGCGGGCGAATTGCCGATGCCGGTCTTCGGCGACCTCGACTACCCGGAGGAGACGCGGCTCAAGTACCGCTTCCTCGACCTGCGGCGCGAGAAGCTGCACGCCAACATCATGAAGCGCGGGGCGATCATCGACAGCCTGCGCCGACGCATGCGGGACGGCGGCTTCTTCGAGTTCCAGACGCCGATCCTCACCGCCTCCTCGCCGGAGGGTGCGCGCGACTACCTCGTCCCGTCCCGCGTCCACCCGGGCAAGTTCTACGCGCTGCCGCAGGCCCCGCAGCAGTTCAAGCAGCTGACGATGATCGCGGGCTTCGACCGCTACTTCCAGATCGCGCCCTGCTTCCGCGACGAGGATGCCCGCGCCGACCGCTCGCCGGGCGAGTTCTACCAGCTCGACATCGAGATGAGCTTCGTCACGCAGGAGGACGTGTTCCAGGCGGTGGAGCCGGTGCTGCGCTCGGTCTTCGAGGAATTCGCCGAGGGCAAGCGCGTCACCGGTACCTTCCCGCGCATCCCCTATGCCGAGGCGATGCTGAAATACGGCGTCGACAAGCCGGACCTGCGCAACCCGCTGATCATCGCCGACGTGACGGCCGCGTTCGCCCGCGAGGACGTCGCCTTCAAGGCCTTCAAGGGCGTGATCGCCTCCGGCGGCGTGGTCCGGGCCATCCCGGCCACGGGGGCGGCGACCCAGCCGCGCTCGTTCTTCGACAAGCTCAACGACTTCGCCCGCGCCGAGGGCGCGCCGGGCCTCGGCTACATCATCTTCGAGGACGACAACGGCACGCTCACCGGCAAGGGCCCGATCGCCAAGTTCATCCCCGCCGAAGTCCAGGCCCTGATCGCGGAGAAGACCGGGACCAAGGCCGGGGACGCGGTGTTCTTCTCGGCCGGCACCGAGGCCAAGGCGGCGGCGCTCGCCGGCAAGGCCCGCATCCGCATCGGCGACGAGCTCGGCCTGTCCGACAAGGACCAGTACGCGTTCTGCTGGATCACCGACTTCCCGATGTACGAGTGGAACGAGGACGAGAAGCGGATCGACTTCTCGCACAACCCGTTCTCGATGCCGAACTTCGACCGGGAGGCGTTCCTGGCCCTCGACCCGGCGGATGCCGAGACGATCCTGAACATCAAGGCGTTCCAGTACGACATCGTCTGCAACGGCACCGAGCTGTCCTCGGGCGCGATCCGCAACCATCGCCCCGACGTGATGGAGAAGGCCTTCGGCATCGCCGGCTACGGCGTCGAGGTGCTGGAGGAGAAGTTCGGCGGCATGCTCAACGCCCTGAAGCTCGGCGCCCCCCCGCACGGCGGCATCGCGCCGGGCATCGACCGCATCGTCATGCTGCTCTGCGGCGAGCAGAACCTGCGCGAGGTCGTGCTGTTCCCCATGAACCAGCGCGCCGAGGACCTGATGATGGGCGCCCCGGCCGAGGCCACGCCGAAGCAGCTGCGCGAGCTCCACATCCGCCTCAACCTGCCCGAGAAGGGCGCCTGAGGCGGCCGTCCTCGGGCCGTCCCCGCAGGGGGAGCGGCCCGAGACCGTGGGCTCACGGGACGTCGCGCGCATGACCGTCCTCCGGCCCGCCGAGGCCCTGGCCCGCGCCGTCGCGATCCTCGCGGCGCAGGGCTTCGCGGTGGTGGCGCGCAACACCCGGGGCGACAGCGTCTATCTCAAGCCCGCGGCCTGTGCCTTCGCCCTGCGGGTCTCGAACCACGCTCGCACACCGAAGCAGCGCAAGAACCACCCCGACGCCATCACCAGCCTCGTCCTGCGCGACCCGACCTCCGAGGCGGCTCTGGCGGAGGCGGTCGCCGTGGCGGTGCGGAATTTCAACGGCGAGCGGGCGAAGCGGGAGCGGGCGGGTCCGGCCTGATCGGGACGCCCGAGGCGCGATTCCCGACTTCCCCAAGCGCGAAAGAATGCAACTTGAGGATGTATGTTCCCTGCAGCGGCGAGATCGGACGAGCGGACCGCTGACGGTGCGATACGACGACCTGATTCAGATCGGATCTGACTGTCTCCAGCTTCGTCCGGTTCGCCACGTGGCCCTGCGCGTCCTGATCGACCGCGGTTCCCACGAGGACTTCCGTACCCCGCACGGGACGATGGTGCGGACCTTCCTGCCGGGGGCCGATCTTCTGACGAGCCTCCTGGATGCGGCGGGGGCGCTCTGCGAAACCCTGGAGCCGGAGCTTCGCGAAGACCGGTCCCCCGACATCGACGGGTTCCGGCGACGCCGCCGGATGGTCCTGAGCGTCGCCGAACCGCTGCGCGCCGGCGACCGGGCCGCGCTTGCGAAAATCCTGCACGGCTGGGAGGCGGACAACAGCCGCGGCACCAGGATCGCGCCCTACGGGGCGCCGACGCCGTTCCCCCTGGAGGCGGCGTCGGCCTGAGCCTCAGGCTTCGGCCGGCGCGTCATCGCGAAAGTAGGGCTCCACGGGGCCCTTGAGCTTCACCGTCATCGGGTTGCCGGCCCGGTCCAGGGTCTTGCCGGCCGAGAGGCGGACCCAGCCTTCGCTGACGCAGTATTCCTCGACATTGGTCTTCTCGACGCCCTTGAAGCGGATGCCGATGCCGCGCTCGAGCATCTTCTCGTCGTAGTACGGGCTGTTGGGATTCACAGCGAGGCGGTCGGGGGGCGTGTCGGACATCGTCGCGGGCCTTGGATCGTTTCACGTCGTGCGGTGGGGACGGCGAGCGCTAGCGGGTACGGGATTCGGCGCGAGGCCGCAACGCCGGGCCGTCCGGAGCGCGCGTCGCGGGGGCGGCCAGGAACGCAATCCCCGTCGCGATGGAACAAAATCCGCCGATCGTCAGCGTCGGGCCGCGGTCCGGACGCGACAGGAATGCCCCGCCGTAGGAGTTTGTGCCGAAGGGAAAACCGGCCCGAAGGGCGGGCGGGCACGGTCGATTCGGGGTCTCCGCGCGCGGGTTGCGCCCATCCGGCAGCCGGTGCAACAGGAGCCCCCAGCGAAGATCCCGCCGATGATGGGAGACGCGCTCCGACGCCGGGGCAGCGCGCAATCCTCAGGAGGACGACCATGGGCGACAATATGTCCGACGATCTCAAGTCGGGAGCGCTCGTCTATCACCGACTGCCGCGGCCCGGGAAACTGGAGATCCAGGCGACCAAGCCGCTGGGCAACCAGCGCGACCTGGCGCTGGCCTACTCGCCCGGCGTCGCCGCCGCCTGCATGGCGATCCACGAGGATCCGCAGGAGGCCGCCACCCTCACCATCCGGCAGAACCTCGTCGCGGTGCTCACCAACGGCACGGCCGTGCTCGGCCTCGGCGACATCGGGCCGCTCGCCTCCAAGCCCGTGATGGAGGGCAAGGCCGTCCTGTTCAAGAAGTTCGCCGGCATCGACGTGTTCGACATCGAGGTCGCCCAGCACGACGTGGCCAAGCTCGTCGACGTGGTCTGCGCCCTGGAGCCGACCTTCGGCGGCATCAACCTCGAGGACATCAAGGCGCCGGAGTGCTTCGAGGTCGAGGAGCAGTGCCGGGCCCGGATGAACATCCCGGTCTTCCACGACGACCAGCACGGCACCGCGATCATCGTGGCGGCCGCCGTCCTCAACGGTCTGGAGCTCGCCGGCAAGCAGCTCTCCGACGTCCGCATCGTCACCTCGGGCGCGGGTGCGGCGGCGCTCGCCTGCCTCAACCTGCTGGTGTCGCTGGGCGCCCGCGTCGAGAACATCACCGTCACCGACATCAAGGGCGTGGTCTACAAGGGCCGGCCCGAGCTGATGGACCGCTGGAAGGACGTCTACGCCCAGGAGACGCAGGCCCGGACCCTGGCCGAGGTGATCCCCGGCGCCGACGTGTTCATCGGCCTCTCGGCCGGCGGCGTCCTGAAGCCCGAATACCTGGAAACGATGGCCGACAAGCCGCTGATCATGGCGCTGGCCAACCCCTACCCCGAGATCATGCCGGACCTGGCGCAGGAGAAGCGCCCCGACGCGATGATCTGCACCGGGCGCTCGGACTTCCCCAACCAGGTCAACAACGTCCTGTGCTTCCCCTACATCTTTCGGGGCGCCCTCGACGTCGGCGCCACCTCGATCAACGAGGAGATGAAGCAGGCCGCCGTGAAGGCGATCGCCGCGCTCGCCCGCGAGACGCCCTCCGATGTGGTCGCCCGCGCCTATGGCGGCGAGGCCCGGCCCTTCGGCCCGCGCTCGCTGATCCCGAGCCCGTTCGACCCCCGCCTGATCCTGCGCATCGCCCCCGCCGTGGCCCAGGCCGCGATGGATTCGGGCGTCGCCGGGCGGCCGCTCGAGAACATCCAGGCCTATACCGACAGCCTCGACCGCTTCGTCCACCGCTCGGGCTTCATCATGAAGCCGATCTTCTCCAAGGCGAAGGAGAACCCCAAGCGGGTGATCTACACCGAGGGCGAGGACGAGCGCGTGCTGCGCGCCGCCCAGGCGATCTGCGAGGACAAGGTCGCGCGCCCGATCCTCGTCGGCCGGCCCCGGGTGATCGAGACCCGGATCAAGCGCTTCGGCCTCTCCCTCAAGCAGGGCGTCGATTTCGACCTGATCGATCCCGAGGACGATCCGCGCTACCGCGACTACGTCGCCACCTACCTGGAGGCCGCCGGCCGGCGCGGCATCACGCCCGACGCCGCCCGCACCCTGGTGCGCACCAACAACACGGTGATCGGCGCCATCGCGGTGCGCCGCGGCGAGGCGGACGCGCTGATCTGCGGCCTCGAGGGCCGCTTCGAGACCCGCCTGCGGGTGATCCGCGACGTGATCGGCCTCGCGCCCGGCGTGCTCGATTTCGCCGCCATGAGCCTGATCGTCACCAAGGAGGGCGCCTACTTCCTCGCCGACACCCATGTGCGGCCGGATCCCAGCGCGGAGGAGATCGCCGACGTCGCCGTGGCCTGCGCCGAGCATGTCAGCCGCTTCGGCCTGACCCCGAAGATCGCGCTGCTGAGCCACTCGGATTTCGGCCAGTCGGATTCGCGGTCGGCGGTGAAGATGCGCACCGCCCTGGGCCTGATCCGCGAGCGCCGCTCCGACCTCGAGGTCGACGGGGAGATGCAGGCCGATTCCGCCCTGTCGGAGCTGATCCGCGACCGGGTGATGCCGGCCTCGCGCCTGAAGGGGGCGGCCAACGTGCTGATCCTGCCGAACCTGGATGCGGCCAACATCGCCTTCCAGTTCGCCAAGGTGCTGGCCGACGCCCTGCCCGTCGGGCCCCTGCTCATCGGCCCGGCCAAGCCCGCCCACATCCTGTCGCCCTCGGTGACCGCCCGCGGCATCGTCAACGTCACGGCCGCCGCCGTGGTCGAGGCGCAGGCGGCCGAGGTCGGCGCCAGCCCGGTGCTGGCCGAACCCGGCGTCGGGCCGACCTCCGCCTGAGGGCGGCGACGGCGTCCGGCAAGGGCGAGACCCGCGCGCCGGACGCAGGGGCGGCGGCCGGTCCGCCGCCTCGCCCTGGCAGGCCAAATGCGCTAGCCCTTCGCACGAGGGAGCGTGCGACGGCCGGGCGCGAATCCGGCGCGCCGTCGCGGGCACGGGAGACACGGGATGCAACTCGGCATGATCGGCCTCGGCCGGATGGGCGGCAACATCGTCCGCCGGCTCCTGCGGGACGGGCACCAGGCGGTGGTCTTCGACCAGAACCCGGAGGCGGTCGCCGCCCTGGTGGCGGAGGGCGCCACGGGGGCGGACAGCCTCGAGGACTTCGTCGCCAGGCTCTCCGTGCCCCGGGCCGCCTGGGTGATGCTCCCGGCGGGCGCCATCACCGAGGCCACGGTGACGAGTCTCGGGGGCCTGATGGCCCCGGACGACGTCATCATCGACGGCGGCAATTCCTTCTACAAGGACGACATCCGCCGCGCCGCCACGCTGAAGGGCGCTGGCATCCACTACGTCGACGTCGGCACCTCCGGCGGCGTCTGGGGCCTGGAGCGCGGCTACTGCATGATGATCGGCGGCGACACGGCCGCCCTGGAGCGCCTTGACCTGATCTTCCGGACCCTGGCGCCCGGCCTCGGCACCATCCCGAAGACCCCGGGGCGCGAGGGCCGCGATCCCCGCGCGGAGGCCGGCTACATCCATGCGGGTCCGAGCGGGGCCGGCCACTTCGTCAAGATGGTCCACAACGGCATCGAGTACGGCCTGATGCAGGCCTATGCCGAGGGCTTCGACATCCTCCGGCACGCCGATTCCGAGGACCTGCCCGAGGCCCAGCGCTTCCGGCTGAACATTGGCGACATCGCCGAGGTCTGGCGCCGCGGCAGCGTCGTCTCGTCCTGGCTCCTCGACCTCACCGCCGGGGCCCTGGCCCGGGACGAGCACCTGGAGGACTTCTCCGGCTTCGTCGCCGATTCCGGCGAGGGCCGCTGGACCCTGAACGCTGCCATCGAGGAATCCGTGCCGGCCAACGTGCTCTCGGCCGCCCTCTACGCGCGCTTCCGCTCCCGCGAGGAGGCGAGCTACGCCGACAAGCTGCTCTCGGCCATGCGCAAGGGCTTCGGCGGCCACCAGGAGCCGAAATAACCCCGCGGCGGTCGCCCGCGCGTGCGGGGGGCCGCCCCCGGACCCGTCCCGCCCCCATCGAGGTTCCGCGCCGATGATCCCCCTGCCCGAGGCCGCCGAGATCCTGCCCGATGCCGACGCGGTGGCGGAGGCTGCCGCCGCCCGCCTCGTGGCCCTGTGCGGCTCGGCGCCGCGTCCGGCCATCGCGGTCTGCCTCTCCGGCGGCTCCACGCCCAAGCGCCTCTACGCCCGGCTGAGCGGCCCGGACTACCGGGCGCAGCTGCCCTGGGAACGCCTGCACTGGTTCTTCGGCGACGACCGGATGGTGCCGTGGACGGATGCGGCGAGCAATGTCCGCATGGCGCGCGAGGCCTTCGGCGACGCGCCGATCCCGGAGGGCCACCTGCACGGGATGGACACGGGCGGAACCCCGGAGTCCGGGGCGCGCGCCTATGCCGAGACCCTGCGGGCGTTCTACGGCGCCGCCGTCCTCGATCCCGCCCGGCCCCTGTTCGACCTCGTCCTCCTCGGCCTCGGCGAGGACGGGCACACGGCCTCGCTGTTTCCGGCCAAGCCGGCCCTGGCCGAGCGGCAGGCCTGGACGGCGCCGGTGCCGGAGGCGGGGCTCGCCCCCTTCGTGCCGCGCATCACCCTCACCTTCCCGGCCCTCGCCTCGGCCCGGGAGACCCTGGTCCTCGTGACGGGAGCCGGGAAGCAGGAACCCCTGCGCCGACTCGCCCGCGGCGAGGACCTGCCCGTCCGGCACCTGCGCAGTGTTGGCCGCCTGGTCTGGCTGGTCGACCAGGAGGCGGCAGGCGCCTGATCTGCGCGACATCAGAGATGCGTCGGTCCCGGCCGACGCTTCACTGACAAAAGATGTTGATTTGTCGGTATCGGTAGGCGAACACTTTCGAATTGCCGGACTGGCCCGGTTTCGCAACGCTGTGTCATGAGCGGGGAGTCTTGGGCGTGGAGTCTTCCGCAGGCCTGTCCCGCCGCCCCGCCCGTCCCCGGCGGTGGCGCCGCACCGCCCGGCACCGCATCGGACCGCTGCGCTCGATCTCCGAGGCCGCGCCGCATCCGATCCTGCGCGGCATGCGCTCCGGCGCCATCGCGGGCCTCGCCCTGGTGGCCGGCCTCGGCCTGCCCATCCTGCTGGTTCTCACCGTGAAGGCGCCCTCCCCGGCCCTGGACGAGGCGCCCGCCGCCGCCCGGGTCTGGGCCGCCGAGCCGGTCGCCCGGGCCGTGGCCGAGCCCGCGCCCCCTCTCGCGCCCGCCAGGGGGGCGGCCGCGACGGCGGGAGCCGGGGTCGACGCCGGGCCGAGCCGCGACGCGCGCGGCCCGGGCCCCGCCGCCCCGCCGCCGACCTCGGGGCGTGGGGACGGGGCGCGCTCGGCCCTCAGCCTCGACCGGATCCCGGTGCTCGACGACCCGAGCGGGGCCCTCACGATCGAGGATCCGACGGCGCCGGAAGCCAGGCCGGTGCGGCCGGCCCGCGCCGCCGCGGCCAAGCCTCCCAGAACGCCCTGACGCCGTCCGCCCAGGCCGGCGCATGACAAGACCCGCCGCGACGGACGTCGGGCGGGTCGAAACGTCGGGAGCGAGCCTCGCTCAGGCCGCGCGCCGGGCCGTCGACAGGGCGTTGTCGTTGAGCGCGACGAACATGCCGGCGGAGCCCGTGTCGGCGGCCGCCGGTCCGGTGGCCTCCTCGTCCACCAGCAGGGCCAGCATCGGGCCGATGGCGACGGCGGCCAGGCCGAGAACGAACAGAGAGAGCATCGAAGTATCCCGGTTGCGGTGCGACGGAGGATTGTCGCACCGCACAACGGGATTTGGTATGCCACATACCGCAATGCGGTCATGCAACCGGGGCCGGCCTCGACGGCCGGCAAGCGACGGTGGGGCCGCGAAGGTCAGGACGATCGCTCGGACGAGGCCGGTCGCTTCCGCGGCCCCGAGCCCGCGATCATCGGTGCAGCGGCTCGGGGACGATCGGCGGCAGCGGCAGCAGGTAGTAGCCGCCGACCAGCAGGATGGCCGACAGGACGAGGCCGAGGGAGGAGACGTACAGCACGGCGAACACGTCGCGATTGAAGTCCGCCGTCTGCAGCACGACGATCGCGAAGGGAATGCTCACCAGGGCGAGGAGGACGGAGAAGACCATCGCGGAACCTTTGCTCGGAACCTTTGCTCGGAACCTTGCCCGGAATGTTGCCCGGTGGGGGCCCGCCCGACACCGCTCGGGATCGCCCGGGGGCGGACGGCTTCGAGCCGGGCTCCGGGCCCGGCTCGAGAGGGGGACGTCGCGTCGGGCCGGGCGCGGCGGGACGCCCGGGGATGCCCCGGCCCGGGGGCCGGGGCGCGGGCGGGTCAAGCGTGTGCCAGGGCGCCGGCCGGCTGGGCCACGCCTTGCGCGGCGTGGTGGCGCTTCAGCATCGGCCGCAGCACGGCGATGGCGAGGAAGGCCGCGACGAGGTCCATCACCGCCACGGTGTAGAGCACCGTCGCCCAGGTCCCGGTCGCCTGCATCAGCAGGTTGCCCACCGGCACGAACAGCGCGGCGAAGCCCTTGGCGCAATAGAGCACGCCGTAGATCTTGCCGATGTGCTTGGAGCCGAAGGTGTCGGCGGCGGTGGCGCTGAACAGGGAGTAGACCTCGCCCCAGGCCAGGAACACGATGCCCGAGAGGATGACGAAGGCCCACGGGTTGGTGCCGAAGTAGCCCAGCGCGACGATGCCGATCCCCTCCATGGTGAAGGCGATGAACATCGTCTTCTCGCGCCCGATCCGGTCGGAGACGTAGCCGAAGAGCGGACGCGAGATGCCGTTCATGATCCGGTCGAGCATCAGCGCGAAGGGCAGCGCGGCCATGGCGAAAAAGTACAGGTTGACCTGGAATTCCTTGACGCCGAGATCCTGCGCGATGACGCCGAGCTGGGCCACCGCCATCAGGCCGCCCGTGACCGTGCAGGTGAACATCAGCAGCATCACCCAGAACACCGGCGTGCGCAGGGCCTCGCGCAGGGTGTAGTCGCGCCGGGTCTGCAGCACCTTGGTGGAGAAGGTGACCTCGCCCTTGGACGGTGCGCGCAGGCCGATGGCCGCCAGCATGATGATGCCGCCCTGGATCAGCCCGAAGATGAAGAAGGCCTGGGCGTAGCTGCCCTGCGAAATCATGTTGGCGATCGGGATGATCGTCAGGGCCGAGCCCGCGCCGTAGCCGCCCGCCGTCAGGCCGACCGCGAGGCCGCGCTTGTCCGGGAACCACTTCAGGGCGTTGTTGATGCAGGTGGCGTAGACGCAGCCGACGCCGATGCCGCCCGCCACCGAGCCGGCATAGAAGCCGGTGAGCGAGGTGGCGTAGGAGTTGATGACCCAGGCCAGGCCCGTCATCAGGCCGCCGAACATCACCACGCGGCTCGGGCCGTACTTGTCGATGAAGTAGCCCTCGATCGGGGTCAGCCAGGTCTGGACCACGACGAAGATCGTGAACGCGACCTGGATCGCCGCGCGATCCCAGCCGAAGGTCTTCTGGATCTCGGGGACGAAGAGTGTCCAGGCATATTGTATATTGGCAGCGGCGACCATGCAGGCCACGCCGAGAATCAGTTGCAACCATCGATTGACGGATGGTTTCGTTGCGGGGGGCGCGGCAGCAGTCATCGCCATGAGCTCGTTTCCTCGTTCTGCTTGGGACGGGATGCGTTGTGTTGAAGATCCCGATTGGAATGCTCGATTGCGGCCCGCACGCCTGAGGCGAATCCTATGGTTCATTTGTCGGGCAGCACACCTGCATTATTTGGTATGCCACGGATCGGTGCAAGCAGAATAATTCTACGACGGGGCGGGATTTTTCGGGATTAAATGGGCCGCTGGGCGCGTTTATCGCCTCTGACCGAGGTTGTGCGGAATCCGTTCCTGATTAGGACGCGGCTGGCCGCCGGATCATCGCTGGCGGCGGGGCACAATGCTGTCCTGTGCCTGTCGTGACGGCGGCTTTTTCCGGGAAAGCCTTCGGAAGAGGCTGGAGGCCGCGGGGTCCGGCCGCGGATCCCTAGCGGGGCAGGCGCAGGAGCCGCGGCCGCCAGATGCCCAGGACGACGTTCGCCGTGGCCACCGCCAGCAACACCCAGAGCGTCCCGCGCTCCGGCCCGAGGCTGGCCGCCAGGGTGGCGGGATCGACCCGTCCCGCCAGCGCCAGGGCGCTCTGCTCCGCCTCCTGGCGCATTGGCCCCTGCACGTAGACGAGCACGCCCTCAAACATCAGCACCCCGGTGGCGAGCTTCAGCCAAGCCCAGCCCGCGTTGAGGAAGCCGCGGTTCAGGGTCATGGCCAGCAGCCCGGAGACCAGGGTCAGCGCCAGGCTCGGCAGGACGATCCAGGTGGCGACCGCCCCCATGGCGGCCCGTGCCGCGGCGTAGCCGTCGAGGGCGCTCGGCGGCGGCGCCGCGCCGAGCATGACGACGAGGGCCGCCATCGCGCCCAGAAGGCCGGTCGACCCCATCGTGTGGAGGAACTTCATCAGGCGTCGCGTCACGCGTCCGGCCCCCGGCTCAGGATCGACCGATCCTAGCCCGGACGGACGGCGCGGCGGTAGCCGGCGCGCGCCTACTAACCCAATCCGGCGGATCCCTTCGGGATGGCGGATGTGGGCTTCGCGCACGCGCCGCGCCGGCTTGCCGATCCGGGCAGCGCTTCGATCGAGCGGAGCCCGGATCAGCCGTCCCGGTCGGGCGCCACGTGGATCCGGGCGCCGGCCTCGGCCAGGCGCCGCAGCTCCTCGCGCGGCTCCGGCGAATCCGTCACCAGGGTCCAGTCGCGCGGAAGCGGCGCCCAGGCGGTCTGCTCGGCCCGGCCGAGCTTGCCCGCATTGGCCAGCACGATCACCTCGCGCGCCTGGCGCATCATGAGGGACTTGAGGGCGACCTGGTCGAGGCTCGCCTCGCACAGGCCGCGCCCGGCCACGACGCCGTCGGCGCTGACGATCGCCCGGTCCGCCGTCATCAGGCGCAGGGCCTCGATGGCGAGGGGGCCGACGGTGCTCATGCTGGTGGCCCGGAGCGCCCCCCCGAGGACGACGAGGTCGAGGTCCGGCGCCTCGGCCAGGAAGGGCAGCAGCGCGAGGTTGTTGGTGATGATCCGCAGCCGCCGCTTGGCCAGGAGCTGGCCAAAGGCCGCCACCGTCGAGCCGGCGTCGAGGATCAGCGTGTCCCCGTCCGCCACGAGGTCGAGGGCGGCGCGGGCGATCGCCCGCTTCTCCGCGCCGTTCACGGCGAGCCGCTCGGTCAGGGTGGTCTCGGGCGGGTGGCGCGTCAGGATCGCCCCGCCATAGGTCCGGCGCACGGCCCGGGTGGCGGAGAGGTGCTGGAGGTCGCGGCGGACCGTGGAGGCGGAGACCTTCAGACGGGCCGCCACGTCGTCGACGTCGATCTCGCCGACGCTCAGCGCCTCCAGCAGCAACGCCCGACGCTCCCGGCTGCGCATCGACATGGGTTCGTGGCTCTCCCGGCTTCGATCCCTCGTCATGGCCGAGGTCGCGGCCGCTGGCCGGGGCGTTTCGCCCGGATCGGCGGCGGCGCGACAGGACCCACGCGGGCTCAGGCGGCGATCGATTTCGGCGCGAGGTCGACGGCCTGGCGCAGGGCCTCGATCAGGCTGCGCTCGTCCGCGATCCCCGTGCCGGCGATGTCGAAGGCCGTGCCGTGGTCGACGGAGGTGCGGATCACCGGCAGGCCCACGGTGATGTTCACCCCCGCCTCGAGTCCCAGGACCTTGATCGGGCCGTGGCCCTGATCGTGGTACATGGCCACCACCATGTCGTAGTCGCCGCGCCCGGCGAGGAAGAACAGCGTGTCGGCGGGCAGCGGTCCGCGCACGTCCCAGCCCTTCGCCCGGCAGGCCGCGATGGCCGGGGCGATCTTCTCCGCCTCCTCGCCCCGCCCGAACAGGCCGTTCTCGCCCGCATGGGGATTGATGGCGCAGACGCCGATCTTCGGATCGGCGAGGCCCGCCTTCACCAGGACGGCGTGGCCGCGGGCGATGACGCGCTCGACGAGGCCGGGCTCGATCTTCGCGATGGCGTCGATGAGGCCGATATGGGTGGTGACGTGGATCACCCGCAGCTTGGGTGAGACCAGCATCATCGAGACCTCCGGCGTGCCGGTGAGGTGGGCGAGGAGCTCGGTGTGGCCGGGGAACCTGTGGCCGGCGGCGTGGAGCGCCTCCTTGGACAGGGGCGCCGTGCAGATGCCCTGGGCCTGCCCGGCCTGGACCACCGCCACGGCCTTCTCGATGTAGCGGTAGGCCGCCTCGCCGGCGACCGGCGAGACCTGCCCGAACGGCAGGTCGGCGGGCACGACCTTGAGGTCGAGGCACTGCACAGCGCCGCCGTCGAAATCCGCCTCCCCGGCCGCCGACAGGGCATCGACCGTCAGGCCGGAGCCGACGATCCGGCCGGCCTGCCGCAGGCGCTCGGCGTCGCCGATGACCAGGGGCCGGCACGTCGCCTGGACGTCGGCATGCCCCAGCGCCTTCATGATGATCTCCGGCCCGATGCCGGCGGGGTCGCCCATGGTGATCGCGAGCGTGGGGCGGGTCATGAGAAGCGTCCTTCGAGTCGGGCGGCGCGCAGGCGCTCGCGAATGCGGATGAGGGAGTCGGCGTCGCCGAAGGCGCCGGCCTTGGTGGCGACCGGCACGGCGAGGCGCCCCAGGGTCAGGCCGAGGGAGACCCCCGGCTCGATCTCGTCGACGAGGCGGATGCCGTCGACGCCGAAGCGCGCCAGCAGCGCCGCGGCGGTCTCGCCGCCGGTGGCCGCCACGGCACCGATCCGGCAGGCCACCGGGTCGAGGGCTTCGGCGAGGCCCCGGGCCAGGCGCGGTCCGAGGGCCATGTCGGGCTCGCCCGCGGTGGTGATCTCCACCAGGGCGTCGCCCCCGGCCTCGAGGATGGCGGCGACGCGGCCGGCGAAGGCGGCCCGGGCCGGGCCGTCGACGAGCAGCGTCCCCGGGTCCACGGGCAGGTGGGTGACGCCGTCCCGTCCGGCAAGCCGGCGGGCGGCCGCGCGGCTGGCGGCGGCCAGCGAGCCGACCACGATCAGGCTGCCGAAGCGGCTCGGCGCGTGGGACGGGGGCTGCATCGCCGGTGCCGTCGGGAGGGCGGCGAGCGCATGGGCGAGGCCCGCGCTGCCGATGAAGAACGGGGCCGGCGCCAGGGACAGGCCCGCCGCCGCGATCCGGTCGAGGTCGGCCTCGGTCTCGGCATCGCAGACCGCGACGGCCGGCCCCGTCGCGGCGATTCGGGCCAGCTCCGCGGCCAAGTCGGCGACCAAGTCGGTGGCCAAGTCGCCGCCGCGGCCGGTCCCGCGCACGGTAGCGAGCGACACCGTCTCGCTGCGGATCCCCGCGCCGGCGAGGATGGCCCGGAGGTCGGCGCTCGCGTAGGTGTGGTCGCGCCGCCAGACCTCCGCCGCCTCCAGGGGGCGGCCGTCGACCCGGACCCGGCCCTCCAGGGTGGTCCGGCCGGTGGCCGGGAAGGCCGGGGCGCAGATCCCGAAGGCGGACCCGGTCCGGGCCGCCAGGACCGCCAGGGTGGCGGCGGTCTCGGCGGCGGGCTGGCCCCGGAGGGTCGAATCGATCTTCTTGAACAGGACCCGGTCCGGCGCGAACCAGCGCGCCAGCAGGGCGGCGTGCCGCGCCGCCGCCGCGTCCCCGGACAGGCCGCGGCTGTCGGCGTCGTAGGCCAGCACCGCGAGGTCCCGGTCGGCGATGCCCGCGGCCTCCCCCCAGGTCACCGCCGCGTCGAGGCCGCGCCGCCCGAAGGCGATGGCGCAATCGGCCGCCCCCGTCAGGTCGTCGGCGAGGATGAGCCAGCGGCGGGCCGAATCGGCGGCGGTCATGTCAGCGGCCGGCAACGGGCTGCGCGGGGGCCGCCACCTCCGGGCTCCCGGTCTCGGCCTCGGCCTCGCCGCCGCCGAAGCGCCGGGACGCCCAGGCGGTGGCGATCGGCACCAGGATCGCCGTCACGACGACGCAGGCCGCCACCAGGATCGTCGCCGGTCCGGCGGCCTCGGCATAGGCCGGGTTGGCCGAGGCGACGATCGCCGGCACGGCGGCGGCGTTGCCCGCCGTCGAGGCCGCCGCGATCCCGGCGACGCCGGTCCCCCCCGTGAGCCGGTCGGCGAAGAACAGCGGGATGCCGGTGACCACCACCACGGCGACGCCCATGGCGAGGCCGAGCAGGCCGGCCTGCCAAACCTTGGTCAGGTCGAGGCCGGCCCCCAGGGCGAAGGCGAAGAACGGGATCATCACGGGGATCGCCCGGCTGAGGAAGGCGCGCATCTCCCGGTCGAGGTTGCCGATGATCATGCCGACGAGGAGCGGCAGGATCGCGCCCACCAGGGTCTGCCAGGGAAAGGCCGAGAGCCCGGCGACGCCGAGGGTCACCATGGTGAGGAACGGCCCGCTCTCCAGGGACATCACCGTGTAGGCCCCGACGTCGCGGGGTCGGCCGTACTGGCCCATCAGGGCCATGTAGAGGCCCCCGTTGGTGTCGTTCATGGCGGCGACCACCGCCAGGGTGGAGAGGCCCGCGAACATGCCGGCCGCGACGGGCGCCTCGCCGAGGACCTGCCCGAAGACCAGCCCCAGCAGGATGGCGATGCCGACCTTCACGACCAGCAGGGTGCCGCCCTTCTTCATGATGTAGGGCGTCGCGCGGAAGTCGATGCTGGCGCCCATGCAGACGTAGAAGACCGCCAGGATCGTCAGGGCGCCGGAGAAGAGCGCGCCCGTGAACGAGCCGAACAGCTTCGGCGTGCCGGGAAAGAAGGTGGCGATCAGCGCGCCGGCCAGGAGCGGCACCACCATCATGCCGCCGGGCACCGCCTCGATGGCCCGCTTGATCGGAATCTGCATGCGCGTTTCCTCCGTGCGCGTTTCGCGCAATTTTTTCGCTTTTGACGATTTTTTTCGTCGCACGCGACCGGTGATCGACCGCAACGATTCGCTCATTCTGCGCATTACGCGCATTAGGTCAACAATTTTGCGTGATACGCGCAATCTTGAGCGGGTGCCCTGGCGGCGCATCCCGTCGAGGCCGGATCGCTTCGCGGTCCGCCATCTGCGCCGTCGGGGGCGCGCCTCAGGACAGCAGGCCGGGGAGCGCCAGGGCGGTGGTGGTGACGCCGATGGCGGCGAGCAGCGCGAGGACGAGGGCGCGGAACCGGCGCTGGTCGATCTGCGCGAACAGCGACAGCCCGGCCAGCACGCTGACGAGGACGATGGGGAGGCCGAGGGCGAGGTCGCCCAGGAGCTCGGGCGGGAACGGGTTGAGCACGGCCAGGATCGCCAGGGACCAGACCTGCAGGACCAGGGTAAAGCTCTGGTAGACCGCCCGCTGCATGCGCGGGTCCCAGCCGCGCACCAGGCTCCAGGCGGTGGGAAGCGCGCCCGACAGCCCGGCGATGCCGCCGAGGATGCCGCCGAGGAAGCCCACGGCGCCGTCGCTCCAGGCATTGCCGAACGACACCCGGAAGTCGCTGCGCAGCAGCGCCACGCCGGCGCTGTAGAGGATCAGGAAGACCCCGATCAGCACCTTGATCAGAGCGGGGTTGAGATCGTTCAGGAGGTAGATGCCGATCGGCGCCCCGAGGAGGCCGGGGCCGATCATCGCCAGGGCCGTCGCCCGCGGCGGCAGGGTCCGCAGCCGCATCACCGACAGGGCCTGCGAGAGGATGCTGCAGGTCAGCACCAGGGCCGTCGCCTCGACGGGCGCCCGGATCGACAGCAGGGTGCCGGAGGCCACCAGGGCGAAGGCGAAGCCCGTCAGGCCGGAGATGAGGCCGGCGCAGCTCAGGCACAGGACGATCTGGAGGGTCTCGCTCACGCTGCGTCTCGGTCTGCCGGGAAATCGTCGGGGTGCGTGACGGCCGGACCGCACGACGTGAGTACTTATGTCTTATATAAGATTACCGTGGGATCAAGCTGGTGCCTGCCTGGACGGCACGCTCCGGAGGCTGATGCGATACGCTCGGGCTCGTTCCCCCCGCCCGGATCCCCGGTCGAGACAGATTCACCTCGCGGATTGACGCCGGAAAATCTCATGTCTTATATAAGACTCAGTCGCCGCAAAGAGCCGACGGCTTCACCCAGGAGGATCTCGGAATGAACAGCCACGCCGGATCGGGCGAGGGGCGGACGAAGCCGCACCTTCTCGCCCACAGCCCGCTGGACAACGTCGCCGTCGCGGTCATCGAGGGCCTGCGTGCCGACACCGATGCGTTCGGCGTCATCACCGAGGACGATTCGACCTTCGCGGTGCATGTCCGCCACGACATCCCGATCGGCCACAAGGTGGCGCTCACCGACCTGAAGGCCGGCGATACGGCCATCAAGTACGGCCAGGACATCGGCAAGATCGTCCAGGACGTCGCCAAGGGCGAACACGTCCATGTCCAGAACCTCAAGACGAAGCGCTGGTGAGGTCGCGATGCCCGGAGAGACCATCATGAACGCCCCCGAGACCACCTCCCCCTTCGTCGGCGGAGCCCCCGACCAGTTCGCCACCGGCGCCCTCGGCGCCGCCCGCCCCTCGGCGGACATCGCGGCCGCCACCTTCATGGGCTGGCGCCGCGAGAACGGCCGCGTCGGCGTGCGCAACCACGTCGTCCTCCTGCCCCTGGACGATCTCTCGAACGCCTCCTGCGAGGCGGTCGCCAACCTCGTCAAGGGCACGATGGCCCTGCCCCACGCCTATGGCCGCCTGCAGTTCGGCGAGGATCTCGAGCTCCATTTCCGCACCCTGATCGGCATCGGCTCCAACCCGAACGTCGCCGCCGTGGTGGTGATCGGCATCGAGGACCAGTGGACCAACCGGATCGTCGAGGGCATCGCCAAGACCGGCAAGCCCGTGGTCGGCTTCGGCATCGAGGGGCACGGCGACATCGCCACCATCGCCAAGGCGAGCTACCAGGCCAAGCGCTTCGTGCAGTGGGCGACCGAGCTGCCCCGCGAGGAATGCCCGATCTCGGACCTCTGGATCTCGACGAAGTGCGGCGAGTCCGACACCACCACCGGCCTGTCCTCCTGCCCCACCGTGGGCAACCTCTACGACAAGCTGATCCCGCAGGGGATCTACGGCGTGTTCGGCGAGACCTCGGAGATCACCGGCGCCGAGCACCTCTGCCGCGAGCGCGCCGCCACGCCGGAGATCGGCGACAAGTGGTTCTCCATGTGGAAGTCCTACCAGGACGACGTCATCGAGGCCCATAAGACGGACGACCTCTCGGACTCCCAGCCGACCAAGGGCAACATCCTCGGCGGCCTGAGCACCATCGAGGAGAAGGCGCTCGGCAACCTCGAGAAGATCGGCCACGACTGCCGCTACATCGACGCGCTGCAGCCGGCCGAGTCCCCCGCCCGGGGACCGGGCCTGTACTACATGGACACCTCCTCGGCGGCGGCCGAGTGCGTGACCCTGATGGCGGCGGCGGGCTACGTGGTCCACACCTTCCCCACCGGCCAGGGCAACGTCATCGGCAACCCGATCGTCCCGGTGATCAAGATCACCGGCAACCCACGCACGGTGCGCACCATGGGCGAGCACATCGACGTCGACGTCTCGGGCGTGCTCACCCGGGAGATGACCATCCCGCAGGCCGGCGACGCCCTGATCGACATGGTGGTGCGGACCGCGAACGGACGGCTCACGGCCGCCGAATCCCTCGGCCACCGTGAGTTCGTGATGACGAAGCTGTACCGGAGCGCCTGACCGGCGGCCTCTCCCGCCGCGTTCCGGCCTGGAACGCGGCGTCCCGCCCCGACGCCATCGGGGTTTTCGCGAAGGCGGAGTTTTTCGCGAAGGGATGAAGACCGCGCAGCGGCGCATCCCGTTCGAAGCGCGCGTGGGAGGAATGCCGATGCGGTTCGCGCCAATGAAATTCTTGCGATCGATCTACGGCCAGGTCCTGATCGGCATCGCCCTCGGCATCGTCGTGGGCGTGCTGGCCCCCGGCTTCGCCGTCGGCCTGAAGATCCTCGGCGACATGTTCATCAACCTGATCAAGATGGTCGTCGGGCCGGTGATCTTCTGCACGGTGGTGGTCGGCATCGCCCATGTGGGCGACATGAAGAGCGTCGGCCGCATGGGCCTGAAGACCCTCGTGTACTTCGAGGTCTCGACCACCGTGGCCCTCGGCGCCGGCCTCCTCTTCGTCAACCTGCTGCGGCCGGGCGACGGCATCAACGCCACGGTGGAGAGCCTGGACGCCCAGAGCGTCGCCACGATCGCCGGCAAGGCCCACGCCCAGAGCGTGATGGAGATCATCGCCAACATCATCCCGCACAGCGCTGTCGACGCCTTCGCCAAGGGCGACCTGCTGCAGGTGATGTTCTTCTCCGTGCTGGTGGGGATGGGCCTCGCCGCCATGGGGCCGAAGGGGCAGTTCCCCCTCCGGGTCATCCACGCCTTCGGCGAGATCCTGATGAAGGTCGTGGGCATCATCATGCGCTTCGCCCCCATCGGGGCGTTCGGGGCCATGGCCTTCACCATCGGCAAGTTCGGCCTCGGCATCCTGGCCCAGTACGGGATGCTGATCCTGTCCCTCTACCTGACCTTCTTCGTGTTCATCGTGCTGTTCCTCGGCGGCGTGATGCGGTTCTACGTGGGCCTGAGCCTGTGGAAGCTGTTCCTCTACGTCCGCGAGGAGATGTTCATCCTGCTCGGCACGACCAGCACGGAATCGGTCCTACCGCGCCTGATGGCCAAGCTCGGCGGACTCTCCGTCGAGAAGGGCGTCACCGGCCTGGTGATGCCGGCGGGCCTGTCCTTCAACATGGACGGCTCGTGCATCTACCTCACCATGGCGATCGGCTTCATCGCCCAGGCGCTCAACATCCCGCTCACCTGGGAGCAGGGGCTCGGGATCCTCGCCATCGCGCTGGTGACCTCGAAGGGGGTGGCCGGGGTCGCCGGGGCCATCCTGTTCGTGCTCGCCGCCACCCTGCAGGCGTCCCAGCTCCTCCCCGTCGCCGGCATCGCGCTGATCATCGGCGTCGACCGCATCCTCAACGAGCTGCGCTGCATCACCAACGCCATCGGCAACATGGTGGCGACCCTGGTGATCGCCCGCTGGGAGGGCAAGATCGACCTCGCCCATGCCCGCGCCGTCCTCGACGGACGCATCCAGCCCGACCTCGACAGCCTGGACGAGCCGGACGAGGCGATGGCGGAGGCGCCCGCCCCCACCGCCCCGAGCCCGGCCCGCCACCGGGCGATGCCCGCCGCGATCCCCGCCACCTGACGGGCCGCGTCCCCGCAAACCGGAGGCCCAGCGCCGTGACACCATCCACCCTGACGCCCTCAGAGACGACGACATCCCGAACCGGCCGCGTGCCGAAGGTCGTGATCGCCGAGTTCATGGACGAGGCCGCCATCGCGGCCGAGCTCGGCGGGTTCGCGACCCTGTACGACCCGGCCCTGGTCGACCGGCCGGAGGACCTGCGGGCGGCGCTGGCCGATGCGGACGCCCTCGTGGTCCGCAACCGCACCCAGGTGAGCGCGGCCCTCCTGGCCGCCGCCCCCGACCTGAAGGTGGTCGGGCGCCTCGGCGTCGGCCTCGACAACATCGACCTCGCGGCCTGCCGGGCCCGCGGCGTCGCCGTCTATCCCGCCACCGGCGCCAACGACGTCGCGGTGGCCGAGTACGTGATCGGCACCGCCATGCTCCTCCTGCGCGGCGCCTACGGGGCCAGCGCCGCGGTGGCGGCCGGGACCTGGCCGCGCAATGCCCTGATGGGCCGGGAGATCTCGGGCAAGCGCCTCGGCCTCGTCGGCTTCGGCGCCATCGCCCGCGAGACCGCCCGCCGTGCCCTCGCCCTCGGGATGGAGGTCTCGGCCCACGACCCCTTCCTGCCGGCCGACGACCCGGCCTGGCGGCCGGATTGCGGTCCGGTGGCGCGCGCCGATCTCGCCGGGCTCATCGCCGAAAGCGACGTCCTGTCCCTGCACGTGCCGCTGACGCCCGAGACCCGGGGGATGATCGATGCGGACGCCCTCGCCCGGATGCCCGCCGGGGCGGTGTTCATCAATGCCGCCCGGGGCGAGGTGGTCGACGGCGCGGCCGTGGCGGCGGCTTTGCGGGCCGGGCATCTCGGCGGGGCCGCCCTCGACGTCTTCCCGCAGGAACCCCTCGCGGCCGCCGCGGGCGCCCTCTTCCGCGACGTGCCCAACCTCATCCTGACGCCGCACATCGCCGGGGTGACCCGGGAATCGAACGTGCGCGTGTCCCGCGTCACGGCCCAGGCCGTGCGCCGCCACCTCTCCGAGGACTGAAACGCCATGACCACCCTGAGCCTCGCCGCCGCCCACGCCCTCGTCAGCGAGGCCCTGGTCCGCTGCGGAACCCGCGCGCCCGCTGCCCGCAGCGTCGCTCGCGCCCTCGTGGGCGCCGAGGCCGACGGGCTGAAGGGCCACGGGCTCTCGCGGGTGGCCGCCTATGCGGCCCAGGTCCGGGCCGGCAAGGTGGTGGGCGACGCCGCGGTCGCGGTGAGCCGGCCCCGGCCCGGGCTCCTCGCCGTCGATGCCGCCCACGGCTTCGCCTACCCGGCCCTCGACGCGGTGGTGGAGCAACTCCCGGCCGTGGTCCGTGCGCAGGGCGTCGCGGCGGCCGGCATCCGGCGCTCGCACCATTGCGGCGCGGCCGGCCGTCCCGTCGAGGCCCTGGCCGAGGCCGGGCTCGTAGCGATCCTGCTGGCCAACACCCCCGCCGCCATGGCGCCCTGGGGCGGATCCCGGGCGGTGTTCGGGACGAACCCCCTCGCCTTCGCCTGCCCCCTGCCCGGCCGCGCGCCGATCGTGGTCGACCTGTCCCTCTCGAAGGTGGCCCGCGGCGCGATCATGGCCGCCCGCCAGCGCGGCGAGGCCATCCCCGAGGGCTGGGCCCTCGATGCCGCGGGCGCGCCGACCACCGACCCGGCCGCGGCCCTGAAGGGCACCATGGTGCCGCTCGGCGACGCCAAGGGCACGGCGCTGGCCCTGATGGTGGAACTCCTCGCGGCCGGCCTGACCGGCGGGCGCTTCGCCGGCGAGGCGAGCTCGTTCCTCGACGCCGAGGGCGATCCGCCGGGCACCGGGCAGCTCGTCATCGCCCTCGCGGCGGATGCCTTCGGCCCCGGGGCGCTGGCCCGGTTCGCGGAGCTCGCCGGCTCCATCGAGGCGCAGGACGGGGCCCGCCTGCCCGGGGCCCGCCGCCTCGCCCTCCGGGCCCGGGCCGAGGCCGAGGGGCTCGCCGTCCCGGACGCCCTCGTGGCCGAGATCAAGGCGCTCTGACGATGAAGGCCGCCCTCCCGAGCGGGACCCGCCCCCGGCCGCCGGCCCTGCGGATCGACCGATTGCCCGGAGCGGGGCTCGGCCTTAACGAGGGACGGGACACCGTGCTGGGAAACCTCTCCTTTCCTCCGCCCACGCCCGGGGAGCAGCGGCGCACCGACATGGAACGCACAGGTGGGAATGCGGTGGGTTTCCGGCCGCTCTATCGGCAGGTCTACGACACGCTCCTGCGCCGCCTCGCCGACGCCGTCTGGCAGCCGGGCCAGATCCTGCCCAGCGAGGGCGTGCTGGCGGCCGAGCTCGGCGTCAGCCAGGGCACGGTCCGCAAGGCCCTCGACGCCCTCACCGCCGACAGCCTGCTGGTGCGCCGCCAGGGGCGCGGCACCTTCGTGGCCGAGCACGACGACAAGCAGAGCGTCTTCCGCTTCTTCAAGCTGCGCCCCGACGGGGCGGTGGCCGGCACCCCCACCAGCCGCGTCGTGGCGATCGCGGAGGCCGCGGCCACCATCGACGAGCGCGACCGGCTCGCCCTCCTGCGCAACGCGCGCGTGGTGCGGCTGGAGCGAGTGCGCGCCCTCGACGGACGGATCTGCCTCGTTGAGACGATCGCCGTGCCGTCGAGCCTGTTCCCCGGCCTGGCCGCGATGGAGCTCCCGAACACGCTCTACAGCCTCTACGCGACCCGGTTCGGCATCACGATCGCCACCGCGCACGAGCGCCTCAAGGCGATCGCCCTGGCCCCCGACAAGGCGCCCCTGCTGGGGGTGCCGGCGGGGATTCCGGTGCTCGAGGTCGACCGGGTCGCCGTCGATCTCGAGGACCGGCCGGTGGAGTGGCGCCTGTCGACCTGCCTCACCGAGGACATCCACTACGCCTCCGTCCTGCGCTGACCGCGCGGGACGGCTTCAGCCGGACGGGAGAGACCGGGATGACCGAGACCGATCGCAGAACGCTCCTCCGGCAGGCCGGGGCCGGCCTGCTCGCGGCGTCCGGCGCTGCCCTGGCGCCCTGGGCGGCCCGGGCCGGCGAGGTCGTCACCCTGCCCTTCGGCAACGGCGAGCGCCCCCTGGTGGCCTATCCGGGCAAGCGCCCGCTCCTGCAGATGACGGCGCGGCCGCCGCAGCTCGAGACGCCCTTCGCGGTGTTCGACGAAGGGGTGATTACGCCGAACGACGCCTTCTTCGTTCGCTACCACCTCGCCGACATTCCGACCGCGATCGATCCCGAGACCTTCCGCCTGACGGTGTCGGGGCATGTGGACGGACCGGTCGGACTGTCGCTGGCCGCCCTGAAGGCGATGCCGGGCGCCGAGATCGTCGCGGTCAACCAGTGCTCGGGCAATTCGCGTGGCTTCGTCGCGCCGCGGGTCGCCGGCGGGCAGCTCGCCAACGGCGCCATGGGCAACGCCCGCTGGACCGGCGTGCCCCTGAAGGCCGTGCTCGACCGGGCGGGCGTGAAGGCCGGGGCGGTGCAGGCCGTCTTCGAGGGCCTCGACGGCCCGGTCCTGCCCGAGACCCCGGACTTCGCCAAGGCGCTCGCCATCGACCATGCCCGCGACGGCGAGGTGATGCTGGCCTGGGCCATGAACGGCGAGGACCTGCCCTGGCTCAACGGCTATCCCCTGCGCCTCGTGGTGCCGGGCTTCTACGGCACCTACTGGGTCAAGCACCTCAGCGCGATCACGGTGACGGACAAGCCCTACGAGGGATTCTGGATGCGCGCGGCCTACCGCATCCCGGACAATGCCTGCGCCTGCGTCGAGCCCGGCCAGACCCCCAAGGCCACCGTGCCGATCAACCGCTTCGCCATCCGCTCCTTCATCACCAACCTCGCCGACGGGGCCGCGATCCCGGCCGGGCGGACGGCGTTGCGCGGCATCGCCTTCGACGGCGGTTCGGGCATCCGGGCGGTGGCGGTCTCCACCGATGACGGGCGAAGCTGGACGGAGGCGCACCTCGGCCCCGATCTGGGGCGCTATGCATTCCGGCCCTGGACCCTGTCGGTCGACCTCCCCGCGGGGGCGCATGCCCTCCGGGTCCGGGCGACGGGCCAGGACGGCGCCACCCAGCCGATGGAACCGCGCTGGAACCCGCCGGGCTACATGCGCAACGTCGTCGAGACCGTCCGGGTGCAGGCCGCATGAGGAGAGACAGGATGACCGTGCGTTCCCGCGCGGCGGCGCTGGCCGCCACCGGCCTCCTGGCCGGACTTTGGGCCGGCCTGCCGGCCGCCGCCGCGCCCCGGACCTACGACCTGCCGGAGCCGACCGCGCAGCTGCGCTCGGCCCCCGGCCACGAGGCCGGCCGCGCGTCAGCCGAAGCCCATTGCCAGAGCTGCCACGGGGTGGACTACATCGCGATGCAGCCGCCGGGCCAGGGCGCGGCCTTCTGGACCAGCGAGGTGACGAAGATGCGCAAGGTCTATCACGCCCCGGTCGACGAGGCGGACGGCAAGGCCATCGCGGACTACCTCGCGGCGGCGTACTAGGCGTCGGACCGAATGACGGACGCCGCACCGGGCGGCGCCGGACCCTTACAGGATGGCGGTGATGAAGGCGGCAACCTGCGCATGAGCGTTCGCGACCATCTGCGCCACCGGCTCGTCGGCCAGGTAGACGCGGCTCGCCGTCAGAGTTGCGGCGACCAGCCAGAAGCCGATCACGGCGACGCTGCGCGCCCGACGGTCGCCCGCGGTGGGGGCGCCCTGGCACGCGATCTCGACGGGCTCGCCGAAGGGATCGTAGGCCATCGCTGCGTTGTCGGACCGGTTGCTCATGGCGGTGAATGTCGCGCTTCGACCCTGCCCAATCAATGGATGGGTTTTGCGAAGATTTTCGCCACGGGAGAGCATTGTTCTCGCGGCCGCGCCCGGGGCAGAATTTCCTTCCGATTGCCTCGCGGAAAGGCAGCATGAGCACCAAGAGCATCACGACGGCCCCCGCCGGAGCGGGCAAGCCGGAGGCCGCCGGTGGCCGGATCGCCTCCCTGGTGCCCGGCCTCTGCGTCTGCCTCGCCGTCACGGCGGCGGCCCTGGCCGTCCAGGCCCTGGAGGAGCGCGCCACGGGCCACCCCTACGTCGAGGCCCTGGTCATCGCGATCCTGCTGGGGATCGCGCTGCGCACCCTGTGGAGCCCGGGCGAGCGCTTCCGGGCCGGCATCGCCTTCTCGGCCAAGCAGGTGCTCGAACTGGCCGTCACCCTGCTCGGCGCCTCGATCAGCCTCGGGGCCATCGTCGCCTCCGGCACGAGCCTCCTCGTGGGCATCGTCGCCACGGTGGTGCTGGCGATCGTGGCCAGCTACGCCATCTGCCGGGTGCTCGGCCTGCCGTCCCGCATGGCGATCCTGGTGGCCTGCGGCAACGCGATCTGCGGCAACTCCGCCATCGCCGCGGTGGCGCCGGTGATCGGGGCCGACAGCAAGGACGTGGTGGCCGCCATCGCCTTCACGGCGGTGCTCGGCGTGCTGATGGTGCTGGGCCTGCCCCTGTTCATCCCCCTCGCCGGCCTGTCCGAGCACCAGTACGGCACCCTGGCGGGCCTCACCGTCTATGCGGTGCCGCAGGTGCTCGCCGCCACGGTGCCGGTGGGCATCCTGGCGACCCAGGTCGGCACCCTGGTCAAGCTCGTGCGCGTCCTGATGCTCGGGCCGGTGGTTGTGGCCTTCTCGTTCATCGCGCCGCACTTGCCGGCGGAGGGCGCGTCGGCCAAGGGCCGGCCCGGGCGCCTCGGCTTCTTCAAGATCGTGCCCTGGTTCATCCTGGGCTTCCTGGCGCTCGCGACCCTGCGCTCGGCCGGGCTCATCCCGGACGCGGCCTCCCAGCCGGTGACGCGGCTGGCGGGCCTCCTCACCGTGGTGTCGATGGCGGCGCTCGGCCTCGGCGTCGACGTGCGGGTGCTGGCGCGGGTGGGCGGCCGGGTCACCCTGGCGGTGACCGGCTCCCTCGTCGTCCTCCTGGTCGTCAGCCTGTCCCTGATCTGGGCCCTCGGGATCGCCTGAGCGGGTCCCCGGCGGCGGCCCGAATCCGGCCGCCGCTCGTCCGTCAGGCGGAACGGCCCTCTCGGAGGAAGGGCCTGTCTCAGACGAAGTGCTTGGAGAGCTTCAGCCCCTGGGCCTGGTAGTTCGAGCCCGCGCCCGCGCCGTACAGGGTGGCGGGGCGCTCGGCCATGCGCTCGTAGACGAGGCGGCCGACGATCTGGCCGTCCTCGAGCAGGAACGGCACGTCGCGCGAGCGCACCTCGAGGACGGCGCGGGCCCCCGCCCCGCCCGCGGCGGCGAAGCCGAAGCCCGGATCGAAGAAGCCGGCGTAGTGGACCCGGAACTCGCCGACCAGGGGGTCGAACGGCACCATCTCGGCGGCGAAGTCGGGCGGCACCTGCACGGCCTCCTTGGAGGCCAGGATGTAGAACTGGCCGGGATCGAGGATCAGGGCCCGGGACGGGTCGGCGTGCAGGGGCTCCCAGAAATCCGCCGCCCGGTGCGTGCCCGGGGCGTCGACGTCGACGAGGCCGGTATGGCGCCGGGCGCGGTAGCCGATGAGGCCGGAGAAGCCCGCGAGGTCGATGGAGACGCCGATGCCGCCCTGGAAGGTCGGGGTCGGGGCGTCGACCAGGGGCGAGGCCGCGTGCAGCGCCGCGAGCTCGGCGTCGCTGAGGCGGGGCTCGCCGCGCCGGAACCGGATCTGCGACAGGCGCGAGCCGGTGCGGACCTTCACCGGGAAGGTGCGGGGCGAGATCTCCGCATAGAGCGGCCCGTGATAGCCGGCCTCGACCTGGTCGAAGGCGGCGCCCCGGTCGGTGATGACGCGGGTGAAGACGTCGATGCGGCCGGTGGAGCTCTTCGGGTTGGCGCTGGCCGCGAGGTCGCCCGGCAGGGCGAGATGCTCCTGCAGCTCGGCGATGTACACGCAGCCCGTTTCCAGCACGGCCCCGTGGCGCAGGTCCATCTCGTGCAGGGCGAAGGCCTCGATGCAGGCGGAGACCGTGCGGGTGCCGGGCAGGAAGCTGGTGCGCACGCGGAACACCCGGGCGCCGAGGCGCAGGTCGAGGCTCGCGGGCTGGATCTGGTCGGGCGCGTAGGGCGTGTCGGGCCGGATCGCGCCCGCGCGCGTCAGCGCTGCGATCCCGGCCGCAGCCAGAATCCCGTGCTGGCGGCTGTCCGCCCCGTCCTGCATCGCGGCCCGAATCCCGTCTTGCATCCGCTCGCACCACCCGCTCGTCGATCGGGCACCACCCCGGCGGCCGGGGCGGGAACGCCGCATTCTGCACGAAATGCGGCCGGATCGCCTAAGGTCCGGTTAAGCCTCCGGGTCTTGCGCGATCCGCAGGACGATCCAGGCAAGGACGAGGCGCGCGATGGCGCCCATGGCGATCAGACCCGCGAGCGCGCTGGCGAGGATCGGGAAGCCGGCGGGCCAGGCCGCCAGGGCGACGGCGAACAGGACCGTGCCGAGGCCGGCGGCCGGTCCGAAGGCCAGCACCAGGGAGGGCAGGCCGGCGATCCGGGGCGGCCCGCCTCCGCGGCGGGCCAGCCAGGCCCCCGCCCCCTGCGCCAGCCCGTCGAGGGCCAGCGCCACGGCCAGCGCCAGGGCGGCCCAGCCGTTGCGCTCGGGCGCGGCCCAGGCGAAGGCGGCGGTCAGGCCCGCGAGGGCGAGGCTGGCGAGGAGGGCCCGGCCGGCGGACCGGACGGACGGGCGCGAAACGGTCTCCTCGACCACGGGGCACGGACCTCGTTCTTGCGCGGGCACCCCCGCATTCGCCACGATTGACGCGGTTTTGCGAGGGCCGTACCACGACGCCCTGTGCTTGTCGCGAACGCAGCGCGCTCGGGGTTCAGGTCCGGCCAGGGAGGCATGACGGGGATGTACAAGGCCCAGACGCGCGGGATCAGCGTGACCGTGATGCCTCGCTTCGTCGAGGAAGAATCGTCGCCGGCCGAGAGCCGCTACTTCTTCGCCTACACGGTCGAGATCGTGAACAACGGCCCCGAGCAGGTGCAGCTGCGCTCCCGCCACTGGCGCATCGTCGACGGGCGCGGCGAGACCCAGGAGGTCCGCGGCGCCGGGGTGGTCGGCAAGCAGCCGGTGCTCGAGCCGGGCGAATCGTTCAGCTACACCAGCGGCTGCCCGCTCACCACGCCGGACGGCCTGATGGCCGGCAGCTACACCATGGCGACCCATGGGGGCGAGAGCTTCGAGGCGGAGATCCCGGCCTTCTCGCTCGATTCGCCCCATGTCCGCCGCAGCGTGCACTAGGGCGATGTCCACCGAAGGCCCGCGCCCGGAGACCCTCGACTGGCTGGCGCGGCTCGTGGCCTTCGACACCGAGAGTTCGAAATCGAACCTCGCGCTCATCGACTGCGTGGCGGCCGCCCTCGACGACCTCGGCGTGCCCTTCGTCCGCGTGCCCAACGCGGCCGGCGACAAGGCGGCCCTGTTCGCCACCATCGGCCCGATGGTCGACGGCGGCATCGTGCTCTCGGGCCATACCGACGTGGTGCCGGTGACGGGGCAGGCCTGGAGCGCCGACCCCTTCACCCTGCGGGTGAAGGACGGGCGTGCCTACGGGCGCGGCGCCGTCGACATGAAGGGCTTCTGCGCCCTGGCGCTCGCGGCGATCCCGCGCTTCCAGGCCGCCGGCCTCGAGCGTCCGATCCACATCCTCCTGTCCTACGACGAGGAGACCACCTGCCTGGGTGTGGCCGACACGATCGCGCGGTTCGGGGCCGACCTGCCGCGCCCGGGCGCGGTGATCGTCGGCGAGCCCACCGACCTCGAAGTGGCCGACGCGCACAAGAGCATCGTCACCTATCTCACCACCGTGCACGGGCACGAGGCCCACTCGGCCAAGCCGATGCTCGGGGCCAACGCCGTGATGGCGGCGGCCGACCTCGTCTCGGAGCTGAACCGGATCGCCGACGCGATGATCGCCCGGGGCGACGCCTCGGGCCGCTTCGACCCGCCCGCCACCACCGTGCATGTGGGCACCATCGCGGGTGGCACGGCCCGCAACATCCTGCCCAAGGTCTGCACCTTCCACTGGGAGTTCCGCGGCCTGCCCGACCTCGACATGGGCGAGATCCCCGCCCTGTTCGAGGCCAAGGTGGGCACCGTGCTGCGCGACCGGCTCAACCGCTACAGCGATTACGGGCGGATCGAGACGCTGGAGGAGGTGGCGGTGCCGGGCCTCGCCCCGGAGCCCGGCTCGGCGGCCGAGCGGCTGGCCCTCCGGGTGGCGGAGCGCAACCACACGATCTCGGTGCCCTACGCCACGGAGGCCGGGCGCTTCCAGGTCGCCGGCATCCCCACCGTGGTCTGCGGCCCCGGCTCCATCGACCAGGCGCACCAGCCGGACGAGTACATCACGCTCGCGGCGCTCAAGGCCGGCGAGGCCTTCATGGACCGCCTCGCGGCGGCGTGCGTGACGCCATGACCGCCTTCACGCCCCGCACCATCGCGGCGGACGGGCCGGTGAAGCTGCGCCCGCTGGAGCGCGAGGACCTGATGTTCGTGCATCAGCTCAACAACAACGACAGCATCATGCGCTACTGGTTCGAGGAGGCCTACGAGTCCTTCGCCGAACTGGCGCAGCTCTACGAGCGCAACATCCACAACCAGACCGAGCGGCGCTTCATCATCGCCAATGCGGACGGCGCCCCCGCCGGCCTCGTCGAGCTCGTGGAGATCAACCACCTGCACCGGCGCTGCGAATTCCAGATCGCGATCCACCCGGCCTTCCAGGGCCAGGGCTACGCCCCGCGGGCCACGCGCATCGCCATGGACTACGCCTTCAGCGTCCTCAACATCCACAAGCTCTACCTGCACGTGGACAAGGACAATGCCCGCGCGGTGCGGATCTACGAGCGCTGCGGCTTCGAGCCCGAGGGCATCCTGAAGGACGAGTTCTTCGTCAACGGCAAGTACCGCGACGCGGTGCGGATGTGCCTGTTCCAGCCCGCCTACCTCGCCCGCCGGGGCGGCGGCGACATCGCCGATCCCGTCCTGAAGGCCTGAGCGCCGGGCCCCCGCGAGGAGGTCCGGCGCCGCGTTCAGGTCCTGCGATCGGCCTTCGCGATCAGTTGCGGCCCGCGCCGCCCTGCCCGCCGCTGCGCTCGCCGCCACCCATGCTGCCGGCCTTGCCGCCCTGCGCGCCGGCATTCGGGCCGCGCTCGGCCCCGCCGGTCCGGTTGCCGGTGTTCATGGTGCCGCGCTCGGCGCCGCCCGAGCGGTCGGCCGCGTTGCGGATGCCCGAGCCCTCGGTCCCGCGGTCGCGGTTCGTGTCGCGCTCGGCCGAGGCGCCGTTGCGGCCCCCCTGCTGGCGGGTGTCGGCGTTGCGGATGCCATCCCGCGACGTGGTCTCGGGCGAGCGGACGTTGCGCGTGTCGCGCCGCGCGTCGGTACGGGACGAGACGGCCTTGCCGCGGAAGCCCCGCTCCTCGAAGCGGGCGCCGACGGTGCCGCCCCGGCGTTCGGTCACCGTCAGGCGGCGATACTCGGGCGAGCCGTAGACCACGCGCTGGCCGCGCACCACGACATAGCGGGTGCCGGGACGGCGGGTGGTCGTCTCCTCGACGCGGACGAGGCGGCGGTACTGGGGCGAGCCGTAGAGGACGCGCTGACCGCGGATGGTGACGTAGCGCCGGCGTGCGCGCTCGACCACGCGGTCGCCGCCGCGATGCTCGATGGTGACGAGGCGGCGATATTCCGGCGAGCCGTAGACCACGCGCTGGCCGCCGATGAAGACGAAGCGGCCCGAGCGGCGTCCGCCCTCGAAGCGTTCGCTGCGCGACTCGCTGCGGGTGTTGACCGAGACGCGGTCGCGCTGCTCGCGGCCGCCGACCCGGTCCTCCCGGGACGAGGTCCGGGTCGCCCGGTCGCCGCGCGCGCCGTCGCGGTCGCCCCGGTCCGCGCTGCGGGCCTGCGAATCCTTGTTCTGCGAATCTCGGGCCTGAGAATCTCGGGCCTGGGAATCCCGGCCCTGGGACTCGCGGGCCGCCGTGTCGCCGCGCCCGCCGCTCTCCATGCGGCTGCCCTCGCGGCGTCCGCCCGCCTCGGCCCGTCCGCCCATCTCGCTGCGGGCGCCGCCCGAAGCGCCCTCGGCGCCGCCCTGGCTGCGGGCGGCGGCCCCACCACGGCCGCCGGCCTCGCTGCCGCCGGCGGTGCCGGCCTGGCCCGCGCCCTGGGCGTAGGCTGACGTCGTCATCAGCAGTGCCGTCAGACCGACGACGATATTCTTGCTGACCAGATTTTTGCCGACCACGAATGTCTTCATCGACGTTCCTCCTGAGCTCTTGTCGAGCACTCTTGAGAAACCCCAAACGTCGAAACCTGAGAAACGGTTCAAATGCGAGGCCCGGCTGTGGGCGCGAGCATTTGCAGCGTCTTGTCCTCGTCAAAGGTCAAGCTTGGCGATGCTGCCGCGACGTCTGTCGCGGCAGCCCCGGATCAGGGGCCCGACTGGGCTGCGACTTCGGCTTCCACCGCCGCCGGATCGAGGTCGTAGCGCCGTGAGCAGAACTCGCAGGTGATGCCGATGCGCCCGTCATCGGCGATCATGTCCCGGCGCTCCTGAGGCGAGAACGAGGTGATCATGCCCATCACCCGCTCGGTCGAGCAGCGGCACTGCTCGTGCACCGCCTGCGCCTCGAACACCCGCACGCCGCGCTCGTGGAACAGGCGGTAGAGCAGGCGCTCGGCCGAGACCTCCGGGTCGACGAGCTCGTGGTCCTCGATGGTAGACACGAGGCTGCGCGCCTCGACCCAGGCGTCGTCCTCGGGAACGCCGTTCGCGTCGAGGTGGACGTGGCCCTCGGGGATGTCGCCCGGGGGCAGGTCGGCGAGCCGGGCCCGGTCGATGGATTGCGGCAAGAACTGCACCAGGAGGCCACCGGCCCGGTAGGTCCGGGCGCCGCCGGCATATTGCTCGGCCACCGCGAGGCGGACCTGGGTCGGGATCTGCTCGGACTGGCGGAAGTACTGGTGCGCCGCCTCCTCGAGGCTCTGGCCCTCCAGGGCGACGACGCCCTGGTAGCGGCTGCTGGTGGGACCCTGGTCGATGGTCATGGCCAGGTGCCCCTGCCCGATCAGGTCCGGGTCCTGGAGCGGGCCGGCCCCGAGGGCGTCCACCCGCGCGGTGTCGAAGCGCGCCGTGGCGCGCAGGCGGTCGGGCGCCTCGAAGTCGACCACGATCATCTCCACCGGGCCGTCGGTCTTGGTCTGGAGTTGGAAGCGGCCCTCGAACTTCAGGGACGAGCCGAGGAGCACGGTGAGCGCCGCCGCCTCGCCGAGGAGGCGGGCCACCGCATCGGGATAGCCGTGCCGGCGCAGGATGGTGTCGACGGACGGGCCGAGGCGGACCACGCGGCCGCGCACGTCGAGGGCCTCGACGGCGAAGGGCAGCACCACGTCGTCATCGCCCTCGATGAGGAGCGGCGGGACGGATCCCGTGGTCGTTCCAGCAGGCATTCCAGAAGTCATGGCAGCTCCGATCGGGCTCGACGAACGCGAGGGCTGGGCCACGGACCGCGCGACCCCTCGGGGGCGGGGTCGTGAGATCGCCGAACGGTCTCGGCGGCGTACCGGTCGGAACGGCCGCGCGCGTCGCGCGGCCGCGCCCAACCCTCAGGGAAGAATGGTCCCCATATAGGGATCCGGGCGCGGCGGCGCGACGGGGCGGGGATGCGGCCCGTGCACGGGTGGTCCCGCACCAGGCCACCCCCCGGGGGCGTTCCCGGCCGTCAGAGGCCGTGGGCCTGCAGGCACCAGGCGAGGATGCCCTTCTGGGCATGCAGGCGGTTCTCGGCCTCGTCGAAGATCACCGATTGCGGGCCGTCGATCACTTCGGCGGTGACCTCCTCGCCGCGATGGGCCGGCAGGCAGTGCATGAAGATCGCGTCCTGGGCCGCGGCGGCCATCAGGCGGGCATCGACCCGGTAGGGCACCAGCAGGTTGTGCCGGTGCTGGTCGTCCTCGTCGCCCATGGAGACCCAGCAATCGGTGACCACCGCGTCCGCTCCGTCCACCGCTTCGTAGGCGTCGGTGGTGACGTTGACGGTGGCGCCCTGCGCCTTCGCCCAGTCGAGGAGCGGCTGGGGCGTCGACAGCTCCGGCGGGGCCGCGATGTTGAGGGTGAAGTCGAAGCGCGCGGCGGCGTGCACCCAGGAGGCGAGCACGTTGTTGGCGTCCCCCGACCAGGCCACGGTGCGGCCCCGGATCGGCCCGCGATGCTCCTCGAAGGTCAGGAGGTCGGCCATGATCTGGCACGGGTGCGAGACCTTGGTCAGGGCGTTGATCACCGGCACGGTGGCGTACTCGGCCAGCTCCAGCATCAGGCCGTGGTCCAGGATGCGGATCATGATCGCGTCGACGTAGCGCGAGAGCACCCGGGCGGTGTCGCCCACGGTCTCGCCGCGGCCGAGCTGCATCTCGCTCCCCGTCAGCATCAGGGTCTCGCCGCCGAGCTCGCGCATGCCGACGTCGAACGACACCCGGGTCCGGGTCGAGGGCCGGTCGAACACCATCGCCAGGGTCTTGCCGATGAGGGGGCGGTCCTCGGCCAGCGTGCCCTTGCGGCGGCGCGCCTTGATGCGGGCGGCGGCGTCCAGCACCGTGCGCAGCTGCTCGGCCGAGAAGTCCTTGAGGTCGAGGAAGTGGCGGGTTCCGTGGCCGGTCCCGTTCAGTGTCGTGGTCATCGGTCCGTTCTTCGTGTGCGTGGTCCCGGTCAGGGCAGCTTCGGTCGGGGCGGGGCGGCGTCGCGGCCGTCCGGTGACGCGCCCGGTTCCTGGCGGTTACTCGGCGGCGCCGCGCAGGCGCGTCCCGAGCCGGCCGGCCGCCGTGTCGAGGCGGGTGACCGCCTCCGCCACGTCGGCCTCGGTGATGATGAGCGGCGGCAGCAGGCGCACCACGTTGTCGCCCGCCGGGATCACCAGCAGGTGCGCGTCGCGGGCGGCGGCGGCGAATTCGGTGTTCGGCACGTGGAGCTTGAGGCCGAGCATCAGGCCCTCGCCGCGGATGTCCGCGATGACGGCCGGGTGCCGGTCCTGCAGGGCGGCGAGGCGCTGCTTCAGGATCAGGCCCATGCGCTGGACATGGTCGAGGAAGCCGTCCGCCAGCACCACGTCGAGGACGGCGTTGCCCACCGCCATGGCCAGCGGGTTGCCGCCGAAGGTGGTGCCGTGGCTGCCCGCCGTCATGCCGCGCGCGGCGTTCGCCGTGGCGAGGCAGACGCCGAGGGGGAAGCCGCCGCCGATTCCCTTGGCCGCGCTCATGATGTCGGGGGCCGCCCCCGCCCACTCGTGCGCGAACAGCTTGCCCGTGCGCCCGACCCCGGTCTGGACCTCGTCCATGATGAGCAGGATGCCGTGCGCGTCGCAGAGTTCGCGCAGGCCGCGCAGGCATTGCGGCGGCACCGGGCGCACGCCGCCCTCCCCCTGGATCGGCTCGATCAGGATCGCGGCCGTCTCCGGGCCGATGGCGGCCCGCAGGGCCTCGTGGTCGCCGAAGGGCACCTGGTCGAAGCCGTCGACCTTCGGGCCGAAGCCCTCGATGTACTTCTGCTGGCCGCCGGCCGCGATGGTGGCCAGGGTCCGGCCGTGGAAGGCGCCCTCGACGGTGAGGATCCGGAAGCGCTCCGGGTGGCCGTCGGCGGCGTGGTACTTGCGCGCCATCTTGATGGCGGCCTCGTTGGCTTCCGCCCCCGAATTGGCGAAGAAGGCCACGTCCGCGAAGGTGGCGTCCACGAGGCGCCGGCCCAGCCGCTCGCCCTCCGGGATCTCGAACAGGTTCGAGGTGTGCCAGAGCTTCTGCGCCTGCGCGGTCAGGGCCTGGACGAGGTGCGGATGGGCGTGACCCAGGGCGTTCACCGCGATGCCGGCGCCGAAATCGAGGTATCGCTCGCCGCTGCGCGCCTCGAGCCATGCGCCCTCGCCGCGTTCGAAGGCGATGGGAGCCCGGGCATAGGTCGGCAGAAGGGCGGATGTCACGATCCCGTCTTCCCGTGTGTCTCGCGGGCACGCGAGACACGCGACCGCACCAAATGAAAGTGCCGCCTCGGATGGGGCGGCACGCGCGCGATTACTAGAGAAATGGCCAATTCTGTCAACGACAGACCGGGTTCACAGCCCTGACATGCCTGCCCATTAGGCTGTTGCGCGCGCGCTGTGCGGCCCGCCTCGGGTCATGCCTTGCACCCTGCGCCTGGAAGTGCTCAGAGCCGCGTCACGCCGGCCGGACGACCCGCGGCCGCCCAGCAGAGGAACGACGCAGCATGAGCACCGTCACGGAACGCCTGGAGGCCCTCGGCCTGACCCTGCCCAAGGCCGCGGCCCCCGTCGCGAACTACGTGCCCTTCGTGCGCAGCGGCAACCTCGTGGTGATCTCCGGGCAGATCTGCTTCGGGGCCGACGGCCGAATCGCCGGCGCCCACACGGGCAAGCTCGGGGCCGAGGTCTCGGCCGAGGACGGCATCGCCGCCGCCCGGCTCTGCGCCCTCAACGTGCTGGCCCAGCTCCAGGCGGCGGTGGGCGACCTCGACCGCGGCGTCGTGCAGTGCATCCGCCTCGGCGGCTTCATCAACGCGGTGCCGACCTTCGCGGGACTCGCCGGCATCATGAACGGTGCCTCCGACCTCATGGTGGAGATCCTGGGCGACCGCGGCCGCCACGCCCGCTCCACCGTCGGCGTCGCCGAGCTGCCCCTCGACGCGGCCGTCGAGGTCGAGGCGATGTTCGAGGTCAAATGAGCCCGCCGACGGCCCCCAACGCCCCCGACTGGCTCACCGCCCGGCCCATCGCCCATCGCGGCCTGCACGACCGGGCGGGCGGCGTGCCCGAGAACACCCTCGCGGCCGCCGAGGCGGCGATCCGGGGCGGCTACGCCATCGAGTGCGACGTCCAGCTCAGCGCCGACGGCGAGGCGATGGTGTTCCACGACGAGACCCTGGGCCGCCTGACCGCGGCCGGGGAGGCGGTGGGCGCGCGCTCCGCCGCGGATCTCGGCGCCCTGACGGTGGCGGGCAGCGCCGAGCGCATCCCGACCCTGCCGGCCTTCCTGGCCCGGATCGGCGGGCGCACGCCCCTCGTGATCGAGGTGAAGTCGCGCTACACCGGCGACCTGCGGCTCGCCGAGCGCGTGGCCGCCCTCGCGACCGCCTATGACGGCCCCGTGGCGCTGAAATCCTTCGATCCGCAGATCGTCACCGCCCTGCGGACGCTCGCGCCCGGGCTCCCGCGCGGCATCGTCGCCGAGACGCGCCAGGACGACCCGGCCTACGCCACCCTGCCCCCGAGCCTGCGGCGCGCCCTCCCGGCCCTGCTGCATTTCGACGAGACCCGGCCGGACTTCCTGTCCTGGCGGGTGGACGACCTGCCCTGCGCGCCCACCGTCCTGTGCCGGCTCCTGGGGCAACGCCCGGTGATGACCTGGACCGTGCGCAATCCGGACCAGCGCCGGCACGCCGCGATCCACGCCGACCAGATGGTGTTCGAGGGGTTCTGCCCGTAGGGCGCCGCTCGCCCCCTGCGACGGCGCGCGGCCCCGCGCCGCCCTTGGCCCGCCGGGCTCCGGGGACTAGATTGCCCCGCGATGGACATTCCCGGCGAAACACAGCGTTCCGGCGAAGGCCCCGGCGCCCCGGCCGAGACCGTGACGGAACTGCAGGTGCGCGCGGTGCCGGGCCTGGCCGGGATCGCGGCGGCCGAGTGGGATGCCTGCGCCACCTCGGCCGAGACCCTCTCGGGCGGCGACGAGACCCACAATCCCTTCCTCTCGCACGCCTTCCTGTCGTCGCTGGAGGATTCGGGCTGCGTCTCGCGCAAGACCGGCTGGCTCCCCCTCCACGTGGCGGTGGAGCGCGAGGGCCGCCTCGTCGGGGTGGCGCCCTGCTACCTGAAATCCCACAGCCAGGGCGAGTACGTCTTCGACCACGGGTGGGCCGACGCCTACGAGCAGGCGGGCGGCAGCTACTACCCGAAGCTCCAGGTCAGCGTGCCCTTCACCCCCGTCACCGGCCCGCGCTTCCTCATCGCGCCGGGGCAGGACGTGAACGAGGCGGCCTCCGCGATCGTGGCGGGCCTGCGCGCCCTGCGGGCCGAGACCAAGGCCTCCTCGATCCACGTCACCTTCATGCAGGCGCGCGAGTGGGACCAGGCCGGGGCGCTGGGCTTCCTCCAGCGCGTCGACCAGCAGTTCCACTGGGAGAATGCCGGGTACGGGACCTTCGCGGATTTCCTCGGGGCGCTGGCGTCGCGCAAGCGCAAGGCGATCCGGCGCGAGCGCCGCGACGCCCTGGCGCCCGGCCTCACCATCGAGCACGTCACCGGCGCCGACCTGACCCCCGCCCACTGGGACGCGTTCTACGAATTCTACGCCGATACCGGCGCGCGCAAGTGGGGCCGGCCCTACCTGAACCGCAGGTTCTTCGGGCTCCTCGGCGAGCGCATGCCCGAGCGGGTGCTGCTGGTGATGGCCAAGCGCGCGGGGCGCTACGTCGCCGGCGCCATCAACCTCATCGGGGATGTGGCCCTCTACGGCCGCAACTGGGGCTGCGTCGAGGACCACCCGTTCCTGCATTTCGAGGTCTGCTACTATCAGGCCATCGACTTCGCCATCGCCCAGGGCTTGAAGCGCGTCGAGGCGGGCGCGCAGGGTGAGCACAAGCTCGCCCGCGGCTACCGCCCGGTCCTCATGCACTCGGCCCACGACATCGCCGACCCGGCCCTGCGCCGGGCGGTGGCCGATTACCTGAGGCGCGAGCGCGAACACGTGCTGGAAGCCGCCGAAGTCCTGGACACGCTGACGCCCTTCCGGCGCGAAGCCTTGCCGGAAGCGTCCGAAGAACCGGCATCCGACTTGCCTGGGGCCGAGCCGGAGGCGAATCCTTCCGGTTGAGGACGCCCCTCCGACCCAGCACAGCCCGCCCCAAAGAGGCGCGAGAGCCCAAGGACGATCCGTGAGCCCCATCGACCGCATCAAGACCTTCGCCGACGACCTCGTGGCCCTCCGCCGCGACTTCCATGCCCATCCCGAGCTCGGCTTCGAGGAGGTCCGCACCTCCGGCATCGTCGCCGCCGAGCTGGCGCGCTACGGCGTGACCGTCCATCGCGGCATCGGCGGCACCGGAGTGGTGGGCGTGCTGGAGGGCCGCACCGGCTCCGGCCGGCGGGTCGGCCTGCGCGCCGACATGGACGCCCTGCTGATCGAGGAGGAGACCAACCTGCCCTACCGCTCGACGGTGCCGGGCAAGATGCACGCCTGCGGCCATGACGGCCACACCACGATGCTGCTGGGCGCCGCGCGCTACCTCGCCGAGACCCGGGATTTCGACGGCACCGCCCTGTTCGTGTTCCAGCCGGCCGAGGAAGGCCAGGGCGGCGCCCGCGCGATGATCGCCGACGGCCTGTTCGAGAAATTCCCCTGCGACGAGATCTACGCGATCCACAACCAGCCCAACGGCCCGCACGGCAAGATCAAGCTGCGCCCCGGCCCGGCCATGGCGGCGGCGGACTTCTTCGACATCCGCATCACCGGGCGCGGCGCCCACGCGGCCCAGCCGCAGCAGGGCATCGACCCCATCGTGGTGGGCGCCACCCTGGTCCAGGCCCTGCAGTCGATCGTCTCGCGCAACGCCGACCCGCTCAAGAGCGCGGTCCTGTCGGTGACGCAGTTCCACGCGGGCGCCGCCTACAACGTCATCCCGGAGGGCGCGCACATCACCGGTACGGTGCGGACCTTCGACGCGGACCTGCGCACCCTCGTCACCACCCGCATCCGGGCCATCGCCGCTGGCCTCGCGACCGCCTACGGGGCGACGATCGACGTCGACATCCGCGACGTGTTCTCGGTGCTGATGAACAGCCCGGAGCACGCGGCCGCCGCCGCCGACATCGCCCGCGAGCTGTTCGGCCCCGAGGGCGTCGACGACCAGTCGAAGCCGCGCATGGGCAGCGAGGACTTCGCCGACATGGTCGCGCGGGTGCCCGGCGCCTATGCGTGGATCGGCTCGAATCCCGGTCCCGGCCTGCACAATGCGAGCTTCGACTTCGACGACAGCATCATTCCCCTCGGCTCGGCCTTCCTCGCCCGCCTCGTCGAGCGGCGCACCGCCGCCTGACACGGGCGGTCACGGGGCATTGCGGATCGGGGTGGCGGGGCCTTAGGAAAGGCGCCCGCCTCCCGCACGCCGCACGGTCGATGTCCATGAACGAATTGCACGACCTGAGTCCGAGGGCGGCCGACGGGTCGCCCTACCCCCTGGCCCAGCACCGGGGGCAGGTGATCCTGATCGTCAACACGGCCTCGAAATGCGGGTTCACGCCGCAATATGCCGGGCTGGAGGCCCTGGCGCAGAAGCACCGGGCGGACGGCCTCGTGGTGCTGGGCTTTCCCTGCAACCAGTTCGGCGCCCAGGAGCCGGGGGATGCGGCCGAGATCGCCCGCTTCTGCAACCTGACCTACGACGTCAGCTTCCCGGTCCTCGCCAAGGTCGCGGTGAACGGCCCCGCGGCCGACCCGGTCTTCGCGCATCTGACGCAGGCGAAGCCCGGCCTCCTCGGCAGCCGCGCCATCAAGTGGAACTTCACCAAGTTCCTCGTCGGGCGCGACGGTCGGGTGATCGCCCGCTACGCGCCCTCCACGAAGCCGGAGGCCCTGGAGGCCGCCATCGCGGCCGCCCTGGCGGAGCCCGCGCCCGCCTCCTGAGAGGCGACCCGCCCCGGCGGAGGGCGCGCGACGGGGCGATCGGACCGGCCGCGTCGGGCCCCGCGCCGTCCCGCCGGCCGGAACGCGCCGGCCCCGCCGCCACGATCCCCAGCCGGATGGGCGCGATCGGCGGCCAGGGTTAGGAAAGTCCTGGCCAAATCCCACAGGCGCCGGAACCGCTTGACCCGACAGGGGTCGCGCCGGTCCGACCGGCCGACCGGCGGCTCTCCGGGCCCCGATGCCGGCCCGTCCGGCCCGCGCCCGCAACGATCCGGTAAAGAATTCGTTAGCCGGCGTTCAGCCTTGTCATGCCAGAAGCTCCCGACGGACTTGCCGGATCGTCCCGGCTGCGGTGCGATTCGGAGAGGTGGGGACACGGCATGGCTGCAGGCACGGGTCGATTGGCATCGGCGAACGGCGAGGCGGGCGCTGCGGCTCCGGGCCGGGCCATGCCCGAGGCGGTGCGATTGCATCTCGGATCCGAGCTGAAGGCCTTCTACGCCGCGGTTCTCGCCGAGGCGCCGCCGACGGCCCTGCTCGACCTGATCGTCCGGCTGGAGGTCCACCCGCCCGCGGCCGCGGACTTCCGCGCCGCGCTGCTCGACGCCCTGCCCGGCCTGCGCGCCTTCGCACTGTCGCTCGCCGTCGCGCCGAATGCGGCCGACGACCTCGTGCAGGAGACGCTGCTGAAGGCCTGGGCCAACCGGCACCGCTTCGAGCCCGGCAGCAACCTGAAGGCCTGGCTCTGCACCATCCTGCGCAACCAGTTCTACACCGAGTGCCGCAAGCGCAAGCGCGAGGTCGAGGATGCGGACGGTGCCTTCGCCGCGAAGGTCGTGGCGCCGGCCGCGCAGGAGGCGAGCAGCGATCTGCGCCGGGTCTGGCAGCATCTCGGCAAGCTGCCGCCCGCCCAGCGGGAGGCGCTGGTGCTCGTGGCGGCGCAGGGGATGACCTACGAGGCCGCCGCCGCGCTGATCGGCTGCCAGGTCGGGACCATGAAGAGCCGCGTCAGCCGGGCCCGGGCCTTCCTCGTCGGGTCCCTCGGGATGGAGGCGCGCGAGGCGGCGTCCTGAACCGGCATTGCGGGGGCACCGGCGCGGGCGGCGCCCCTTACTCGGGGGCCGCCTCGTCGGCCTCGCCGTCATCGTCTCCCGACCGGTAGGGCTCCCGCACGAGGGGCGCGCGCCCCTCGGGCTGGACCCGGGCGGGGGCGAGGGTGGGCCGGGCCGGGTCGAAGGGCATCATCGCGGCCCCCGAGGCGACCACGCCGGCCAGCGCCCGCAATGGGGCGGGCTGTTGGGAATCCTGGGCGACGCCCTCGGCCTCCGCCTGGAGGCGCAGGTTGCACGCCCGCGCGGGCAGGCCCTCATCCGGCGTGCAGGCATCGTGCCGGGCGCAGGCCGCGTCGAGGGCGTCGATGGGTGCGAGCGGGGCGTTGTTGCCCGGCCCGCAGTAATTGCCGTGCAGCAGCGTCTTGGTGGGGACGGGCGGCTTGGTGGGGGGCGACGCCCCGGAGCCTGCGTCGGCCTGTGCGCGGGCGGGTGCCGAAAGGCAGGCCACCACCAGGGCCGAAGCCACGAATCCGGACGCCGTCCATCGGGACATCGTCATGCGCTCACCTCCGTTCGCCCGCACGGCCCGGGCCCTGCCCCGCAGGCCGGGAGCGGCGCGGAAAAGCGTAATGCCGGGGTCTCGGCGACGGTTCCGGCCGCCTTCGCCCGCCCGGGCGGCCCCGGCCCGTCCGTCTCGGCGCGGAGCGCCGCGCCCCGAGTTCACATGGTCGAGAGTCCGCGAACCGGGGGCGCGGCCGGAGGTTCGAACCTTGCATCACCGTCTGCATCGCCGTGGATCGGTCTGCGGTGATCGATCTGCGTGGATCGGTCTTGCCGTCTCCGCCGTTGCTCGGGCCGTTGCGCGGATCCGGTCGATGTCACCGTTCCCGTTCGCAGGGACTGATCCATGATGAACGCCCAGACCTACCGCGTGACCCTGGAGACCCGCGACGGGCGCCGCGTCCTGACCGCGATGGCCGAGCGGGAGGCGGCCCTGATGGCGGAATCGGTCCTGCGTCGCTACGCGGGCCAGACCCTCACCGTCGGCTTCAGCGTCGCCTGCACCGACCCGGAGGCGCGCCGCCGCATCGCCTATTACCTGACCGACGTCGCCCTCGAACTCGAGCTCGCCTGAGCGGGGCGCCCGCCGCCCGGATGGTCCGTGAGACCCGATGGCGCTGGACGAAAGAATTCCGGGTATGCGAGAACGCGGCCCCCGATGCCGAGGCGGGTCGGGGTGGCCGTCCGGCGACGGGTCCGGTCGATCGTCCGTGCTGGCCGCGGGACCCGGGGCCCGGGCCCCTCGATCGATCGGACGGGCCTGCCCAGGCATCCGGCTCGGCGCGACGGTCCGCTGCGAAGGGTTCGGAAGGTCGCGGTGTCTTCCTTGGTACAGGCATGTGTCAGGCCTGCCGGCCGGGCGATCCGAGCGGGTGTTCCTTAGGACCCAACGATGAGATTTTTCGTCAACAAGGATGTGAGTGGAGGGATTCACTTCTGGCTGGCGCCCGACAATCCGCGTGCGATCAGCAGGGTTTTCGTCTCCGTCGACGGGCGCCGGACCGCGGAACTGTCGGCCTGGATCACCGACGACAATATCCGCGCGAATGGCTGGCACTCGACCGGTCAATGCGTCTACATGATCACCGAGAAGGAATTGCCGGAGCTCGCTTCCGCGAACCGGATCGAGATCTTCGATGCCGATACGAACATCCTGATCTACCGGTCCATTCGGGAGAAGGTTTTCCTGCCGGCCAAGCTGATCAGCATCACCACGACCGTTCAGAAGAATACCTTCGTCGAACAGAACCTGTTCGATCTCTTCCAGTATAGCTACTTCAACGTCGACCGGCTTTCGGAAGAGGTCGTGCAGAGCATCATGCAGGGCCCCTGGCTGACGTCGTCGCTCATCACGGGGGCCGTGATCTTTCCCCGCTACGAGGTGTTCTTCCAGGACGACCATTGCGTGAGCGGCGTCCTCATCCAGGACCCCTTCGAGGAAATGGCCGCCCGCATGCGGTGGCTTCAGTCGAAGAAGGCGATCACGGACGACCCCGCGCAGAACTGGCGCCTGGGCGGGATGCTGGAATCCGTCCGCTTCGCGGCGGAGTACGATCTGTCGAACAGCCGAAACATCAAGCGCTTCCTGCGGATGCTACCCGAGCCGTGCTACCGCTTCCTCTACAACCCGCTCTGCCGGCAATTCGGAACCCGCTCGCCGAGCGACCCGTTCGCGCCCGGCAACTCCATCGTCGCCATGGAGATCATCTCGCGGATCAAGGTCGTGGGGCACAGCGACTACACGAGCGAATATTATACCGCGCTCCTCGACCGCCTGGGGGTCGCTCCCATCGCGATGTCGCATCCGAAGCCTTCGGAGGACGTCCTCTCGCTCGCGGCCCTGTTGAGATCGGTCGACGCCGCGCGGGACATGGTCGCGTTCGACACGGTGATTTCCGATGCCGTTCGGCATGCCGTCGGAAAGAGCTGGCAATGATCGACGCCGGGGTCGCCGTTCGACGCCGGGCGCGGCGTGCCGGTCGAGGGCGGTCCGCGGGCCTCCCGGCCGTCCGGTTTCCCACCCATCCTGTGCCCGCGACGTTCTGAAAGCCCGACCCGAGCCATGTCCGAGGACGATGTTCATCGCGGTGTCGACGGATGGCTCTTTCTCGTCGGCGGAACCAACAGGGTCCTCGCCCAGACCCGAAAAAATCCCCACATCGACATCCAGCTTCAAGCTTGGCGGGATGTCTTCGCGCGTCGCTATCGTGCCTGTAAAAAAGCAGGGTGCGAGTATTTCACGATGATCGCGCCGGAAAAGATCTACATCTACGACAATAAGCTCGGAGATCTGTCGATCGATCCGCGATCGTCTCTCTGCAACCGCCTGCACCGGGGGCTGCTGTTCCATCCGATCCTGCGCCGATCCTATATCGAGCTGTCTCCGCACCTGCGCGCGCATCGCTCGGACGGCGATCTGTATCAGAGGACGGATACGCATTGGACGCTGGCGGGCTGCCAGATCGCCTATCGGCAGATCTGCCGGGCCTGTCGGGCGAGGGCGGTCGACGACTTCCACCTCAGGGAGCGCCGCCAGGAGCGGTCCGCCGGTGATCTCGGATCGAAGTTCGAGCCCGCGATCTCGGAAGATCGGACCTTCTACAGCCTGCAATCGGAGGCCACGCGGGTTTACGCGAACGCGAAGGCGTTGCTGTACGAGTCGCGGCAGACCGCCTCGCACCGGGGAATCCATCACGTCTATCGCAATTCCAGTGCGCGCGCGGATCCCCGGACGTTGATGCTGGTCGGCGATTCCTATGCGGACTTTCCCGCCGCGAGCCTGGTCGTCATGTTGGCCGAGACCTTCCGGGAGGTGCACTTCATCTGGTCGCCGGCGGTGGATTGGGCCTATTTCGCCCGCGTGAAGCCGGACATCCTGATCGGCCAGATCGCGGAGCGGTTTCTGCGCCAGGTGACGGCGGACACCTACGCGGTCGAGCCGTAGGCGCGCCACGGCTCCGGGCCCGAAGGCGCCGGTCCATCACCGAGGGCGGCCGAGAAGGCCGCTGACGTCCCCCGTCAGGCGTTGGCCGAGGCCGGGGCGGCGCCGAGGGCGTCCGGGGCCGGGGTCGCCCGGGCCTGGACCTCGATGAACACCCGCGTCACGTCGGGGCTGCGCGCCTTGAGCCGGGCCTCGACCCGGGAGACCATGGCCTCGATCGCACCGGCGCTGAGGGCGTCGTCCATGTCGAGGCTGACGTTCACGAGGACGTCGGACGGACCGAGATGCTGGGTCAGCACGGTGTTGACGTGGTGGACGCCCGGCTCGTCGCGCACCACGGCGCGGATCGCCGCCACGAGCTCCGGGTCGGCGGCCTCGCCGATGAGGAGGCCGTGGGTCTCGATCATCAGGAAGGCCGCCATCCCGATCAGGATCAGGCCGATGCCGATGGAGGACCAGCCGTCGAGGGCGGGCATGTCGAGGACCCGCGCCAGGATCACGCCGGCCAGCGCCACCACGAGGCCCATCAGGGCGGCGACGTCCTCGGCCAGCACGGTGAACAAGGCCGGGTCCTTGCTCCGGCGGATGGCGGCGAGCGGCGGCCGCTGGCCCTTCTCTGCCCAGAACGCCTTTAGGGCCACGAAGCAGGAATAGCCCTCGGCCATCACCGAGAAGCCCAGGATCGCCACGTTCACCCAGAAGCCCGAGACGGGGTAGCCCCAGACCACGGCGTCCACCGAGGGCTCGGGGTGCTGGAGCTTGTGGATGCCCTCGTAGACCGCGAAGGCACCGCCGCCGAGGAAGATGAACAGCGCGACGATGAAGGCGTAGAAGTACACCTCGCGGCCGTAGCCGAACGGGTGCTTCGCCGTGGCCGGACGCTGCGACCGCTTCAGGCCGATGAGGAGCAGGATCTGGTTGGTGGTGTCGACCACCGAGTGGACGCCCTCGGCCAGCATCGCCGAGCTGCCGGTGAGGAAGGCGCCGACGAACTTGGCCGCCGCGATGGCGAGGTTGGCCCCGGCCGCGGTGTAGATGGCGCTGGTGCTCTCGTGGGCCATGCGATGGCGATGCTCTCGGGGGGGGGATCGGTCGGACCTGCGGCGACGCGGGCCCGACCCGCCGGCAGGGCGCGGCGTTCGGACAAGCGTTGCCGCTGGGGCGAAGCGCATCCAACGCACGGGAGCCTCGGAAGGTTCTCCGTCCCCGACGGTTCCGCGCGGGATGTTCCCTGGCCCGGCTTCGCGCATCGGGCCCCTCCTGGGGCAAGCCGCCGACGGCGCACCCCACCGAGGGATCGGGGGGCCGGTGGATCAGGCCGCCATCACCAGCATCCAGAGGGCCATCCCGACCATCATCAGGTTCTCGGTCAGCGAGACGAAGCCGAGCGGCACGTTGCTCGATCCGCCGACGCAGGCGCATTTCAGTTCGCGCTTGTCGATGTAGACCGCCTTGAACACCGAGACCGCCCCCACCGTGCCGATGAACAGCGCCACCGGGATCGAGAGCCAGGACAGGGCCCCGGCCAGCATCAGGAGCCCGGCCAGCGCCTCGCAGAACGGATAGGCGTAGGCGTAGCGCACCCAGCGCTTGGCCAGGAGGTCGTAGCCCAGGAACATCGACGAGAAGCGCTCGATGTCCTGCAGCTTCAGGATCGCCAGCACGCACATGCTGAGGGCGATGAACCATTCCGCCGCCCGCACGGTGAAGGGGGAGCCGAAGGCCGCGTGGCTGGCGGCCGACGCCATCAGCGCGGTCATGGCGAAGACCGCGATCACGGGCGTGTAGGTCGTGGCCTGGGGGTCCGGAACGGACCGGCCGAGATGCCGGCGCAGGTCGTCGTAACCGCCGACGCGCTGGCCGGCGATGAAGGTCTGCGGCGTGGTCTTTACGTCGTGCTCGGCCTTGAAGCGGTCGATCTCCTCCCGCGTCGTCAGCCAGCGGTCCTCGACCGCGAAGCCCTCGCGCTCGAGCAGGTCCTTGGCCTTCAGGCCGTAGGGGCAGGTGTGCTCCGGCATCACCATGCGGAACAGGGTGGCCGTCCGGGCGGGACTCGACATCTGGGGCTCCTCGACGGGTGACCCGGCCCGGGAGGCGGTTCGAAACTCCGCCGGGTCGGCCGCGCGGCGGGATGCACCGGCGGCCGGTGCGTAGATGGGGCTTCCCATAGTGGGAAGGTCAAGGGGGTACGAACGATTCGTTGCAGCGGAGGCGCAAGAAAGATCCTGGGTTGCAAAGGGGCGGCCCTTCGGCAGGCGTCCGACGCGACGTCCGTGCGGCGAGATCGGGGGGGCGAAGCGCCGTGAGCGCCGAAACGGCGCGGTCCCACGGCGCGACCGCCCAGGTCTGGGACGAAGGAGGCCGGGATGAGGTGGACGGGGTTGGTCGGCCTGTGCATCGTGCGCGCCGACCCCGTCGAACCTTCACCGGAGCCGGCCGCATGACCGTCACGCCCGCCTATGATCCCGACAACGTCTTCGCGAAGATCCTGCGTGGGGAGATTCCCGCCGAGCGGGTCTACGAGGATGCCGACACCCTCGCGTTCATGGACGTGATGCCCCAGGGGGACGGCCACACCCTGGTGATTCCCAAGGCCCCGGCGCGGGGCCTCCTCGACGCCGACCCGGAGGCCCTCGCGGCCCTGGCGCGGACGGTGCAGCGCGTCGCCCGGGCGGTGAAGGCGGCCTTCGCGGCCGAGGGGCTCACGGTGTTCCAGTACAACGAGCCGGCCGGCGGGCAGACGGTGTTCCACCTGCACGTCCACATCGTGCCGCGCTTCGAGGGCGTGCCGCTTCAGCGCCACACGGGCGGCATGGCGGACCGGGCGGTCCTGGCGGAGCACGCCGCCCGCATCCGGGCGGCCCTCGCGGCCGGCTGATTCAGGCGGCGCCGCTCACCGGCGGGCTGGCGAGGAGCCGGCGCAGGGCGGCGTTCTCCGCCTCGAGTTCGCTGATCCGGCGCACCAGGGCGAGCATCGCGGCGGCCTCGTCCGCCGGGGGCGGAGCCGCGGCGGGCACGGACACGGGCACGGGCGCCGGCGCGGCCTCGTCCACGAAGGTGATGCCGATGCCGTCTGCTCGGCGCCAGCACAGGGTGGCGCGGTAGGTCCGGTCCTTCTGCGGAATGTAGAGATCGAAGCTCTCGGGCAGCGTCGAGGTCTCGGTCAGGGCGAGCCGGGCGCCGGAGGCGGACAGGTCCCGGACCAGGCAGTCCATGGTCGAGGCACCCTTGTTGAAGATGATCCGGCCCTTGAGGAAGGTCCTCAGGCGCGACTCCCTGCGATGCTCCGACATGCCGTGCTGCTCCACCCTGGGGCGGTCTCCGACTCCGCGTCCCATGCGGGGCACCCTGGCACGGCGCCCCTTAAGGAATGATCGCCGCGATGCGCGCGCGCGGCGGCGGACCGGATGCCGCGTTCTCCCTTCGGGTCAGTGGAAGCGGCTGTCCATGGTCTGGAACAGGTAGAAGCCGTTGAAGCGCACGGCGGTCTCGGCCGCGCGGTCGTCGAAATCGGCCGGGGCGTCGCCCGCCGCCGCGAGCTTGCCGCCGAAGGCCCAGCGGCCGTTCCCGAGGAAGGGCGGCACGGCGCGGCTCTCCGGCACGGCGCAGCACAGGCCCTCGATGCTCCTGAGGCAGAAAACGTTGTAATTCTGCATCGGTCAATCTCCGATTCGCCCACCCAAGCTACGCCCTAAGCGGGCAATCGGACAGCACTGTGTCGATCAGGTCTCCGGAACGTTACGGGCTAGGTCTTCGAGCCAGGGCCGGGCGCTTCCATCGGAGGGCGCGCGCCAGTCGCCGCGCGGCGACAGGGAGCCCCCGGCCGAGACCTTGGGTCCGTTGGGCAGGGCGGAGCGCTTGAACTGGCTGAAGCCGAAGAAGCGCTGCAGGAAGACCGCGAGCCAGCGCCGGATCTCTCCCAGGTCGTAGGCGCCGCGCTCGGAGTCCGGGAAGTCCGGCGGCCAGGACCCGGTGCCCGCGTCGCCCCAGGCGTGCAGCGCCAGGAAGGCGATCTTCGCGGGCGGGAAGCCGTAGCGCAGGGTGTAGAACAGGTTGAAATCCTGCAGCGCGTAGGGGCCGATCACCCCTTGCGTGCTCTGCGGCGTCGCGCCCGCGTCCACCGGGACCAGCTCGGGCGAGATCTCGGTGGCGAGGATCGCCCGCAGGGTGACGCCGACCTCCGGCCCGACCTGGCCCGAGGCGATGACCCAGCGGATCAGGTGCTGGATCAGGGTCTTGGGCACCCCGGCATTGACGCCGTAATGGCTCATCTGGTCGCCGACGCCGTAGGTGCACCAGCCGAGCGCCAGTTCCGACAGGTCGCCGGTGCCGATCACGAGGGCGCCGTTCTGGTTGGCGAGGCGAAACAGGTAGTCGGTGCGCAGGCCCGCCTGCACGTTCTCGAAGGTGACGTCGTAGACCGGCTCGCCGCGTCCGAACGGGTGGTCCATCCCGGTGAGCATCACGGTGGCGGCCTCGCGGATGTCGATCTCGCGGGCGGTGGTGCCGAGCGCCCGCATCAGGGCGTGGGCGTTGGTCTTGGTGCCCTCCGAGGTGGCGAAGCCCGGCAGGGTGTAGGCCAGGATGTTTGTTCGCGGGAGGCCGAGCCGATCCATGGCCTTGGCCGCGACGATGAGGGCGTGGGTCGAATCGAGGCCGCCCGAGACGCCGATGACGACCTTCTTCGTCCCCGTCGCCTCCAGGCGCTGGGCGAGGCCCGCCACCTGGATGTTGTAGGCCTCGTAGCAATCCTGGGCGAGGCGGGCCGGATCGGCGGGCACGAAGGGGAAGCGCTCGACCGTGCGCCGCAGGCCGAGGTCGCCGGCCGGCGGATCGAGCCGGAAGGCCACCCGGCGATAGGTCGGCCCGCGGGGCGCGGCACGGCCCGAATCGTCGAAGCTGCCCATCTGGAGCCGCTCCTGGGCGAGGCGGCCGAGATCGATGTCGGCCAGGGTCATCACGGGCTCGGACGCGAAGCGCGGCCCTTCGGCGAGGCGCTCCCCGTTCTCGTCGATGCTGGTCTGCCCGTCCCAGGAGAGGTCGGTGGTGGATTCGCCGGTGCCGGCGGCGGCGTAGACGTAGGCGCAGAGGCAGCGCATCGAGGCGGCCCGCGTCAGCAGCGCGCGGGAGTCCGCCCGGCCCACCGTGATCGGGCTGCCCGACAGGTTGGCGAGCACAGTGGCGCCGGCCAAGGCCGCGTCGATGCCGGGGGAGGCGGGCACCCAGAGGTCCTCGCAGACCTCGACGCCGAGCACCAGATTGGGCACGTCCGCGGCGGCGAACAGCAGGTCGGTGCCGAAGGGCGCCTCCAGGCCGGCGACCCGGATGCTCTCGCCCGCGATCCCGGCGCCGGAGGCGAAGTGGCGCTTCTCGTAGAACTCCCGGTAGGTCGGCAGGAAGCTCTTCGGAATCACCCCGAGGAGCCGGCCGCGGTGGATGGCCAGGGCGCAGTTGTAGAGCCGGTGGCCCCAGCGCAAGGGCGCGCCGACGACGAGGACGGGCTGGAGCGCGGCCGAATCCGCCACGAGGCGCGCCACCGCCGCCTCCACCGCCTCGAGCACCGTAACCTGCAGGAACAGGTCCTCGATGGCGTAGGCCGAGACGCAGAGCTCCGGGAACACCGCCACGGCGACCCCGGCCTCGTCGCACGACCGGGCGAGCGCGAGGATGCCTGCAGCGTTGCGGGCCGGGTCGGCCGGGTGGCTGCGGGTGGTGCAGGCGGCGACCCGGGCGAAGCCGTGCCGGTAGAGGGAGCGGAAGCCGGGATCGGCCGGGGCGGACGTGGTCGCCGAGGGACTGGGCAAGGGGCGGGGCTCCGGACTGATCGCGCCGCACCTTAACCCCTGCCGCCATCCGCCTCCAGCGCAAGGGTTCGGCGGCGTGCCAAGGGGCCCAGCGAGGGGCCCAGCGAGGGGCCGGGCGAGGGGGCTCCGGGTTCGACGGGCGCGGTTCGGTGGTCCCGGTTCAGGCGATCGGGCCTCGGTCGCGCGGTCAAATCAAGCGTCTGTTAACGACGATGCCCCTAACTCAGCGCTGAACCGCGCCGCTCCCGGCGGCGGACCCGTTTTGAGTACATCCGGCCAATCATGCGCGCATCGGGACGGCTCCCCTACTCCCATCGTGATCCTTCGCGCCCCGTTCGCGGCAGCGACCGCCTCGGCCTGTCGATTGGCGCCCTGGCGCACCGGTTGATGAACCTGCGGGCGACCCTCTCCCGCCGCCTCGCCGGCCCGCCGCAGCGGCCGGACTACACGGTGGCGGCCACCCGCCCGACCCCGAGCTGGATGACGAGCCCGCAGGCCCTCGTCGGCCGCAACGAGGTCGGCCTCGCCTTCCGGCCCGCCCCCGCGATCCAGGCCTGGCCGGCCCAGGTCTTCGACGACCGCGCCACCCTCGACATGATCCCGCGCCGCGCCGCCCCCGCGGTCGGGTTCGACGACTGCCAGATGGAGGCCGACACGCCCGCGCCCCGCGTCCTGATCCGGACCCCGCGCCGCCCGGCCGCGATCATGCCCGAGGCCGGCGAGGCCCCGGCCCCTGCCGCGGCGGCCCCGGCCGGACCGGCCGTGCGCTACACCCGCACCCCCGATCCCGTCCTGCACGAGCGCCGCCAGCGGGCGCTGGACGCCGAGCGCGCCGCCCGCGCCCAGGCCCATGCGGAGGCCGAGGCGGAGGCCCTGCGCCTCCAGGCCGAGCAGGACGCGCTCCGGCTCGAGGCCGAGGCGCGGGAGCAGGCCGCCCGCGCGGCGCAGGCGGAGGCCGAGGCCCTGGCCGCCCAGGTGCCCGAGCCCCTGTGGCGCCAGCCCTTCGTCGCCCCCCCCGGCGTGCGCTTCTTCCGCAGCCCCGACCGGCGCCAGGTCCGTCCCGACCCGGAGGCTCCCGCCGCGCTCGCGCCGGAGCCTGCGCCGGTCGAGGCCGTCCCTGTCGAAACCTCTCTCGCCGAAACGTCTCTCGCCGAGACCGCCCCCGCAGACACCGCGCCCGTCGAGACGGCCGTGATCCCCGACGATCGCGACTGGTCGGACGTGCCGGACTGGTCCGAGGTCCAGGCCTGGTTCGACGGCCGCGACGGCGCCGCCCTCGACGCCTGGTCGGCGATCCAGGCCGAGCCCGCCCCGCTGCCGGCGTCCGAGATCGCCGCCTCCGAGATCGTCCCCTCCGAGATCGTCCCCTCCGAGATCGCCACCGCCGAAAGCCCCGTCTCCGAGCGCGGGGCCTTCGACGGCGCTGCGGCACGGGTCGAGCCCGCGGCCTCCGCCCCGGCCGACGCGACCGCCGAGACGGCGCCGGCCCGGGCGGGCTACCGCCTGGAACACCTCGTGCGGTTCGAGCCCTTCGGCCCGCCGCGCCCGGTCGAAGGCCAGGACAACGCGGTTCCGGGGGCGGCGCCGGTCCGTTCCACCCCGCTCCACGCCATGGCGGCCCGCGCGGCGATCCGCGCCGGCCGTCCGGCCGCCCCCGTCGGCGCCGCGGCCCTGGTGGCCGCCCCGATGGTCGCGGCTCCGCTTCCGGCCCCCTCCCCTGCCCTGCCGGGGGCTATGCCGTTCGTGCCGGTCGCGCCCTTCGAGCCGGCGCCTGTCGCCCCTGCCCCTGTCGTCCCTGCCCCCGTCGTCCCTGCCCTCGTCGCGGCGGCGCCCCGGGCGGCCGAGCCCGCCTTCGTGCCGACCCCGATCCCGGCGCGCCCGGTGCTGCTGCGCAATCCCAAGGGCCTGTCCGCCCCCGAGCCCGAGATCGAGGCTCCGACGCCCGTCGCGTCGACCGATTCGGTCGCGTCGACCGACGCGGTCGAGGGGTCCGTCCCGGTCGAGGCCGAGGCGTCCGCCCCCGCGGCGGAGGCCGTCGCGGCGCCGGAGGTCCCGGCCGTCCACATGCCGCGCGCGATCCTGCCCGAGCGCCCGCTCCTCATCCCGGCCGGCCGGCACGTGCCGATGTCCTTCGTGGAGAACGCCGACTACGAGCACCCCGCCCTCGACCTCCTGGCCGAGCCGCCCCTGAACGAGACGGAGGAGGTCGATGCCGACGTGCTGGAGCAGAACGCCCTCAACCTCCAGCAGACGGTGCAGGATTTCGGCGTGCGCGGCGACATCCTGGCCGTGCGTCCCGGCCCGGTGGTCACCCTCTACGAGCTGGAGCCGGCGCCCGGCACCAAGTCGAGCCGCGTGATCTCGCTTTCGGACGACATCGCCCGCTCGATGTCGGCGGTCTCCGCCCGCGTCGCCGTGGTCCCCGGCCGCAACGTCATCGGCATCGAGCTGCCCAACGACACCCGCGAGACCGTGTACCTGCGCGAACTCCTCGCCTCGGCCGATTTCGGCATGAGCAAGCACAAGCTCGCCCTGTGCCTGGGCAAGAACATCGGCGGCGAGCCGATCATCGCGGATCTGGCCAAGATGCCCCACCTGCTGGTGGCCGGCACCACGGGCTCGGGCAAGTCCGTGGCCATCAACACCATGATCCTGTCGCTCCTCTACCGGATGAAGCCGGAGGAGTGTCGCCTGATCATGGTCGACCCGAAGATGCTGGAGCTCTCCGTCTACGACGGCATCCCGCACCTGCTCTCCCCCGTCGTCATCGACCCGAAGAAGGCGGTCATCGCCCTCAAATGGGCCGTGCGCGAGATGGAGGAGCGCTACAAGAAGATGTCCAAGATCGCCGTGCGCAACATCGACGGCTACAACGCCCGCATGGCGGAGGCCCGGGCCAAGGGCGAGACCATCACCCGCGAGGTCCATACCGGCTTCAACCGCGAGACCGGCCAGGCCGTCTACGAGACGGAGGAGATGGACCTGTCGGCGCTGCCCTACATCGTGATCGTGGTCGACGAGATGGCCGACCTGATGATGGTGGCGGGCAAGG
>NZ_LMNE01000006.1:0-52646 GCF_001423285.1 Methylobacterium sp. Leaf111 | reverse complement strand
CGCGCGTGCACGGGCCGTTCTGCTCGGATGCGGAGGTCGAGAGCGTGGTCGCCCACCTCAAGCGCCAGGGCCGACCCTCCTACCTCGAGGCCGTCACGGCCGACGACGGCAGCGGCGACGAGAAGCCCGCCAAGGGCGCGAAGGCGGACAAGGCCGACCGGGCCGAGAAGGCCCAGGCGGCCGAGATCGAGGACAGCGACGCCCCGATCTTCGACGCCGGCGCCTATGCGGGCAGCGGCGGCATCGATCCCGGCGCCGAGCTCTACGACCAGGCGGTGCAGGTGGTGATGCGCGACCGCAAGGCCTCGACGAGCTACATCCAGCGCCGCCTGCAGATCGGCTACAACCGCGCCGCCTCCATCATGGAGCGGATGGAGATCGAGGGCATCGTCGGCCCGGCCAACCATGCCGGCAAGCGCGAGATCCTGATGGAGGGCGGCCACGCCGCCTCCGGCATGATGGATTACGACGACTGAGCCGGATGGCGCGGGTGGGGCGGTGGCCGTCCCACCCGTCGCATATTCGCCACAGGGCGGGCTTCTAAGCGGGCACCACCCGCACTCGATCCGCACGCCTACGCATCGCCTCAAGGGAGCGTCCCGATGATCGGCCGCCGTCACCGCCTCGCCGCCGGTCCGCTGCTCGTCCTGGCGGCGGGCCTCGCCCTGCCGCAGCCGGCCTCCGCCCAGGTCTCCTCGTTCCTCGACGGCCTGTTCGGCCGCAAGGAGCAGCCGGCCCCGGCCCCCGAGCCGGAGCCCGCCCCGGAGGCCGCGCCCCCGGCCGCCGCTCCGAAGAAGCCCGTCGCCCAGGCGCCGAAGACCACGAAGCCGTCCGACAAGGCGGCCAAGGGCGAGGCGAAAGCCCCCAGGGGCGAGGCCAAGGCCGCGGATCCGAAGGCTGCCGATGGGAAGGCCGCCGACGGCAAGGTCGCCGACGGAAAGGCCGCCAAGGTCGCGGCCGTGGGCGCGCCCGCAGCGGCCGCCGTCGCGGTCGAGGCGGACGACGCCACCGTGATCGCGCAGGCCAACGCCTACTTCAACGGCATGACCACGCTCACCGGCAGCTTCGTCCAGATCGGCCCGGACGGGCGCCGGATCGGCGGCAAGCTGACGCTGGCCAAGCCCGGCCGCCTGCGCTTCGACTACGACCAGCCCTCCCCTCTCGAGATCGTGGCCGACGGGACCTCGGTGGCGGTCAAGGACCGCAAGCTCGGCACCCAGGACCTCTACTTCATCTCGCAGACGCCCCTGAAATTCCTGCTGCGCGACAAGATCGACCTCGCCCGCGATCTCTCCGTCACCGACGTGGCCAACGATCCGGGCGGCCTGCGCATCGCCCTGGAGGACCGCTCGACGCTGGGCGGCACCTCGAAGATCCAGCTCTTCTTCGACGCCGAGGTGAAGACCCTCAGCCAGTGGCGGATCACCGATCCGCAGGGCTACCAGACCACGGTGCAGCTCACGAACCTGCAGAAGGGGCGCCCCGTGGAGGGGAACCTGTTCTTCATCAATTACGGGCGCGCCGAGGACAAGGCGGCCGAGCGCCAGATCCGGGCGCAGTAGCGGGGCGGATCACCCGGCCGCGCTTGTCGGGCCGGGGCCGATGCGGCTAAGCGTCGGGCTCGCATCGTACGAGCCGAGCCCATGCACGACATCCGCGCCATCCGCGAGAACCCGGACGCCTTCGACGAGGCCCTGCGCCGCCGCGGGCTGGCGCCGCTCGCCGCCGAGCTGATCGCCCTGGACGACGCGCGCAAGTCCGCGATCTCGGCCGCGCAAGGCAACCAGGAGCGCCGCAACGCTTTGGCCAAGGAGATCGGCGGCGCCAAGAAGGCCAAGGACGAGGCCCGGGCGCAAGCGCTCATGGCCGAGGTCGCCCATCTGAAGGACGAGGCTCCGGCGCTGGAAGCCGCGCAGGCGGAGGCGGCGACGACCCTCGACGCGCGCCTCGCCGCGATCCCGAACCGCCCGAACCCGGACGTGCCCGAGGGCGCCGACGAGCACGGCAACGTCGAGTACCGGCGCTTCGCGGCGCACCGGCCCCAGCTCGCCACCGGAAAGCAGCATTTCGAGATCGGCGAGGCCTCGGGCCTGATGGATTTCGAGGCCGCGTCCCGGATGTCCGGCGCCCGCTTCGTGGTGCTCAAGGGCCAGCTCGCCCGTATGGAGCGGGCGCTCGGCCAGTTCATGCTCGATCTGCATACCGGCGAGCACGGCTACACCGAGGTGGCGCCGCCCATCCTGGTCCGCGACGAGGCGATGTTCGGCACGGCGCAGCTGCCGAAGTTCCGGGACGACCAGTTCCAGGCGGGCGAGCACTGGCTCATCCCCACGGCGGAAGTCCCCCTCACCAACCTCGTGCGCGAGAGCATCCTGCGCGAGGAAGAGCTTCCCCTGCGCTTCACCGCCCTCACCCCGTGCTTCCGGGCCGAGGCCGGCTCGGCGGGGCGGGACACCCGCGGCATGCTGCGCCAGCACCAGTTCAACAAGGTCGAGCTCGTCTCGATCACCCATCCGGAGCAGTCGGCCGCGGAGCACGAGCGCATGCTGGGCTCGGCCGAGGCGGTCTTGAAGAAGCTCGACCTGCCCTACCGGATCATGACGCTGTGTACCGGCGACATGGGCTTCGCCTCCCAGAAGACCTACGACATCGAGGTCTGGATGCCGGGCCAGGAGACGTTCCGCGAGATCTCGTCCTGCTCGGTCTGCGGCGACTTCCAGGCGCGGCGGATGAACGCGCGCGTCCGCGCCCGGGATGGCAAGGCGGTGAATTTCGTCCACACCCTCAACGGGTCCGGCGTGGCCGTGGGCCGCGCGCTCATCGCCGTCATGGAGAACTACCAGAACCCGGATGGCAGCGTCACGGTGCCGTCGGTGCTGAAGGCCTATATGGGCGGGATCGACCGGATCGAGGGGTTCAAGAGCTGATGCGCATTCTCGTCACCAACGACGACGGCATCCACGCGCCGGGGCTCGAGACCCTGGAGGGGATCGCCCGGGCCCTCTCGGACGACGTCTGGGTGGTGGCGCCGGAGACCGACCAGTCCGGCGTCTCGCATTCCCTCTCGCTGAACGACCCCCTGCGTCTGCGCCAAGTCGCCGAGAAGCGCTTCGCCGTGAAGGGCACGCCGTCCGATTGCGTGATCATGGGCGTGCGCCACATCCTCAAGGACCACGGGCCCGACCTGGTGCTCTCGGGCGTCAACCGCGGCCAGAACGTCGCCGAGGACGTGACCTATTCGGGCACCATCGCGGCGGCCATGGAGGGGACGATCCTCAACGTGAAATCGATCGCGCTGAGCCAGGCCTACGGGGCCGGCGGGCGCGGCGCCATCAAGTGGCAGTGCGCCGCCGAGCACGGCCCCGGGGTCGTCCGCAAGATCCTCGACATCGGCATCGAGCCCGGCATCGTCGTCAACGTGAACTTCCCCGATTGCGAGCCCGGGGAGGTCCTGGGCACGGCGGTGACGGCGCAGGGCTTCCGCAACCAGGCCCTGCTCCAGATCGATGCGCGCCAGGACGGGCGCGGCAATCCCTATTTCTGGCTCGCCTTCGCCAAGGCGACGTTCCAGCCCGGCCACGGCACCGACCTCAAGGCCATCGCGGAGAAGCGCATCTCGGTCACGCCGCTGCGCCTCGACCTCACCGACGAGCCGAGCCTGACGCGCTTCGCGCAGGGTTTTTCGGAGGTTTAGCAATCGTTTTGCTCAGCCCGATGCGGCCCTCCTCCCCCTTGTGGGGAGGCGTGGGAGGCGTGGGAGGTGGGGGTGGCTGGGTGACCCGCGACCGACTGAGGCCAGCGGAGCGACCCCCACCCCTGCCCCCTCCCCGCAGGGGGGAGGGGAACGCGTTCCATTCGAATCCGAGCCGCAACTCTGAGCAGCCGCGCCCGGGACAAGCCGTCCCCCCTGCGGCACACACCCAGAGACAATGGGCCTTCTTCGAGAATCAGCCATGATGCACGAGGGCTCGATCGAGGATGCCGCCTTCGTCATGGCCCTGCGGGGCCGCGGCGTGCGCGACACCGACACCCTGCGGGCGATGGAGCGGGTGCCGCGCGAGCGCTTCGCCCCGGCCCGGCACCGCGACCTCGCCCGGCGCGACCTCGCCCTGCCCCTGGCCTGCGGGCAGACCATGACGGCGCCGACCACGGTGGCGGCGATGCTGAAGGCCCTGGGCCTGCGCCCGGGCGCCCGCATCCTCGAGATCGGCACCGGCTCGGGCTACGTCACCGCCCTGCTGCTGCGGCTGGGCGCCGCCCATGTCCGCAGCCTCGAGCGCTACGCCACCCTGGCGGACGAGGCCCGCGACAACCTCGTGCCGGAGGACCGGCCGCTCGCCACGATCACCATCGGGGACGGGCTGCACCCGGCGACCCTGCGGGGGGCGGAGCCCTTCGACCGCATCCTCCTCAACGGGACGGTTCCGGCGATTCCTGGGCACTTCGGCGACCTGCTCGGCCCCGGCGGCCGCCTCGTCGCCCCGGTCGGCCGGCCCGAGGCGGCGGGCCTCGTCACCTGGACGCGGGGACCGGACGGCGCCCTGGACGTGCGCCCCGGCGCGGCCGTCCGGCTGGCGCCGCTCACCCCGGGGCGCGCCGGCGTCCTGTAGCGCGAAAGGTTCCGGCGGAGCCCCGTCCGTGCCGCGAACGTGGTGAATCGGAACGGTTGCTTAACCTGAATCGGGTTTGAATGACGTCATCAAGTTGCGTCAGGCAAACAGGTGCGTCGATGCGGGTTCGCGGGACTGGTCGAGGGTTGAGGACGCTGTCGCGTTTCGCGCTCATCGGCGTGATTGGAGGCGGTGCGGCCGCCTGTTCTTCGGATGCGTCCCGGTTGGGCGATCCCTTCGGCAATCCATTTGCCTCGAACCTGTCGAGCGAGCCCGCCGCGACGGGCAGCCTGCCCGACGGCGAGATCGCCCCGGCGCCGGTGGTGCGCACCAGCCGCATCCAGTCCCAGGCCCTCGGGGCCCCGGGCGCGGCTTCCTCGCCGGCGGCCATGTCGCCCCGCCCGATGGCGGCGGCCCCCGCCCCGGCCCGGCCCCAGACCACGCGTCTCGCCTCCACCGAGCCGGTCTCGGGCGGCATGACGGGTTCGGCGGTCTCGGGCATGAATCCCGATGCGGCCCGCATGAGCACCCGCGCGGTGCCCGCCGCGCCGGCCCCGAAGGTGATCGACCGGGCCGCCGAGAAGCGTGCCGCCGACGCCCGCCGCGAGGCGGAGGCCCGCGAGGCCGCCGAGGCCAAGGTCGAGGCCAAGCGCCAGGCCGAGGCCGCCAAGCTCGCCGAAGCCCGCAAGGTCGTGGAGGCTGCGAAGGCCTCCGAGACCCGCAAGGCCTCGGAGAAGGCGGCGGCCGCCGCCAAGCTCGCCGAGACCAAGGCGGCCGAGGCCCGCAAGGCCCATCCCCGTCCCGGTCAGGCCGTCGCCAAGGCCGAGGACAAGGCGGTCCGCAAGATCGAGATCAAGGAAGCCAAGGCCGAGGTGAAGGCCGAGGCGAAGGCGGACGCGGCCAAGGACGCGGCCAAGAAGGCCGAGGCGGCCCGCAAGACGGCCGAGGCCGAGGCGGCCAAGCTGGCCAAGGCCGACGCCGCCAAGGAGGCCGCCCGCAAGGTCGCCGAGGCGAAGGCCGCGGAGGCCGCCGCCAAGGAGGCCGCCAAGGCGCCCGTGAAGGTCGCCGCGGTCGAGGCGCCCAAGGCCGAGCCGGCCAGCACCGGGTCGGTCGCCGCCTCCGAGCAGTCCTTCCGCTGGCCCGCCAAGGGCCGGGTGATCTCGGGCTACGGCACCTCCGGCAACGAGGGCATCAACATCTCGGTGCCCGAGGGCACCGCGGTGAAGGCCGCCGAGGACGGCACCGTGGCCTATGCGGGCTCCGACGTGAAGGGCTACGGCAAGCTCGTCCTGGTGCGCCACTCCAACGGTTACGTCTCGGCCTACGCCCATAACGGCGAGCTCGACGTGCGCCCCGGCGAGAAGGTGAAGCGCGGCCAGACCATCGCGAAGTCCGGCGCCTCCGGCAACGTGACCTCGCCCCAGCTCCACTTCGAGATCCGCAAGGGCGCGACCCCGGTCGACCCGATGCCCCACCTCGCCAGCAACTGATCGTCGGGCGCTCGCGCCGAAACACGAAACGGCGGTCCCTCGGGGCCGCCGTTCTCGTTTGGGGGTCCGGTCGGCGACGGCCTCAGCGGCCGGTGCGCACCCGGGTCCAGCTCCGGGTGACGAAGCGCTGGGTGCGGTCGTCCCAGGCGGTGTTGCTGGCGAGGCGCTGCATCGTCGCCTCGTCCGGGTAGATGCCGGGATTGGCCAGGATCTCGGGCTTGACGAACTTCCGGGCCGCCGCGTTGCCGCTGGCGTAGGAGACGAAGTTGGTGTTGGCCGCCGCCACCTCGGGCCGCATCAGGTAGTCGAGGAAGCGGTGGGCCTCGGCGGGATGGGGGGCGTCCTTCGGGATCGCGAGGGCGTCGAACCACATCAGCGCGCCCTCGCGGGGGATGACATAGCCGATCTCGACCCCGTTCTTGGCCTCCTCGGCCCGCTTGCGCGCCTGCATGATGTCGCCGGAATAGCCGACCGCCAGGCAGAGGTCGCCGTTGGCCAGCCCGTTGATGTATTCCGAGGAGTGGAACTTGCGCACCGAGCCGCGGACCTTGAACAGGGCGTCGGTGACCTGGGTGATGTCGTCCCAGCGCTTGGAATCCGGCTTGAAGCCGTAGAACGGCAGCAGGTTCGGGATCAGGTCCTCGGGGGAATCGAGCAGCATCACCCCGCAATCCTTGAGCTTGGCCATCAGGCCCGGATTGAGGACGAGGCCCCAGCTGTTGAGGGGCTGGTTCGCCCCCAGGCGCTCGCGCACCTGGGCGAGGTTCACGCCGATGCCGGTGGTGCCCCACATGTAGTCCACGGCGTAGGTGTTGCCGGGGTCGTAGGTGGCGAGCCGCGCGGCGATCTCGGGCCAGGCATGGACGAGGTTGGGGATCCGGGCCTTGTCGAGGGGCTGGAACACGCCCGCCCGGATCAGCCGCTGCAGGAACGGCCCGGAAGGGGCCACCACGTCGTAGCCCGAGCGCCCGGCCAGCAGCTTGGTCTCGAGGATCTCGTTGTTGTCGTAGGTGTCGTACACGACCTTGATCCCGGTCTCCCGGGTGAAGGCGTCGAGCACCTTCGGGTCGATGTAGTCCGACCAGTTGTAGATGTTGACCACGCGCTCGCCCTGCGGCGCGGGCGTCTGCGCCCGGGCCCCCGGCAGGCCGGGCGCCAGGGCGGCGAGCGCCCCGGCGACCAGCCCCCCGGACAGGAGCGCGCGGCGGGTGCCGGCTCGGCTCATGCCTGTCCTTTCGCGGCCACGACCACGATCTCGACAAGGTATTCGGGGGCGGCGAGCTTGGCCTCCACCGTGGCGCGGGCCGGCGGGTTGTCCTTCGCCACCCAGGCGTCCCAGGCGGCGTTCATCTCCGCGAAGGTGGCGATGTCGGCCAGGTAGATGGTGGCGGTGAGGATGCGGCTCTTGTCGGTGCCGGCGGCCGCCAGCAGGCGGTCGATCTCGCCCAGGATCTCCTGGGTCTGCGCGGTGACGCCGGCGCCCACCACCGTGCCGGCCACCTGGCCCGCGAGGAAGACCATGTCGCCGTAGGTGACGGCCTGGCTCATGCGGGGACCGGATTCGAAGCGCTGGATCGTCATGGCGGGGATACGTGCCTCTCGCGTGTCGGCCGCGGGATGCCGCTGGGCACCCCTGGAATGCCCCCTTGGCATCCCGGCTCGGGGCAAGCGTTGTGCCGCGTCGGGGACCCGAACGTAAAGGCCCCCCGCGCCCGGCGCGCGCGGCGAACCGGGCGCGCCGGATCGGCGTTTCCGTCCACGTGACAAAGTCCCGTCGTGCGGCGCAACTCATCCCGCGGGTGCGGCGTTCTCACCCCATGCGCCAAGGCCAAGGCTCGAAAGCCGGCCCCTGCCGCCAGTGACGTCCGACCCAGAGGGTTCGGCCAAGTTCGAGGATCAGCTCATGGGTATCATCTGGACCATCATCATCGGCTTTCTGGCCGGTGTCATCGCCAAGTTCATCATGCCGGGCAGCAACGAGCCCGGCGGCTTCATCCTGACCACGATCCTCGGCATCGTCGGCGCCTTCGTCGCCACCTTCCTCGGCCAGGCGCTGGGCTGGTACGGTCCGAACCAGGGCGCGGGCCTGATCGGCGCCGTCGTCGGCGCCATCGTCGTGCTGGCGATCTACGGCTTCATCCAGGGCCGCCGCTCGACCACCACGCTGTAAGGCCAGCGACGTCCGAAGCCCGAAACGAGATGGGGCGCCTCACCGAGGCGCCCCTTTTTCGTGTCCGGTCGCGATCCGCCCGATGCCGTGGGCACCGGGCGCGGGGCCGGTCAGGCCTCGGTGGCGGCCTTGACGGCGCAGTGGCCGGTGGCGCCGCGGATGGCGAGGCCGGCGCCGACCACGAGGGCCGCGAGGCTGAGCCACTTGTTCGGGCGCGGCTGCGCGGCGGCGGCGGCGATGCCGAGGCCGAGCACCACCGAGACGGCGCGCTCCGTGGTGGTGAGGTTCGGGGTGCCGCTGAAGATGTCGTGGATCATCGCATTGGCCATGCTGGCGTCTCCTGTGCTGCGTCGCGGGGCGAACGCGGCGGGGGAACGGGCGTTCCACCGCCGGCGTGCGGGGCGGCACGAGGTCGTCGCCGGGCCCGGTCCCAGCCACGCCCCAGCTAGCGGGCGTTGGGCAGCCGCACGGTCACGCCGGGCCTCGCCGCCGGGGCGTCCGGGCCGGCCGGCGGCGCCCCGCCCCAGCGGGTCGCCTCGATGCGCACCGAGCCCCAGCCGGTGGCGACCGTGATCGACAGCGGCAGCAGCAGCGCCCCGTCGAGGATCGGGGCGAAGCGCACCCGCATGTCGTCGTTGGCGGCCATGCGGCGGACGTTGCTCCCGCCGGAGCGGTGCCCGGAGATCGGCACCCACCGGACCCGGCAGTCGAGGGCGGGGCCGCGATAGGCGCCCTCCGTCACCGTGGCGAGGCTGCCCCGCGACAGCACGAGGTCGGCCCGGCTCGCCCCGTCGAAGACCGGGATGCGCCGGTCGCACAGGCCGGGGTCCAGGGGAGCGGTCCCGAGGGGAATCGTCAGCATGGTCAGGGGGTCGACCACGCCGACCCTGTCCTCCGGCGCCACCGGGACCCGGTCGTCGCGCGGGGTCGGGGGCGGCGCGACGCTGGCGCTGCGCACGCGCCCGCCGGCGAGGTCGAGTTCCACCGCGATCGGCTTGCCGCCGTAGCGGCTGTCGATCCGGAAGGTGGCGGTGACCGCGCCGGCGCGATTCGTCGACCCCGCGACGGTGGCCTTGCCGGCCCCGTCGAAGAAGAAGCCGGCGAGGCCGCGCAGGCCCGCCTCGAGCTCGAGGGCGTAGCGCGCGTCCGCCCGCTCGACCGCGAGGCTCGCCTCGCCCGCCGGCAGGTTCAGGAAGCTCAGGCCGTAGGCGGCCGTGAAGCGGCGCGTGGGCGCCTCCCCCGCGGCCTGCGCGCCGGCCCCGCCGGCCACTAGCAGGGCGACCGCCACGGCAAGGGAGGGCGGAGTCAGGGTCCGGATCTGTCTGTGCCTGCGCGCGGACACGGCCATCGCCTCATCGCGCCTCGGACGGCGCCCAGCCTGTCATATCGGCGTCGGGCGCCCGTGGTATGCGCGCTTCGGCACCTCGCGCGCGGGCGCACCCCGTGCGGCCCACCCCGCCCCTCGCGTGCCGCCAGGACACGACCCCGTTGGACCGACCCGCCCGATACGCCCTCTACTTCACGCCCGCCCCCGGCTCGGCCCTGGACGCCTTCGGCGAGGCGATCCTCGGTCCCGGCCCGGCGCCCGGCCCGGAGGCGCTCCGGGCGATCCTGGCCGCCCACACCGCCGAGCCGCGCACCTACGGCTTCCACGCCACCCTGAAGGCGCCGATGCGCCTCGCCCCCGGCGCCACCGAGGCCGATCTCCTCGCGGCGGCCGAGGCCCTGGCCGCGCACCGGAGCCCCCTGCCCGTCGGCCCCCTGCGGGTCGCCGCCCTCGGGGCCTTCGCCGCCCTGGTGCCGGTTGCCCCCCCGGCCGCCCTCGGCCTCCTCGCCGCCGAGTGCGTCGCGGCCCTCGATCCCCTGCGCGCGCCCCTCACGCCCGCCGAGCGGGCCCGCCGCCGCCCCGAGCGCCTCGATCCCCGCGGCCGGGCGCTGCTGGAGCGCTGGGGCTATCCGCACGTCTTCGAGGCCTTCCGCTTCCACATGACGCTCACCGGCCCCCTCGGGCCGGAGGACGGGGCGACCGCCCTGCCCCTGCTGGCCGCCGCCGCCGCGGGCCTGCCCGACCTGACGGTCGATGCGGTGAGCGTGGTCGTCCAGGACGGCGCGGGCCCGTTCCGCCTCCTGCGCCGCCTTCCCTTCCTCGCCTGACAGGATCGCCCGATGGTCTCCGATCGCCTCGGCCTCGAACCGGCCGTCCACCCGACCGCCGAGCTCTCGGCGTGCCGCCTCGGCCGCTACACCGAGGTCGGCGCGCGCACGCGCCTCAGCGAGACGCATCTCGACGATTACACGTACATCGTCGAGGACGGGCAGGCGAACCACACCACCATCGGCAAGTTCTGCTCCATCGCCTCCCACGTGCGGATCAACCCCGGCAACCACCCGATGGAGCGGGCCTCGCAATCCCACGTCACCTACCGGGCCGGCGCCTACTGGCCGGGGGAGGAGCGGGACGAGCCCGCCTTCTTCGCCCGGCGCCGGGCCCTGCCCGTCCGCATCGGCCACGACGTCTGGATCGGCCACGGCGCCGTCATCCTGGCCGGGCGCACCATCGGCACCGGGGCGGTGGTGGGCGCCGGCACGATCGTGACGCGGGATGTCGCGCCCTACACCGTCGTGGTCGGCAATCCGGGCCGGGTCGTGCGCCGCCGCTTCCCCGAGGCGATCGCCGAGCGCCTGCTGGCCCTGGCCTGGTGGGATTGGGACCACGCCCGCCTGCGCCGCGCCCTGCCGGACTTCCGCGCCCTGTCGATCGACGCGTTCCTGGAGCGCTACGAAGCAGAGGCCTGAGACTTCCGGCTCTCGATTAGCCGAACAACTGTCATGATCCTGTCGTGCCCCGCGGGTTTACCGGCGTTCATCGTGAAGCGCCGGATACCCGCATGCTGATCCTCGAAGATCTGACGCGCCGTTACGGCGACCGCCGCGCCGTGGAGCGCGTCTCCCTCGCCATCCCCCGCGGCCGCTTCGTCGGCGTGATCGGGCGCTCGGGCGCCGGCAAGTCGACCCTGCTGCGGATGATCAACCGCCTCGCCGAGCCGACGGGCGGCCGCATCCTGTTCGACGGCCTCGACGTCACGGCCCTGCGCGGGCGCGACCTGCGGCGCTGGCGGGCGCGCTGCGCCATGATCTTCCAGCAGTTCCACCTCGTCGGCCGCCTCGACGTGCTCAGCAACGTCCTGATGGGCCGGCTCTCGGAGGTGCCCCGTCACCGCGCGCTGCTCAAGCTCTGGTCCGAGCGCGAGCGCGCCCTGGCCCTGGCCGCCCTCGACGGCTTCGGCATGGGCGACTTCGCCGGGCACCGGGCCGACCAGCTCTCCGGCGGCCAGCAGCAGCGCGTCGCCATCGCGCGGGCGATGATGCAGGCCCCCGACCTGATCCTGGCCGACGAGCCCGTGGCCTCCCTCGACCCGCGCAACACCCGCATCGTCATGGACGCCCTGGCCGAGGCCAACCGGCGCCACGGCATCACGGTCCTGTGCAACCTGCATTCCCTGGATCTGGCCCGCACCTATTGCGACCGCCTCGTCGGCCTCGCCGACGGCCGCCTCGTGTTCGACGGCTCCCCCGCCGACCTCACCGAGGACGTCGCCCGCCAGCTCTACGGGCTGGAGGCGGGCGAGGTCATGGACGCGCCCGCGCGCCGCGCGCCCTACCCCGCCGCCCTCGTCGCCTGAGTCCTGAAACCCTCCATCCGGGAGTTTCCCATGCTGACCCGCCGATCCCTCGCCGGAGCCCTCGCGCTCGCCCTCCTCGCCGCGCCCGCCGCCGCCCAGGACTGGAGTGCGGCCTATCCGGAGCTGACCCTGGCGGTGATCCCGGCCGAGAACGCGTCGGGCACCACCGATCGCTACGCGCCGATGACCGCCTACCTGTCGAAGGCCCTCGGGGTGCCGGTCAAGCTGCGCATCGCCAACGACTACGCCGCCGTGATCGAGAGCCAGCGTGCCGGCAACGCCCAGCTCGCCTTCTACGGCCCCGCCTCCTTCGCCCGCGCGGTGATGACCGGCGTCAAGGTCGAGCCCATCGTCAACCAGCGCCACAACACCGGCGCCTCGGGCTACTATTCGGTGGTCTACGTGCGCGCCGACAGCCCCTACAAGACGATCGAGGACCTCAAGGGCAAGAACCTGGCCCTGGTCGACCCGAACTCCACCTCCGGCAACCAGGCGCCGCGCTTCTTCCTGAACAAGGCCGGCTACCCGGTCGACACGGTCTTCGGCAAGACCGTCTATGCCGGCAGCCACGAGAACGCGGTCCTCGCCCTGGTGCAGGGCACCGTGGACGCGGCGGCCAACCTCTACAACACCGACACCGACACCATGGTCACCCGCATGGCCGCCAAGGGCATGCTGAAGAAGCCCGATGGCACGCCGATGAGCCAGGCCGATTTCCGCGTGGTGTTCAAGTCCGACTTCCTGCCCGAGGGCCCCTTCGCCATGCTGTCGAGCCTGCCCGACGCCCTCAAGGCGAAGATCCGCGAGGCCCTGGTGGCGATGCCCACGGCCGACAAGGCGGCCTTCGACTGGCTCTCGGACGGCAAGGACCAGGGCCTCACCCCCGTGACCCTGAAGGACTACCAGCCGATCATCGAGATGCTGAAGTTCAACGACGACCAGCGCCGCAAATCTTGACCGGACCCGTCACGAGCCGTGGGCGCGGGGGCGCGCCGGGGACGACCGATGCCTGAGCGGATCGCGCCCCTGCCCCCGGACCGGGCCGCCGCCCTGGCGGGGGCCTACGACGCCGCCGTCGCCGCGACCCGGCGCCGGACCTGTGCGGGCCTCGCCGGGCTCGTCGTCCTCACCGGGCTCGCCGCCTGGGCCGCGGAGGTGCGCCCCTGGGTGCTGGCGACCCATCTCGGCCGCTTCACCGACTACATCGTCCAGATCCTGCCACCCCTGACCTGGGCGAACCTGCCGGGGGACCTGGCCGAATGGTACTGGGGCGGGCCGAAATGGCTCGGGCTCCTGGGGGAGACGCTGCTGATGGCCTATCTCGGCACCCTCCTGGGGGCGATCGGCGGCGTCCTCCTGTGCTTCTCCGCCGCCGCCAACGTGACGGGCAGCCGGACGGCCTGCATCCTGGTGCGGCGCGGGCTCGAATTCTGCCGCACCGTGCCCGAGATCGTGTTCGCGCTGCTCTTCGTCATCGCCTTCGGCCTCGGGCCGATGGTGGGCGTGCTGGCCCTGGCGATCCACAGCACGGGGGCGCTCGGCAAGCTGTTCTCGGAGGTCGTCGAGAACATCGACATGCGGCCGGTGGAGAGCCTCACCGCCGCCGGGGCCGGGCGGATCGAGACCCTGCGCTTCGCCGTGCTGCCGCAGGTGCTGTCGAACTTCGTCTCCTACGGGCTGCTGCGCTTCGAGATCAACGTGCGGGGTGCCGGCGTCATGGGCTTCGTCGGCGCCGGCGGCATCGGGCAGGAGCTCCTCGTGGCGATCCGCAACTTCTACTACGCCGACGTCAGCGCCATCCTGGTCCTGATCATCCTCACCGTGATGGCGATCGACCTCGGCACCGAGCGCCTGCGCCACGGGCTGCTCGGGGGCCTGCGATGACCGGCCCCGACCCGACCCCGGCCGAGATCGCCGCCCTGCGCCGGCGCTTTCCCGACAGCTTCCGGCCGGCCTGGCGGGGGCGCCTCCTGGCGGTCCTGGCGCTGGCCGGCCTCGCCGCCCTGGCGGCCTACGCCCTGGTGCGCCTCGATGTCTCCGGCGCGCGCCTGCTGGCCGGTCTCGGCCGCCTCGGCGAGTTCAGCCTGCTGATGTGGCCGCCCGAGACCGGCGGCCGGGCCTTCGCCTTCCTCCAGGCGCTGGCCGAGACCCTCGGCATCGCCTTCATCGGCACACTGACGGCCGCGCTCGTGGCCTTTCCGGTGGCGTTCCTGGCCGCCCGCACCGTGGTGCCGAACCCCTTCGTGCACTTCACCGTCCGGCGCGGCCTCGACGTGATGCGCTCCGTCGACGTGCTGATCTGGGCCCTGATCTGGATCAACGTCGTCGGGCTCGGCCCCTTCGCCGGGGCGCTCGCTATCGCGTGCGCGGATGTCGGGGCGCTGGGCAAGCTGTTCTCCGAGGCGGTGGAGACCGCCGACGCCAAGGCCGGCGAGGGCGTCTCCGCCTCCGGCGGCACCGCGCTGCACCGCATCCGCTTCGGGCTGATCCCGGCGGTGCTGCCGGTGCTCGGCAGCCAGGTGCTGTACTTCTTCGAATCGAACACCCGCTCGGCCACCATCATCGGCATCGTCGGCGCGGGCGGCATCGGCCAGTATCTCAGCGAGCTGATCCGCGTCCTCGAACTGCGCCAGGTCGCCTTCCTGATCCTGATGATCCTGGTGACCGTGGCCCTCATCGACGCCGTCTCGGGACGCCTGCGCCGGGCCCTGATCGGCGGGGCCGCGCGCTAGGCGGCCGGTCCCGCGGCGAGATGGGGCGGATCGGGTCTGACGCGGCCCGGATCGTCCGCCCCGGGCCGGCCGGTCGCCGCATGGGGGATCGAGCCGCCGGGCGAACGTCCGAGGCATCGGCGCATCTCGCCAAGGGCGGGCGCCGTCGGGGACATCCTGCCGGAAAGCTCCCGGGTCGGGACGTCATCGCAGGGGCGGGCTGTCCCGCGCATCCCAGGCCTTCCCGGGTCCGTGGTGGTGCGTCTCGTCTTCGCGGCACGCAGTGGAAATCCCGCCCGGCCGCGTTCGCCGGGAGCGGGCCTGCGCGATGACTTGAGGTGGATCAAGGCGGATCGTTCGAAACCGGCCGAGGCTGAGGGCGGCTCAATCGGGAGACGAACGATGTCCCAGGCCGTTCCTTCGCCGCTCTCTGCCATCCGCGACATCCTCGTCGGGACCGCCATCGAATCCGACCGCCCGGAGGCCTCCGCCGCCATCGGCTACGGGCTGACCCTCGCGAGAGCCGCGGGCGCCCACCTGACGGTCCAGTCGGCCTCGTGGCGGCTGACCGGCGACGATGCCTGGCTCGGCGCGTTCGACCTCGACGGCGTGGCCGCCATCGACCGGCGCCTCGATGCGCTGGCTCGCTCCGTCGCGGACCGCGTGGCCGGGGATGCGGCGCAGGCGGGCGTGATCTGCACGGTCGAGACGCCGAGCCTGCCCTTCCCGGAGATCGTGGGCCGGCTCGCGAGGCAGGCGCGCCTGCACGACCTGACGGTCCTCGACGCGGGCTCCCGGACCTACGACATCGACCGCGAGATCGTCGAGAAGGCCCTGTTCATCAGCGGACGCCCCGTCATCGCCGTGCCGCCGGGCATCGAGGCCTTCTCCGCTCAGCGGATCGTCGTGGCCTGGGACGGCAGCGCGCAGGCGGCGCGGGCGGCCAACGACGCGCTGCCGTTCCTGCGCGCGGCCGAGGTGGTGGAGATCGTCTGCGTCGCCGACCCGGAGGACCTCCATGCCGCCGTGCCGGGCGCCGAGTTCGCCCCCCATCTGGCGCGCCACGGCGTGGCCGTCACGGTCGTCGACCTGCCGGTGGCGGACGGCATCGCGGAGACGCTGTGCGACCGGGCGCGGATGCTCCGGGCCGACCTGATCGTGGCCGGCGCCTACCGGCATTCCCCCATCCGGGAGTTCTTCTTCGGCGGCGTCACCCGGGCGCTCCTTCGGGGCAGCCCGGCGGCGCTGTTCCTGGCCCATTGAGATTCCTGGCCCATTGAGGAGGGCTTCCATGACGATTCCGAGACGACACGTCGGCGGTCGGACCCCGGGACGGGGAGCGCGGGCGGGCGATCCGCCCCGGCCCGGCCCGCGCCGCGCGGGGGAACCGGCATCCCCGGTCCGGCCTGCGCCGCCCGCCGCACCGGCGGTCGCCGGGGATGCCTGCCGAGATCCGTGCCGAACTCCTCGCCCGGATGATTGGATGCGCCCGATGGACGAGGACGACCGGCGCGCGCGGGACGCCGCCTGGGGCTTCGTCGAGTGAGTTCGGGACGTCGTCGGCCCGCCCGCATCCCATCCTCTGCCCGGGGGCAATCGGTCCCCGGGCCGGGACATCCTGGCTCGTCCCGCGCGCCCCGGCCTTGATCCCGCCCGGCCGTCAAGATCCGGGTCCTGCCGGGGGGCGGATCGGCCGCCACGGCGTCCACCGGCAGGCCGGCGACGAGCGCCCGGTCTCGGGTTTCGGGGTTCGGGCGCCTGGCGCGCCTACTTCGTCGTGGGGAGGGTCGGCGGGCCGAGATGCTGGAGGTAGTCGATCTTGCCGAGGCTCACCCCGGCGCTGCGGAGGATGCCGTACGCGGTGGTGACGTGGAAGAAGAAGTTCGGAAGCGCGAAGCCGGTGAGATACGCCTGCCCGCTGAAGCGGTATCCCATGCCGTTCGGGAATTTCAGCTCCACCTCGCGCTCGGCGCTCAAGGCGGCCGGATCGACGCCCTCGACGAAGGCGATCGTCCTGGCACAGCGCGCCTGGAGTTCGGCGAAGGTCGTCTCGACGTCGGGCATCGCGGGCGCCTCGATCCCGGCGAGCCGGGCCACCGCGTTCTTCGCGCTGTCGGAGGCCATCTGATACTGGGCCGGCAGGGGCTTCATGTCCGGCGCCAGTCGCCGGCCGATCAACGCGGCCTCCGGCTGTTCCGATGCCGCCTTGTCGAGCCACGCGCTCATGCTGCGCAGGGCGTTGACGAAGATCGGGACGCTGACGTCGCGGATGGGGATGCTCATCCGGGGGACGTAGGGCACCTGTCGCCCCGGATGCGGTGAGACCGCGCACATGGCGCGCGGGACCGTCACTTCCGCAGCGGCACGCCCTTCGTGGTGAAGCGCGGCGCGCCCGGATGGCGGGCGGGGTGCGGCTGGCCCCGCCCCTTGCCCGCCCCGGAGCCCGTTCCCGGCGGCTGCGAGACCGGAACCAGCTGGTCCGGCCGCGGCCCGATGAGATCCGCCCGGCCCATCGCCCGCAGCGCCTCGCGCAGCAGGGGCCAGTTCTCGGGGTCGTGATAGCGCAGGAACGCCTTGTGCAGCCGGCGCTGCCGCAGCCCCTTGATCGCGTCGACCGGTTCGCTGCCGCCGCGCCGCACGCCCTGCAGGGGGTTGATCTCGGTGTGGTACATGGTCGTCGCCGTCGCCATGGGCGAGGGCAGGAAGGTCTGGACCTGATCGGCGCGGTAGTCGTTCTTCTTGAGCCAGAGGGCGAGGTTGAGCATGTCCGCGTCGGTCGTGCCCGGATGGGCCGCGATGAAGTACGGGATCAGGTAGTACTTCTTCCCGGCCTTCTGGGCGGCGGCGTCGAACATCTCCTTGAAGCGGTCGTAGGTGCCGATGCCCGGCTTCATCATCAGGTCGAGGGGGCCGCGCTCGGTGTGCTCGGGGGCGATCTTGAGACGGCCGCCGACGTGGTGGGTCACGAGCTCCTCGACGTATTCGGGGCTCCGGACCGCGAGGTCGTAGCGCACGCCGGAGGCGACCATCACCTTCTTGACGCCCTCCACCTCGCGGACCTTGCGGTAGAGCCGGATCAGGTCGTCGTGCGAGGTGTTCAGGTTCGGGCAGATGTCGGGGAAGACGCAGGACGGCAGCCGGCAGGCCGCCTCGATCTTCGGGTCCTTGCAGGCCATCCGGTACATGTTCGCCGTCGGCCCGCCGACATCCGAGATCACGCCCGTGAAGCCCGGCGTCTTGTCGCGAATGTGCTCGATCTCGCGCAGGATCGAACCCTCCGAGCGGTTCTGGATGACGCGGCCCTCGTGCTCGGTGATGGAGCAGAAGGTGCAGCCGCCGAAGCAGCCACGCATGATCGTCACCGAGAACTTGATCATGTCCCAGGCGGGGATCTTGGCGTCGCCGTAGGACGGATGGGGCGCGCGGGCGTAGGGCAGGTCGTAGACCGCATCCATCTCGTCGCTGGAGAGCGGGATCGGCGGCGGGTTCAGCCACAGGTCGCGGTCGCCGTGGCGCTGGACGAGGGGGCGCGCGTTGCCGGGATTGGCCTCCCGGTGCAGCACCCGCGAGGCGCGGGCATAGGCCTCCTTGTCGTCCTTGACCTCGTCGTAGGCGGGGAGCCGGATCACGGTCTCGCCGGGGCGGCGGCTGGCGGCCTCGTCGGCCGAATCGAGGTCGTCGGCGGGCAACTCGGTGTAGGGCTCGGGCACCCGGCGGAACAGGGCGACGCCCCGGACGGAGTGGAGATCCTGCGGGGCCTCGCCGGCCGCGAGGCGGTTGGCCACCTCGACCACGGCGCGCTCGGCATTGCCGTAGAGGAGCAGGTCGGCCTTGGCATCCGCCAGGATCGAGCGGCGCACCTTGTCGGACCAGTAATCGTAATGGGCGATGCGGCGCAGCGAGGCCTCGATGCCGCCGAGGATGATCGGCACGTCCTTGTAGGCCTCGCGGCAGCGCTGCGTGTAGACGATGGTGCAGCGGTCCGGCCGGGCGCCGCCTTCGCCTCCGGCCGTATAGGCGTCGTCGCTGCGCAGGCGCCGGTCCGCCGTGTAGCGGTTCACCATCGAATCGAGGTTGCCGCCGGTGACGCCGAAGAACAGCGTCGGCCGGCCCAGGGCCTTGAACGGCTCCGCCGATTGCCAGTCCGGCTGCGCGATGATGCCGACCCGGAAGCCCTGCGCCTCGAGCAGCCGGCCGATGATGGCCATGCCGAAGCTCGGGTGGTCCACGTAGGCGTCCCCCGTCACCAGGACGATGTCGCAGGCGTCCCACCCGAGCCGGTCCATCTCGGCGCGGCTCATGGGCAGGAACGGCGCCGCCGTCCGGTTCAGCGGCGGCGTGCAGGCGAGGGGAGCCACGGAGCGACTCACGGGAGCTTGGAGGTCCATGGGGCCCGTGCATAGCCCGCCCGGGCCGCGATCTCAACGAAGCCCGCGGCGGCCGGGTGCCGCGACCACATCGGACCGGCCGCGACGCCGTGCCCGTCCGCCTCGTCCGTCTCCTGGCCTTTCCCGTACTGCCAGCACGTCGCCCGCCCCGGCCGAATCGGAGCCCGCCTCACTCCACCACCAGTTCCACCCGGTCGGCGGCGAAGAGGCTGCGGGTGGCCTGGATGCGGGTGCCCGCGCCGTCCACGTTCACGCTGGACAGGGCGATCAGGGTGCGGCCGGGGGCGATGTCCAGGCGCTCCGCCTCCTCGGGGCTGGCCGGGCGGGCACCGATCCGGGTGGAGAGCCGGGTGTAGTCGGCCACCCCGAAGCCCGCATAGGCCCGGGTGAGCGAGCCGCTGGCGGCGTAAGCGGCGTCGAAACCGGTAAAGCGCGGCAGGGGCAGGCAGGTCCGGGCCGTCGAGATCGGGGCGCGGTCGGCCCGGTGCACGGTGAGGAGTTCGAGGATCGGCGCGCCCGGGGCGATCCCCAGGGCCTCGGCCCAGTCCGCATCCGCCGGGTTGGTGGCGGCCGCGATCAGGTCGCCCCAGGCCTCGCGCCCGGTGCGCGAGACGATCTCGGAGAAGCGGGTGCGCGGGCCGATCGGGTAGGCGATCGGGCCCTGCTCCACGAAGCTGCCCCGCCCCTGCGTGGTCCGCACCAGCCCGCCCTCGGCGAGCACGCCGAGCGCCCGGCGCACCGTGTGCCGGTTCACGCCGAAGCGCGCGGCGAGCGCCGATTCGGCCGGCAGCTGCGCCCCGGCCGCCAGGGTCCCGCCGCGGATCTCGTCCGCCAGGGCGTCCGCGATCTGCCGCCAGGCGGCGAGGCCGCCCCCGCGCTGGAGCGCCGTCACGCGGCTGTCGCCCGCCTCGGTCATGGGTGGCTCGCGTGCGTCGTCTGCATGGTGTCCTCGAAAGGCATGGTGTCCTCGAAATGCACGGTGTCCTCGAAAGCCCTTGCGCCCGATCATCCACTTGTCTACACATATAGACAGGTTTGGAGACCGACCGATGCCGAGCGCCAGCCAAACACCACCCGGGCCCGGGATGCCAGACCTTGCCCCGCGCCAACGGGCGATGGCGCGGGCCGGCCAAGCCTCCGCGGACGAGTTGCTGGCCGCCCTGGCGCGGGCCGGCGCCGCCCCCGAGGCGGAGGACCTGCGGGCGCCCGAGACGGGCCTCGTCATGGTCCGCGGGCGGATCGGCGGCGACGGCCGGCCCTTCAACGCCGGCGAGGCCACGGTGACCCGGGCGGCGGTGCGCCTGCCCGGGGGCGAGACCGGCTTCGCCTACCATCTCGGCCGCGACCGGGCCCGCGCCCGCCTCGCCGCCATCCTGGATGCCCACTGGCAGCGCCCGGAGGCGCGGCCCGCTCTCGAGGCGGCGCTGGCGGAGATCGCCGGCCACCGGGCGGAGGCGGCGCAACGGGCCGCCCGCAAGGCGGCGGCCACCCGGGTCACCTTCTTCACCCTGGCGCGGGGCGAGGATTGATGGCCCACAGGCTCGCCCCCGGCTTCGCCGATCCCGTCCACGAAGGCCAGGCCGTCTTCCGCGCCGCGATGGAGGCCCTGAGCCGGCCCGGGCGGATCCGCCCCCTGGTCACCGCCCTGGCGCCCCCCGCCCCCCTCACTCCCGAGCTCGCGGCCCTGGCCCTGGCGCTGACCGACGCCGACACGCCGGTCTGGCTCGATGCGCCGCTCCGGGCGGACCCGGCGGTCGCCGGCTTCCTGCGCTTCCACACCGGGGCGCCCCTGGTCGCGGCCCCCGCAGAGGCCGCCTTCGCGCTGATCGCCGATCCGGCCCATTGCCCGCCCTTCACGGATTTCGCGCCAGGCACCCCCGCCTACCCGGATGCCTCCGCCACGCTGATCCTGGCCGTCGACACCCTCTCCGACGAGGCAGGGCCGGGTTTCACGGGGCCGGGTTTCGCGGGGCAGGTTTTCGCGGGACCCGGCATCCGCGGCACGGCGCGGCTCGACGCCGGCCCCCTGCCCGCCGCCTGGGCCGCGCGCTGGGCCGCGAACCATGCGGGCTTCCCGCTCGGGATCGACTGTCTGTTCGTGGCGCCGGGCCGCCTCGCCGGGCTGCCGCGCTCGGCCCGGCCCGTCGGCGCCGAAGCTTCGCCGGGTTCGGAGGCTCTGCCATGTACGTAGCGGTCAAGGGCGGCGAGGCCGCCATCGACAACGCCCACCGCCTCCTGGCCGAGGTCCGGCGCGGCGACCCGGCCGTGCCCGAGCTCACCGTGGCGCAGATCCGCGAGCAGATGCGCCTCCTCGTCGACCGGGTGATGACCGAGGGCTCCCTCTACGATCCCGATCTGGCCGCCCTCGCCCTGAAGCAGGCCCGGGGCGACGTGGTCGAAGCGGTGTTCCTGGTGCGGGCCTACCGCACCACCCTGCCGCGCTTCGGCGCCACCGAGCCGGTCGACACCGGCGCGATGACCCTGGCGCGGCGCATCTCCGCCACCTTCAAGGACCTGCCCGGCGGGCAGGTGCTCGGCCCGACCTTCGACTACACCCACCGCCTCGTGGATTTCGGCCTGGCCGACGGGGATTCGCGAGACCGCTCCCCCGATCCCGCCGCCGAGGCGGAGCCGGAGGCCGATGCCGCCGCCTGCCCGCGGGTCACCGACCTCCTGGGGCAGGCCGGCCTGCTCGAACCCTCGCCCCCGGACGCGGGCGCCCCCGTGGGCGACCTCACCCGCGAGCCGGTGGACTACCCCGTCGACCGGGCGGTGCGGCTCCAGGGGCTGGCCCGGGGCGACGAGGGCTTCCTCCTCGCCCTCGGCTACTCGACGCAGCGCGGCTACGGCCGCACCCACCCCTTCGTCGGCGAGATCCGGGTCGGGGCGGTGGACCTCGAATTCACCCCGGAGGAACTCGGCTTTCCGGTCGGCCTCGGCACGGTGGACCTGACCGAGTGCCAGATGATCAACCAGTTCCACGGCCACGGGGCGGTGCCGCCGCAATTCACCCGGGGCTACGGCCTCGTCTTCGGCCAGGGCGAGCGCAAGGCCATGGCCATGGCCCTGGTCGACCGCTCGCTCCGGGCCGCCGAACTCGGCGAGGCCGTGGCGGTGCCGGCCCAGGACCAGGAATTCGTGCTGGCCCATTGCGACAGCCTGCAGGCCACGGGCTTCGTCGAGCACATGAAGCTGCCGCACTACGTGGATTTCCAGGCCGAGCTCGACCTGGTGCGGCGCCTGCGCGCCGAGCACGCCGCCCGGGCGGCGGCGCCTCCGCCCGAATCCGACGAATCGCCGCTGCGGGAGGCCGCCGAATGAACCCGTCCAATCCCGCCGCGGCGCCCGCCGCCGCCCCCGTCTCGGCCGGCCCCGGCTACAGCTTCGCCTATCTCGACGCGGGCACGAAGCGGATGATCCGCCGGGCCATCCTCAAGGCCATCGCGATCCCGGGCTACCAGGTGCCCTTCGCCGCCCGCGAGATGCCGATGCCCTACGGCTGGGGCACCGGCGGCGTGCAGGTCACCGCCGCGATCCTCGGCGCCGCCGACGTCCTCAAGGTGATCGACCAGGGCGCCGACGACACCACCAACGCGGTCTCGATCCGGCGCTTCTTCACCGCCACCGCGGGAATCGCCACGACGACGCGCACGGCCGAGGCCAGCGTGATCCAGACCCGCCACCGCATCCCGGAGGCGCCGCTCGTCGAGGGGCAGGTCCTCGTCTACCAGGTGCCGATCCCCGAGCCCCTGCGCTTCCTCGAACCGCGCGAGACCGAGACGCGCCAGCTCCACGCGCTGGCCGAGTACGGCCTCATGCACGTGAAGCTCTACGAGGACATCGCCCGCCACGGCCACATCGCCACCACCTACGCCTATCCGGTGGAGGTGGCCGGCCGCTACGTGATGGACCCCTCCCCGACCCCGAAATTCGACAACCCCAAGATGGACGACTGCCCCGCCCTCCAGCTCTTCGGCGCTGGGCGCGAGAAGCGCATCTACGCGATCCCGCCCTACACGCGGGTGCGCAGCCTCGACTTCGAGGACCACCCCTTCCGGGTCCAGAGCTTCGACCGCCCCTGCGCCCTCTGCGGCGCCGAGGGCGTCTATCTCGACGAGGTCGTCCTCGACGATGCCGGCGGGCGGATGTTCGTCTGCTCGGACACCGACCATTGCGAGAGCCGCCTTGGCGAGAGCCGCCTTGGCGAGAGCTGCCTTGGCGAGACCCGCCGCGCCGACGGCCAGACCGGGGAGGCCGCGTGATGGACCCGCTCCTGAGCGTCGAGGGCCTGACCAAGCGCTACGGCCGGCGCCTCGCCTGCGACGGCATCGGCTTCACCCTCGACCCCGGCGAGGTCCTGGCGGTGGTCGGCGAATCCGGCTCCGGCAAGTCGACCCTGCTCTCGCTCGTCGCCGGCGAGGTCGCGGCCGATGCCGGATCGGTCGCCTACCGCCTGCGCGACGGCGCGACGCGCGACCTCGATACGCTGAGCGCGGTCGAGCGCCGCACGCTCATGCGCACGGATTGGGGGTTCGTGCGCCAGGACGCGACGCAGGGCCTGCGCATGGCGGTCTCGGCCGGGGGCAATGTCGGCGAGCGCCTGATGGGCATCGGCGACCGCCATTACGGCCGCATCCGCGCCACCGCCCTCGACTGGCTCGCCCGGGTCGAGATCGCCCCCGACCGGGTCGACGACCCGCCGACGCGCTTCTCCGGCGGCATGCGCCAGCGCCTGCAGATCGCCCGCAACCTCGTCACCGCCCCCCGCCTCGTCCTCATGGACGAGCCGACCTCGGGCCTCGACGTCTCGGTCCAGGCCCGCCTCCTCGACCTGATCCGGGGCCTGGTGGCCGAGCTCGGCCTCGCGGTCATCATCGTCACCCACGACCTGGCCGTGGCGCGCCTGCTCTCGCACCGCGTCCTCGTCATGCGGGCGGGCCGGGTGATCGAGACCGGCCTGACCGACCAGGTCCTCGACGATCCGCAGGCCGCCTACACCCAGCTCCTCGTCTCCTCGGTGCTCGCCGCATGACGCCCCCCCTCCTCGCCTTCGAAGACGTGGCCAAGAGCTTCACCCTGCACCTGCGCGGCGGCGCCGTGCTGCCCGTCATCGCCGGCGCCACCCTGGCGGTCCGTCCGGGCGAGTGCGTCGTGCTCGGCGGTGCCTCCGGCGCGGGCAAGTCCTCTCTGCTGAAGATGGCCTACGGCAACTATCGCTGCGCCGCCGGGGCGATCCGGGTCCGCGACGGGGCCCGCATCGTCGACCTCGCCACGGCCGCGCCGCGCGAGATCCTGGGGCTGCGCCGCACCACGCTGTCCTACGTCTCGCAGTTCCTGCGGGTGATTCCCCGGGTCGGCGCCCGCGCCGTGGTGGAGGCCGCCGGCCTCGAGGGCGGCCTCGCCCCCGCGGCGGCCCGGACCCGGGCGGGCGACCTCCTGGCCCGCCTCAACCTGCCCGAGCGCCTCTGGGCCCTCCCGCCCGCAACCTTCTCGGGGGGCGAGCAGCAGCGGGTGAACATCGCCCGCGGCCTCATCGCCGACCGGCCCATCCTGCTCCTGGACGAGCCCACCGCCTCCCTCGACGCGCGGAACCGCGCCGTGGTGGTGGACCTCATCACCGAGAAGCGGGCCGCCGGCACCGCCATCCTCGGCATCTTCCACGATGCGGACGTGCGCGAGGCGGTGGCGACGCGCATCGTTGACGTCTCGGCCTTCCACGGGGCGCTGGCGGCATGATTCGGGATCGGGAACAGGCAAGCATGACGGACCGGGTCCAGATCCTCGAGAACGCCCGCCTGGTCCTGCCCGACCGGGTCGAGGACGGCTGGCTCGCCGTGGCCGACGGGCGCATCGCCGAGATCGGCACCGGTCGCGCCCCCGAGCGCGGCCTCGACTGCGCCGGCGACACCCTCATTCCGGGCCTCGTCGAGCTCCACACCGACCACCTGGAGAGCCACTACGCCCCGCGCCCCGGCGTGCGCTGGCATCCCCTCGGGGCGGTGCTGGCCTACGATGCGCAGATCGCGGCGTCGGGCATCACCACGGTGTTCGACTCGCTGCGCGCCGGCACCGACCCGGACGGCAGCGGCCTCGGCACCGAGCTGGACCTGCTCGCCGCCGCCCTGGCGGAGGCCGGGGAGGCCGGCCTGTTCCGGGCCGAGCACCGCACGCACCTGCGCTGCGAGATCCCCTCCCCCGACGTGGTCGAGACCGTGCGCGCCTTCGCGGGGCGCTACCCCATCGGCCTGCTGTCGCTGATGGACCACACGCCGGGCCAGCGCCAGTTCCGTGACGTCGACAAGTACTACGTGTATGCCGGGCGCGGCGGCCGCTCCCTCGAGGAGATAAAACGCAGCACCGCCCGCAAGATGCGCGACGGCCGCGCCCTCAACGCCGTGAACCGGCCCGCCCTGGTGGCCCTCGCCCACGCGCACGGCATCCCCCTCGCCAGCCACGACGACACCACCCTGGCCGATGTCGCGCTGTCGCGGGAGGAATCGGTGGTCCTCGCCGAGTTCCCCACCACCCTGGAGGCGGCGGAGGCTTCGCACGCGGCCGGCATCACCGTGATGATGGGGGCGCCCAACCTGATCCGGGGCGGCTCGCATTCAGGCAACGTCGCGGCCCATACCCTGGCGGAGGCCGGCACCCTCAGCATCCTGTCCTCGGACTACGTGCCGGCGAGCCTGCTGATGGCGGCCTTCGGGCTGCCCGAGCGCGTCCCCGGGATCACCCTGCCGGACGCCATCGCCACCGTGACGGCGAACCCCGCCCGCGCCACCGGCCTGACAGATCGCGGCCGGCTGGCGCCGGGCCTGCGCGCCGACCTCGTCCGCGTCCGCCTCGCCCGGGGCGTGCCGGTGGTGCGCCAGGTGTGGCGCGCCGGCGAGCGGGTGGTGTGATGGCGGGCGGCTTCGCCCTCGTGGTCGGCCCGAGCGGTGCCGGCAAGGACACCCTGCTGCGGCTGGCGCGGGACGCGCTGGGCGGTGATCCCCGTTTCGTCTTCCCGCGCCGCCTCATCACCCGCGCACCCTCGGCCCACGAGGACAACGTCGCCCTCACGGAGGAGGCCTTCACCGAAGGCGCCGCCGCCGGCGCCTTCGCCCTGCACTGGCGGGCGCACGGTCTCGGCTACGCGATTCCCGGCAACGCCGTGGAGCTGGCGCGGGCCGGACGGCTGGTGGTCTGCAACGTTTCCCGCCGGATCGTCGAGGAGGCGCGGCGGACCCTGCCACAGGTCGGCGTCGTCGCCATCACGGCGGCCCCCGAGGTGCTGGCCCGGCGCCTCGCCGCCCGCGCCCGGCCCGAGGACGGCGACCTGCGCACCCGCCTCGACCGCGTCGTCCCGATCGCGGCCGAGTGCACGATCTGGAACGATCGCGATCCGGACAGCGCCGCCGCCGTGCTGGTCGCGCACCTGCGGGAGCGGGCGGCCTGAGCCTCGGCCGATCGCGGGTCAAGGCGCTGTCCAAACGAGAAGAGCGCGGCCCTGGCGGGACCGCGCTCTTCTCGTTCTGACCGTGCGGCCGGGCGCTCGCGCACCCGGCCGGATCGGATGGCCTACGCCTCCTGGCGAGGTCCGCGGGCGCGGTCCTGCTCGGCGTTGCGCTCGGCCTTAAGCTTCTCGGTGAGGTCCTCGCCGGTCTCCTGGTCGACGACCTTCATGGACAGGCGGATCTTGCCGCGGTCGTCCTGGCCGAGGAACTTCACCTTGACCTTCTGGCCCTCCTTGACGACGTCCGTCACCTTGGCGACCCGCTGGGCGGCGAGCTCCGAGATGTGGACGAGGCCGTCCTTGGCGCCGAAGAAGTTCACGAAAGCGCCGAACTCCATCGTCTTCACGACGGTGCCGTCATAGATCATGCCCGGCTCGGCCTCCGCCACGATGGACCGGATCCAGTTGTAGGCGGCCTTGATGGCCTTGCCGTCGCTGGAGGCGATCTTCACCGTGCCGGTGTCGTCGATGTTGATCTTGGCGCCGGTCTTCTCGACGATCTCGCGGATCACCTTGCCGCCGGTGCCGATCACTTCCCGGATCTTGTCGGTGGGGATCTGCATGGTCTCGATGCGCGGCGCGTACTCGCCGAGCTCGGGACGGGCATCGGTCAGGGCCTTCGCCATCTCGCCGAGGATGTGGACGCGGCCTTCCTGCGCCTGATGCAGGGCGACCTTCATGATCTCCTCGGTGATGCCCGCGATCTTGATGTCCATCTGCAGCGAGGTGATACCGGCTTCCGTGCCCGCCACCTTGAAGTCCATGTCGCCGAGGTGATCCTCGTCGCCGAGGATGTCGGACAGCACGGCGTAGCGCTCACCCTCGAGGATGAGGCCCATGGCGATGCCCGCCACCGGACGGCGCAGGGGCACGCCCGCATCCATCAGCGACAGCGAGGCGCCGCAGACGGAGGCCATCGAGGAGGAGCCGTTGGACTCGGTGATCTCGGACACGACGCGGATCGTGTACGGGAACTCGTGGGCCGGCGGCAGCACGGGGTGTACGGCGCGCCAGGCGAGCTTGCCGTGGCCGATCTCGCGACGACCCGGGGAGCCCATGCGGCCGGTCTCGCCCACCGAGTAGGGGGGGAAGTTGTAGTGAAGCAGGAAGGTCTCCTTGTAGGTGCCTTCCAGCGCGTCGATGAACTGCTCGTCCTCGCCGGTGCCGAGGGTGGCGACCACGAGGGCCTGGGTCTCGCCGCGGGTGAAGAGCGAGGAACCGTGGGCGCGGGGCAGCACGCCGACCTGGGACTCGATCGGGCGCACGGTGCGCACGTCGCGTCCGTCGATGCGGGACCCCGTGTCGAGGATGTTCCAGCGCACGACCTTCGACTGCGCTTCCTTGAACGCGGCCTTGACCTTCTCGGCCGGGAAACGGGCCTCGCCCTCGGCGGGGCAGAGCGCGGCCATCACCTTCACCTTCACGGCGTCGACGGCGGCGTAGCGCTCCTGCTTGACGGTGTTCTTGTAGGCGGCGCGCAGGTCGGCCTCGCACACGTCGAGGACGGCCTGCTCCACGTCGCCGTTCTCCGGCGCCTGGAAGTTGCGGGGCTCCTTGGCAGCCTTCTCGGCGAGGCGGATGATCGCCTCGATGACCGGCTGGAAGTGCTTGTGGCCGAACATCACGGCGCCGAGCATGACCTCCTCGCCGAGTTCCTTGGCCTCGGACTCGACCATCAGGACGGCGTCCTGGGTGCCGGCGACGACGAGGTCGAGGGTCGAAGCCTCGAGGTCGGCCACGTGCGGGTTCAGGGTGTACTGGCCGTTGACGTAGCCGACGCGGGCGGCGCCGATCGGGCCCATGAAGGGCACGCCCGACAGGGTCAGGGCGGCGGAGGCCGCGACCATCGCGAGGATGTCGGGGTCGTTCTCGAGGTCGTGGGTCAGGACGGTGACGACCACCTGGGTGTCGTTGCGCCAGCCCTCGACGAAGAGGGGGCGGATCGGGCGGTCGATCAGGCGGGAGACCAGGGTCTCCTTCTCGGACGGACGGCCTTCGCGCTTGAAGTACCCGCCGGGGATTCGGCCGGCGGCGTAGGCGCGCTCCTGGTAGTTCACCGTGAGGGGCAGGAAATCGATGCCGGCCTTGGGCTCCTTGCCGGACACGACGGTGGCGAGCACCGAGGTCTCGCCGTAGGTCGCCATGACGGAACCGTCGGCCTGGCGGGCGACCTTGCCCGTCTCGAGGACGAGCTTGCGGTCGCCCCACATCAGCTCTTCGCGTTGGATATCGAACATATGTCTAGCCTTCCTGCGGTCGGGCGAACCCGGCGCCGTCAGGGGCAAGATGGCGGGGGGCGCCGCGCGCCGCGCCCCCCGCGATCCTGTCCCCGACGCATCCGCCTTCAAGTCGCCCGGGTCTTCGGGTGGCCGGACCCATTCCGGCAGCCCGAACTGTCAAAACGCGGTCCCGGGCCGGGCCCGGAACCGCGTGAACGCCGTGTTTAGCGGCGGATGCCGAGACGCTCGATGAGGCTGCGGTAGCGGGCCTCGTCCTTGCGCTTGACGTAGTCGAGCAGCGAGCGGCGCTGCGAGACCATCTTCAGGAGGCCGCGGCGGGAATGGTTGTCCTTGCCATGGGTCTTGAAGTGGCCGGTGAGGTTGGTGATCCGCTCGGTGAGGATCGCCACCTGGACCTCCGGAGAACCGGTGTCCTTGCCGCCGGTCGCGTATTCCTTGATGAGCGCGGTCTTGCGCTCTGCCGTGATCGACATCGCAGTGCCTTTCGGTCCGGGTTTTCGGAAACGGGCGGCCTCGTCAGGAGGGCCGCGCCACGCTCGCGGAAGGCCGGTGCCGGGATGTCGTCCAGCACGGTCAGGCCCACAAGCAGTTTGTGCCCCGGCCCCGTTCATACGGGTCGGAGCGGCGCGGACCATACACGAAACCGGCCCTGACGCCAGCCCTCCGTCCGTCGCAGGGAGAAATCGACGTCTCAGGCCGCCACGGAGACCGAGGCGCCCACGGCGCGGATGTCCGCCGCCAGGGCCTCGATCCGGGCCGGGTCCGAATCCCAGGCGAACATGAAACGGGCACCGCCGCCGATGAAGGTGTAGAAGCGCCAGCCCCGGGCGCGCAGGGCCTCGAGGTGCTCGGGCGCGGCGCGCAGGAACACGGCGTTGGCCTCCACCGGGAACATCAGGTCGAAGGCCGCCACATCGGCTACGGCGGCGGCGAGGCTCTGCGCGCAGGCATTGGCGTGGGTCGCGTGACGCAGCCAGGCCCCGTCCTCCAGCACCCCGACCCAGGGAGCGGAGAGGAAGCGCATCTTCGAGGCGAGCTGCCCCGCCTGCTTGCAGCGGTAGCCGAAATCCTCCGCCAGGGCGGCGTCGAAGAACAGGATCGCCTCGCCCGCCGCCATGCCGTTCTTGGTGCCGCCGAAGCAAAGGAGGTCGACGCCGGCCTTCCAGGTCATGTCGGCGGGGCTGCAGCCGAGGCTGGCACAGGCATTGGCGAAGCGCGCTCCGTCCATGTGGAGGCGCAGGCCGAGATCCCGGCAGGTGGCGGCGATCGCCCGGATCTCGGCGAGGCTGTAGAGCTGCCCCGTCTCGGTGGGCTGGGTGATCGTGACCACGCGGGGCTTGGGGAAATGGATGTCCGAGCGCCCCGTGGCGACGCCCCGGATCAGGGCCGGGTCGAGCTTGCCGTCGGGGCTCGCCACCACGAGCAGCTTCGAGCCGTTGGAGAAGAACTCGGGCGCGCCGCACTCGTCCGTTTCGACATGGGCCGAGGCCGAGCAGATGACGCTGTGGTAGGATTGGCAGAGAGAGGCCAGGGCCAGGGCGTTGGCGGCGGTGCCGTTGAAGGCGAAGAAGATGTCGGCGGCGTCCGTCTCGAACAGGGTCCTGAAGGTGTCGGCCGCCCGCTTCGTCCACGGGTCTTCGCCGTAGGCCGGTACCGAGCCGCGATTGGCCGCGTCCATGGCGGCCCAGGCCTCGGGGCAGATGCCGGCGTAGTTGTCGCTCGCGAATTGCTGGGGCTCGGGGGGCATGGGTCGCTCTCGTCTGGCCAAGGTCCGCATCGGGAGTGCAGCGACCGGCCGAACAGAGATATGGCGAAGCCCGTTTGGTTGCCGGTCCGGCCACATCCCCGCCGATTGCCGGAGGGTGCCACCTTGCCCGGGGGAGCAGGTTGGCGTCAGGGATCGCCCCGACTCTTGATGCGGCCCATGATTTACCAGAGGGGTCCGGCTCTGACAACACGGGCAGGTTGCCGCCTGGTGCGGGAACTAGATCGTGGCGTGAAATCCGGGGCGAGTGCTCGGCACCCCCTGCCTGGCCCGCGACTTGCCCCGACTGGCCCGCGATCCACCGTCATGCGAAGGTCCTGCCGATGACGGGCAACAGCCTCACCGCGCGCAAATCCGTCGCCGACATCCTGGCGGCCGACGCCGAGGGCAAGGAATCCTCGCGCCTGCCGCGTTCGCTCTCGGCGTTCGACCTCGTCGCCCTCGGCGTGGGTGCTACCATCGGGGCGGGCATCTTCGTCCTCACCGGCACGGCGGCGGCGAACTATGCCGGCCCCGGCCTGACCCTGTCCTTCGTGCTCGGCGGCATCGCCTGCGGATTCGTCGCGCTCTGCTATGCCGAGCTCGCCGCGATGGTGCCGGCCCCGGGCAGCACCTACACCTATGCCTACGCAACCCTCGGCGAGGCCTGCGCCTGGATCATCGGTTGGGATCTCGTTCTCGAATACGCAATGAGCGCTGCGACCGTGGCGGTGGGCTGGTCGGGCTACGCTCGCTCCCTCCTCGCCGATGCCGGCCTGCACCTGCCTGCGTTTCTGTCGGCGGCTCCCTTCACCCCCCTGCCCGGCGGGGGCGCCGCATGGTTCGACCTGCCGGCGGCGGCCGTCATCGGCCTGCTGACCCTGCTCCTCGTGCGTGGCAACCGCGAATCGACCCGGGTGAACGCCGTGATGGTGGCGATCAAGGTCGCGATCATCCTGTCCTTCGTCGGCGTCGGTGCCGCCCATGTGGATGTGGGCCTGTGGTTTCCCCTGGTGCCGGAGAACACCGGCCCCTTCGGCGCGTTCGGCTGGAGCGGCGTGCTGCGCGGGGCCGGCGTGGTGTTCTTCGCCTTCATCGGCTTCGAGACGATCTCGACGGCGGCGGGCGAGACGCGCCGCCCCCAGCGCGACGCGCCGATCGGGCTCCTGGGGGCGCTGGCGATCAGCACGGTGCTCTACGTGGCGGTGGCGGCGGTGCTCACCGGCCTCGTCCCCTACCGGGCCCTCGACGTGCCCGACCCCATCGCCAAGGCGGTGGAGGCGATCGGCTTCGGGGCCTTCGCGGTGGCGATCAAGATCGGGGCGATCCTCGGCCTGACCACGGCGGCGCTCGCCGCCCTCTACGGGCAGGCCCGGATCTTCTACGCCATGGCGCGCGACGGTCTGTTGCCGCCGGCCTTCGCACGGGTGCATCCGCGCTTTCGCACGCCGGCCGCCAGCCAAGTCACCATCGGCGCGGTGACGGCCCTGGTGGCGGGGCTGGTTCCGATGGATCTCCTGGGCGAACTGGTGAGCATCGGCACCCTCTTCGCCTTTCTGGTGATCTGCACCGCCGTCCTGGTGCTGCGCCGGACGGATCCGGGGCGCCCCCGCCCCTTCCGGGTGCCGGGCATGCCGGTGGTGCCGATCCTCGGCATCCTGTCCTGCCTCGCACTGATGCTCGGCCTGCCCGGAGACACCTGGTTGCGGCTCGCCCTGTGGCTCGTCGTGGGGCTGGCGATCTACCTCGGCTACGGTCGACGGGCGGCGCGGCTGCGCGCGCCGGGCCTCGGGGCGGGCGCGGCGCGCTGAACCTCAGGAGTAGTGGCGCGGGCTCGGACGGCCGGAATAGCGCCGGCGCAGATAGGAGACGAGCTTCGGGAGCAGGAAGGCGACGAGGAGCTTGCGCATGGGAAAACCTCCGGTTGGGGTGGGCGGCCTGGAAGCCGCCGCGTCGGAAACCCAATGCGGGGTCGGGCCCGGGCGTTCCGGAGACGGCTGAATCAATCTCTGCGATCGGCGGTCGCCGGGAGGGTCCTGCACCGCCTCAGCGCGTGATCACCGCGTGCACGCAGTAGCCGCGGAAGCGCTGCTGCACCCGCGCCTCGGCGTCCAGGGCGGAGGCCACGGCCGCGACCGCCCGCGGCAGGTCTGCGCGCGGCGTCACCGCGAAAGCCGCGAGCCATCGGTTGAGGAGGCTGCGGGCGGGCCGCGGCAGGGCCGCCTGATCGCCGAAATCCACCACGTGGAGCTGGCCGCCCGGCGCGAGGTGTCCGGCGGCCTGGGCCAGCACCCGCTCCCACGGCGGGATCATCGACAGGGCGTAGGAGATCACGATCCGGTCGAAGCGGGCCCGCCCGAAGAGGGCCTCCGGGTCGAAGGCCGTGGCGTCCCCGCGCGCGAGGCGAATGCGGGGCTGGAGCCCGGCACGTGCGACGCTGCGGGCGGCCGTGGCGAGCATTGCCGCCGAGACGTCGAGGCCGTGGCAGGCGGCCTCCGGGTAGCTTCGGGCGATGCGCACGAGGTTGCGTCCGGTGCCGCAGCCGATCTCCAGCACCGAACCGCCCGCCGGCACGGCGAGGTCCGCGATCGCCCGGTCACGCCCGAGGAGATAGAACTTGCGGCTGGCGTCGTACAAATGGCGCTGGCGCCGGTACATCCGGTCCATCGCCCGCGCGGCGTCGCTCACGCCGCCCGCCGACGGTAGAGATGGAAGCCGCCGTAGATGGCCGAGCGGTCGCGGGCCTGTCCCGCGCGGCTCTCGGCCTCAGCATAGTCCCAGGCGTCCAGGATCCCGTCCGGCACCCGGCCCGGCAGGCAGCGCTCGTCGGCGGCCGTGCGGAAGATGACCCGTGCGCCCGGCCGGGCGGTGCGGGTGATCTCGGTCCACAGGGCGGTCAGGTCGGCGTCGCTCATCCAGTCCTGCGCATCGAGGAGCACGTAGGCATCCGCACTCCGGTCGGGGCTGGCGGCCAGGAACGCCGTCATCGACTGCTGGCGGTAGCTCACGCGTCCGGCCCGGGCCCGCAGGGTCTCGAAATGGCGCGGCTCCAGGTAGGGCGGCAGGGCGGCGTCGGGACCCGGGGCGTAGCCCCGGCCGAAGGCCTGCCAGGCGAAGTAGTTGTCGGCGAGGTCGAAGTCGCAGGCGAGGCGCTCCAGGCGGTGGCGCAGGACGTCGACCATGCCGCCCGGGTGGTCCTGGGCGAGGGCGCGGTACTGGGCCGGGGGAATCCCGAGGCCGTAGAGGGAGGCCGGGCGCCGGATCAGCCAGCGCACGAGGCGCTTCTCGAACAGGGGGGGCCACGTGCGCCGCGAACAGGCTGCGCTGTTCGGCGCGGTCGCGGGCCTTGAGGACGGCGGAGAGGTCGCAGCCGTAGAGCCGGGCCAGCCGATGCCCGGTCCCGATGAAGCGCCCGAGCAGGCCGTGGCCGAAGACGTTCTCCGAGAAGGCGGCGATGCGCCGGCGCCCGTCGAGGCGATGGGCCTCCCAGTAGGCGCGCGCGGTGGCGTCGAGGTGGGGCGCGATCCATGCATCGTAGGCGGCGATGTTGTCGGCCCTGTCGGCCCGCCCGAAGAAGCGCAGGTAGGCTGCCGAATCCGGCAGCCGCGTCAGGGCCGCGAGCTTGAGGCGCCCCAGGGCGATGTGCGCGCCGTTGAGATCGACCGCGCTGATCCGCGCCGGATCGGCGGTGAGGTAGGACAGGACGTTGCAGCTGCCCGACGCGATGGCGACGACGTGGTCCTCCGGCCCCAGCGCCAGGGCCTCCAGATCGACCGCTGGATCCTCCCAGATCTGGGGATAGACCAGCCCGCTGAAGGCCAGGGTGAACAGCCGTTCGGACAGGCCGGCGCGGGACAGGGCGCGGCTGCGATGCACGGCCTGGGTCAGGCCGAGGCTGGTTTCGCGGCGGACCGCCCGTGCTGCGGGATTCATGCGGGCTCTCGGGCTGTCCATCGGGGATGATGGACGCCGCCCCTACGCCTCGCGCATGACCGGCCGGTGACAGCCCTCAGAGTTCCAGGGTCAGCGTCACCGGCGCATGGTCGGAGGGGCGGTCCCAGCCCCGGACATGGCGGGCGACCGTCATGTCGCGTACCGTACCGGCGAGGTCGGGAGAGACCCAGGCATGGTCGAGGCGCCGGCCCTTGTCGGCCGCCGACCAGTCGGGGGAGCGGTAGCTCCACCACGTGTAGATCTTCGTCGGCTCCGGCACGAGCAGGCGGGCGGCATCGACCCAACCGGCCTCGCCCCGCAGGGTCTCGAGCCGCTCGGTCTCGATGGGGGTGTGGCTCACCACGTCGAGGAGCTGCTTGTGCGACCAGACGTCGTGCTCCAGGGGCGCCACGTTGAGGTCGCCGACCAGGATCGCGGGGCCCGTGACCCGACGGCCGCCCCAGGCGCGCAGTTCGTCGAGGAAGTCGAGCTTGTGCGCGAATTTCGGGTTGAAGCCGCGGTCGGGCACGTCGCCGCCGGCCGGCACGTAGAAGTCGTGCAGGACGATCCCGGCCGCCGTCCCGGCTTCGGGGCCGAGGACCGCCGAGATGTGACGCGCGTCCTGGCGCTCGCAGAACGCCATCACGTCGCGCGTGAGGAGGGGAAAGCGCGACAGGATCGCGACGCCGTTGTAGCCCTTCTGGCCGGCGAACACGACGTGCTCGTAGCCGGAGCCCCGCAGGGCCTTCAGCGGAAACGCGTCGTCCGGGCACTTCGTCTCCTGCAGGCAGAGCACGTCCGGCTGGGCCTCGGCGAGGAAGCGCAGGACCGAATCGATGCGCAAGCGCACCGAGTTGATGTTCCAGGTGGTGACGGTGAGGCGCACGGCGTTCGGCTCGCGTGAGACTGGAAAATGTTTAAAGGATCGTGCGCGCGTCGGCGCGGCGGGCCGGCATAGACCGGATCGCCGCCGCCGTCGCCGGGGAAATGCCGCGCCTGGGGCTCCTGATCCGCGAGGGATCGCGCCCGGGGCGAGATCGAGGGATCGTCACGTGTCGCGCATCCGTTCCGCGCTCTTCAACGCCTACTGGGCCGGCTGGACCGCCCTGTTCATCGTGCCGCTGGCGGTGCTCGCCCTGCTGGGCGCGCCGGCGCGGCCCATCCGCGCCTTCACCCGCCTGTGGTCGCGGGGCATCCTGTTCGGCCTCGCCCGCATCGTCGGGCTCACCTATGTCGAGGAGGGCCGCGACCGCATCCCGGCCGAGCCCTGTCTCATCGTGGCCAACCACCAGTCGGCCTGGGAGACCCTGGCCTTCCTCGTGCTGGTGCCCAACGTCGCCATCGTGGCCAAGCGCGAGCTGGTGGCGATCCCCATCGTCGGCTGGTTCCTGCGCCGCTCGCCGATGATCATCATCGACCGGGCCAACGGCACCCAGGCCCTGCGGGTGATGATCGACGAGAGCCGCGCGGCGATCGCGCAGGGACGCTCGGTGCTGATGTTTCCGGAAGGCACCCGCGGCGGCATCGCCGAGCCGGTCCAGTTCAAGCGCGGGGTCGAGCTGCTCTATGCCAAGCTCGGCCTGCCGGTGCTGCCGGTGGCGGTGAATTCCGGCCTGTACTGGCCCCACGGGGGCGCCCGCCACAGCCCCGGCGCCGTGACGGTGAGCTACCTTCCGCCCCTGCCCCCGGGCCTGAGCGGCGCCGAGTTCATGCGCGGGACGCAAGGGGCGATCGATGCCGAGCTGAACCGCTGGCGTGATCCTGCCGCCCCCGTCGCCTCGCCCCTGCCGGCCGAGGCCCCGTAGGACCGAAAGCCTTACGGGTCGAGCCCCTCGGCCTTGCGCTTGGCGGCCCGGCGGCGCTCGACGCGGGCCACCGAGAAGATCGAGGCCTCGTAGAGCAGCAGCATCGGAATGGCGAGGGAGAGCTGCGAGATCACGTCCGGCGGCGTCAGCACGGCGGCGGCCACGAAGACCAGGACGATGGCATAGCGGCGCTTCTCGCGCAGGAACGCCGTGTCGATCACGCCGATCTGACCGAGCAGGGTCAGGATCACCGGCAGCTGGAAGGCGATGCCGAAGGCGAAGATCAGCGTCATGATGAGTGAGAGGTACTCGTCCACCTTCGGCAGGAGCGCAATCGTCGCCTCGCCGGGCTGCCCGATCTGCTGCAGCGAGACCGAGAACTGGATCAGCAGCGGCATCGCCAGGAAGAACACCACCAGGGCGCCGAGGATGAAGAAGATCGGCGTGGCGACGAGGTACGGCAGGAAGGCTTGACGCTCGTTGCGATAGAGGCCCGGGGCCACGAAGGCGTAGATCTGCGTGGCGATGACCGGGAAGGCCAGGAAGCCGGCCCCGAACACGCTCAGCTTGATGTTGGTGAACACCTGCTCAAGGAAGTGCGTCGCGATCAGCTTCGCGTTCTCGACACCCACCACGGAGACGTAGGGGTAGACAAGGATGTTGTAGATGTGCCGCGAGAAGAAGAAGCACCCGAAGAACATCACCACGAAGGCGGCCAGCGACTTAATCAGCCGCGACCGCAATTCGATGAGATGGTCGAGGAGCGGGGCCCGCGAGGCTTCGATCTCGGCTTCGTCGGTCTCGTTGATCATCGGCCGGAATCAAGCTGGGGTTTGGCCGGCGTCTCGAAGCGAGGCGACGCGCTGGGAGTCGGGTCGGGGAAGGCGGCCGGGGGTTCGGCGGTCCAGGCGTGGGGCGTGGCCGGAGCGGGCGTTTCCGAGGCGGAGCGCGGCGGCAGGTCGGGCAGCGCTTCCACGGGGCCGGGCGCGTGTCGGACGGGCTCGGACGGCAAGGTCTCGGGTGGCATCGGCGCAGGCGGGGCCGGCATCGTCGTCTCGCGCTCGGCCAGCTGGTCGGCGACGTTGGCAAGGCCCTGGGTCGGCGAAGGGGTCGTCTTGGTCTCGGTTTGGCCGTCGACAGCGCCCTTCAGCTCGTCGCGGATGGTCTGCACCGGGTTGAAGGTCGGCCCCATCGTGCTCGCCGAGCGCTTGACCCCATCCACCTCGCGGCGGATCTCGTCGAACTCCGCCTCGCGGATCGCCTCGTTGAACTGCGACTGGAACTCGCCGGCCATGCGGCGCATCTTGCCGGTGATCTGGCCGACCGTGCGCAGGGCCTTCGGCAGATCCTTCGGGCCGATGACGATGAGGGCGACGCCGCCGATCAGCATCACCTCGCCCCAACTCATGTCAAACATGGTGTCGACTGTCCCGCGACCCTGCGCCGCCCATCCACGGCGTGCTGCCCATGGCAGGTCGCGGCGCCGTGCGCCAGACCCGCGATCGGCCGCAGCACCCCATTCTCGCGTGGCGGATCAGACGACCTTGCGGTCGGCCGACACCGTGTTGGCGGTGGCGGGCTCCCCCTGGTGGGGCAGCGTCCGCACCGGCTCTCCCGCGCTCGGCGGCGGCACGGCCGTGGTGGTCGGCGTCTCGTCCTCGGCCATGCCCTTCTTGAAGGCCTTGATGCCCTTGGCGACGTCGCCCATCAGGTCCGAGATCTTCCCGCGGCCGAACAGCAGCATCACGATGCCGGCGACGATGATCCAGTGCCAGATACTCATGCTGCCCATGGCAACCTCCCGCGCCACAGCCCGAACACTGCGCGGCGCCGTCTCGTGTGTCGATTGATGGCGAACCTAAGGATCGGGCACCCCGAGCACAAGAAGTGCGGGTGACGCGCGCTCCGTTCCGATCGCCGCATCGCGGGCATGCAAGTTTCCGGCCCACCGCCGGGTCATAGACCAGCCGCGCGCCGTTGTCGCCTCGTCCGGCCACCGGCGCGCGGGACGTCAGGTGGCCGGGCGTCCAAGGCGACCCGGACCTCAGGCGGCCATCGACAGGGCTGCCGCGAAGCGAGCCCGGGCCTCGTGCACGTCGAAGGCGTCGGGGCCGGCGGGCAGGCGGGCCAGGGCGGCCTCGGCCCGACGCAGGGCCGCGCCGGCCAGGGCGGGGGCACCCTCGGCGACGCCCTGCATCTCGTCCGGATCGCCGTTGCAGTGCAGGCCGACATCGATTCCGGCGGCGAAGCAGGCCTCGGTCCGGGTCCGGAACGTGCCCTGGAGGGCGTGCATCGAGAGGTCGTCGGTCATCAGCAGGCCGTCGAAGCCGATGGCGCCGCGGATGATGTCGCGAATCACGATGGCCGATTGCGTCGCCGGATGGGCGGGATCGAGGGCCGTGAGCACCACATGGGCGCTCATGGCCATCGGCAGGTCGGCGAGGGCTCGGAAGGGCACGAAATCCTGGGCGCTGAGGGTGGCGAGGTCCGCCTCCACCACCGGCAGGCCCTTGTGGCTGTCGCAGCCGGCGCGGCCGTGGCCGGGGATGTGCTTCATCACCGGCAGCACGCCGCCCTGCATCAGGCCCTCGGCCACGGCCCGGCCGATCTCGGCCACGCGGTCGGGGGTGGTGTCGTAGGCGCGGTCGCCGATCACGTCGTGGGCGCCGGCCACCGGCACATCGAGGACCGGGGCGCAGTCGACGTTGATGCCGACGCTGGCGAGGTCATGGGCCATCAGCCGGGCGCCCAGATGCGCGATCGTCGCGGCCGATCCGTTGAGCCCGGCGAAGCGACGCCCCGCCGGATAGGCCGGCCAGTGCGGCGGTCCCATGCGCTGCACCCGGCCGCCTTCCTGGTCGATGAGGATCGGGGCGTCGGCGCGGCCGACCGTGTCCCGCAGGGCGTCGGTCAGCGCCCGGACCTCGTCAGGCGTGCCGATGTTGCGCTTGAACAGGATGAAACCCCAGGGCGCCACGTCCCGGAAGAAGGCGGCCTCCTCCGCCGAGAGGGTCTTGCCGGCGCAACCAAGGATCAGGGCACGGGAGGTCATGATCGGGGACGCATCCTCGGTGGATCGGCGCGGTGCATTGGGCCGGCGGGGTGGGACGACGCTCGGAGGGGTTCGGCGACGAATCGACATCACGCCAATCGGGGCAGGATGCGGCCGGACAACCACGAACGGAATGGGGGGGCTCACGGGAGGGGGCGAGCGTGGCGCGGTGGCCACAGGACGAGCGGCGCCTCGAAGGCGCTGCGCCCGCTGGCCGGTCGACCGACCGACCGGGCGCGCGCCGGCGCCCGGTTCGTCCGGCGTCCGGCGTCCGGGAGCGGACCTCAGTTCTTGGCCACGAAGCACTGGCCGCCGGCACCCTGGAGCTGGGTGCACAGGCTGGTCGCCTCGGTCTTGCCGAGGGGCCCGACGCGGACGCGGTAGATCGTCTTGCCGTTGACCTCGGCCTGACGGATCAGGGCCGGCTGGCCGGAGAGCTGGCTGTATTTGCCCTGCATCTGGCGGAAGGCGGCCTGGGCCTCGCTCTCGCTGGTGCGGACGCCGAGCTGGACGGCGTAGCCGCCCCCGCCCGCGGAGGCTGCGGCGGGTGCCGCCGCGACGGGCGGCGGGGCGGAGATGGCGGAGGTCGCCTCCGGGGCCACGGCGGCCACGCGCTGGGGCGCTTTGACGCGCGGGGCCGGTGCCGGCTCCGGCGGAGTCGCGGCGGGCGCTTCGGCCACCGGGGTCGTCGCCACCGGCGGCGGCAGCCGGGTCGCGCGCTGGCGCAGGGACGGGCTGGCGGCGCCGTCGCCGGTGGCGCCCGGCAGGGTCATGGTCGGGATCACCGACGGTGTCGTCGCTTCGGCGGAGGTCTCGCGCTGCGGCGGCGGCGGGGGCGTATCGGGCTTCACAGAGACCGTGCGGACCCGACGGGGTTCGCCGAGGGACTCGCCGAGGCCGCCCTGCTGGGCCGGCTGGGGCGCCGCTGCCGGAGCGGCGCTGCCGGGGGTCGCTCCCCCTTCGCCGGTCCCGAGAGCCGCCCGGGCGGCCTGGGCCACGTCGAGGGGCTGCTCCTCGCGGTTGACGATTCGGATCTGGCCGTCCTTGGCGGTGCGCTCGTAGATCTGCTTGTTCTGGTCCGGAATCTCGACCCCATCGGACTTCTGCGGCGCGATCTTCAGGGGCGCGGTGTCGGCCAGGATGGTGGGGACGCCGCCGCTGCCGCCGGACTGGCCGTGCAGGCCGCGCCAGGCCAGGGCGCCGGTGACGCAGAGGGCGAGAACGCTGAGGCCGGCACCCACCGACACGAGGCGGCTGCGCTTGCGCGGACGCTCCAGGGAGCGGACCCGGTCGTCTGCGTCGTTGGGGGCGAATTCGGCCGCGTTGGGATCCGGATAGGCGCCCTGCGAATCGGCATAGGCGCCGTGATCGACGGAGGCGAGATACTGGTCGAAGGCGTCGGTCGGCGAGACCGGCTGCTGAGCGGCCTGGTGCACGGGGGCCGGGGCGTGAACGGGCGTGTGAGCCTCGACCTGGGCGGGGCGGCCCTGGACCGGGCCGTCGCCGAAGCTCGGCTCGATGCGGCCGCGCGCGGCGGCATCGGCGCGGGAATCGCGGGCCTGGAGCAGGGCGCGGAAGGGATCGTCCTGCCCGACGATGCGGGCGAGTTCGGCCAGGGGGTCGGCCTTGGCCGCAGCCGGGGCCTGAGCCTGGACGGGCGCGACACCCTGGACGGGCGCCTGGGCCGGCGCCGGAGGCTGCTGCAGATCCCGCGCAAAGGCGTCGAAATCGACCGTCGCCCGCGAAGCGTTCGTCGTCATGGCAGCATCCCTCTTCACGCCGAGATCACCTCACCGCATTTCGTCCGGCGCGGTGACGCCCAACACCGCGAGGCCGGAGGCGACAACGCCCCGCAACGCCTCAACGAGGGCCAATCGAGCCCGAGTGGAGTTTCGGTCGTCAGGATTAATAAACCGTAATTGCGGCAAGTCTTTGCCTTTGTTCCATAAACCGTGCAGCGACGAGGCCAGTTCGTAGAGGTAGAACGCCACGCGATGCGGTTCATGGGCGCCGGCCGCCGCCTCGAGGACGCGCGGGTACTGCGCGATCAACCGCATGATCTCCCCTTCGCCCGGATCGGTGAGACAGGCGAGGTCGGCCTCGCCCAGCAGCCCGGCCCGCGAAAAATCCTCACCCGGCATCGCCTGCGCGGCCTGGCGGAACACCGAGACGCAGCGCGCATGGGCGTACTGCACGTAGAAGACCGGGTTCTCCTTCGACTGCTCCACCACCTTGGCGAGGTCGAAGTCGAGGGTGGCGTCGTTCTTCCGGTAGAGCATCATGAAGCGCACCGGATCGCGCCCGACCTCGTCGACGACCTCGCGCAGGGTGACGAACTCGCCCGCGCGCTTCGACATCTTCACGGGCTCGCCCGCGCGCAGCAGCCGCACGAGCTGGCACAGCTTCACGTCGAGGGTGGCGCGGCCGTCGCTGACCGCCTTCACGGCGGCCTGCATGCGCTTGACGTAGCCGCCATGGTCGGCACCGAGCACGTCGATGAGATCGGTGGCGCCCCGGGCGATCTTGGTCCGGTGATAGGCGATGTCGGAGGCGAAGTAGGTGAAGGAGCCGTCCGACTTCAGCAGCGGCCGGTCGACGTCGTCACCGAACTCCACGGTGCGGAACAGGGTCTGCTCGCGATCCTCCCAGTCCTCGGGCAGCTGCCCCTTGGGCGGCGGCAGGCGACCCTCGTAGACGAGGCCCTTCTGGCGAAGCTCCGCCAGCAGGACGGGCACCTCCTCCTTGAGGGTGGCTTCGGAGAAGAACACGTCGTGATGGATGCCGAGGCGGGCGAGGTCCTCCCGGATCAGGTCCATCATCGCCGCGATGGCGAAGGCCCGCACCGTCGGCAGCCAGTCCGCCTCCGGCTGGTCGAGGAGAGCACGGCCATGGATCTCGGCCAGCCGGGCGCCCACCGGTACGAGGTAGTCCCCCGGATAGAGCCCCTCCGGCACCGGGCCGACGGCCTCGCCCAGGGCCTCGCGGTAGCGCAGGAAGGCCGAGCGGGCGAGCACGTCGACCTGCGCGCCGGCATCGTTGATGTAGTATTCGCGCGTCACGTCGCGCCCGGCCGCCACCAGGAGGTTGGCCAGGGCATCGCCGAACACCGCCCCGCGCCCGTGGCCCACATGCATCGGGCCGGTGGGATTGGCCGAGACGTACTCGATGTTGACCGGGCCCCCCGGCATGGTGCCGCGCCCGTAGGCCTCGGCCTCCGTGAGGGCGGCCCGGACGACGGCGTGGAAGGTGCCCGGGGCCAGCCGGAGGTTGATGAAGCCGGGGCCGGCGACACTGGCCTCCGTCACGTCCGGGTCGGCGCGCAGGGCCGCGGCCAGGGTCTCGCCCAGGGCCTTGGGGTTGGTCTTCGCCTCCTTGGCCAGCACCAGCGCGGCGTTGGTGGCCAGGTCGCCGTGGCTCGCATCGCGCGGCGGCTCCACCACCACGCGGGCGAGGTCGAGCCCCTCGGGCAGCTGCCCGGATTGGATGAGGGCCTGCACGGCGCCGCGCACGCGGGCCTCGAAGGTGGCGAAGATGTTCATGGTGCCGTAAAATTCCGTGTCCGGGGCTCGGCGGGGACGTCCGTCCCGCGGGGAACGCTCCGCCCCCTCGCCCAGGCCGCGGCATAGCAAGGGCGCTCCCGGGTGTCACGGCGGGCCCGCCCGCTCCGCTTCCGGTAAGCCCCCTCTCCGAGCACGGTTACCGACCCGTTGGCGGAATCGCGCCGTTTCGCGCCATCGCCGAGACGGCGCATTCGGTCTGTCGCACGAGAGCCGCAATCGCGCCCGCGAATCGATAAAATTGCGCGGATCGGCTTCAGCGCGGAACAGGCGCCGCGGCGGCACCCTGGCGGCATAGGACGTGAGGACGCCGCCATGGACCGGACGAAGACGATTGCGCTGATCCTGCTCGCGGTGCTGGCCGCGACGACCGGTGCGTCGACGGCCCAGACCCTGGCGGCCCTGCCCACGCCCTCCCCCGCCGCCCCGACCCTGGCCGCGGCCCGTCCGCTGCCGGCCTGGGCCGCCTTCTGCCAGCGCTATGCCGCCGAATGCGCGATCGACGCGAACGAGCCCAACCGCATCACGCTCACCCCGGCCATCTGGAACACCGTGGTCTCGGTCAACCGTCGCGTGAACAAGTCCCTGCACGCCGTGACGGACCAGGAGCACTGGGGCGTGCCGGATCGCTGGGACCTCGCCGAGGACGGTTCGGGCGATTGCGAGGATTACCAGCTGCTCAAGCGCAAGCTCCTGGCCGAGGGCGGCCTACCGCGCCGGGCGATGCGGATGACGGTCGTCATCGACGAGAAGGGCGAGGGGCACGCCGTGCTGACCCTGGTCACCGACCGCGGCGACTTCATCCTCGACAACAAGACCAGCGAGGTCCTGACCTGGTACCGGACGGGCTACGTCTTCATCAAACGCGAGTCGGCGGATACGGTGGCATGGGTCTCGCTAGGCGGGGTGACCTCGCCCGTCACCACCGCCAACCGCTGAGCATCCCGGCGGAGGCCGAACGGGCTCGCGGGCACCGGCCGTCCCAACGGCGTGGCGCGATCCGGAAGCATCCTCTCGTCGCACGAACCTGTAGGGAACCAACGCGCCCCGGTGCGCGTTAACACAGGTTTAACTTTCCGATTGAGCCTGGATCGTTCCCGTGTAAACCTTGTCGCTCCACCAGCGGGATGGCAGGGCGACCGGCATGCGGCACGCGATACTGCGAAGCGTCGAGGGACTGCCGCACGGGCCGCGTGGGAGACTTCGGCGACGCCTCGCCCGCACGGTGCAGTTCGGCCTCGTCGGGACCATCCTGCTCATCGGCGGTGCCAGCACCGAGGCCCAGACCGTCGCGGCCCTGCCCGATGCCGCGGCCCTGGAGGAAGGCGCCCCCGCTCGCCCCGTCGCCGCCTGGACTGCCTTCTGCGCCCGGATGCCCGCCGAATGCACCGTCGACACGACGCAGCCGGCCGTCATCGCCCTCACGCCGCGCATCCGCGACCTGCTGAACCGCGTCAACCGGCGGGTGAACGCCCGGATCAAGCCGATCACCGACCTCGCCCATTGGGGGGTCGTCGACCGCTGGGATTATCCCGACGACGGCTTCGGCGACTGCGAGGACTACCAGCTCCTCAAGCGCCGGATGCTGGTGGAGCGCGGCCTGCCGCGCCGGGCCCTGCGCATGACCGTGGTCATCGACGAGATCGGCGAGGGCCACGCGGTCCTGATGGTCCGCACCGATCGCGGCGACCTGATCCTCGACAACAAGACCAATGCGGTCCTGTCCGGCCCGCGCACCGGCTACACCTTCATCAAACGCGAGGGGCAGGATGGTCTGGCCTGGGTCACCCTGAACGGCGGGGCGTCCCCGGTGGCCACCGCCAACCGCTGAGGGCGGCTCCCGTCGGCACGCGAAAGGCCGCCTCCGGAGGGGCGCCCTTTCTGCGTCGGTGGTTCCAGATGTTGGCCGGGACCCGTCCGGAAACCGCGGGGCCGGCGGCGGGCGCTCAGACGCCCGCGATCAGGTGCGCGAGGTCGAGGGCGACGCGGCCCGACATCAGGCTCCAGCCGCAGGCGATCATCGTGGCGATCATCACGAAGGGAATCGGGCGGCGCTCCAGCCGGCGGCCACGCACGGTGTTGCGCAGGATGATGAAGGGTGCGCCGAAGGCCAGCATCGGCAGGGCCGCCACGGCCGTGACGCCGCCGCGCTCCAGCAGGCTGAAGCTCGCGCGACGCTCCGTGAACAGCTCGAAGGCGCTGGCGAGGAGGCCCGAGAGGGCGAGACCGACGCAGAGGGTCTGCAGGGAATCGAGGGCCGAGGGGCTGAGGGTCATGACGCGAACGCTCCACCATCGAGAGGCGATGTGGCGCGCACTGTGCCGCGTCGTTTACGAAACGTTAAGGGTTTCCTGCCGTCAGGGTTAAATCCACGCACAGGCCGGTGCGGCCTGTCGGGGCCCCGCGGCAGGCAGGGGACCTCAATCCTCGAGATCGATGTCCAGGATCGCCATGGCGAAGTTGAACGAGCGGTCGCCGTCCTCGTCGTCCACCGAGACCACGCCGAGGAATTCCTCGCCGATATAGACCTCGGCCGAATCGTCCTTCTTGGGACGAGGAACGAGGCGGATGTTGGTGTTGGCGAAGGTCCGGCGGAGGTAGTCCTGCACCTTCACAATGTCGGTCTTGTTCACGCTGATCGCCTCTCGCGTTCGGGTCGTCTCCGGCTCATGGCCGGTCGCGCGCGGCGGCCCCGAGGGCCTGCCGGCGGCCGGGGCCGGGCTGGCCTCCGCTTGCCACGCCATCGGAGGATGGGCAAGCCGGGCTTCGGATCGATCCCGGCGTGCCGGGCGCGCCGTCAGATGCCCTCGGCCATGTGAATGAACTGGTCCATGGCAACGAGCTGGTCCATGGCCCGCGACGGCTCGGCGCAACCGGCGGTGCCGACCACGCGGGCGGGCACGCCGACCACGGTGGTGTTGGCCGGCACCGGGCGCAGCACCACCGAGCCGGCGGCGATGCGGGCGCAGGCCCCGACCTCGATGTTGCCCAGGATCTTGGCGCCCGCGCCGATCATCACGCCGTGGCGGATCTTGGGGTGACGGTCGCTGCCCTGCTTGCCGGTGCCCCCCAGGGTGACGGCGTGGAGGATCGAGACATCGTCCTCGATCACCGCCGTGGAGCCGACCACGAGGCCGGTGGCATGGTCGAGGAAGATGCCGCGCCCGATCCGGGCCTGCGGATGGATGTCCGTCTGGAACACCTCGGAGGACCGGCTCTGGAGGTAGAGGGCAAGGTCGCGCCGCCCGGCCGTCCAGTACCAGTGGGCGAGGCGATGGGCCTGGATGGCGTGGAAGCCCTTGAAGTACAGCACCGGCTCGATGGCCCGGCTGGTGGCCGGGTCACGATCGAGCACGGCGGCGATGTCGGCGCGAAAATCCTGGCCGAGGCTCGGCTCGGCGGTGATCGCCTCGAAGAAGCCGTGGGCGATGAGCTCGGCCGGCAGCGAGGCATGTCCGAGCCGGGCCGCCACGCGGTGCGCCACGGCGCCCTCCAGCGAGGTATGGTTGAGGACGGTCGCCACGATGAACGAGGCGAGCTGCGGCTCCTCGCGCACGATCGCCTCGGCCTCGGCCCGCAGGCGCGCCCAGATCGGATCGCAGACCGCCAGCGGCTCGGCGCCTTTCGCGGCGATGGGGAAGGGGCTGGCGGACATCGGGGCCTCCTCTGGGCCGGGCGCGTCGCGTCGGGCCGAAGCGCGCCGCTACCCGACGCGCGGGTCATGCCGCGTCAGTGGGTTTCTGCTCCCGCCGCGCGGCGTTCCGGAATGGTCGTGTCTGTCTTCACGGGGTCCGGCAGAGGAAACCGGTGCCGGACCACGCATCCCATAGCTTGGTGTGCATCGCACGCCCGATCAAGAGCGCACGCTGTCCCGGTCCGATCGGTCGGGCCCGAGCCGTCAGGCGCTGCGGCGGTGGTCGAGGGTGCCGAAGCGCGCCTCGATGGCCTCGGCCAGGCGGTCGACCATCACGTCGACCGGCACGTCGGAGGTGTCGACGACCGACGAGGCGCGGGCATAGAGCGGCTCGCGGCTGGCCAGGACGGCGCGCAGTTCCTGCATGGCCGAGGGGTGGTCGCCGGTGGTGGTGAGTTCGCCCTGGTCGCGCACGCGCTGCATGTGCTCCTCGGGCCGGGCCCGCAGCCAGATCGTGAAGAAGGCCTGGAGGAGCAGGTCGTAGGTCAGAGGCTCCGCGACGATGCCGCCGCTGGTGGCGAGCACGAGGGGACCGGGATGCTCGGTGAGGCGGCGCAGGGCCGCCTGCTCCAGGCGGCGGTATCCCTCCTGTCCGTAGATCGCGAAGATCTCCTTCACCGAGAGCGCGTTCTCGCGCTCGATCTCGGCGTTGAGTTCGACGAAGGTCCAGCCCAGGCGATCGGCGACCCGGCGGCCGAGGGTCGACTTGCCGGCGCCCCGCAGGCCGATCACCGCGACGCGCGGCTGCGGAGCCTCGCCGCTGGCCGAGGACTGGCCGGACAGGATGCCCTTGGCCAGGGCGATCTGCTCCGGCGACGCGTTGCCGAGGAGATCGCGGATCACGTGCCAGTCCGGCAGGGTCTCCTGCCCGGCGATCAGGTCGTCCAGGCGCACGCCCATCGCGTTGGCGACCCGGCGCAGCAGGATGATCGAGACGTTGCCCTGCCCGCTCTCGAGCTGCGCGATGTAGCGCTCCGACAGACCGGAGGTCTGCGAGAGGAGCTTGCGCGACAGGCCCCGCACGGTCCGGGCATGACGAACCCGCCGGCCGAGATCAGCCAGGAAGGTCGATTCTTGTTCTACCGCGCCGGCCATGCCGTCGTCCGTTTCCTCGGTTCGCGGTCGGGCCGAAGCCCGCACGCAGGGTGCCACAACAGGGGGTCGATACCGGGACTATGCTCCCGGATATGGAAATATTATGCCCAGCTTCGGCGTTTCGAATCTGTCAAAATGCAACAACGCGGAACTTCGATGGCGGAACAGTGCCCTTGGATCGTTGCCGCGAGGGGGCCGAACCGAGCCCAAGCACGCTGCTTCGCATTGCACCATGTGAGGCGAGGCGCGGTCCGACGCAAGCGGTCAGGGGCACCAGAACGGGGGAAACCCGGAGAATCGGTTCGCTGCCGTCTCCGTCGGAGCCGTGACGGTCAGGCCGGTCTGGGACTGCCCTTGCGCGCAAACGCCGCGCGGGAGGAGCGAGGGCGGGGACGGCCTACTGCGCTGCGGCCGGCAGGGCCGAGGCCTCGAGCACGGTGCCGGCCACTGGAGCCTTCTTCGCCACCCCCGGCCGGCCGACCGCGGCCAGGGCCGGCGCTGACGGACGGCGGGGCGGCAGCGGAACTTCGATCGACTCCGTGAAGACGGCCTCGACCTGGGCGCCGGCCTGGGTCATGCCCGGGACGACGCCGGGATGGGGGCTGATGGCCGCCGCGGATGCCGGGGGGGCGGCGTCGGCCGGCGCCAGGGCCGCGACCGCGACCGTGCCGAGACCGGCGAGGGATGCGGGCCTGCGGGGCGGCAGCGGCACCGCGACCGTCTCGGTGGGAACGCCATTGGCGGCGGGGCTCGGGGCGTAGGCTAGGGCGGTGTTGGCGGCGATGACGGCGGGGCTGTCGGCGCGGGCGAAGGCGTTGGAGAAGGCCTCGCCGGATTTCGGCGTCTCGAGATCCTCGGGGACGCTGGTCTCGATGCCGAGGCGCTTGGCGGCGTAGTAGTAGCCCCGATTGTAGAAGTTGTAGGCCTGGGCGATGTCGCCCTTGGCGGCCCGGTAGGCGCCGGCGAGGTAGGCGATGCCGTAGCGGAGGTTCACCCGCGGGTCGAACAGGCCCGCCGCATCCCCCTGGTAGCCGAGGCCCCGGGCGGTCGCATGCTTGATCTGCATGAGCCCGAGGGCGCTGCCGCCCTTCGCGTTCGGGTTGTAGTTGCTCTCGCGCTTGACGACCTGGTGGACGAAGCTCGACGGCACCCCGTTGGCCTTGGCCTGCTGCTCGATCAGGGCATCGATGTTGTCCCGCGCCGCCGCACCCTGGGCCAGGGCCGCGCCGGCAGGGAGCATCCCGCACGGGAGGGCGACCGCGGCGATGGCGAGGAGCAGGAAGCGCTGGTTCATCGGAGACCCGGATCGTCCTTGTTCTTGGACGGTCAAGGTCCGGGCGAATTGAGGCCGGAAAGCGGCTCCGGCGGGCCGAGCGTGACCGTTTCCCCATGTGCTGTGTCGCACATGGCACAGTCGCCGCCGCCGTGTCCGGATTGTATCCAAAGCGATTCGCCAATGTTGCCAAGGGCCTCGCAGCATCGGAAGGGCGACGGCGCGCGGACCGCCTCAGCGCCGCAAAATGAATTCGTCGATGGCTTTCGCGAACCCGTCCGCATCGTTCGTGGCCGTGACGGCCCGCGCCGCAGCCTGGACGGCCGGCGCGGCGTTGCCCATCGCAACGGAAAATCCGCTCCGGGCGAACATCGGTACGTCGTTGGCCGCGTCGCCCAGGGTCGCGATCCGGGCGTGGTCGAGGCCGAGATGCCGGCTCATGGCATCCACGAAGGCGGCCTTGCCGGAGCCGGGCGGCGTCACGTCGAGATAGTAGGCCTGCGAGCGATGGACGTCGGCTCGCCCCGTCAGCGCCGCGGCGGTCTCCGTCTCGCAGGCCTCCAGGTGCGCCGCATCGGCGCTGACGCCGACGATCTTGGCGGCTTGGTCCAGGAGCGGTTCGAGGTCCGCGACCACGTTCGGCTCGGCCTGCAGGGTCCGGCGCTCGAGGTCGGTGTAGGGCCCCTGCGGATCGGTGAGGTTCCACTGCCCGCGGGCGAACACCCAGGTGGCGAGACCGGCCTCGGCGAAGCGCCGCACGGCCTCGCGGGCGGTCTCGGCCGGGATCAGCGTCTCCGACAGGAGGGTGAGATCGGGGGCGACCAGGGTGCTGCCGTTATAGGCCCCCATCGGCAGGGTGAGGCCGAGCTCGGCCACCAGCGACCTCAGACCCACGGGCGGCCGGCTCGACGCGATGGTGAAGGCGATGCCCGCCGCCTCCAGCCGCCGCACGGCCGCGCGGGTCGCGGGCGTCAGCCGCTTGTCGGTGGTCACGAGGGTGCCGTCCACGTCCGAGATCACCAGGGCGATCGCGGCGGGCAGCGGTTCGGAGGACGGGGGCATGGAACTCGGGGGGGCTCACGGTTGCGGGGCGCCCTCCCCCAATCCCAACCGGGCCACGATCGTTGCGACGATGGTCTCGGGGGCTGCATCGATGCCCACCGCCACGGCGTTCTCCTCGGGGGCCGGCGGCTCCAGGATCGCGAACTGGGTGTCGAGGAGGCCTGCTGGCATGAAGTGCCCCTGCCGGCGCGCGAGGCGCCCCTCGATCAGGGGGCGGTCGCCCGCCAGATAGACGATCCGCACCTCCTCCCGGCCGCGCACCAGCACGTCGCGATAGGCCCGGCGCAGGGCCGAGCAGACCACCACGCCGGGAGTCCGCTGCTGCAGCTGCGTGTCGATCCAGGCGCCGATCGCCGCGAGCCAGGGCGCGCGGTCGTCGTCGTCGAGGGGGTGCCCGGCCCGCATCTTGGCCACGTGCCCGGGGCTATGGAAGCTGTCGCCGTCGACGAAGGTCCAGCCGAGGCGCTCGGCGAGCCGGGACGCCACCGTGCTCTTGCCCGAGCCCGAGACGCCCATCACCACGAGGACCCTGGGCCTGCCGCCCGACGCCGGAATCTGACCTGATGACATCGTGCGCCCCGTCCTGGCAGCCGCCCCGGACGGGCGGGCCCCGGCCTCTTAGCAGGCCGCGGCGCCCGGAGGCTGTGCGGAAACATGCCGGACGAAGGCGGGTTTCCCCGGCCTCAGGAGGCCAGCGGCGTCCCCGGACAGGCGCCGGGCGACGCGGACCGCGCCGAGGCGGGATCGGGCGATACGGGGTCGGGCAGGATGGGCGCGAGCGCCCGCTCGCGCAGTCGCTGCGGGCCCAGGGTCATCGCGAAGAAGTCGTAGTACCCGCGCCGGTCGTTGGCCAGGAGGAACTGGAAGTGCATCCGGAACGGACGCCAGCGCACCTTCCGGTAGGTCTCCGTGCTGATGATCTCGCGGAACCGGGCCGAGCGCACGAGGGGGTTGGCGACCGCCCGGCCCTGAAGGTCGAGCTCCAGATGCACCACCGGGTTGAAGCCGGGGAAGTTCATCCAGTCCTGGGGCGCCTGGAAGTCGGCCCAGACGAGGCGCTGCGAGGTCACGAGACTGGCGATCTCGCCGCGCAGCCCCTTGGCCCCGCCCTGCATCGCCACCAGGGGCAGGCCGGACCCCAGGGTGACGAGGGCGAGCGTGGTCGTTCCGGTGCCGAGATGCGGATCGTGGGCGAGCACCCGGGCGGTCACCTCCACGGCGCTCAGGGCTCCCGAGGAATGACCGAGGATCAGGATCTCGTCGGGCGGGTCGCCGACCGCCAGGGCGGTGCAGCGGGCGAGGACATGCGCGGTGAAGGCCTCGAGCCGGCGCTCGTAATCCGGCCGCCGGCCCTGGCCGTGCTGCCAGTTGAAGACCCAGTCGTTCAGGAGCTGCCAGAAGAAGATCCGGTTGAGGACGGCTTCCATCGCCTTGATCCAGGCGAGGCCGATGAGGAGGCCTGCCGGCAGCGTCACCCAGAGCGGCCACCCGAGGCTGTGCCCGAAGGCCGTTCCCAGATGGGCATGCACGAAGGCGGCGATGGCCAGGGTGCACAGGGCGAGGAGCAGGACCATCACCAGCGGGTAGAGGATGACGTTGCCGTACTTCCAGTTCAGCCGGTAGAATCGCAGCATCAGGCCGGAGACGATGGTCTGGAGCGTGCCGAGGACCAGGAGGGCGACGCTGACCGGACGCCGGCGCCGGAAGTCCGCGCGGACGATGTCGTCCCAGAGGAGCACGTCGTAGGTGGTCTCGGCCCCCTGCGTGGCAGGCTGGCCGGCCACGCGCCAGCTCTGAACCAGCCCGTCGGCGCTGAGATGCGCAGCGGTTACCGTGCGTTTCGGCTCTCCGAACCGCTTGGCGTAGCGGGCCAGCTCTCGGACGAACAGCATACGGTAGCGGCTGCTGCCCTCAGGATCGTAACCCGGAATATAAAAGACGTGCCGTCGTCGGACCGATCCCGGAACACCCTGGGCTAGCCCAGGAGGTGTGTAGTCAAACGACGCTGTCATCGAATCCGGTTCTGCCGAAACCCAGGTCAGGCAAATTCACTGTTGCCTCCCCGACGAGAACGCACATCGCGTTGCTTCTTTCAAGTATCGTCTCGGACACGATTTTTTGGGAAAGACGTGGGTAGTGGGGACGGCTGGCGGCAGACGGGTGCTCACCGCGAGACTGTGTCCCGGCCGCCACGGACAGGGACCCGGCGATGGTCTAGGCAGCCCATGAGAGAAACCGACAGGCGATCCCGCATGCGCGCACTGCCTTTGGCCCTCTGCACCGTCCTGGGCACTGCCCTGACGGTGTCGGGCTGCTCGTCGCTTCTGCCTGCGGCCGGCCCGACGACGGGGGCGGTTGTTGAGGGGGCGGACGTGTCCACGAGCGAGGGGACGTTCGCCCGCTACGAGATCGTGGACCTGTCGGCGGCCACGATCGAGGCGCTGCGCGGGCGTGCGCTGGACAGCCTGCTGGCCTCCTTCGGGGACCGGCGCCCCTCCCTCGAGCCCGTGATCGGGGTGGGCGACTACGTGGCCGTCTCGGTCTGGGAGGCTGGCTCGGGCGGGTTGTTCTCCGGGCCCCTGGTGGCCGACCGCTTCTCGGCCGGCTCCAACCTCGGAGGCGCGCTACGTCCCGAAGGAGCTCG
>NZ_LMNE01000005.1:0-104123 GCF_001423285.1 Methylobacterium sp. Leaf111 | reverse complement strand
AGAGCGTGAAGGAGATGCCACTGCGCATCCCGCCAGACTCGCAGGACAGGCCTCAAACCGAAACCCCACGCGGACTCAACCGTCAGACCTTAACCACTAGGAGGCACCCCGTCCGGAAACGGGCGGCACCGATCTTGAAATCTTAATGCCGACTGGCGCCTCGGGGCGCCCCAGTGTCCCGGAATGGGACGTCGGCGGGATCGGATCGGGACATGAGACAGCGCTTCACGGTGATCGAGGGCGGCGCAGCGGCCGGAGGTTCGGTGGTCGCGGGTTCGGTGGCTGGCGCTTCTCTGGCTGATGCCACCGAGCGCGCGCCCGCTTCGCCGATCGGGGCATCCGTGTCCTGGCGCGTCGACCTGCGCCGGGCGGCGGCGGTGAGCGAGGCGGAGATCGCGGCGTGGCGTGCGCTGCTGGTGCGCGCCCGGGTCGCCGATCCGGTCCTGTCCGATCCCGACCACCTGCTGTCGGTGGCCCAGCATCAGGCGGGAGGGCGCGACCTCGTCTTCGCCCTCGCCTGGGCGACCGGGCAGGGGCCCGACCAGCTCGCCGCCGTGCTGCCGCTGGCGATGCCGCACACCCTCTGGGGCCAGGAGCGGATCGGCCTCTGGCAGCCCCATGGCACGACGCTCACCCCGGCCATCGCCCCGGCCTGCTTCGAGCCCGTGCGCGCGGCCGTGGCCGATTGCCTGCGCCGTTTGCGTCCCCGCGCCGTCCTGGCGCTCGAGCCCGTGGCCGCGCCTAGGCCGGAGACCGCCATCGCCCCGCTCCGGGCCGTCCCGCGCCGCGCCGGGATCCCGGCCCACAGCCTCGTCGGCGTGCGGGCGAACCCGGCGCAGGTCGAGCGGGTCAGCGAGCCGGGCCTCGTCCGCGATGCGGTGGAGGAGTTCCTGCTCCTCGATGCCGAGGTTTCGTCCGCCCCGATCATCGGCGATCCGTCGGAGGCGGCCCTGGTGCGGGTGGTGACGCGGCTGTTCGCGCAGCGTCGGCAGGCCACGGTCGCCCTGACCCGGCGAAACGATGCCATCGTCGCGGCCGCGATCACGCTCGGCCACGGCGCGCAGGCCGTTCTCTGGCGACAGGTCGCGGGCGAGGGGGTGCCGGAGCGGTTCGGCCGCCGCGCCTGAGGGGAGCGCGCCGCGCCCCTCCGCCTACTCGTCTTCGCCGAACCTGTTGGCGAGGAGGTCGGTGATCGCCGTCATGCAGGCCTCCGCGTCGCCGCCCGAGGTCACCACCGCGATCGAGGTCCCCTGCGCGGCGCCAAGGGTGAGGAGGCCCATGATCGAGCGGCCCCCCACCGTCTCGCCCGAACGGGTCACCGTGACGGCGGCATCGAAACGCTCGACGGTCTGGACGAACTTGGCCGAGGCCCGGGCATGCAGGCCGCGCCGGTTGATGATCGGAAGGACCTGGATCAGCCCGCCCTCGGGCACCGGCGGCAGGCTGTCCTCGGCGTCGTCGTCGTAGCTCATGGGCGTCGGCCGTCCCCTCGCTGGCGCGCCGCGCCGCATCCTGCGGCCTCGGCCGGCCCACCGCTCATGCCAGGGGCCCGAGACTGCCTGTAAGCCGTGGCGGCAAGGGAAGAAAGCCTATTTGCCGGCCAACACGCGCGACGCGACGTTGATGTACTTGCGGCCGGCCTCCTGGGCGTGGAGGACGGCGTCGCCGAGGGGCTCGGCATCGCGGACGCTGGCGAGCTTGATGAGCATGGGCAGGTTGATGCCCGCCACCACCTCGACCTGGCCGCCGTTCATGCACGAGAGGGCGAGGTTCGAGGGCGTGCCGCCAAACATGTCCGTGAGCACGACGACGCCCTTGCCGGTATTCACGCGGCTGACCGCATTCATGATGTCGAGCCGGCGCAGCTCCATATCGTCCTCGGGACCGATGGTGATGGTCTCGATCTGTTTCTGCGGCCCGACGACATGCTCAAGGGCAGCCTTGAACTCGGTCGCCAATAGCCCGTGGGTGACGAGCACCATTCCAATCATCGACGCGGGTTCCAACGCCTTGTGAGCGGAGCCGCCATTTTGTGCAGCGCAAGGTCGAGCGCAAGGTGAATGCGGCATTTTGTGTGCTCGAACGTCATCATCATGCCACGCTGGTGGCACCGGCGCTACGGTCTCGGGAGCGGCGGCAGACGCAAGACCGGACGGTGCGTCCCGCTTGCCACGCCGGAGCACGCGGCCAGGGCATCGAGCACGAGGCGCGGCGCGAGGCCGGAGCGCAGCAGGGCCGCGTCGAGGCGCAGGGCCGGCAGGTCGAGGCCGAGGAGCGGCGTGCGGCTCAAGGGGCTCTCGGGCAGGCGCGGGGCGTCGGCGACGCAGTCGACCACCAGGCGAACCGGAACGCGGGGCAGGACCTCCGCGACCCGGAGCAGGCCGAGGCCCCGCACCTCGATCCGGTCGCCGAGGGCGGGGTCGGCATGGGCCACCACGGTTTCGCCCGCGCGGGTCAGCCGGACCCGATCGTCCGCCACGAGGTGCGCCGACCCCTGCATCAGCTCCGCCCGGTCGAGGAGGAGGAGCGCGAGGGTCGACTTGCCGGCGCCCGACGCTCCCCGGATGAGCACGCCCGCGTCGCCCAGCGCGATGCAGGTGGCATGCACCGAATCGGTGCGGCTCGACGGATCGCCCATGGCGCGGCCGGCCTCCTCGCTCAGCGGGTCACCGCCGGCAGGCGGACGATGAAGCGGGCGCCGCGCACCGTCGGCTCGCCGTCCTCGTCGGCCGGGCCTGGCCGGTTCTCGGCCCGGATCGTGCCGCGATGAGCCTGGACGATCTGGCGCGAGATCGAGAGGCCGAGGCCCGAATTCTGGCCGAAGCCCTGCTCCGGGCGGTCGGTGTAGAAGCGCTCGAAGATCCGCTCCAGGGCGTGCTCGGGGATGCCGGGGCCCTCGTCCTCGACGATGAGCTCGACGTCGCTGCGCACCCGCCGCAGGGCCACCCGCACCTTGGCATCGGGGGGCGAGAACGATCGGGCGTTGTCGAGGAGGTTGTTCACCACCTGGCCGAGGCGGCTGTCGTGGCCGAAGATCGTGAAGGGCGCGTCCATCTCGCCCGCGGGCGTGTCCACGTCGAACTGGATCGCCGCGTCCTTCGGGCGCCGGCGCTCGTTGGCCACCGAGACCACGGTGGTCATCAGCTTGCGCATGTCGACCCGGCGGGCCTCGGCGCGGGCGAGCTCGGCATCGAGGCGCGAGGCATCGGAGATGTCGGAGATCAGGCGGTCGAGGCGCTTCACGTCGTGCTGGATGATGGCGAGCAGGCGCCCGCGCGAATCATCGGATTTGGCCAGCGGCAGGGTCTCGACGGCGCTGCGGAGCGAGGTGAGGGGGTTCTTCAGCTCGTGGCTCACGTCGGCCGCGAAGCTCTCGATGGCGTCGATCCGGCGGTAGAGCGCCTGGGTCATGTCGCGCAGGGCCCCCGACAGGTGGCCGATCTCGTCGGTGCGCCCGGTGAAGTCGGGGATCTCCTCGCGGGACTTGATGCCCAGCCGCACCTTCTCGGCCGCATCCGCGAGGCGCCGCACCGGCCCCGCGATGGCGCCCGCGAGCAGGATCGAGAGGACGAGCATCACCGCCGCGGCGATCAGGAAGACCTGCAGCAGGCCGAAGCGCTCCGAGGCGATGACGCGGTCGATGTCGCCCCCTTGCGTGGACAGCAGCAGGGCGCCGCGCACGGAGTTGGCCCGCTGGATCGGCACCGCCACGGAGACGATGGTCTCGCCCGCCGGGTTGCGGCGGACGATGGTGCCGCGGGCCCCCGTGAGCGCCACCTGGACCTCCTTCAGGCCGTGGCCGCTGGCCGGGCCGACATCCTCGACGCCGGGGGCCGCGCCGTCGCCGCCGAGCTTCGTCCCGAGCTTCGCCTGCACGCCCTCCCAGGCCTTCTCCAGCCAGGTGCGCTTGCGTGGCCGGACATCCGGGTCGCTGCGGTTCATCTCGCCTCGCGCCGAGAGGGTGCGGGTGTCGAACAGGAGGCCGCCCTCCTGGTCGTAGACCCGGGCGCGGTTGCCGGTGGGCGTGATCAGCCGCCGCAGCAGCGGGGCCACCCGCTCCGGGTTCAGCGAGAAGGTGAGGAGGGAGGAAGGCTCTTCGGCCTCGCCGGCCTGGAGCTGGAGCAGCTTGTCGGGGTCGATCCGGATCGTGTCGGTCTCGACCGAGGCCGAGGAGGCGATGGCGCCGGCGATGATCTCGCCCTGGATCAGGAGGCTCTGCACCCGCGCCTGGATCAGCCCCTGGCGGAACTGGTTCAGGTAGAGGAAGCCGAACAGGAGCGCGATCAGCCCGACGAGGTTGAGCACGACGATGCGTCGCGTCAGGCTCGACGAGGCCCGTTGGCCGATCCCGTTCCAGATCTGGCGCGGCCAGCCCAGCATGCCGCGCGACGGGATTTCGCCTTGATCTGTGGTGGCCACGAGCGTCCGGTGGTGAGGGAACAGCGTTGCGGGAGGGAATGGAGGCCCGGGCCGGGCCTCAGCTCTCCTTGAAGCGGTAGCCGACGCCGTAGAGCGTCTCGATCATGTCGAAGCTCGTGTCGGTGACCTTGAACTTCTTGCGCAGGCGCTTGATGTGGCTGTCGATGGTGCGGTCATCGACGTAGACCTGGTCGTCGTAGGCCGCATCCATCAGGGCGTTGCGGCTCTTCACGACGCCCGGGCGATGGGCCAGGGCCTGCAGGATCAGGAACTCCGTCACCGTCAGGGTGACGGGCTCGCCCTTCCAGGTGCAGGTGTGGCGCTCGGGGTCCATCATCAGGAGGCCGCGCTCCAGGGAGCGGGCGGCGGCATCGGCCTCGCGGGCGGCGGCGCCCGGGCCGTCCTTCGGAGCGAAGCGCCGGAGCACGGCCTTCACCCGCTCCACGAGGAGGCGCTGCGAGAACGGCTTATGGATGAAGTCGTCGGCGCCCATCTTCAGGCCGAACAGTTCGTCGATCTCCTCGTCCTTCGAGGTCAGGAAGATCACCGGAAGGTCGGATTTCTGCCGCAGACGCCTGAGAAGCTCCATCCCGTCCATGCGCGGCATCTTGATGTCGAAGATCGCGAGATCGGGCGGGGAATGCTTCAGGCCGTCCAGCGCCGAGGCGCCGTCGGTGTAGGTCTGGATGCGGTATCCCTCGGTCTCGAGCGCGATCGAGACGGAGGTGAGGATGTTTCGGTCGTCGTCCACGAGGGCGATGGTCGGCATGCGCGTGTCCTGTTGCTCGGATGCGGCTCGGCGGACGTCTGATGGCGCCAGCCCCTCCGCATCCCACCCCATCCTCCGTCGCGGACAGAGGGCAGAGATCGGCAAAAACGCGGTGGCGACCGTGCCGGGGAGGCGGGCCGCGTTCGCGCGGAGAGTCAGGCTGTGTAATGGCAATATGCTGAAAAAGCGAGCGACCTCGGTCGTTTGTTCGTTTGGCGCTTGACTGATGCCAACGGGCCGCAGTCCGGTGCCCTCGTGCGGAGCCCCGAACCCTGGCTATGATCCGGCGGCTGAACACGGCCTGAGCGCCGGTCCGCGGGCACCGAATCGAGGGGGATCTTCATGGCCGAGGGCGAGACCAAGATGGCCGAAGGCGAGACCAAGATGGCCGAAGGCGAGACCAGGACCGGGGGGGAGCGGCGCGGGCCGGCGGTGCCGCTGCCGGCCTCCGAGGCGCCGTTCGATGCGATCGGCCTCGCCCGCCATCTCCTGCGCAGCATCCGCTCCGGGGCGCTCGCCACCCTCGACCCGGAGGACGGCACGCCCTTCGCCTCCCTGGTGACCATCGCCACGGATGTCGACGGCACGCCCCTGATGCTGCTCTCGCGGCTCTCGGCCCATACCCGCAACCTGCTGAAGGACCCGCGCGCCTCGCTGCTGTTCAGCGCCGGCGGCAAGGGCGACCCGCTCGCCCATCCGCGCCTCACCGTCACGGGACGGGTGACCCAGACCCTGGAGCCGCGGGCCCGCGCCCGCTTCGTGGCCCGGCATCCGAAGTCGAAGCTCTACGCCGACTTCCCCGATTTCGGCTTCTTCGCCCTCGCGCCCACGGCCGGGCACCTCAACGGCGGGTTCGCCAAGGCCGCCGTGCTGACGGCCGACGAGCTGCGCCTCGACCTCACCGGCGCGGAAGGGCTGGTGGCGGGGGAGGAAGGGGCCGTCGCGCACATGAACGCCGACCACGCCGACGCCCTCGCCCTCTATGCCCAGGCCGCCGGAGCCGAGCCCGGCCCGTGGCGGCTCACCGGCCTCGACCCGGAGGGGATGGATCTCCTCACCGGCGACCGGACCGCGCGGGTGCTCTACCCGGAGCCGGTCCGTGAGATGGGCGCCCTGCGCAAGGCCCTGGTGGCGATGGCGGCCCAGGTCCGGGCCGGGGACGGCGCGCCGGCGGATTAGGCGCGGGCCCGGACCCTTGCGCGGGACCGGGGGCGCCGGGCCGAACGCTCGGATCGGCGTTCGGCCCTGCAGGCTCCGTCGCGCCCTTCCGTCGTGTCGCGCCCTCATTTCTTGTCTTGCTAGTGCGTCTTGGCGTGGGTGTGGGTGTGGCCGTCCTTGGCCGCCTGCACGGGCTTGCCGCTCTCGGGCATCGTGGCGGGCGCGCCGCGCTCGGTGTGGTGGTTCGGGCCGCCCGAGACGCCGCCGGTATTCGGGACGGCCTGCGACGGGTTCTCGGAGTTTCCGTTGCCCTCCGTGGCGGAGGCCTGTCCCGCCAGGGCGGTCATCAGGGCCAGGGAGAGAAGGGTGATGCTGATGCGCGACATGGTCTCGTCCTCGTGTCCCGCAGCCCCGTCGGCTGCGTCGAGACCTGATGTAGCCGAGGCGTTTGGCTGCCCGATGCCGGGTCCGTGACGAAGTGTGGCACGCGGCGGCGCGCCCGCGTCGCCGATCCGATCCCGCCTCAGCCCACCGGGCGCGGCAGGGTGATCCGCACCCGCAGGCCGCCGCCGGACCGGGTCTCCAGGCCGATGCGGCCGCCTTCGGCCTCGATCACCCGGCGGGCGATGGTCAGGCCGAGGCCGGTCCCGCCGGTGTTGCGGTTGCGGGAGGTTTCCAGGCGGGTGAACGGCGCGAAGGCCCGGTCGACCGCGTCGGCCGGCAGGCCGGGACCGTCGTCGTCGATCCAGAGCTCCAGGCTCGCGTCCGCGAGCGCCAGGCCGATCCGGGCGCGGTCCCCGTAGCGGACGGCGTTGTCGACCACGTTGTCCAGGGCGCGCCGGAGCGCAACCGGCCGGATGGCGGCGAGCGCCCGGCCGGGCCCCTCGTACACCACCGCGTGTCCGGCATCCTGCCCGGCATCGGCGATGCTCATCAGCAGGCTGGCGACGTTGGTCACCCGCCGGACCTCCGGATCGGCATCGCCGCGCAGGTAGGCCAGGGTCGAGTCGATCATCGCCTGCATGTCGTCGAGGTCGGACGCCATCGCGTGCCGCTGCCCGTCGTCGGCGACGCCGTCGAGGCGCAGGCGCAGGCGCGCGATCGGCGTGCGCAGGTCGTGGGACACGGCGGCGAGGGCCTGGGTCCGCTCGGTGACGAGGTCGCGGATGCGCATCTGCATGCCGTTCAGGGCGCGGGCGATCGCGCGGGTCTCGTCGGGGCCGACCTCGGGCACCGGGACCACCCGGCCCTGGCCGACGGCGTGGCCGATCAGCCCGGTGAGGTGGCCGAGCGCCCGCAGGGGCCGGGCGATCCGGTGGGTCAGCAGCACGGCGGCGAGGCCGACCAGGATCGCCATCGCGGTGGCCAGCATGGCCCAGGGATTGCTCAGCGCCATGCCCGAGGCGTGGGCGGAGTGGAAGGTCAGCTGGCTGCCGTCCGGGAGCGCCAGCGTGCCGCCGAGATCGAGCCGGTGGAGCGGGTCCGCGTCGCCCTCCATCACCAGGGAGAGGTTGGGGCCGAGGCTGGGGTCGAGGGCGGTCAGGCGCTGGTGCAGGGGCTCCAGGGCCGGGTCGCTCCGTCGCCCGGCCGGGGCGGGGGCGTCCGTCCAGGCGACCTCGAAATGGGGGTTGGACAGGGCCTGGGCCTCGGCGTTGCGCGCCGCCGGCGGGCGCCGCATCACCGCCTCGCGGGCCAGGGCGAGCTGTGTCGCCACCTGGGCGGCGAACGCCTCGGCGGAGGCGGCGGCCGCCGATCGGCGATAGAGCAGCAGGGCCCCGCCATGCACCGCCAGGATGGCCACGAGGAGGACGACGAGGGTCCGGGCCTCCAGGCTGCGCGACAGGGCGAACAGGCGCCTCACCGGCGCTCGACCTTCGCGGCCAGCATGTAGCCCGACCCCCGCACCGTCTTGATCACCGGCGGTTCGCCCTCGGGCGGGTCGAGCTTGCGTCGCAGGCGGCTGACGAGGGTGTCGACGCTGCGGTCGGAGGGCGAGCCGAGGCGGGCCCGGGACAGTTCGAGGATCTGCTCGCGGCCGAGGACCCGCCCGGGATGGTCGAGGAACACCAGCAGGAGGTCGTATTCCGCGCCCGAGAGGTCGACGCCGGCGCCGTCCGGATCGACCAGGGCCCGGCTGCGCAGGTCGAGGCGCCAACCCGCGAAGACGAGGGTCTCGCCGCCCAGGGAGGCCGCCGGCGCCAGGACGGAGCGGCGCAGGACCGCCCGGATGCGCGCGAGCAGCTCCGGGCGCCCGAACGGCTTGGCGATGTAGTCGTCGGCCCCGAGTTCCAGGCCCAGCACCCGGTCCGCCTCCTCGCCGCGCGCGCTGACGACGATGACCGGCACGGTGGAGCGGGCCCGCAGGGCGCGCAGCAGGTCGAGGCCCGATGCACCGGGCAGCATGACGTCGAGGAGGATCAGGTCGACCCCGCCCTCCGGCAGGAGCCGCCACATCTCGGCGCCGCTCCGGCATCCGGTGACCCGGTAGCCGCTGTCGCGCAGGGCCCGGCTCACCAGGATGCGCAGGCCGTCGTCGTCTTCCACCAGGAGGACGTGGCCCAGCTCCGGCATCGGCCCGGCGCCCTCCAACGGGTTCATGGTTCTGGCTCGGCTCCGAGGATGCGGCCACCGTCGCGAATCGGCGGGCGCGGGGAATCAGCCGGAAATCGCGGGCCGCCGCAAGCCCGGGCCGGGCTCGGCCCCCGGCCGCGTCCGGCGCGCGCTTGGCGCACCGGGCCTGCGCTTGGCGCACGGAGCCGGCACTGCTATCTGCGGGCGACCTGTTTCCCATTCCAAGAAACCGTGCGCCGGGTCCGTCCCTTGGACGTCGGGCCGCGCGCGCCGGAGATCGCATCCTCGATGACAACGACCCCCATCGACAACATCCGCAACTTCTCCATCGTCGCCCATATCGACCACGGCAAGTCGACCCTCGCGGATCGCCTGATCCAGACCACCGGCACCGTGGCCTTGCGCGATATGAGCGAGCAGATGCTCGACTCGATGGATATCGAGAAGGAGCGCGGCATCACCATCAAGGCGCAGACCGTGCGGCTCGAATACAGGGCCGAGGACGGCAAGGACTACGTCCTCAACCTGATGGACACCCCCGGCCACGTCGACTTCGCCTACGAGGTGTCCCGGAGCCTCGCCGCCTGCGAGGGCTCGCTGCTGGTGGTGGACGCCTCGCAGGGCGTCGAGGCGCAGACGCTGGCCAACGTCTACCAGGCGCTGGACGCCAACCACGAGATCGTGCCGGTCCTCAACAAGATCGACCTGCCGGCGGCCGAGCCCGAGCGCATCCGCGCCCAGATCGAGGAGGTGATCGGCATCGACGCCTCCGAGGCCGTGGCGATCTCGGCCAAGAGCGGCCTCAACATCGAGGCGGTGCTGGAAGCGATCGTGACGCGCCTGCCGCCGCCCAAGGGCGACCGCGACGCGCCCTTGAAGGCGCTCCTCGTCGACAGCTGGTACGACGTCTATCTCGGCGTCGTCGTGCTGGTGCGCATCGTCGACGGCGTGCTCAAGAAGGGCATGAACATCCGCATGATGCGGGCCGATGCCGTCCACGGCGTCGACAAGATCGGCGTGTTCCGGCCGAAGATGGCCGATATCGGCGAGCTCGGTCCCGGCGAGGTCGGTTTCTTCACCGGCTCGATCAAGGAGGTGGCCGACACCCGCGTGGGCGACACGCTCACCGAGGACAAGCGCCCCTGCAAGGAGATGCTGCCGGGCTTCAAGGACGTGCAGTCGGTGGTGTTCTGCGGGCTCTTCCCGGTGGACGCGGCCGAGTTCGAGACCCTGCGCAGCGCCATGAGCAAGCTCCGGCTCAACGATGCGTCGTTCTCCTACGAGATGGAGACGAGCGCCGCGCTGGGCTTCGGCTTCCGCTGCGGCTTCCTCGGGCTGCTCCACCTCGAGATCATCCAGGAGCGCCTGGAGCGCGAGTTCAACCTCGACCTGATCTCCACGGCGCCCTCCGTGGTCTACCGCCTGCAGATGACGGACGGCACGATCAAGGAGCTGCACAACCCGGCCGACATGCCGGACGTGATGAAGATCACCGCCATCGAGGAGCCGTGGATCCGCGCCACCATCCTCACCCCCGACGAGTATCTCGGCGGCGTCCTGAAGCTCTGCCAGGACCGGCGCGGGACCCAGGTCGATCTGAACTACGTCGGCAAGCGCGCCATGGTGGTCTACGACCTGCCGCTCAACGAAGTGGTGTTCGATTTCTACGATCGCTTGAAGTCGATCTCCAAGGGCTACGCCTCGTTCGACTACCACATCTCGGATTACCGCGAGGGCGACCTCGTCAAGATGTCGATTCTCGTCAATGCCGAGCCGGTGGACGCCCTCTCGATGCTGGTCCACCGCACCCGCGCCGAGCATCGCGGCCGCGCCATGTGCGAGAAGCTGAAGGACCTGATCCCCCGCCACCTGTTCCAGATCCCGGTCCAGGCGGCGCTGGGCGGCAAGATCATCGCCCGCGAGACCATCAAGGCCCTGTCCAAGGACGTGACCGCCAAGTGTTACGGCGGCGACATCTCGCGCAAGCGCAAGCTCCTCGACAAGCAGAAGGAGGGCAAGAAGAAGATGCGCCAGTTCGGCAAGGTCGAGATCCCGCAGGAGGCCTTCATCGCCGCCCTGAAGATGGACGATTGAGCCGGGCCGCCCGACCGTGGATCCGCACCGGGACCCGAACGCCCCCATCCCGCTCACCGTCCTGATCCGGACGCTGAACGAGGCCGACCGCATCGCGGCCTGCCTCCGCTCGGTGCTGCCGCTCCGGTGCGAGATCCTCGTCATCGATGCGGGTTCGACGGACGCCACCGTGTCCATCGCCGAGGCCCTCGGGGCGCGGGTGGTGGTGAACCCCTGGAAGGGGTTCGGGCCGCAGCGGCGCTTCGGCGAGGACCTCTGCCGGCACGACCACGTCTTCAGCGTCGATGCCGACGAGATCCTGACGCCGGAGATCGTGCGGGAGATCCGGGGGATCTTCCAGGGGGGCGACATTCCGTCCCTGATGATCGTCCGCAAGGCGATGGTGCTGCCGCACCACGCGCGCCCTTCGCCCTGGGCCTTCTGCACCGAGAACATCTACCTGTACGACCGGCGGGTGGCCCGCACCACCGACAACCCGAACTGGGACAAGCTCGCGATCACCACGGACGCGAAGCCGGTGACGATCCGGTCCGTGGTCTGGCACCACACCTTTCGCGACTGGAACCACGCCATCGCCAAGTCGAACTATGTCGGGCAGCTCGCCGCCGACACGCAGCCGATCGGCTCGCGCTTCGAGACCGGCCTGCGGCTGGTGTTCGAGTACCCCCTCAACTTCCTGAAGTTCTACATCCTGCGGCGCTTCTTCCTCGCCGGCCTCGACGGTTTCGTGATGGCCAGCGTCCTCGCCTATGGCCGCTTCATCCGGATCGCGAAGATGCACGAGGCGACCCGCGGCCAGCCCTCCACGGGGCTGCCGTTCCTGCGCCGGGCCAAGCGCTCCGCCCCGGACGCCCCCGGCTGAGGCGCCGCCGGAGCCCGCCCGGCCACATCCGCGACGCAATCGGTCGGTTCCTGCTCGCGATTGACGTCCGCCCCCGGCGCCCGGCTTGCCAGCCGGACCGGGGACCGGCACTGTCAGCTTGGCCATAGGGGCCGCGCGGACCCGGGCGATCTGTCGGCCCGTCGCGCGACGGAAAGACGGGACGCCTGCGATGACGAGGGACACGAGGAACGTTGAGTCCGGCACGACGGACGGGCGAATGGGCCGCCTGAGCCGCCGGTCCTTCCTGGTCGGTACGGGGGCCGGCCTCGGCGCCCTCGGGCTCGCCGGCTGCGTCTCTTCGGACGGCGTCCTGCGCGCCGAGGCGGCCAAGATCTACGGCCCGATGCCGGAGGAGAGGTTCCCCATCCCGGCCACCGACATCAGCAGGGTCGATCCGAAATACTTCCGCCGCACGGTCCCGTACCCGACCCAGGAGGCCGCCGGCACGATCATCGTCGATCCGGCCAACTACTACGTCTACCGCGTCGAGGGCGACGGGACCGCGACGCGCTACGGCGCCAATGTCGGCCGCGACGGGTTCCGCTGGAGCGGCGACGCCTATGTCGGGCGCAAGTCCGAATGGGCCACCTGGACCCCGCCCGCGGAGATGATCCGGCGCCAGCCCGAGGCGGCCAAGTACGCCCGCGGCATGCCGGGCGGCCTCGACAACCCCCTCGGCGCCCGCACCCTGCACCTCTACCAGAACGGCGCCTACACGCTCTACACGATCTACGCCTCGAGCGAGCCCGACACGATCGGCTCGGGCATCACCAGCGGCTGCGTCGGCCTGCTGAGCCAGGACATGATCCACCTCTACGCCCGCACGCCGGTGAAGACGAAGGTGGTCGTCCTGCCCGCCTGAGGGCGGACGCGTCCTCAGCGCGGCAGGGCCATGCGCAGGGTGCCGCGGCCGGCGGCCTTGGCCGCGTAGAGGGCCGCGTCCGCGCGGGTGAAGAGATCCGCCGGCGCCGAGGCGGCGGCCCGGGCGATGCCCACGGAGGCTCCGAACCGCAGGCAGACGCCGCGATGGTGGTAGGGGTCGCGCATGGCCGCGACGATCCGCCGGCCGATCGCCTCGCAGAACGGCCCGTCGGCCTCCCGCTCCACGAGGACGGCGAACTCGTCGCCGCCGATGCGGGCGACGAGGTCCGTTTCCTGGCAGGCCGCCCGCAGGCGCCGCGCCGCCTCCTGCAGGCAGACATCGCCCACGGCGTGCCCGTAGGTGTCGTTGATCGCCTTGAAGCCGTCGAGGTCGACCAGGAACAGGGCCCCGCTCTCCGACAGCTGCGCCAGGCGCTCGTCGAAGACCGACCGGTTCGCCAGGCCCGTCATGCGGTCGAATTCCGCCCGGTAGCGCGTGCGGTCGGCGCTGAGCTTCTGCTCGGTGATGTCCTGCTTGAACCCGAACAGGCGCACGGGAACGCCCGCGCGGGTCTCCACCGACCCGGTGATGCGGATCCAGCGGCGGCTGCCGCGGCCGGCGACGATCTCGGCATCGAGGGTGAAGGGGGAGCGCCGGCCGATCGCCTCCGCTCGAACGGCCACGAGGTGGCGTCGCGCCTCCTCGGTGTAGCAGGCGAGGGTCTCCGGCCGGCTCACCGGGGATCCGCGCGGGAATTCGAAGAGGTCGTAGACCCCCTCGCTCCAGCGCAGGGACTCGTCCGGGAGGTCGCATTGCCAGAGGCCGATCCGCGCTTCGGCCGAGGCCGCCTCGAAGATGCGCGTCATGTCCGCGAGGGCGTCGGCCTGGCGCTGGATCAAGGCCGCCTGGGCGGCGAGTTCGCCCCGGAGGGTCAGGATCGTCGCGGTGTCCCGCCAGCGCTGGGCGGCAGCGGCGTCGACCGCCCGGGTGGCCAGCCGGAGGGCGGCGGACGCCAGGCGCGGGCGGTGCGGCGTCGGCAGAGGGTCGATGGGATCGTCGTCAGAACTCACGCGGCGTGCCCCGTTCGCGCCAAGGTGTTCAGCCCGGAGCAGGTACGGATCGCCAGCAATGCCGTCCCGGCTTCGAGATGTCCTCTCGTCATCACGCTAAGGGGAGGCCGGTTAACGGAGGCCATCGGCGGGAGAAGTTTCGGGCGGAGTCGACCTATTCGGCCGGCTTGTCCCCGTCCTGGGCCTCGACCTTGTCGACCGGCGGCTCGGCGCTCGCCATCGACTTGCGCTCCAGCATCGGCTGCAGGCGCTCGGCGAGCTGCTGGCCGAGATGGCGGGTGTAGGCGGTCTGGAAGTAGCGGGCGCCGGTGCCGCGGCCGTAGAGGCGATCATGCGCCTGGATCATCGCGTCGACCTCCGGGCGGCACAGGAAGCCGGTGACGCCGGCGGCCTCGTACCAGCGGCCCGCGCGGGCGTGCCGGGTCGCGGCGGGGTTGGACAGCACGGTCTCGGCGAAGCACTCCGTCGCCGCCCGCTCGAGGGGGGACATGACCCCGTGCGGTTGCGCCGGATTGCGCCCTGCCGCCTCCGCCGCGGCGCCCCATCCCACGGTCGTCACCAAAGCGCCGAACAGCAAAGCCTTCATCGTCGGAAGCCCCGTGCGAAATCGATCTCGATCCGACGCGAGTATTCACCAGCGATTTGGTCCGGAGAAGGGCAGAAGTCCGGCACCGGGCGGTCCGACGACGATCGGCGCGCGGTTGTGGCGCGCCCATCACAGGGCCATCCTGGGCGCGGCCTCAGCCGCGACGCGCGGCCTCAGCCGCGACGCTCGGCGTTCCAGCGTCCGCTGCAGGCGATCAGCCCCGTGGTGTTCCAGGTGCCGTTGCCGGTGCCCGAGCGGCCCAGCCGACCGACCACGTCGGCGGCGTCGCTGCCGCGGGAGATCACCGCCCGCACGGCGCCGGTCTGCGAGACGCGCCCGTTGATGTTGAACTCGCCGCCGGCATAGCTCGCCTCGCCGCGCCGGATCTGGACGCCGTAGCGGTAGGCACGGTCGCAGGGACCGTCGAGGGTGACCACCTCGATGCTCCAGGTGCCGTCGTAGCGGTTGGGCACCTGGACCTTCTTCTTGGCGGCATCCGCGACCCCGGCGGAGGCGGTCAGGAGGGCAAGGGTGGTCACCGCGAGGGTTGCGCGTCGCATGGGAATCCGTTCGTGTTTCGACTCGACTGGGCCGAGAACGAGCGCGACCGCCCCAGGGTTGCGCGCTTACGCGTTCGTCGCGTGCGCCAGCGCTCCCGTCAGCAGCGCCAGAACGTCGCCGCCGGCATGGAGTTCGCCGTCGACGCCGGCCGCCTTGAGGGGGGCTGCGAGGTCGCCCGCCTTGCCGGCCAGGTACAGGGTGCTGGCCCCGGCCGCCTTGAGGGCGCGGGCGGCTTCCACCGCGTGGGTGGCGTAGAGCGCGTCGGACGAGCACAGGCAGGCGATGCGGGCGCCCGAGGCCCGGAAGGCCTCGGCCAGGGCCGCCGGATCGGTGAAGCCCTCCTGGTTCACCGCCTCGATGCCGCCGGCCGCGAAGGCGTTGGCGGCGAAGGTCGAGCGGGCGTTGAAGACCGCCACGGGTCCGAGATTGGCCAGGAACACCGCGGGGCGTCGACCGCTCGCGGCCAGCGCCGCGTCGGAGGCGTCGCGCAGGGCCTCGTAGGGTTCGGCGAGGCGCAGGGACAGCAGGGGCGGGGCGATCAGGGCCGATCCGCTGCCGAAGCCGGCGGCGGGCGGCGCCGCCACGGGGGCGACGTCCAGCACCGTGACGGGCTTCTCGGCGAGGTAGGGGAATTCGCTGGCGCCGGTCAGGGCCTCGCGGCGGGTGGCGACGTTCCGGGCCCGCGTCGCCTGGGTCGCGGCGATCCGTCCCTGGATCGCACCGGCCCGCAGGCTCGCGACGAGGCCGCCCTCGCGTTCGATGGCCTGGAAGGCGGCCCAGGCAGCCGTGGTCAGCTCGCCCGTGAGGGTCTCGAAGCTGCCGGCGCCGGCGGCCGGGTCGGCCACGCGGGCGAGGTTCGATTCCTCGATGAGGACGATCTGGCTGTTGCGCACCACCCGTCGGGCGAAGGCGTCGCTCAAGCCGAGGGCCGCCGTGTAGGGCAGGGCGGTGATCGCGTCGGCGCCGCCGAGGCCGGCCGAGCAGGCGGCCATGGAGGTGCGCAGGATGTTCACGAAGGGGTCGCGCCGGGTCATCATCCGCCAGGCGGTCTCGGCATGGAGGCGCAGGGGCCGGGGGTCGAGGCCGCAGGCCGCTTCCACCCGGGCCCAGAGCCGGCGCATGGCCCGGAACTTGGCGATGGTCAGGAACTCGTCGGCATCGGCCGTGAGCAGCACCGCCACGGCCTCCCGGGCGCGCTCCAGCGGGTGCCCGTTGGCTTCGAGGGCGCGCAGGTAGGCCACCGCGGTGGCCAGCACGGCCGCGAGCTCGGTCGCCTCGCTGGCGCCGGCCTCGTGGTAGGGCCGGCCATCGGCGAGGCAGGCGCGTCCCGAGAAGCCCTCCGCGTCGAAGGCCGCCAGGGTGCGGGCGATCTCGGCGCCGTAATCCTCCGCCAGGGACCCGCCGGCCGCCAGGGTGCCGATGGGGTCGAGGCCGAGGTCGAGGTCGAGGCCCTTCAGGGTCTCGCCGCGGGCCGCGACCACGTCCCGGATCAGGAAGGCGGCCTCGATCCCGCGCGCGCCCGCATCGAGCCGGGTGGCGATCAGCGGCAGCATCACGTTGCCGAGGGCTGCGTCTAGGTCGGCGGCGGTGGTGGCGGTGAGGCCGTAGCCCCGCGCGGAGGGGGCGCCGGCGAAGACCAGGGTGAGGGCGTCGGCGCCGCCCTCGAGATCGGCCAGGGCGAGGGCGCTCGCCTGGGCGCCGTCCGGGTGGTCGACCCGCTGGGCCACGCGCCACGGGCCGGGGGCCCGCACCGGCTGCGCCACCGGCGCGGCGGCGTCGTAGAGGGGTTCGATGCGGATGCCGTCGGCGGTCTTCGCGACGAGGCGCTTCTCGAAGTCGCCGCCCTTCAGAACACCGTCGACGAGGCCGAGCCAGCGCGCGCGGGTCGCGGGCGGAAACAGGTCGGCGAGGGGACGGTCTTCCATCGGGGCTGGCCTCCGCAGATGCTTGGCTCCGGCCAAGCGGCTTGGCGCCAGCCAAGCGTGGCCGGACATCCTTATCCGGACAGCCCTTGCACGGGGCGGCGCGCGGACGCAATCGCCTCCCCGTTCTGTATTTTTTATCCCGATCGATCCGGGGACCGGGCGACGCGCGTCAGCCGAAGATGATGAGGCCGGCGAAGCCCAGCGAGCCGACGATGATGCGCCACCAGGCGAACAGCCGGAACCCGTGGGAGGCGACGTAGTCGAGCACCGTCCGGACCACGATGAAGGCCGAGATGAAGGCGACGATGAAGCCGATCACGATCAGGCCGGTGTCGTCCCGCGACAGGTTCTTGTAGTTGTCGAGCAGGTCCTTGGCGAAGGCCCCCGCCATGGTGGGGATCGCGAGGTAGAACGAGAACTCGGTGGCCGAGCGCTTGTCGGCCCCCATCAGCATCGCGCCCACGATGGTGGCGCCCGAGCGCGACACGCCGGGGATCATCGCGAGGCACTGGAATAGGCCGATCCGGAAGTCCATCGGCAGGGTGAAGTCGAAGACATCGTGCTTCTTCACCTCGAGGTCGGTCTCGTCGAGGACGAGGAGGACGATGCCGCCGGCGACCAGGGTCGCGCAGACGATCCAGGGATTGAAGAGATAGTACTTGATGTATTTCGAGAAGAGCCCGCCGATGATCGCCGCCGGCAGGAAGGCCACCAGGATTCCGAGGACGAATCGACGGGCCTTGGGGTCGTTGGGCAGCGCCAGGGTGATGCCGAGGAGCCGGCGGAAATAGACGGCCAGGATCGCCAGGATCGCGCCGAGCTGGATCAGCACCTCGAAGGTGTTGTTGGGCGATTCGAAGCCGATGAAGTGGCCGACGAGGAGCTGGTGCCCGGTGGACGAGACCGGGATGAACTCGGTCGCCCCCTCCACCACGGCAAGCACGACCGCCTTCGCGATGCCCATCGCATCCATCATCTCAGCGCCTCGACGGTTGGGGGTGTTTCGGGGGACCGGGCCGGTCCGGAGCGGGGGGTGTGGATCCACCTCGCGCGGCCTTCGCGGATCGAGGCTGATCCGTCAAGGTTGACGGATGGTTATCGCGTTCGCGCCAGGCATGTTAATGAGGCGGCAATCATCGGGCCATAAGTGTTATCGCCGCCGACCATCCCCGCGGGGCACCGACGCGGCCCGTCCCCCGGCACACCCTCCCCGTTCGAAACGGCCTCGATGGCGACGCTTTACCACTCTCCCTTCTGCCCGCACTCGCGCTTCATCCGCCTCGTCCTGTCCGAGATGGGCATGGAGCCGACGCTGATGGAGGAGCGTGCCTGGGACCGGCGCGAAGCCTTCCTGCTGATCAACCCGGCCGGGACGACGCCGGTGCTGGTGGAGCAGACCGGGCTCGCCGTGCCGGGAGCCGGAATCATCGCCGAGTATCTCGACGAGACCCGCGGGCTCGGCCTCAGCGGCCGGCGCCTCCTGCCCGAGACCCCGGCGGCCCGGGTCGAGGTCCGCCGCCTGCTCGACTGGTTCCTGGTGAAGTTCAACGCCGAGGTGACCGAGTACCTCGTCACCGAGAAGATCTCGAAGCGCTTCATGAACAGCGCCAACGGCGGCGGCCCGCCGGACATGAACGCCATTCGCGCCGCGCGCACCAACGTGCGCTACCACATGAAGTATATCGGTTACCTCATGTCCCGCCGGAAATGGCTGGCGGGCGACCATCTGACCTATGCCGATCTCGCCGCGGCGGCCCACCTGTCCTGCGTGGATTATCTCGGCGACGTGCCATGGGACGAGGACGAGACGGCGAGGGACTGGTACGCGCGGGTTAAATCCCGCCCGTGCTTCCGCACCCTGCTGGCCGACCGGGTGCCGGGCATGGCGCCGGCGGACCACTACGCGAACCTGGATTTTTGAACCCAAAGCGGACGCCGCAGGCCCGGGCCGCCACCAGGGCGCCCCGAACCGTCCTCGCGGGCGCCGACCTGCGTCGCGCCGTCGAGGCGCGCGCCCGCCTCCTCGGCTTCGAGGCCGTCCGCGTCACCCGGCCCGACGCCGTGCCCGAACTGAAGGCAAGGCTCCCCGCCTGGCTCGCCGCCGACCACCACGGCAGCATGGAGTGGATGGTCGAGCGGGCCGACCAGCGCGCCGACCCCGCCACCCTGTGGCCGGGGGTGCGCAGCGTGGTCATGCTCGGCATGAATTACGGCCCGGAGCACGATCCCCTGGCCCTCCTGGCCCGGCGCGACCGGGGCGCCATCGCGGCCTATGCCCAGCGGCGCGACTACCACGAGGTGGTCAAGGGCAAGCTGAAGGAGCTCGGCGGCTACCTCTCGGCCAAGGGCGACGTCCGGGTGAAGGTCTTCGTCGACACCGCCCCCGTGATGGAGAAGCCGCTCGCCGCCGCCGCCGGCCTCGGCTGGCAGGGCAAGCACACGGTGCTGGTCTCGCGCGACCTCGGCAACTGGCTGCTGCTGGGGGCGATCTACACCTCGGCCGAGCTGGAGCCGGACGCGCCGGAGGCCGACCATTGCGGCTCCTGCCGCCGCTGCCTCGACATCTGCCCGACCAACGCCTTCCCGGCGCCCTACCAGCTCGATGCGCGCCGCTGCATCGCCTACCTCACGATCGAGCATGCCGGGCCGATTCCGACGGCGTTCCGCACCGCCATCGGCAACCGGGTCTTCGGCTGCGACGACTGCCTCGCCGTCTGCCCCTGGAACAAGTTCGCCGCGGTGGCCGCCGAGGGCCGCATGGCCGCCCGCGCCGATCTTGCGGCGCCGCCTCTGGCCGAGCTCGCCGGCCTGGACGAATCGGCCTTCCGGGTCCGCTTCGCCGGCACGCCCGTGAAGCGCACGGGCCGGGACCGCTTCCTGCGCAACGTCCTCATCGCCATCGGCAACTCCGGCGAGCCCGGTCTCGCCGCGGCGGCCGAGGCGAACCTGTCCGATCCGTCGCCCCTCGTGCGCGGCATGGCGGTGTGGGCCCTCGGGCGCCTCGTCCCTCCGGGACGATTGCGGGACCTTTTCAACGCCCGGGGTTTCGGCGAAACCGACGATGCCGTCCGGGCCGAGTGGCGCCTGGCCCTCGATTCCGACGGCCCCGAGACGACAGGACCCGTTGCTGCATGAACCTCTTCGTCTTCGGTCTCGGCTTCACCGCCCGGCGCTTCGTGGAGCGCGCCCGCGACCGCTTCGACGCGGTCCGCGCCACGGTCACCGATCCGGCGCGGACCGGACCCGGCGACATCGCCGCGATGCGGGCCTTCGGACCGGGTTCCGACGACCCCCGCATCGCGGCCGACCTCGCCGACACGGACGTGCTCCTCGTCTCGGCCCCTCCGGTCCGCGACCTCGACACGACCCTCGGCGTATACCGCGACGCCATCGCGAAGAGCCGCATCGGCTGGATCGGCTATCTCTCGACCATCGGCGTCTATGGCGACCACCAGGGCGCCTGGATCGACGAGGACACCGCTCCCAGTCCGGTGAGCGGGCGCTCGCAGGGGCGCCTCGCCGTCGAGGAGGCCTGGCTGGCGCTGGGCCGCGAGACCGGCAAACCCGTCCAGGTGTTCCGCCTGTCGGGCATCTACGGCCCGGGCCGCAACCCGATCGTGAAGCTGCGCGAAGGCAAGTCGCAGCGGATTATCAAGCCGGGCCAAGTGTTTAACCGCATCCACGTGGACGACATCGCCACGACGCTCCTGGCCTCGATCGACAAGCCCCGGGGCGGCGCGGTCTACAACGTCACCGACGATGAGCCGACGCCGCCCCAGGTCGTCACCGAGTACGCCGCCAAGCTCGCCGGCCTGCCGCTGCCGCCGGAGGTCGATTTCGAGACCGCCGAACTCAGCCCCATGGCGCGCAGCTTCTACGGCGAGAACAAGCGGGTCCGGAACCGCCGCATCCGGGACGAACTCGGCGTCGACCTCGCCTATCCGACCTACCGCGAGGGCCTGGCCGCCCTCGTGGCGGATGCGCGAACGGCGTAGCGGCCCGGCCCGCCCCGTGGGCGCCCGGGTCCGGTCGCATCGGCCATCGCGACGGTTCGGCCCGCCTCGCCGAGGGACCACGCCGTGAAAATCCTCCATTCCCTCCAGGCGTTACGGGGAATCGCGGCGTGCCTGGTCGTCTACGCCCACGCCTTCGACCTCGCCAAGACCCTGAGTTCCGGGCAGCCCGTTCAGGGCCGCCTCGGCCACCTCGAGGATTTCGGAGCCGTCGGCGTCGACGTCTTCTTCGTCATCAGCGGCGTCATCATCACCCTCACGGCGCAGCGCATCGTCGATCTGCCCTCCGCGCATCGCTTCGCCCTGCGCCGCGTCCTGCGCGTCGTGCCGTATTACTGGCTCCTGAGCGGCCTCGTCGTCGGCCTGACGCTCCTGTCCGGGCTGCCCGACCCGCACCGAATTCCCGCGACGGTGCTGTTCATCCCGTTCAGTGAGCGCGGCTTCGAGATGCCGTACCTCGCCGTCGGCTGGACGCTCTGTTTCGAGATGCTGTTCTATCTCTGCGTCTATCTCGCCCGCGCCTGGCTCTTCTGGACGCCGAGGGGCCGGTTCTCCGTGGCGCTCGCCCTGTTCGCGGGACTCTTCGCCCTCGCGCGGCCCGAGCACCTCACCCTGTTCCTCCTTAATCCGATGATCCTCGAATTCGGCTTCGGCATCGGCCTCGCGTGGCTCTACCGGCGCGGCACCGTCGGGCGCACGGATGCGGGCTATCTTCTGGCCTTCGGTCTGATCGGCTTTGCCCTGAACCTGGTCTTCGGCTTCGGTCACGCCTCGGAGCTGGAATGCACCGTCGCCCTGCCGGGGGCCGCCTACCGGGTGCTGGTCTTCGGCGTTCCGAGCGCCGGCGTGGTCGGCGGCCTGCTGCTCATGGAGCGCGCCGGCATGCGGATCGGAACGGCGCTGGAGGGCCTCGGGAACGCGTCCTACTCGATCTATCTCACCCACACGATCACGTTCGAACTCCTGCGGGCTGCGGTGGCGCGGGACAGCCTGGCGCCCGACCTCCTCATCGCCCTGGCGCTGGTCCTCGGCGTCGCTGTCGGCTTCGTGGCCTATCACGCCCTCGAGCGGCCGCTCCTGCGTGCCCTCGGAAGCCGGACGGCCCCCGCCGTCGAGGGCCGTCCGGGGCTTGCCGCCACCGGGACGGCGAGACCCTGAGCCGATGGGCCGTCAGGCGGCCCTGCGGTTCGCCGCCGGTCCGAAATGGTCGCGGTAGCGCTCCGCGATGGCCGAGACGGGCAGCACCACGAAGACGTCCGTGGTGCCGAACTGATGGTCCACCACGGCCCCGTCGCCGAAGGTGGCGCCGACGCGCAGGTAGCCCTTGATCAGCGGCGGCAGCGCCTGCAGCGCCGCCTTGGGATCCACGGCCTCGCGCGCGAGGCGGTCCATGGGGACGTAGCGCTCGGGCAGGGCGCGGGCGCACCAGCCCTCCGCGGCGCGGGCATGGTGGTGCAGGAAGCTCAGGGGGAGGGCGAGGCGGTCGGGGTCGGTTCCCTCCAGGCTGGCGCAGCCCAGCATGGCGTCGATGCGGTGGTGCTGGACATAGGCCCAGATTCCGGCCCAGAGCAGTTCCACCGTCCGCTTCGTCCGGTAGGGCTTCAACACGCAGGAGCGCCCGAGTTCGAGGAAGCGCGCCCCCGGATTGGCCGCCATCATCGGGGCGATGTCGTACTCGCCTGCGGTGTAGAAGCCGAAGTGGCTGTCGGCCGCTTCCTGGCGCAGAAGCCGATAGGTGCCGACCACCTTCGGCCGGGCCCGGCGGAAGGGCTTGGTGGCGAAGGGCGTGGTGTTCACGGCCGCGTGATCGATGACGAGGAGGTGGTCGCAGACCGCGTCGTAATCGTCGATGTCCCGGCGCGACAGCATCGCGAAGCCGCTCGGGACCGCCGACATCTCCTCGTAGAACACCCGGTAGCGCAGGCGCTGGGCCCGCCGGATCTCCGCGACGGTGGTGGCGAGGCGGACCTCTAGGGTGCCGATCCGGCCGAGGGTCGGGGCGAGGCCTGGCGCGGCCAGGGGCTTCTTCAGGCGGGGCTTGAACCGGATCGGCGCCGCCCCGGGCGGGAGCAGCAGACCGCGGGGATGGAAGGCCGGCAGGCCGCCGCGTCCCGCTTCGGCGGTGCGCTGCTTCAGCCGGGCGAAGGGGGCGTGCACATGCGCCTCCCAGCCATTGAGCCACGCCATGGAGGCATCGCGCGCGAAGTTCGGGACCATCGTCCAATCCGCCCTGTCGGGACACCGAGGCGGCTCCGCGGGAGCCCCTGGCCTCGTGCCTTCGGGACGTCACAACATCACGAAGCCCACACGCTTTTATGACACGGATTGCCGTTTAGCGAGAGAGGTTTGCAACGGGAAGGACCCGGCAGCTCGGCGATCGCCCGATGGGTAGTCGCCGAAGGACCGGGCCCGCCGATCGCACACGAATGAATTCAGACGAACTGGTTCAAGCCCGGGATCGAGCCGACGATCGGTCCCATCACGTCCTCTCCGGCCTTCTCGCGGCCGTAGGCGAACAGTTCCTGGCCGAGGGGCTGCATCTGGCCCATCGGCACACCGGCCGACATCAGCTTCTGGCCCAGCGCCATGACGCCGCCGCCGCCCATCATGCCGCCCAGCATGCCCATCAGGCCGCCGCCGCCTTCGCCGGCATTGGCCTCGGCGATCGTGGTCTCGGATCCCGGCAGGGCGCTGAGCAGCTGGCTCACCTCGGTGGCGGGCCCCTCCTTCTGGAGGAAGGCCAGGATATGGCCGATGGCGGTCTGGGCCGTGGCGGCGTCGAGGCCGGTTCGGTTCGTCACGCGGGCGATCAACTCTTCCATCTCAAACGGGCTCCTGGGTGGCCGGGTGTTCCGCGCGGCCGGGATTGCTGCTCGGTCGGGATGTTGTCCTTCCGGCCTCGTCGCCCCGAAATCAAGGCCGGCCCGCGAAGCGCTGGAAAATGCCGCGGTCGCGGCCCATAACCCTCACGGTCGATGCCGCCGCGCCCAGGCCGGCGAAGAGGAACGGACGGTCATGCAGGACGATGGCACGATCCTGGTCGGCAAGGCGCCGCTGAAGGACGGCAGCCTGAAGCCCGAGGGGCTGACCCTCCGGCTCGCCAATCGCCACGGCCTCGTGGCGGGGGCCACCGGCACCGGCAAGACCGTGACCCTGCAGGTCATGGCGGAAGGGTTCTCCAACGCCGGCGTCCCCGTCTTCGCCGCCGACATCAAGGGGGATCTCTCGGGCCTCGCGGCGGCCGGGGAATCCAAGCCGGTCTTCGTCGGGCGCGCTGCGGAACTGGGGATCCCCTACGAGCCCGACCGGTTCCCGACGGTGTTCTGGGACCTGTTCGGAGATCAGGGCCATCCGATCCGCTGCACCGTCATCGAAATGGGGCCGTTGCTGCTCGCGCGCCTGCTGGAGCTCAACGACACCCAGGAGGGCGTCCTCAACATCGCCTTCCGGGTCGCCGACGACAACAAGTGGCCGGTCCTCGACCTCAAGGATCTGCGGGCCCTGCTTCTCTACCTCACCGAGAACCTGAAGGCGGTCTCGGGCCAGTACGGCAACGTCTCGGCGGCCTCCGTGGGCGCCATCCAGCGCCAGCTCCTGATGCTCGAGAGCCAGGGAGCGGACCGCTTCTTCGGAGAGCCGGCCCTCGACCTCAACGACTTCATGCGGGTGGACCGCGAGGGCCGGGGCATCGTCAACATCCTGGCCGCCGACAAGCTGATGCAACGGCCTCGGCTCTACGCCTCGTTCCTGCTCTGGATGCTCTCCGAGCTGTTCGAGCAGCTGCCCGAGGTCGGCGACCTCGACAAGCCGAAGCTGGTGTTCTTCTTCGACGAGGCGCACCTCCTGTTCGACGACGCCCCGAAGGCCCTCCTCGACGCGGTGGAGCAGGTGGTGCGCCTGATCCGCTCGAAGGGCGTCGGCGTCTACTTCGTGACGCAGAATCCCCTGGACGTACCGGAATCGGTCCTCGGCCAGCTCGGCAACCGGGTGCAGCACGCCCTGCGCGCCTTCACGCCCCGCGACCAGCGCGCCGTGAAGGCCGCGGCCGAGACCTTCCGCCAGAATCCCGGTTTCGACGTCGCCAAGGCCATCACCGAGCTCGGCGTCGGCGAGGCCCTCGTCTCGTTCCTGGAAGCGAAAGGCACGCCTTCGGTCGTCGAGCGCGCCCTGATCGCCCCGCCCCAGGGCCGCGTCGGCCCCATCACCCCGGCCGAGCGCGCCGAGCTCCTGGCGAAGAGCCCGGTGCGCGGCAAGTACGACCAAGCGGTCGATAACGAGAGCGCCTACGAGATGCTGGCCGCCCGCAAGGGCCTCGACGGCGGAGCGGACGGGGCCCAGGCCGCCGAGGGGAGCCTGGGCGGAATGCTCGGCGGCTGGCTCGGGGGCGTCCTTGGCGGCAAGCGCGCCGGTAAGGGCGGCCGCCGGCCGGCCCCCGGCCTCGCCGAGCAGGTGCTCGGCAACGCCGCCCGCTCGATGGCCCGCAAGGTCGGGACCGAGGTGGGCAACGCGATCCTGCGGAACGTGCTGGGCGGCCTGACGAAGCGGTAGCTTGTCGGGCGCCGACGCTTCGCGCCCGCATTGACAAATCACCCCGTCCCCGCCTATCCACCGCCTCTCGCGCGGCTTCCTCGACGAAGTCCGCGCGTTTCGCGTTCGCGCTCGGCCCAGGCAGCAAGCCCCGATCCGGTGTCGCGGATGACCTGAACAAGAAGACGGTCCAGGCTCGCTTCGCGGCGAGCGGGAGACCGGCAGAGAACACGAAGAGAGAACGATGTTCGCAGTCATCAAGACGGGCGGCAAGCAGTATCGCGTCGCCGCCAACGACACCATCACGATCGCCACCCTCGCGGGCGAGGCCGGTTCGGCCGTCACCTTCGGTGACGTGCTCCTGTTCACGAACGGCGAAGGCGCCACTCAGGTCGGCGCGCCGCTGCTCTCGGGCATCAGCGTCACCGGCGAGATCGTCAGCCACGGCCGCGACGCGAAGGTCATCGCCTTCAAGAAGCGCCGCCGCCAGAACTCCCGCCGCAAGCGGGGCCACCGCCAGCATCACACGGTGGTCCGCATCACCGGCATCAGCGCCTGACGATCCGACCTGAGATCCAAGAATTCGGAGTAACTCCCCATGGCTCATAAAAAAGCAGGCGGCTCGTCCCGCAACGGCCGCGACTCGGCCGGCCAGCGCCTCGGCGTGAAGAAGTTCGGTTCGGAAGCCGTCATTCCGGGCAACATCATCGTGCGCCAGCGCGGCACCAAGTGGCATCCCGGCACCAATGTCGGCATCGGCACGGACCACACCCTGTTCGCCAAGGCCGCCGGCCGGGTGCTGTTCGAGACGAAGCGCGGTCGCGCTTTCGTTACCGTCGTGCCGATGCAGGAAGCCGCCGAGTAAGGCGCCGAGCCAGGGCCTTCCGCCAGGCGGGCCCGACCACCAGATGATCCCGGGGAAGATGGGAAACCGTCTTCCCCGTTGTCGTTTCTCCTCCTGACGTTTCGGTCGCGCGCTCGCGCCCCGAGAGCCAACCTGACCTGAGTCCGCCCGTGAAATTTCTCGACGAAGCCAAGGTCTATGTCCGCTCCGGCGACGGTGGCGCCGGCTGCGTGGCTTTCCGCCGTGAAAAGTTCATCGAGTTCGGCGGACCGAACGGCGGCGACGGCGGGCGTGGCGGCGACGTCTGGGTCGAGTGCGTCGACGGCCTCAACACCCTGATCGACTACCGCTACCAGCAGCACTTCAAGGCCAAGAAGGGCGAGCACGGCATGGGCTCGAACCGCCATGGGGCCAACGGTGCCGACGTGGTTCTGAAGGTGCCGGCCGGCACCGAGATCCTGGCCGAGGACGGCGAGACCCTGATCGCCGACATGACCCATGTCGGCCAGCGTGTACGTCTCGCCAAGGGCGGCAACGGCGGCTTCGGCAACGCCTACTTTACCACCTCGACCAACCGCGCCCCGAAGCATGCCAACCCGGGCCTGGAAGGCCACGAGCAATGGGTCTGGCTGCGCCTGAAACTCATCGCGGATGCGGGTCTCGTCGGGCTGCCGAACGCCGGCAAGTCGACCTTTCTCGCCACCGTAACGGCGGCCAAGCCCAAGATTGCCGACTACCCCTTCACGACGCTGCACCCGGGCCTCGGCGTGGTGCGCTCCGACGAGCGTGAGTTCGTTCTCGCCGACATCCCAGGCCTGATCGAGGGCGCCCATGACGGCGTCGGCCTCGGCGACAAGTTCCTCGCCCATGTGGAGCGCTGCCGGGTGCTGCTGCACCTCGTCGAAGCCACCAATGAACATGCGGGCCAGACCTACAAGCTCGTCCGGCGCGAGCTCGAAGCATACGGCCACGGCCTCGACGAGAAGCCCGAGATCGTGGCGCTCTCGAAGGCCGACGTCGTTGATCCGGATGTGCTCAAGGAGCAGGTCGCGCGCCTGAAGCGTGCCTCGAAGAAGAAGCCGCTCATCCTGTCCTCGGCCACCGGCCTCGGCGTGCAGGACGCCCTGCGGGCGCTCGCCCGGGAGATGGACGCCGCCAAGCTCGCCGAGGCCGAGGCGCGGCCGGCGGAGGCGTGGCAACCCTGAGGAGGGGCAACCCGGTCTTGTGCGGCGGGCAACCGGTCGTCACAAGCGCTCCATCGTCCTCTCGCCGACGCTTCCGATGACCTCCGCCGTTCAGCCCCCCAATCTCCAAGATTTCCGTCGCATCGTCATCAAGGTCGGTTCGGCCCTCCTGGTCGACCGGACGCGCGGGCGCCTGCGCCATGCCTGGTTGAGTGCGCTCGCCGAGGACATCGCCGACCTTCATGCGAGCGGCGCCGACGTGCTGGTCGTCTCCTCCGGGGCCATCGCCCTGGGACGCACGGTGCTGGGCTACCCGCCCGGAACTCTGCGCCTGGAGGAGAGCCAGGCGGCGGCGGCCGTCGGACAGATCGCCCTGGCGCGGCACTGGTCCGAAGCTCTGGGCCATCACGGCATCGCCGCCGGCCAGATCCTGGTGACGCCGCAGGACACCGAGGAGCGTCGGCGCTACCTGAATGCCCGCGCCACGGTCCTGAAGCTCCTCGAGGTGCGCGCCGTACCCGTCGTGAACGAGAACGACACGGTGGCCACCAGCGAGATCCGCTACGGCGACAACGATCGCCTGGCTGCCCGCGTCGCCACAATGATCGGGGCCGACGTGCTGGTGCTGTTCTCGGACATCGACGGGCTCTACACCGCGCCCCCGCACACCGATCCGGCGGCCCGCCACCTGCCCCTGATCGAGCGGATCACCCCCGAGATCGAGGCCATGGCGGGTGGGCCGGCCTCGGAACTCTCCCGCGGCGGGATGCGCACCAAGGTCGAGGCGGCCAAGATCGCCGCGAGCGGCGGCACCCACATGATCATCGCCGACGGGCGCGAGAAGAATCCCCTGCGCACCATCCTCCGGGGCGGGCGCTGCAGTTGGTTCCTGTCCGGCTCGAACCCCGTCACCGCCCGCAAAAGCTGGATCGCCGGCTCCCTGGAGCCGCGTGGCATCCTCACGGTCGACGCCGGCGCGGCGCGGGCCCTCCAGGGCGGCGCGAGCCTGCTGCCCGTAGGCGTGACGAAAGTCCAGGGCGGCTTCGGCCGCGGCGACGCGGTGGTGATCCGCGACGAGGCCGGGCGCATCCTCGGGCGCGGGCTCGTGGCCTATGACAGCGATCAGGCCCTGCGCATCATCGGCCGGCCGAGCCGGGAGATCGCGGACCTCCTCACCCATCCGGGTCGGGCCGAGATGGTCCACCGCGACGACCTCGCTATGGTGTGGGAATAGCAGCTCTGTCAGCGGCGATGCTTGTTGAGACGGTATCCGGCATGGCATGACGGGCGGGAACACATAGCGGCCGCGCCCCTTTCCGCGACGGTCGCGAGGATGAAGGCCGTGCCCGTTCTGAACCTGCGAACCGATTTTGCGCCCCCCGGCGATCTCTCTGAGGAGATGAACGCCATCGGCCGGCGCGCCCGCGCCGCCGCCCGCCAGATCGCCCTCGCGCCAGCTCAGACCAAGGACACGGCCCTGCGCCTGATCTCCGAGCGCCTGCGCGCCGAGCGCGACGTCATCCTGGCCGAGAACATCCTTGACGTTGAGGCGGCTCGTGCTGCCGGCCAGACCCAGGCGCTCATCGACCGCCTCACCCTCGATCCGGGCCGTCTCAACGGCATCGCGGACGCTGTGGCCAAGATTGGCGCTCTGCCAGATCCCGTCGGACGTCAGGTCGCGGCCTTCGAGCGGCCCAACGGCCTGCTCATCGAGCGCATCGCCGTCCCGCTTGGCGTGATCGGCGTCATCTTCGAGAGCCGGCCCAACGTGACCGCCGATGCCGGTGCGCTCTGCCTGAAGGCCGGCAACGCCGCAATCCTGCGGGCGGGCTCGGACAGTCACCGTTCCGCCATGGCCATCGCCCGCGTCATGCGCGCCGGGCTCGATGCCGCCGGCCTCCCGGCCGACGCCATACAGATCGTGCCGACCCGCGACCGCGCCGCGGTGGGAGCGATGCTCACCGGCCTCGACGGGGGCATCGATGTCATCGTGCCCCGTGGTGGGCGCGGCCTGGTGGAACGCGTGCAGGCGGAGGCCCGGGTTCCGGTCTTCGCCCATCTCGACGGCATCTGCCACGTCTACGTGGCGGCCGGCGCCGACCTCGACATGGCCCGTACCGTTCTGCTCAACAGCAAGATGCGCCGCACCGGCATCTGTGGGGCCGCCGAGACCCTGCTCGTCGACCATGCCTGTGCCGACACGCACCTGGCCCCCCTCGTCTCCGCCCTCCTGGATGCCGGCTGTGCCGTGCGCGGTGACGCCGCTACCCAGGCGGTCGACGACCGGGTCACCGCCGCCAGCGAGGCGGACTGGCGCACCGAGTATCTTGACGCCATCATCTCGGTACGGGTTGTCGGCGGCCTCGACGCCGCGATCGAGCACATCGAGACCAACGGCTCGCACCACACCGACGCGATCGTCACCGACGACATGACCGAGGCGACCCGCTTCCTCGCCGAAGTCGACTCGGCGATCGTGACCCACAACGCCTCGACCCAGTTCGCCGATGGCGGCGAGTTCGGCTTCGGCGCAGAGATCGGCATCGCCACCGGACGGATGCACGCGCGCGGGCCGGTGGGTGTCGAGCAGCTGACGACCTTCAAGTATCGCGTCCACGGGAACGGGCAGACGCGTCCTTGACGCGGTCTCGCCTGACCCGACCGGGTCCCAATGCGCCTTGACGCATCGGGGCCGGTGCACCTGCCCCCCGTCGCGCCGGGCCTACGCATCGGCCTCTACGGTGGCTCGTTCAACCCGGCCCATCTCGGGCACCGGCATGTCAGTCTCGTCGCCCTGCGGCGGCTGAGCCTCGACCGCCTCTGGTGGATGGTGACGCCGGGCAATCCGCTGAAGGATCGGGGCGAACTCGCGGCCATCGACCGGCGGGTCGCCGAGGCGGACCGCGTCGCCGACCATCCACGCATCGACGTCACCGATTTCGAATCGCGGATCGGCGCGCGCTACACCCGCCAGACCCTGCGCTTCCTCACCCGCCGCAATCCATCGGTGCGCTTCGTCTGGATCATGGGTGCCGACAGCCTCGCGACATTTCACCGCTGGCAGGGATTTTCCGAGATCGCGCGCCTGATGCCGATCGCGATCATCGACCGGCCCGGCTTCACGCTGACGGCCCCGGCCGCCCGCGCCGCCCGGGCCCTGGCGCGCTGGCGTCTTCCCGAAGCGGAGGCGCCCACCCTGGTCGACAGGCCGGCCCCGGCCTGGGTCTACCTGCACGGGCCGCGCTCGACCCTCTCGTCGACGGCGCTGCGGGCCAGGACGGGGGACGGTGCCTAGGCCGGTCATGGAAAAGGCAAGAGCCACGTTCCACTTTATCCGCATACAGGGTACGATCACGGGATGACGATGGCGATTGCAGGAACCCAGACGCTGAACGACGCGGTCCATACCGGAGCCCCCGGCTCCGAAGACTCCACCAACCGGAAGATCGACGATCTCCGGAGCCTGGCTCTCGATTGCCTCGAGGACATGAAGGCCGAAGAGACGATCGAGATCGATCTGATGGGCCGGACCTCCCTGGCCGACACCATGATCATCACCTCCGGCCGCTCCCAGCGCCATGTCGGCGCCATCGCAGACCGGGTCCTGCAGGAGATGAAGTCGAAGGGGCTCGGCACTGCCCGCGTCGAGGGCCTCCCGGCCTGCGACTGGGTGCTCATCGATGCCGGCGACATCATCCTGCATATCTTCCGGCCGGAGGTGCGCGGCTTCTATAATCTCGAGAAGATGTGGGGCGCCGATCGGCCGACCAGCGATCGTCCCCTTTCCGCCGTCGCCGAGTGAGCGCCGGCACCGTTTCGTGCGCCTCCTCGTGGCGGCAGTCGGCCGCCTGAAGCCCGGACCCGAGCGCGACCTTGCCGCCCGCTACCGCGAACGGGCCGCACAGCTCGGGCGCGGCCTCGGATTCGCCGCCTGCGACATCGCCGAGATCCCCGAGAGCCGGGCCCGCCGCGCGCAGGACCGCGCCGTCGAGGAAGGAGCTGCGATCCTCGCCCATGCGGTCGCCGGCGTGGCGCTGGCGGTCTATGACGAGCGCGGCCGCGCCGATCTCACGAGCGAGACCATCGCGACGCGCGTCGGCGCCTGGCGCGATGCGGGCCGCTCCGTCCTCGTCCTCGCCATCGGGGGCGCCGACGGCCTGGACACCACCGTGCGGGACCGGGCCGAACTCAGCCTCTCGTTCGGAGCCGCCACCTTGCCGCACGGGCTTGTGCGCGTCCTCGCCCTGGAGCAGGTGTATCGCACGCTGACGATCCTTGCCGGCCACCCGTACCACCGCGGAAACCTCGACGAGCGATGAACCCGGCCACGCGACGCAGGCGAGACGGCATGAGGGGCGGCGTGCTGGCGCTCGTCCTCCTGGCGCCCCCGCTCCTCGCCGCGCCGGCCGCACTCCGCGCCGAGGAACCGGCGACGCCGGAGGCGGTTCAGAAGGCTCTCGAAGAGAAGACCCGTCGCGCCGAGAACCTCAGGCGCATCGAGGACGCCCTCACCGCCAGCACCGGGGCCCGCGCCAAGTACGAGGCGGAGATCGCCAGCATCGGCGGCGACCGGGCCAAGCTCAACACCGCGCTTCTGGACGCTGCGCGCCAGGCGCAGGCCACCGAGGTCCGGATGAGCCGGCTGGAGGAGCGCCTCAAGACGCTCGGTGCCAGCGAGGCGGCCTTGCGCCGCTCGCTGGATTCCCGCCGCGGCGTGATCGCGGAAATCCTGGCGGCCCTGCAGCGGATGGGGCGGCGGCCGCCCCCCGCCGTGCTGGTGCGGCCGGAAGACGTGCTCGCCGTGATCCGTACCTCGATGCTGCTCGGGGCCGTGGTGCCCGAACTGCGCGGTGAGGCCGAGACCCTTGCCGCCGACCTCTCCGAACTCGTGAGGCTGAAGGGCCTCATCGCAGCCGATCGCGAAGGATTGACCAACGATCTCGCGGGCTGGGCCCGCGAGCAGCAGCGCCTGAACGCCCTCATCGCCGCGCGCCGCACCCGTCAGGCCGAAGTCGAGAGCGGCCTCGCGGCCGAGCGGACCCGCACGGCCGAGCTGTCGGTACAGGCCCGCAGCCTCAAGGATCTCCTCGACCGGATGGAGGGGGAGGTCGCCTCCGCCCGCCGGGCCGCGGAGGAGGCCAAGGCCGCCGAGACCCGCGAGGCCCGGGCGACGCAGGAGCGCTTCGCTGCCGCCGGGGCCCGGGATCCTGCCCGGCTCTCGCCGAAGGTGCGCTTCGTCGACACCCGTGGCGACCTGCCGCGTCCGGTCAGCGGGGCGCTCCTGCGCAGCTTCAACCAGCCCGACGGCAACGGCGGCACCACCCGCGGCATATCGCTCGCGACACGGCCGAAGGCCGTGGTTTCGTCACCGGCCGATGGCTGGGTGTCCTTCGCCGGGCAGTTCCGCTCCTACGGGCGACTCTTGATCATCAACGCCGGCGATGGCTACTATCTGTTGTTGGCGGGGATGGACCAGATCAACGTCGAAGTCGGCCAGTTCGTGCTCGCGGGCGAGCCGGTGGCGGCGATGGGGGAGGGCGGTACCGGCGCCGATGCGGCAGCCGCGGATCGCGGCGATCCGGTCCTGTACGTAGAGTTCAGAAAAGACGGCGGCTCCATCGATCCGGAGCCTTGGTGGGCGAAAAGCCCCAGCGAGAAGGTTCGCGGATAATGCGCAAGGTTTCCCTCGTTCTGCTCGGCGCGTTCCTCGGCGTCGGGTCCTCCATGGTGGCGACCCAGACTCGACTGCTCTCGGGGACGAGCGCGGTCGCGGCCTCCGCGGAGACCTATCGTCAGCTCAGCCTGTTCGGCGACGTGTTCGAGAAGGTGCGCACCGACTACGTCGAGAAGCCCGACGAGGCGAAGCTGATCGAGGCGGCCGTCAACGGCATGCTGACCTCGCTTGATCCGCATTCGAGCTACATGGATGCCAAGAGCTTCCGCGACATGCAGGTGCAGACCCGCGGCGAGTTCGGCGGCCTCGGCATTGAGGTCACGATGGAAGACGGCCTGATCAAGGTCGTGACCCCGATCGACGACACGCCCGCCTCGAAGGCCGGTATCCTCACCAACGACGTCATCACGCAGATCGACGAGGATCAGGTCCAGGGTCTGACCCTGAATCAGGCCGTCGACAAGATGCGCGGCCCGGTGAACTCGCCGGTGAAGTTGAAGATCAGCCGCAAGGAGTCGAAGGACCCGATCGAGGTCACGCTCAACCGCGACGTGATCAAGATCAAGCCCGTGCGCTCCCGCGCCGAGGGCGGCGACGTCGGCTACATCCGCCTGACCCAGTTCAACGAGCAGACCTTCGACGGCCTGCGTGCGGCGATCGACAAGCTGAACACCGATATCGGCGCCGACAAGCTCAAGGGTTACGTGCTGGATCTCCGCAACAATCCAGGCGGTCTCCTCGACCAGGCCGTGATGGTGTCGGACGCCTTCCTCGACCGGGGCGAGATCGTGTCCACCCGCGGCCGCAACCCGGACGAGACGCAGCGCTTCTCGGCCAAGGCCGGCGACCTGACCAAGGGCAAGCCGATCGTCGTGCTGGTGAACGGCGGCTCGGCCTCGGCCTCCGAGATCGTGGCCGGCGCCCTGCAGGATCACAAGCGCGCCACGGTCCTCGGCACGCGCTCGTTCGGCAAGGGCTCGGTGCAGTCGATCATTCCGCTGGGCGGCAGCGGCGCCCTGCGTCTGACCACCGCCCGCTACTACACGCCGTCGGGCCGCTCCATCCAGGCCAAGGGCATCGAGCCGGACCAGGAGATCCTGCAGGAGGTGCCGGACGAGCTGAAGGGCAAGGACGAGACGAAGGGCGAGGCCGGCTTGAAGGGGCACCTGAAACAGAAGGACGTCGAAGAGCGCGGCGGTTCGTCCGCCTACGTCCCGCCGGACCCGGCCAAGGACAAGCAGCTCATTGCCGCTTTCGACTTCCTGCGTGGGATCCAGAAGGGCGCGGCCAACACGCCGAAGGCCGCCGTCCCGAACTGAGCGCGATCCGCGGCGCCTTAGCGAAGCGTTAACCATGGCGGCCCCCAATGTCGGTTCAGGACCGACGCTGGGGGCCGTGGCCGTTTCGGCCAGTCCCTCAGCGATCCCCGGTCCGGGAGCCTGGGGAAGCGGCTGCGCGTGGCCACCGACGACATCCTGACCCGTCCGCTCGGCGGCAAGCCGACCGCCGGCCAGCGTCTGCGGGCGCTGCGGCAGGTGCGGGTGACCGCCCCGATGGTGCTCGGCGGCCTCGTGGCGGGCTTCGTGCTCGGCGCCAGCATCCTCGTCGTGGCCGGGGATCCCGAGGGCGGCGAGCCCAGCGCCGTGGCGGTCATCGCGCTCCGCGAACCGGTCCTACCGGAGCCGGCCGTACAGGCATCGAAGCCCGAGGCCGCGAAATCCGGTCCAAGCAGCGCCAGCGACGTCGAGACCGCCTCCGGCGTCACCGTCGTTCGCCCGACGGGCACGGCCGCCCCCACCGATGCGGTGGTCATCCAGGTTCCGTCCACGACCCCGGTGAAGCTGAGCGCCGCTCCGGATCCGCGGCTCGTCGAACGCGGCCGCCACGGCAACATCCCCCGCCTCGGCGAGGGGCGCCTGCGCCCTCTCGACGTCTACGCACGGCCGGATCCCGGTGGTTCCGGGCCCCGCATCGCCATCCTGGTCTCGGGCCTCGGGATCGGCCAGGCGGCGACCGCCAGCGCTATCACCCGCCTGCCCCCGGCGATCAGCCTGGGCTTCGCGCCCTATGGCAGCGACCTCGAGCGGACCGTCGCCCGGGCCCGCGAGGCCGGACACGAGGCCCTGCTCCAAGTGCCCATGGAGCCCTTCGACTATCCCGACAGCGATCCTGGTCCCCAGACGCTTCTCACCAGCTCGCGCCCGCCGGAGAATCTCGATCGCCTGAGCTGGGTGATGAGCCGGTTCTCGGGCTTCGTCGGCATCGTCAACTACATGGGTGCGAAGCTCACCAGCGATCCGGCTGCCCTGGAGCCGGTCCTGCGCGAGATCGGGGCCCGGGGCCTCGGCTTCGTCGACGACGGCACCTCCCCGCGCTCGATCGCCCCCGCGCTGGCCGCCAAGGGGAAGGTGCCCTTCACCCGGGCCGAGATCGTCCTCGACGCCCTGGCGCGACCCGAGGCCATCGACCGGGAACTGGCCCGGCTCGAAGCGCAGGCGCGTCAGAAGGGTTTCGCCTTCGGCTCCGCCTCTGCCCTGCCGATGAGCATCGATCGAATCGCCCGCTGGGCCGCCGAGGCGGAGGCGCGCGGCATCCGCCTCGTTCCCGTCAGCGTCGCCCTGCGTGGGAGCGGCGCAAGTACCCGGCTCACCAGCGCAAAGCCCTGAGACATCCGGAGTAATGGATCGGGCCGGGCGACCCGGCTCGGAATTGCGCTGCGGCGCCGTTTCGTGCGTTGCGGCACATGCCCCGCCTGCCTATGGTCGCCGCCATGACCGCATCCCCGTTCGCCGACGGCGCCGACCTTCCCTACCGTCCCTGCGTCGGCATCACGCTGATCTCGCGCGCCGGTCTCGTCTTCATCGGGCGGCGGCGGGCCGATGCCGGGCCGGAGCACGTGGCGGACGGACGGGCCTGGCAGATGCCCCAGGGCGGGATCGACGAGGGGGAGGATCCGGAAGCGGCCGCCCTGCGGGAGCTGTACGAGGAGACCAACGTCTCGGCCGGCTCCGTGGTGCGCCTCGGCGAGACCCCGGGATGGCTCTCCTACGATCTGCCCCAGGAGGTGCTGAAGCAGGCCTGGAAGGGGCGTTACCGCGGCCAGACGCAGAAGTGGTTCGCCTTCGGCTTCCTCGGTTCGGACGACGAGATCGACGTCGCAACGCCGGGCAACGGTGCCTTCACGTCCGAGTTCGATGCCTGGCGCTGGGAGCCGATCGCCAGGTTGCCGGATCTGATCGTGCCCTTCAAGCGGCCGGTCTACGAAGGCGTGGTCGACGCTTTCTCCGGGTTCACGACGTGGCGCGTCCCGGCGTGACGGCCTGACGCCCGATGCGGTGGTGGTCGATCCCGATCCTCTTGGTGCTCGGCTGGTTCGCGTACACGCTGACGCCGCTCTGGGCGCTCTACGACATCGCCCGCGCGGTCCAGGCGCACGACACCGACTACATCACCCAGCACGTCAATTTCCGATCCCTGCGCCTCTCGGTGATCCGACAGGCCGCCGCGGCGGCCCAGGCGCGGGATCCCGCCGCGCCGGATGCGGAGCCCCGGGAGCGCCAGCGCATCGCCGAGGCCGCTGCGGCCCTGGCGATCCCGATCGCCGAGGCCCTGGTCACGCCCAGGACGGTCGTCGACCTCCTCGATGACGGGTGGCCGCAATCGGTAGAATTCGGCCGCGACGGGCCGGAGCAGAAATCGGGGGGCGGGGGCCTGCGGATCGAGACCCTGCGCCGGCTGATCCCGTTCTATCTCGCTTCCGAGATGCGGGGCTTCCGCACCGTGGTCGTCGGCGTGCCGCCGGAGGCGGGCCGGGACCGCCGCCTGCGGATCCGCCTGCGCCTGCGCGCCTGGACTTGGCGCATCGTCGACATCGAGCTGAACGACGAGCTGCGCGAGCGCATCGCCCAGGCCTTCGCGCGCACCGGCGCGAAGGCGCGCTGAGGCCGCCCCGGCGGCTAGATCTCGTCCTCCGTGCCGCGGTTGGTGAACCGAGCGTTGCCGAGGCCGGTGCCGATGGTGAGTACCCCCCATCGGGTCACGTCCGTCCGGTGCGGAACTTCGCTGAGGCCCTGCACCACGGCATCGTTGTGCATGACAACCATGGTCGGATGCTCGCCGATCCGGGGGATCGCCGCTGTCACCCGCTCGGCGAGATTGAAGTCACGGCCCTCCCAGTTGCCGGGCAGGTTCTGGCCCCCGCGATCGATCGTGCCGTCGGCTTCGATCATGCCGGGACAGCCGATGCCGACGAACGGAGCCAGCGTCAGGCTGGCGCGGTCCGCCCGGCGGATCAGGTCGCCGAGCATGCCCACGAGGCGCTCCACCGCTTCGTCGCGGCTCGGCATCGGGTCCTCGTCGCAATGGCGCCAGATCTCAGAGCGCCAGACCTCGCTGCGCGAGAGGTCCGCGGCCTTCCTCAGATTCGTGACCACGACGCCCGCGCGGATGTTGCTGCCGCCGATGTCGACGGCCAGCAGGCTGTCGTATCCGGAGAACATCCAGGAGGGCGCCAAGTGCACCGCGCCGATCAGGCCGCCCTCGTCGGGATGGTGCCGGATCGGTTCGAGGGTGATGCCGAGGCCCCCGGCGCGCAGAAGGTAGCCCGCCCGCGCGACCGCGAGGCGGCCGGCCCGGCTGTCGCTGAAGCCGCCGCCAACCACGATCGCCTGCGTTCCCTCCCAGCCGTCCTGGCCGAGGAAGAGGCGGGCCACGCGGGCGAGTTCCTGCGCGAAGTCCTCGATGGCGCTGAATACCACGCCCGCGGCGAGGGGATCCTCGCCGAGGAGGATCTGGTCGATGCGGCGCTTGGAGAAATCACAGCTCGCCTTGTCGCCCAAGGGATCGGCGCCCACGGCGCGCAGGCGCTCTCGGCACGCTTCCAGCATCTCGCGGAACGCAGACTTCGAAACCCGGTCGCCGATGAAGCCGTCGCCGTCCTTCAGCTCGATGTTGTAATCGTCGACCACCACCGACGGCAGCCGTTGCGCCGCGTGCGCGATGCCCGCCTCGCGGATCTGAGTGTCCTTCGCCATGCCGCTCCGCTTGCCCCTCGTCGTGTCGTTCTGCGCAGCTCAACGCACGGCGCGTTCATTTGGGCTTGGCGGTTTCGGCCGGGGCCGGCGCTTTCGGCTCGCGGGCCTCCATCAGGTCCTCGGCCTTGTCCTCGTCGGTATCGCCGCCGCGCTCGATGGTTTTCTCGGGGTTCGCGGCGAGGGCCCGCACGATCTCGACCAGGCGCTCGCACTCGGCGGCGTACTTGTAGGTCTCCAGCACGATGGCCGCGTCGCGCAGGGTGCGCAGGTCGCGCACTGTCTGCTTGTTGGCCGTCTCGCGCAGCTCGGCCTTGGCCGCGATGGCCTCCTCAAGCTTGGCGCCCTTCACGTCGCAGGCGGCCGAGGCCGTCGCCGTGCCGGCCAGGAGGACGAGGAGAGGGAGGAACAGATTGCGCATGGGAAGGCTCCGGGCTCCGGCGGCCGAACCCGCGCCGCGCGCGGTCCGGTCTCAACCGTGGTGGGGGTGGGGACGCAGGATCTCGTTGGCGAGGGCCACGAGATGGCTCAGGCGGTAGGGCTTCGGAACGAAGACGGATTGGGTGACGGCCTCGGCCTGCGAGAGGTGGCCGCGTCCACCGGAGGTGTAGACCACCGGCAGGTTCGGCAAGTAGCGGCGCGCGCGATGCGCCAGGGCGATCCCGTTCGTGTTGCGGGCCAGATCGATATCGGTGAAGAGCAGGTCGACGCGCTCCCGCGCCAGGATGTCCTCCGCCGCGTCGGCATCGGCGGCGGTGAGGACGCGGTAGCCCTCGTCGAGCAGCGCCTCGGCGGCGAGCTCGCAGACCATGGCTTCATCCTCGACCACCAGGACGGTCTCGGCGGCGGCGCGCGGGTTGAAGGCGGGATGGGCGGGAAAGGCGCAGGCGAAGGAAATCATGACGCAACTCCTACTCATCCGGCGTGAGCCCCTGGGGACCGAGCCGGATCGCAAGACAAACGGGTCGCCGAGGCGCATCGTTCGCCGCCGATCACTCCAATTGCGCGGACTTGGTAAGCGAAGCTTTAACCCTGCGGCGGTGCCGGTGAGCGGGTGCGCGTTGCGTCCATGACCCGTCCCTGGCATCTCGGCTTCGGCCTCGTCCTCACGGCCCTGGCCGGCTACGTGGACGCCCTTGGGTTCATCAGGCTCGGCGGCCTCTACACCTCGTTCATGAGCGGGAACACGACCCAGTTCGCGGTCTCCCTCGGGCACGGCGACCCGCACCACGCCCTTCTGCCGGCCCTGCTGATTGCGGCCTTCCTCACGGGCGGCATCTGCGGCGGCGGCCTCTCGGCCCTGACGCCCGCGCGCTGGGTCACCCCGGTCATCCTCGGCTTCGAGACCGCGATCGTCGGCGCCGCCTTCGAGGCCGCCACGGCCGCGCCGGATTCCGGCATCGCCTCGCTGATGCTGGCCTTGGCGATGGGCGCGCAGAACGCCGTGCTGTCCCATGTCCAGGGCTTCCGGGCCGGGACCACCTTCGTGACCGGCGCCCTGTTCGGGCTCGGCCAGAAGCTCGCCCTGGCGCTCGCCCGGCGCGGTGCGCGCACCGCCTGGATCGGCGACGGCGTCGTCTGGCTCGCGCTCCTCGTCGGATCCGTGGCCGGAACGGTCGCCTACGGAAAGCTGGCGTTGTATGCCCTCGCCATTCCCGCCGGCATCGCCGGCCTCCTCGCGCTCGTTGCGACGGTCCTGACGGCGCGTGGCGCCGGCGAAGGCCGCCGTCGCCAAGTGAGCCCGCGAGCCCCTGGTTGAGAGACCCGTTGCGATGAGTGCCCCCTCCCTCCTCGATCACGTGACGCCGCTGGCGGCCGGTGCCCACGTCACCGCCACGGTCTGGCTGAAGGACACCCTGGCCCTCGCCCTCGGGGACGGCGGCGTGCTCCTGGCCTCCGGCGCCGAACTCCGCCGGGTCGAGGCGCATCCGGAGGCCGGCATCTTGGTGGCGGCCGGCGACGGCCGCCGCCTCGTCACCGGCGGCGACGATGGCCGGGTGGTGGCGACCTCCGACGCGGGCGACGTCGTCGAGGTCGCCCGCGCAAAGAACGGTGCCTGGATCGACGCCCTTGCCCTGCATCCCGAGGGCGGTCTCGCCTATGCGGCCGGGCGCAATGTCGTCGCCCGCGACGCGAAGGGGCGGGAGAAGACCTTCGCGGCGCCCTCCACCGCCCGCGGCCTCGCCTTCGCGCCCAAGGGCTACCGTCTCGCGGTGGCGCACTACAACGGCGCCACCCTCTGGTACCCCAACCTCGACACCGCGCCCGACTTCATCGAGTGGAAGGGCTCGCATATCGACGTGACCTGGTCGCCGGACGGCCGGTTCGTCGTGACGACGATGCAAGAGAACTCCCTGCACGGCTGGCGTCTGCAACCCGACCGGGGCCACATGCGGATGTCAGGATACCCTGCGAAGGTGCGCTCGGTCTCCTGGTCGGGCGACGGACACTGGCTCGCGACCAGCGGCGCCGAGGCCGCCATCGTCTGGCCCTTTGACTCCAAGGAAGGCCCCACCGGCAAGGCACCCCGCGAGTGCGGCGTGCGGCCCGCCCGGGTCTCGCGGGTGGCGTTCCACCCCAAGGCCCTGGTCCTGGCCATCGGCTACGAGGACGGCTGCATCCTGCTCGTGCGCTTCGCCGACGCCTCGGAACTGCTGGTCCGGCCCGCGGTGAAGGGCAGCGCCATCTCGGCCCTGGCCTGGGATGGGCGCGGCAGCCGCCTCGCCTTCGGCTGCGCCGACGGGCAGGCCGGCCTCCTGACTCTCCCGGCCTGACCCCGATGGCTCTGTTCGGCTTCGGCAACCGCCGCCCGCCGGCGGATCAGGAGGCCCGCGCGGCGATCGTCGATTGGGTCCGCCGCTGCGGCGGTCTCGAAGAGGCCATCACCGTCAAGGCGAGCGAGATCGTTTGTGCCGACCCGGCCTGCCCGGGTATCGAGACCGTCATCCTGATCCTCGCCCCCGGGCTCCCGATCCGCGCCCTGAAGGTAGGCCGCCCCCTGCCCGAAGTGACCGAAGCGGACATCGCCGCGGCGTTCGCAGGGGAGGGGACGGCGTCGCAGGGCTGAGCGGGGCGCCGGAACCCGCCGCGCCGTCGGGCCCTTGTCCCCCATTGCCACCCGCGCGGAGAGGCCGGTGTTTCGCGTCCTACGCACCCTGGGGCTTGCCCTCGGACTCCTCGGCGGCGCGCTGGCGGCCCAGGCGCCGGAATTCGCCCAGCAATATGCCCAGCGGCTCGGCGGCACCCTGGACGAACTGCGCCGCGTGGTCTCCGGTTTTGAGGCTGATGCCGTTGCCACCGGCCGCAGTCGCGACGATGCGGTGGCACGCCTGCGCGGCGACGGCGACCCTCTCGTCGCCCGGCGCGGCGAGGCGGCGCGCCAGGATATCGTGCGCCTCGCCGCCCTTGAGCGGCAGCGCCGGGAGCTCGCGGAGGCCGGCGGCCCCCTCGGCCGCGTCGTGGCCCTGATGCGCGATCCCGACCTCGCCCTCGCGCGGGCCACCTACCAGGACTACACTCCGGCGATCCCCACAACCGTCGACGGCCTGACCGCCGGCCTGCTCGGCTTCCTGGCCACCTGGGCCGGCTGGCGCATCCTCGCCGATCTCGGTCGGTGGCTCCTGGCGGGTCGTGGCCGGCAGTCCATGACCCGACCGGCGTGAGGACGCGACTGTTGCCCGCCGTCTACAGCGCGGCTCCCGCGGCTGCACTAGGGTCTGACGGTTAGCGCGCGGGCCTCATCCTGGCGCCGTTTCACGGCCTCCTTCGAACCATGGCGCGCGTTCCTTCCACTTCGGTCGACCCAGCCATCGATGCCGCCGCCCTGTTGCGTCGCATCGGCTTCATCGGCCTGTTCGTGATCATGCCGGTGGCGGCGCAGGTCGCCCGCCGCGCGGTGGTCATCCTCGCGCCGATCTCCATCGCACTCCTGCTCCTGGCGAGCGCCATCGACGGCCGCGCGCGACCGGTCCGCCCGGCCTCCTCGCGCCTGCTGCGCTCGCCCGCCTTCCTGGCCGGCTGCCTGGTGATCCTCTGGTCGGCCCTGTCGCTGGTCTGGACGCCGTTTCTGAGCCTCGCCACCGAACGGCTGCTCAACGTCATCGCCACGCTTCTGATGACGATGGCGGCCTACCTCGCTCTGCCGGACCGCATGCGCTCGGCAAACCTCTATCTCCTGCCGGTGGGCGTGGCGGCGGCGGCCATCTTCGCCATCGGGCTTGGGCTCACGGGGCAGGGGCCGTTCGGACAGGGGCTCCTCGGACCCGACGAGGACGCGATCCTCGACCGGGGCCTGATCCTGCTCATCCTGTTCGTCTGGCCGGCCGTCTCGTGGCTCCGCTCGCGCGGGCGCAACAGCGAGGCCCTCGGGCTCGCCCTGCTCGTCTCGGTCGCACTCCTGGTCTCGCCCGGCCCGACAACCCTGGTCGCCTTGGCGCTGGGTGCGGTCGCCTTCGCGCTCGCGGCCTTCCGGCCCATGCTCGCGCCGCGCCTCCTCGGCGTCACGGCGGCCACCCTGCTGGTGTTGGGACCGGTCCTGCCCTTCATCGCCCGGCCGATCGGTGCGACGGTGTTCGGCGGGCGTGCGCCCGGCGTCCTGAGCCTCAAGGCTTGGCAGACCATCGTGACCAGCGAACCGCTGCGGCTCGTCACCGGGCACGGCCTCGAGACGGCCCTGCGAGGTCGTTACGTCAACTTGTTGCCGATGAACGCGCCGCGGACCCTGCTGTTCGAGCTCTGGTACGAACTCGGCCTCGTCGGGGCCTTCGCGGCTGCCTTCGCCCTGCACGCCGCGATCCGCCGCGCGGGTCGAGAGGCATCGGTGCTGGTGCCCGGCGCCATGGCGGCCTTCGCCTCGGCCTTCCTCATCGCCTGCATCGGCGTCGGGATGACGGTGATGTGGTGGCTCACCACCCTGGCGCTCGCGGTCCTGGTTTTCGTCGCGGTGGAGCGCGGGCAGTTCCGCACCCGCCGGCCCAAGGCCAGCCTGTTGCCGTCCGCCCAGAAGGCCTGACGCCTCAGGCGTCCGCAGCCGCCTCGATCGCCTCCATATCGGCGTCGGAGAGACCGAAATGGTGCCCGATTTCGTGGACGAGGACGTGCGTGACGAGGTGGCCGAGGGTCTCGTCATGCTCGGCCCAGTCGTCGAGCAGGGGGCGACGGTAGAGCCAGACCTGATTCGGCATCTGTCCGGTCGCCGCCTCGCCGTTTTGGGCGAGACCGATCCCACGGAACAGGCCGAGGAGATCGAAGGGGCTCTCGCAATCCATCTCCCGCAGGGTCTCCTCGTCGGGGAAGTCCTCCACGTGGATCACGAGGCCGGCGCAGAGATTCCGGAATGCCAGGGGCAGATTGGCGAAGGCCGCATGCGCCAGATCCTCGATCGCACCGAGGTCCGGTGCCCGAGCCGACGTCCAGGCCGGTTCGCCGCCGCTCACGGGAGTTCCGGCAACACGCGCTCCGCCAGGAAGCCGGCGAGATCGCTGGTAATGTGGTCGATATGCGGTTCGCGCACGGCTTCCTGCTCGAAGGCTTCCCGGAAGGGGTCGATCGTCGGAGGCACCACCAGCACCGTGGACATGCCGATGTCGTGCGGCACGATCAGGTTGCGGGCGATGTCCTCGAACAGGGCCGCCCGGCGCGGCTCCACGCCGTGGCGCTTCAGGAACCGCTCGTAGGTGGAGCGCTCGGGCTTCGGAATGAAATCGGCATCGGCGATGTCGAACACGTCCTCGAAGTGGTCGAGGATGCCGAGCTTGGCCGCCACGTTCTCGGCGTGCCGGCGCGATCCGTTGGTGAGGATGAGCTTGCGGCCGGGCAGGCGCTCGATGGCAGCGCCCAGCGCCGGGTCGAGGCGGATCGACGAATGGTCGATATCGTGGGCGAAGTCGAGGAAGTCGTGCGGATCGATGGCCGACTCCACCATCAGCGCCTTCAGGGTCGTCCCGTAGCGATGGTAGAAATACTTCTGTAGCGCCCGAGCCGAGAGACCGTCGAGTCCGTAGAGGCGCATGACGTAGAGGGTGATGCGCTCGTCCACCTGCGGCCAGACGCGGGCGTCGCTCGGATAGAGCGTGTTGTCGAGATCGAACACCCAGGTGTCGACCTGACGAAAGCCGCGGGATTGGGCGGTGGTGAAGTGGGGTTCGCCGGGCAGAAACAAGGTCGGTCGATGTGGTTCTGGGTGGGCCGCGAAGCCCGGCCGTTCGAGATGGGGACCGGACACCGCGAAGGGAAGCGGGGCGCGTGCTTTTCAGAGCATGGCCGTCGGCATCCCGCAAGCATTCCCGCGGCCGTACCCTGGGTCCACCTCGTCCGCTCGGTTCGTTGACGACCGCCTCTCCACACGCACCCGAGATGGAGTGATCAGTGGTTAGGCAGAATCAGTCCTGTGTGGATTCGAAATAGGCAGCTTAGTCATTGTCCTGGCGCTATTCTGCTTGCTGGCGGAAAGACGTGACGAAAAGGCCAGATTAACTCCACATATACGAACGACGAGCTATTCGATCAGAGCGGTATTGCGCGACGTCCAAGTCTGCTGCCGGCCCCGTGAGGCGGGAGAAATTGCATTGCTCGCACGCGATTTCATGAACTTCTTCGATGCGTCCCGGCGCCAGGGCGTGATCCTCTCCTTCGGCGGCGACATCTCGGAGAATGTCCTGTTCTCTCTCGGCGAAGTGCTCAAGTTGCGCATGAGCCAGGGCGAGACCGATGCGTCGGTGGCCAAGCGGGTCTTCGCGATCTTCGTCGAGCAGGCCCAGAACGTCATCCGCTACTCCGCCGACAAGGTCGTGAAGCCGTCCGGTCCGCAGGCGAGCCTGATCAGCAACGGAGTGATCGTCGTCGGCATGGAGGCGGGACGCTTCTACGTCGTCTGCGGAAACGAGTTGCCCGATCCCGACGTCCCGCCCCTGCGCGCCCGCCTCGACCACATCGCGAGCCTGAGCAGCGACGAATTGAAGGCGTATTACCGCGAGAAGCTCCGCCAGCCACCGGACGAGGGAAGCCTCGGCGGCAGCATCGGCTTGATCGAGATCGCACGGCGTTCCAGCGCCCCGGTCGAGTACGACTTCCAGGCGCTCGGCTCCGGGCGCAGCTTCTTCTGCCTCAAAGCCTATATCTGACGGGCCGACCACCGATGGACCGAATCCAGCTTGCCGCCACGGACCGCTCGCCGCGGGTCGATTTCGACTTCGCGACCGGGCACCTGTCCCTGCACGGCGAATCCTACCCCGAGGATGCGGCCGCCTTCTTCGGCCCCCTGCTCCAGGCCCTGCGCGCCTACCTGGCGGACACCTCCGCGACCCCGATCGTGTTCGAGGTCGGGCTGGCCTACTTCAATTCGTCGAGCGCCAAAGCGCTGATGAACCTGTTCATGCCCCTCGAGGACGCCGCCGAGGAAGGGCGCGCGGTCACGGTGCGCTGGCGGTTCGCCGATGGTGACGAGACCATCGAGGAGGCGGGCGAGGACTTCGCCGCCGACTTCTCCTACGCGCGGTTCGAGATGGTGAGGGAGGCCGCATGACCCGCGCGATCAGGGCCGTCGGAGGCGCGGCCTCCGAACCAGCTGATTCCTTCAGCCTCTACGACGCCGAGGAAGCGGTGCTGACCCGCACCGAGGCGATGCTGTCGGGGCTCTCGGACGTCGCCGGCGGCGTCCAGGCGCTGGCCGACGCCTATCGCCGGGGCTTTCGCGAGCAGCAGAGGCTGGTCCGGATGAGCGACCGGATGCAGCTCGACCTGCAGAAGGCGAACCAGCGCCTCGCCGATCAGCGCCGGGATCTCCAGGCCCTGAATGCCGCCCTGTCCGGTGAGATCGAGCACCGCACCCGGCTCGAGGCCGAGCTGCGCCGTCTGGCCGATACCGACGACCTGACGGGTGCCCTGGCGCGTCGCCGCTTCATGGAGGTCGCGGCGCGCGAATGGCTGCGCCACGCCCGCAGCGGCGCCCCGGTCTCCATCCTCATCCTCGATCTCGACCGGTTCAAGCTCCTCAACGACAGCTTCGGCCACGCGGCCGGCGACGCCGCGCTGGTCTCCTTCGTCGCGATCTGTCGAGCGCACCTGCGCACCCTCGACTTCATCGGCCGCACGGGCGGCGAAGAGTTCGCCATCGTCCTGTCCGATACCGGCCTGGAGGGCGCCGCGGCCTTCGCGGAACGCCTGCGCGAGGCCGTTGCCGCCACGCCGGTGCCCATGATGGATGCCGCCATGCGGATCACCGTGAGCATCGGCGTCGCCCAGTCCGAGCCGGGCGAAACCCTGGAGAGCGCCATGCAGCGGGCCGACGCGGCCCTCTACGCGGCCAAGGATTGCGGTCGCAATCGTATCGCGCTGAGGCCCGCAGCGCCGGACGCCTCCGGCGCCGCGATTCGGCCATGACCGCCGAGACCCCGGCCCTCGGAGCCGCCCCCGGCGCGTCCGCCGGCAGCCGGCCTGCCTCCGGCGAGGGACGCGGCGGGTCCCTGCGCGGCGCCGGCCCGCGGCGTAGCAGCGATTTCCTCAGCGCGGCTGGCTTCGTCGATGTTCCGACCGGCGAGCCGGGCGCGATGCGTCCGGGCGCCCTGCGCGGCGCGGCCCAGGGGCGTGACCTCGACAGCCTCGCCCACACCCTCTTCCTGCGGATCTATCCCGTGATCGCGGTGGTCGTCCTGGTGACGCAGATCGGCATCGCCTGGGTCAATTATCGCGACCAGCTCCACCTCTACACCGAGCGCGCAGGCCTGATGGCGTCCCTGACCGCCAAGGCCATCGCCGGCCCCGGCTGGAGCGGCAGCCCGGAGGTCTATCGCCGCCCGATGGAGGCCCTGACCCTCGACCCGGCCTTCCGCGCGGCGACCCTGCGCGACGCCGCCGGCACCGTGGTGATGACGCTGGGCGAGCCGAAGCGCGGGCGGTCCTTCGAGCAGATCACCACGCAGGCGGATCTCTTCGCCGGCCCGGTCGCCCCCCCGGTGGGGCACCTGACCCTGTCGATCTCGGCCGAGGCCCTGCGCGGCAACGCCGAGAAGCAGGCGATCCTCGCCGTCGTCACCAGCCTGATCCTGATGCTCGCCTTCGTGCTGACCCTGCACGCCAACGTGCGGCGGCACGTGCTGGCCCCCCTGAAGCGCCTGCTGCTGGCCATGCGAGAGGTCGAGCACAAGCGCTGGGTGCCGGTGGAGCTCGATGGCGCCTTCCGCGCCAGCAACGAGATCGACGTCATCTCCCAAGCCTTCAACCGCATGGTCGACGGACTCCGCGCCGGCGACGAGGCCAAGCAGCTCCTGCAGCAGCTGGAGCAGGCGCACCACAAGCTGGCCCAGGCCAACCACCTGGTGATGGAGAGCATCGGCTACGCCCGCCGCATCCAGAGTTCGGTGCTGCCCGACCGGTCGGCCCTCGACGGCACGGGCCTCGAGGTGGCGGTGCTCTGGGAGCCGCTGCACCTGGTCGGGGGCGATTACTTCTGGCTCGAGGAGATCGACGGCCTCGGCATCCTGCTGGTGGCCGACTGCACCGGGCACGGTGTTCCGGGCGCCTTCCTGACCCTCATCGTCGCCACCGCCCTCGACCGTCTGATTCACGAGCGCGGCCTGCGCGATCCGGCCGCCATCCTGGAGGCCCTCGACGGCATGGTGCGGACCCAGCTGCGCCAGGACGGACGGGGATCGGAATCCGACGACGGCCTCGATTGCGGCCTCTGCGTCTGGGACCCGGCCGCGGCCGAGATCCGCTTCGCCGGCGCCGGCTCGGCCCTGACCACCCTCGAAGGCGCGGCGGTGACCCGCATCCGCGGCGCCAAGCGCGGCCTCGGCTATCCGCAGCGGCCGGGCGAACGCTTCGCCGTCGAGGAGACGCGCCTGCGCGTTGCCCCCGGGACGACCTTCTACCTGATGACGGACGGCATCACCGACCAGATGGGCGGTGCCGGCCCGGCCCGACGCCTCCTCGGCCATCGCGGCGTGACCGAGATCCTGGGCAACCATCAGGCGGCGCCCCTGGCGGAGCAGGTGACGGTCCTCGATGCGGCGCTCACCGCCTATCGCGGCGAGGAGACGCGTCGGGACGACATGACCCTGGTGGCCTTCCGGCCGCGGACGCTGCCCCGCGCGACCTGAGCGCGGGGCAGGGGAGGGAGTTCAGCCCCGACGGATCAGGGTGCCGGCACCGTAATCGGTGAACAGCTCCAGCAGCACCGCGTGGCTGACCTTGCCGTCGAGGATGACCACCGCCTCGACGCCCTGCTCCAGGGCGTAGATGCAGGTCTCCACCTTCGGGATCATGCCGCCCGTGATGGTGCCGTCGGCGATGAGCCGGCGGCAATCGTCGATCGACAGCTCGGGGATGAGCGTCTTGTCCTTGTCGAGCACCCCAGGAACATCGGTGAGCAGCAGCAGGCGCTTGGCCCGTAGCGCCCCCGCGATCGCGCCCGCGAAGGTGTCGGCATTGACGTTGTAGGTCTGGCCGTCCGCCCCGAAGGCCACGGGAGCCAGGACCGGGATCAGCTCGGCCTTCAGCACCGCGTCTAGAACGCCGCGCTCGACGTGCTCGGGCTCGCCCACGAGGCCGAGATCGACCTCCTGCTCGGTCTGGCTCTCGGGATCGATGATGGTCCGGGTGGCCTTGCGGGCCCGCACCATGTTGCCGTCCTTGCCGCAGAGGCCGATGGCGCGACCGCCCTCGGCCGAGATCCAGCCGACGATCTGCTTGTTGATCGAGCCGGCCAGGACCATCTCGACCACCTCGACGGTGGCCTCGTCGGTGACGCGCAGCCCCCCGCGGAATTCCGATTCGATGCCGAGTCGGCCGAGCATCCGCCCGATCTGCGGGCCGCCGCCATGGACCACGATCGGCTTCAGACCGGACTGCTCCAGGAGCACGATGTCCTCGGCGAAATCCTCCGCCGCCGCCCGGTCTCCCATGGCGTGGCCGCCATACTTGATGACCACGATCTCCTGGTCGTAGCGCTGCATGTGCGGCAGGGCCTGGACCAAGACCTCGGCGCGCACATGGACGTTGGGCAGCGGTTCTTTCATCGTGGGGCTCGTCCTCGATGGCGCGTCGGGCACCGCGCGCGACGCCGGGCTTCTAGCGCAGCATCGCGACGGTGCGAAGCAGCGGGGAAATGAATTTCACGCGGCGATGCCGGGTATTGTCGGCCCCCATCGCGTGACGGCGCTGCCGGAGCGCGTGGAACCATTTCGCGGAGGCATCGATAACGGGGTTGCAACCGCTCACCGGTAAGGGTTCCTTAAGGTTGACGAACCATGATCGGAAAGTCGCCGGGGATCCTGCACCATGCTGAATGCCGATCCGTACCATCCGCGTCCCACCCTATTGAGCCCGCACCACATCGCCAGCGCGGTCGACCAGCTCAACCCGCAGGCGGCCTCCCCATCCGAGGTCTGGCGCCTCCTGACCGAACAATTCACCGTCGATCTCGACGCCGTCGCGGCCGTCCTGCCGCGATCCGAGCCCGAGCCGCATTGGTTGCAGATTCGCCGCTGACCGAGGTCGCGCCAACGGCGGCCCCATCCTCGTAGGACGGTGATCCGCGCCTCCTGGGACACGACGCTGGCACACGCCGTGCTTCGCCCTCTCCAACAACAACAACGATACGGGGAACACCAAGGCAACGATCACGCGGCCGCTCACACGCCGGAGCCACACCGCGGACCTTATTCGCCATCTCGAACAAGGGGTCCGTCATGTCTGAACTGCTCTCCGTCGCCCTCGTCTGTGCCGCGACGCTCCTCGCCAAGGATTGCTCCCGAGACACCGCCCTCGACGTCATGGTCGCCCCTGCCCGCACCCCCATGGAGTGCCTGATGCACGGGCAGACCGCCGCGGCCGCCACGGGCCTGACCGCAGGCGAGAGTCGCTACCTCAAGGTCACCTGCGAGCGCCGTCACGCGGACCTGCGCCATCTGCGCCGGGCCGGGTACGCCGCCGCCATCGTCCTCGTGCACCGCGACGCCATCTAGCCCAGGGTGAGAGCCTCGCCCACCGTCAGCACGCCGCCCTCCAGCACCTCCGCGTAGACACCGCAATCCGTGTGGCCGAGATGCTGCGCGAGCGTGCGGGGGATTGCGAGATCGCGCTGGCCCGTGACCGGGTCGACATTGGTCGCCGCGCAGCGCTGAGTGCGCTTGTGGATGCGCAGGCGCACGCCGCCCTCCGTCGTCAGCGTGCGGTCGACGAGATCGAGCTCGGCCCAGGGGGTGAGGCCCGTGACGTGGAGGTTCGCCCGGAAGCGAAGGGGGTCCACCGCCGCGCCGGTCATGGTCTCGAGTGCCGCGACGCTGGCGAGGTTGAGAAGCGAGACGAACCCGCGCGGGGAATCCGTGAAGCGATAACCGGCCGGTGCCGATAACATGCGGGCTGGGCCTCGCAGGGATCCGGGCATGGTGCGGGTGAGGAAGTCTTCGATGGCGGCCCGTCCCTCCGGCTGGGCGAGGTCGCCACGGGCCGCGATCGCGCCACCCTGGCGGATCGTCAGCGTCCCGTCCTCGGGATCGTAGAGCGTGTCGAGCTGCGCCAGCGCCTCGTCGCGCATCAGCATCAGGAACTTGATCTTGGGCTGGTGCACCGGGGCAGCCGGGTCGAAGCCTGATGGGCCGTTCTCCACCGCGAACAGGCGGTCGCCCGGAAAGTAGTCACCCGCCGTCAAGGTCGCATGGTCCATCGGCTCCGGCGAGAGCCCCTTGACGGGGTAGCGATGGAGGGCGTCGAGGCGCAGGCTGGGCGTGTCCGTCATGCGCCGAGCGTGGCCCTGAAAGGCATCCGGGCGCAAGCCCGCGGCCGGCCGCCTGCCATCGCGCTCCACACCCTTGTGGTGCCGATTTGCAACACTACATCTCGAAGACCGGCGGCCAGGTGGCGCCGGGGTCTCCAGCGGCATCGGCCGTGGGGGCGACGTCTCGGCGATCGGTCGTGCCGCGAGGAGCGGGCGGCGGGTCGTGCCGACACGGGGAGGTGGGACACAGATGAATTTCGAGATCTATACCGAGCGCGCCCGCGGCTTCGTCCAGGCCGCGCAGAACCTCGCGATGCGCGAGGGCCATCCGCAATTCCAGCCGGGCCACATCCTGAAGGTCCTGCTCGACGATCCCGAGGGCCTCTGCGCCGGTCTGATCGATCGGGCGGGTGGTCAGTCGCGGGTCGCCCTCGCGCAGACCGAGGCCTGGCTCGCCAAGCAGCCGAAGGTGTCCGGCAACGCGTCCCAGCCGCACGCGACGCGCGAGCTCGTGCGCCTGTTCGACACCGCCGAGAAGGCGGCCGAGAAGGCGGGCGACAGCTACGTCACGGTCGAGCGCCTGCTGCTCGCCCTCGCGGTCGAGAAGGACACCGAGGCCGGTCGCGCGCTGGCGGCGGCCGGCGTCACGCCGGCCTCGCTCAACGGCGCGATCAACGCCCTGCGCAAGGGCCGGACCGCCGACAACGCCACGGCCGAGAACGCCTACGATGCGCTGAAGAAATACGCCCGCGACCTCACGGAAGCGGCGCGCGAGGGCAAGCTCGACCCGGTGATCGGCCGTGACGAGGAGATCCGTCGCACGATCCAGGTCCTGTCGCGGCGCACCAAGAACAACCCCGTCCTGATCGGCGAGCCCGGCGTCGGCAAGACCGCCATCGTCGAGGGTCTCGCCCTGCGCATCGTCGACGGCGACGTGCCGGAATCCCTGCGCGACAAGAGCCTGCTCGCCCTCGACATGGGATCGCTGATCGCCGGTGCCAAATACCGCGGAGAATTCGAGGAGCGGCTGAAGGGCGTGCTCTCCGAGGTCACGGCGGCCGAAGGCGGGATCATCCTGTTCATCGACGAGATGCATACCCTCGTCGGGGCCGGCAAGGCGGATGGGGCGATGGACGCCTCCAACCTGCTGAAGCCCGCGCTGGCCCGCGGCGAGCTGCACTGCGTCGGGGCCACCACCCTCGACGAGTACCGCAAGCACGTGGAGAAGGACGCGGCCCTGGCCCGGCGCTTCCAGCCCGTCTTCGTGTCCGAGCCCACCGTCGAGGACACGGTCTCGATCCTGCGCGGGATCAAGGAGAAGTACGAGCAGCACCACGGCGTGCGCATCCAGGATGCGGCGCTGGTGGCGGCCGCGACCCTGTCGAACCGCTACATCACCGATCGCTTCTTGCCGGACAAGGCCATCGACCTGATGGACGAGGCCGGGTCGCGCCTGCGCATGCAGGTCGATTCGAAGCCCGAGGAGCTCGACAACCTCGACCGCGAGATCGTGCGCCTGAAGATCGAGGGCGAGGCCCTCAAGAAGGAGCCCGATTCCGCCTCCCGCGACCGCCTCGTGCGGTTGGAGAAGGAGTTGGCCGACCTCGAGGAGCAGTCCGCCGCGATCACCTCGCGCTGGAAGGCCGAGAAGGACAAGCTCGGTGCTGCCGCCGAACTCAAGCGCAAGCTCGACGAGGCGCGCAACGAATTGGCCTCGGCCCAGCGACAGGGGCAGTACCAGCGCGCGGGCGAGCTCGCCTACGGCGTGATCCCGGGGCTGGAGCGCCAGCTCGCCGAGATCGAGGCCCAGGCCGAGAGCGCCGTGGTCCGCGACGGCATGGTCGAAGAGGCGGTGACGCCGGCCCACATCGCGGGTGTCGTCTCGCGCTGGACCGGGGTTCCCGTCGACAAGATGCTGGAGGGCGAGCGCGACAAGCTCTTGGCCATGGAGACGGTGCTGGGCGAGCGCGTCGTCGGGCAGCGCGAGGCGGTGGAGGCGGTGGCGACCGCCGTCCGCCGGGCCCGCGCCGGTCTCCAGGATCCGAACCGGCCGATCGGCTCGTTCATCTTCCTCGGGCCCACCGGTGTCGGCAAGACCGAGCTGACCAAGGCCCTGGCCGGCTTCCTCTTCGACGACGACACGGCACTCGTGCGTCTCGACATGTCGGAATACATGGAGAAGCACTCCGTGGCCCGGCTGATCGGTGCGCCTCCGGGCTATGTCGGCTACGAGGAGGGTGGATCACTCACCGAGGCGGTTCGGCGCCGGCCCTACCAGGTCGTGCTGTTCGATGAGGTCGAGAAGGCGCATCCGGACGTGTTCAACGTCCTGCTCCAAGTGCTCGACGACGGCCGGCTGACCGATGGACAGGGTCGGACGGTGGACTTCCGCAACACGCTCCTGATCATGACCTCGAACCTCGGTTCGGAATACCTCGTCAACCAGAGTGAGGGCGACGACACCGATGTCGTGCGCGAGGAGGTGATGGGTGTGGTGCGCAGCCACTTCCGGCCGGAATTCCTCAACCGGATCGACGAGATCATCCTGTTCCACCGTCTCAAGCGGTCGGAGATGGGTGCGATCGTCGAGATCCAGCTGAAGCGCCTGCAGAAGCTCCTCGACGAGCGCAAGATCACCCTCGACGTCGATCCGAAGGCCCGCGACTGGCTCGCGGACAAGGGCTACGACCCGGCCTACGGGGCGCGTCCCCTGAAGCGGGTGATCCAGAAGGCAGTGCAGGATCGGCTGGCGGAGCAGCTCCTGTCCGGGCTGATCCACGATGGGGAAGTGGTGCCGGTGGAGGTCGGTCCCCTCGGGCTGAAGGTCGGCAAATCCGGCCTCAGCACCGAGCGCCGGCCGGAGAGCGTCACCCTCAACTGAGGCCGGGCGTCATCCCGACATCCCGGGGCCCGCGACGGCAGCCGCCGTTGCGGGCCTCGTCAGGCCGGCCGTTCACTGTCCCGAACGCAGGACGAGGCGGCGGATGCGACGGTCGAAGTCCTGGAAGCTGGCCGAGATGCCCCGGCCGGCGCAGGCCTGGAAGGAGTCGCCGGCGAAGAAACCGCGCGCACTCTGCTCGCGGCAGGCCATCAGGGGCGGGACCAGCACGGTGCCGAGGCCCACGACCAGCACCAGGGCGAAGTTCAGGATGACCGCGATCATCCACCCAAGGGGCGACAGGAAGGGCTTCTCGAAGTCCGTCCTGTCCCGCTCCTGACGGGCCAGATCCCGCACCATGGTGCTGGCCTGACGCCGTTCGGCCATTCTCGCATCGAGGTCTCGGAGCTTCGAGATTTCGGCCACGAACAGGATCTCCCACGCGAGAACAGGGCGCATCGTAGAGGCGAACCCTCAAGGAAGCCTGAAGCGGCGACCCTGACAGTCTCACCCGATCATCACAGCCAAGCCTGTGTACCGGCGGGATTCCGTCTTGAGCCGGATCGGCAATTGCGGACAATGCGCCTCCCAAGGCCATTCCCTCGTTCCCAGGACTTTCCGATGTCGACACCCACGCCGGAGCGTCGCGCCGACTCCGCCGCGCTGGACAGCGCCCTGTCGCGGGCCGGCATCCGCTTCACCGCCTGGGCCGAGAAGTGGTTTCCCGATGCCTTCATCTTCGTCGCCATCGCGGTGGTCATCGTTGCCCTCGGCGCGCTGGCCAACGGTGCCCCGGCGCCCGCCATCGCCAAGAGCTTCGGCGACGGCTTCTGGAGCCTGATCCCCTTTACCATGCAGATGGCCTTCGTGACGATCGGTGGCTACGTGGTGGCGACGGCACCCCCGGTCCAGGCGCTGATCGATCGCCTCGCCGCAATCCCGAAAACCGGCCGCGGCGCCGTCGGGTTCGTGGCCGCGGCGACCATGCTGTCCTCGTTCCTGAGCTGGGGCCTGAGCCTGATCTTCGGTGGCCTTCTCGCCCGCGCGCTCGCCCGTCGCACGGAACTCCGCATGGATTACCGCGCCGCCGGGGCCGCCGCCTATCTCGGGCTCGGCGCCACCTGGGCCATGGGCCTCAGCTCCTCTGCGGCCCAACTCCAGGCGAACCCGGCGAGCCTGCCGAAGGCGCTCCTGCCGATCACCGGCGTGATTCCCTTCAGCGAAACCATCTTCCTCTGGCAGTCGATGCTGATCGCCGCGATCCTGTTCGTGATGTCGGTGATCATCGCCTATGCCTCCGCGCCGCGCCCGAGCACTGCGGTGACGGCCGAGGATCTCGGCGTGAGCGTCGCGCGCGAAGAAGCCGATCTCGGCCGGCCCGAGCAACCCGGTGAATGGCTGGAGCACTCCCCGATCCTCACGATCCTCCTCGTGGTGATCGCCGGCGCCTGGATCTACCAGGAGTTCGCGCGGCAATCCTGGATCACCGCGATCTCGAACCTGAACACCTACAACCTTCTGTTCATCACCCTCGGGCTGCTGCTGCATTGGCGCCCGAAGCGTTTCCTCGTGGCGGTGGCCAAGGCCGTTCCGGCGACTGCCGGCATCCTCATCCAGTTCCCGCTCTACGCCGCCATCAGCGCGATGCTGACCGGGCCGAAGAACGCCGCCGGGATCTCGGTCTCCGAGGTGATCACCCACGCCTTCGTCAGCCTGAACACCACGGGCAGCTTCCCGATCTCGATGGGCGTCTACTCGGCGGTGCTCGGCTTCTTCGTGCCGTCGGGCGGCGGCAAATGGCTGCTCGAGGCGCCCTATGTGATGCAGGCGGCCAACGAGCTGCAGGTCCATCTCGGCTGGGCGGTGATGGTCTACAACGCGGCCGAGGCGCTGCCGAACCTGATCAACCCGTTCTGGATGCTGCCACTCCTCGGCATCCTCGGCCTGAAGGCGCGCGACATCGTCGGGTTCAGTTTCCTACAGCTCCTCATCCACCTGCCGGTGGTGCTGTTCCTGCTCTGGGCCCTAGCCTTCACGCTGACCTACCACCCGCCGGTGATGCCGTAGGTTGCGGCCGGAATCCGGACCGAAGGAGTAAACCCATGCGTGTCGCCGTCCTGCCGGTCCTGTCGATCCTTCTCTTCGGGAGCCTGTCCGCCTTGGCCCAAGACCGCCTGCCGCCGATTCCGGCCGACGCCCTCAGCCCGGAGCAGAAGGCAGCCTCCGAGGCTTTTCTCGCGGCGCGCAAGACCCCGGTCTTCGGTCCGTTCGTGCCGCTCCTGCGCAGTCCCGAGCTGATGACCAACGCGAGCAATATGGGGCTGCACCTGCGCTACCGCAGCGTACTGCCCCTGCGGCTGAGCGAGTTCATCATCCTGATCACCGCCCGGGAATGGACGCAGCAGCTGGAGTGGCACATCCATGCGCCGATCGCCCTGAAGGCCGGCCTCGATCCGGCGATCGTCGCCGCGATCCGGGAAGGCCGGCGGCCGGACGCGATGGGGCCGGAGGAGACGCTGGTCTACGCGTTCTCGACGGAGCTGCATCACAACAAGGCGGTGAGCGACACCACCTACGCCCGGGCGGTCCAAACCTTCGGCGAGCAGGGCGCCATCGAGATGGCGGGCATCAACGGCTATTACACGCTGCTCGCCATGAGCATGAATATGGCCCAGACCGCGCTGCCGGACGGCGCCGCGCCGCAACTGCCGCCGCTGATCCGTTAAGCGACGGGCTTCAGCGGCTCTGCGCGGCCGTCGAGGGCGTCCGAGGGCGCACGGCTTCAGGGCCGAGGACGCGGCGTCGCCCGCGCGGTGACGCGATGCTTATCCGACGCCCAGCCGCCGGCTCATACCTCAGGACCGACGTGCCGGAACGAAGGCTGCCGCGGCCACGAGTAGCCAGCCGGCCATCAGGACGAAGCCACCGGTCGGGGCCGCCATGGGAAAGAGCGGTGTGCCATGGAGCGCCCGAAGCGCAAGGTCGCCCGAGAACAGTGCGAGGCCGACCACCAGGGCGGCGGCTGCGAGGCGGGTGACCGGCCGGTGCGTCGTGCCGTTGGCGGCCAACGCCACGAGCCCGAGGATCGCTGGGGCGTGGAACAGCAGGAACTGGGCGGCGGTCCTCAGGCTGTCAGCCCCGCTGAGATGGGCCGCCGCGGCGCTCGCGGCGACGCCGAGGAGACCCGCGAGGGCGCCAAGCGCCAGGAGAACGCGATCGAGGCCGTTCACGCGCCGCGCTCCTGCAGCAGGCGGGCGACACTGGCCCGAAGTTCGGGTACGCCCCGGTCGTCGCGGCTCGATGTAAGCAGGATCTCCGGGTAGGCGGCCGGCCGCCGGGCGATGGCGGCCTGCACCCCGGCGATGCGGGCGTCCATCTCGGACTTCTTCAGGGCATCGCCCTTGGTCAGCACGATCTGGTAGCTCACGGCGGCCTTGTCGAGGCCGTCGAGGACGTCGGTGTCGATACTCTTCAGGCCGTGACGCGAGTCGATCAGCATGAACACCCGGGCCAGGTTCGAGCGGCCCTTCAGGTAGTCGTGGATCAGGTCGGTCCAGGCCTCGACCTTGGTCTTCTCCACCGCCGCGTAGCCGTAGCCCGGCATGTCGACCAGGGTCAGGCGGCCGCCGATATCGAAGAAGTTCAGCTGCTGCGTGCGCCCCGGGGTGTGCGAGGTCCGCGCCAGGGTGTTGCGCCCGGTAAGTGCGTTGACGAGGCTCGATTTGCCCACGTTGGAACGGCCTGCGAAGGCGATCTCCACGCCCTTCATCGGCGGAAGGGCGGGCACGTTGGGGGCCGAGGCGATGAAGTCGGCCGCGCCCGCGAACAGCAGGCGGCCGGCCTCCAGCAGGGCGGCATCGTCTTCGGCTTGGGACATCGAGCGGCTCCGGGCGGAGGAGAGGGCGTGCCCATCACTCTCGCGAGCCGACACGCCGGAAACAGGAAGTCCTCCCCGTCGTGAAACGGAGAGGACCGGGTTGGGACAAGCGTCGCGGTCCTTGTGGACGGAGCGATCAGCTCTTGGCGACGGCGTTCTTGTCGGCAGTCTTGCGTCGGAACATCCCCCGCAGGTTGTCCCAAAGCTCCACCTTCACCCCGTTGCGGCGCATGATGACGTATTGCTGGATCACCGACAGGGTGTTGTTCCAGGCCCAGTAGATCACCAAGCCGGCCGGGAACGAGCCGAGCATGAAGGTGAACACGATCGGCATGAAGGTGAAGATCTGCGCCTGGACCGGGTCCGGCGGCGCGGGGTTCATCTTCATCTGGATGAACATCGTGATGCCCATGATGATAGGCCAGATGCCGAGGTGGATGAAGTCGGGCGCCGCGAAGGGCAGCAGGCCGAACAGGTTGAGGATGTTCGTCGGATCCGGCGCGGCCAGATCCTGAATCCAGCCGAAGAACGGCGCATGCCGCATCTCGATGGTGATGAACAGGACCTTGTACAGCGCGAAGAAGACCGGAATCTGGATCAGCACCGGCCAGCAGCCAGCGACCGGATTGATCTTCTCCTTTTTGTACAGCTCCATCATCGCCTGCTGCTGCTTCATCTTGTCGTCAGCATAGCGCTCGCGGATCGACGTCATCTCAGGCTGCACGGCCTTCATCTTGGCCATGGACTGGTAGGACTTGTTGGCGATCGGCAGGAAGAGCAGTTTCAGGCAGAAAGTCACCACGAGGATCGACACGCCGAAGTTGCCGAACAGGTGGAAGAAGAAGTCCAGCGCCCGAAACATCGGCTTGGTGATGAAGTGGAACCAACCCCAGTCGATCAGCAGGTCGAACTGCTTGATGTTCTGGTTCGCCTGGTAGGCGTTGACGGTGTTCACTTCCTTGGCGCCGGCGAAGAGCTGCTGGGTCGCGGCGGCCGAGGCACCGGGCTGGATCACCTGCACGTTGCCGAGCACGTTGGCCTGATAGACCTTGGTGGCGCCGTCGGTCCGCTCGGTGAAGCTGCCCGTGTAGGGGGTCGCCTGATCCGGAATGGCGGCGGCGGCCCAGTACTTGTCGGTGATGCCGACGAAGCCGCCGGTCACGCCCGGCCAGGTCTTGCCCTTGGTGCTGGCATTGCCGAGCGCCGGCTCCTTGGCGAGGTGGTCGTAGGTGTATTCCTGCAGCCCGTCGGCGCCGAGGACGCCGATCAGGCCCTCGTGCAGCACGTAGTAACCCTGGGTGTGCGGCTTACCCCAGCGCGAGACGAGGCTGTAGGGATAGAGGGAAACCGCGTTGCCGCCCTTGTTCTCGACCTCGTCGCGAACGGTGAACAGGAACTTTTCGTCCACCGCAATGGTCCGCTTGAACAGCAGGCCCGCGCCGTTGTCGTAGCTCAGCGTCACGGGCTTGCCCGGCGCCAGGGAGGTGGCATCGGCGGTCCAGACGGTGTCGCCGTTGGGCAGGGGACCAGCGTTCTGGCCGACCCAGCCGAACTCGGCGTAGTAGGGATTCTCGGTGCCGGTGGGCGAGAGCAGGACGATGTTCGGGCTCTTGTCGTCGACGGTCTCGTGGTAATTCTTGAGTGAGACGTCATCGATGCGGCCGCCCTTCAGGGCGATGGAGCCGGCGAGCGCCGGGGTATCGATGGTGACGCGCGGGGAGCGCGCGATCGCCGTCTCGCGCGGCACCACACCGCCGCCGGCACCTGAGGTGCCCGGCAGGGTTCCGGGGACGGGATTGGCCGGACCGCCTTCCTTCGGGCTGGCGCTCGGTACGCCGTCGGGACCGGCTGGCTGGGTGGCCGCCTTATTCTGAAGGGCGGCCTGACGCTGCTGCTCCACGCGGGGAGCGGCGATGAAATAGTTCCAGCCGAGCAGGACCGCCAGCGACAAGGCGATCGCGACGATCATGTTCGTCTTGTCATTACCCATCGGTCGGTCCGTCGCATGCTTTGGGAGGAGGGGAGGGCGCGTTCGCGCGCGCCGGACCGGGACCGGCCGGCACGGCGGAGCCCGTCGCGCCCGAGGCCAATAGCGGAGCCGCCGCCGATGCGCCAGACGCGGGCGCGCCTTTGCCGCGTCCGCGCCGAGCGGGCCGCGGATCGGACGTCGCAGATTTCCGATCCTGCGGCTTCGTCACCACGGCGACGGCACGGCGCAGGTCGTCGATGAGAGTCTCGAAAGGAGCGTGCAGGGCCGGGCGCCGGGCCACCAGCACCACGTCGGCCGGACGCACCGGCAGATCGCCGGCCACCTGGGCCACGGCCGCGCGCAACCGTCGCCGGATGCGATTGCGCTCCGTGGCGTGGCCGACCCGCTTGGTGATGGTAAATCCGATTCGGAGTCCGCCACCCGCCGGATCGCCGGGGACGCCCTCCGTGGACGCTTCAACGGCGCGGACGAGGCCCTGCGCCGACAAGCGTTCGTTGTGGAAGCGACGTCCGCCGGCCGCGGCCAGGAACTCGGAGCGTCGCGTCAGCCGCCCGATCGCGGATGGGGCCGATGACATGCCCGATCCGATCTCGCAGCGGGTCCTGTGGCCCCTGGCCAGGCTCATGATGAGGCGCGCCGCCCGTGACGGCGCCGCGGATCTCTCAGGCGGAGAGCTTCTTGCGGCCGTGCGCGCGACGGGCCGCGATGACCTTGCGGCCGCCGGCAGTGGCCATGCGGGCGCGGAAGCCGTGACGACGCTTACGCACGAGCTTGCTGGGCTGATAGGTTCTCTTCATGGCGCGATCTCCGAATGGCCGAGGATCGATCCGGGCCGCACCGAAGGCCGCACCGGATATTCACTCGCCCTGAAATGTGTCTGCAAGCGCGAACAGCGCCCCTCAAGGGCGCCGCGTCGCGATGGCGCGGCTTATGGGGCAAGGTCCCGCGCGAGTCAATTCCGGAGCCTGCCGAAACGGCGAAATCCGGGGATCGCGATCTGGCGCCCCGACGCCATCCCGTGAACCGTCCGTTAACCGATCCGCGCCATCCTGTGATCCTGTTCGGTTCTTCCGGACATCGCGCGGATCTTCCGATTCGCTCGCTTGGACTGCTCCCGAAACTCGCTAGTCAGGCCGCCCGCGACGGGCGGCCTTTTTTTCGTCCCGGGTCCTTCCCGCCTGGGGTCCTTCCCACGTCCGGATGTTCTGCCCGGTGTCTTCGCAGCGGCAGCGGCAGCGGGAAGCCCGGCACCGATCGCCTCCGTTAACGTTAACATCGGGTAAAGGCCGCGGGCCGGGACGTTCGGCGCTAGAGTTGCGCAGACAGGTGCAAACGCGCCGCCTTCGTCCCATCTCGGGACGCAATCGGTCCGGCCGCGGCACAGGAGGCACCATGAGCGGGTTCGACGTCATGTTCCGGGACGAGCGCGACTGGGTGAATTTCGGTGACACCTACGTCACCTCGGAGGCTTTCAAGGTGCTCTTCCGCGAGGGCATGACCCTGGTCGAGGAAGCGGCGGCCTATCTCGACGGGACCGGCCGCGAGGAATCTCGGTTGATGTCCCGCGACGGGACGCTGAGCTATGCCAGCGAGAGCATGCGCCTCACCACGCGGTTGATGCAGATCGCCTCCTGGCTCCTGGTGCAGCGCGCCGTATCCGAGGGCGAGCTGACGCCGGCCGAGGCGATGCAGGAGAAGACCCGGGTGCGCTTGACCACACCCGAGACCTTCCGCAGCGAGGTGTTCGGCGTTCTGCCCCCGACCCTGCAGGACCTCATCGTTCGGTCGCGCCGCCTGCACAGCCGGATCCTGCATCTCGATGGCCTGATCGCCGACGAGCGTTCCAGCCCGCTGCCGCAGGAGAGCCCCGTCGTTGCCCAACTGAGCCTGCTGCGCTCGGCCTTCGGAGCCGCCTCCGCCTGACGCGGACGTCGCCCCGGCCTCGGGCCGGGGAGGGGATTGGAAACGCAGAACGGGCGGCTCCGGGGGGGAGCCGCCCGTTCTGCGTTGTAAGGGGTCCGCCGCCGCGTCGGCACGGCGGCGGACCAAGATGGCCTTACTTCTTGCCGAAGGAGAGGGCGCCGAAGCGCGAGTTGAAGCGCGAGACGCGGCCACCGCGATCGAGCATCTTCTGCTCGCCGCCGGTCCAGGCCGGATGGGTGTTCGGGTCGATGTCGAGGTTGAGGGTGTCGCCCTCCTTGCCGTAGGTCGACCGGGTCATGTACTCGGACCCGTCGGTCATCACGACCTTGATGAAGTGGTAGTCGGGATGCTCGGTACCCTTGGCCTTGTCGGCCGCGCTCTTTGCCATGACGAAATCCTTGAATAGCCAAGCCGACCGGCCCGTCTGGCGGCCCGCGGCCATAGATCACGCGCAATCGGATGAAGGCGCGCCTATACCTCACGCACCTTCGCCCGACAAGCGTGCGCCGCCCGAAGAGACCGCCGGACGGTCGCTTTTCCTGGAAGACCAACGATGACGAGGCACCATGGCTCGCGGCCGTGACAAGAAAATTCCCGGGGAGGCCCGGCCGAAGGCACCGCTCGGTTCGCTCCGCCCGCTGATTCCGTTCGCGATGGTCTATCGCGGCCGGATGCTCGCGGCGTTCCTGGCCCTCCTGGCCGCTTCGGGCGCGACCCTCGTGGTCCCGATCGCCCTGCGCCGGGTCATCGACCACGGCTTCTCGCCCGAGGGCCAGGGGGTGATCGACACCTACTTCGCCGCCCTGATCGGTGTCGTGGCGGTGCTCGCCCTCTCCAGCGGGGCGCGCTACTACACGGTCGCGACGCTGGGTGAACGCGTGGTGGCGGATCTGCGCACCGCCGTGTTCCGGCGCCTGACCCAGCTCGATCCCGCCTTCTTCGACCGCTCGCTCTCGGGCGAGATCATCTCGCGCCTCACCGCGGATGCCACGCAGGTGAAGGCCGTCTTCGGCGTCTCGATCTCGATCCTGCTGCGCAACGCCTTTCTCTTCACGGGCGCGGTGGTGATGATGGTCATCACGAGCCCGAAGCTGTCGGTCCTCGTCCTGGCGGCGATTCCCCTCATCGTCTTCCCGCTGATCCTCTCCGGGCGCGGCGTGCGGCGCCGGTCCCGGGCGGCGCAGGACCGCCTCGCCGACGCCTCGGCCTATGCCGCCGAGGCCGTGAACGCGATCCGCACCATGCAGGCCTTCGGCATGGGCCGGACCACCGCGAGCCGCTTCGCCGCGGCCGCCGAGAACGCCTATGCGGCCGCGCGGGATTCGATCCAGGCGCGGGCGCTCCTCACCGGCGTCGCCATCTTCCTCATCTCCGCCAGCGTCGTCGGCGTCATGTGGTACGGCGCGCAAGGGGTCCTGGCCGGGACCATGACGGCGGGTCAGCTCTCGCAGTTCGTCCTCTACGCGGTGTTCGGCGCGAGCGCCCTCGGGCAGCTCTCGGAGGTCTATGGTGAACTCGCCCAGGCGGCCGGCGCCGCCGAGCGCCTCGGCGAGATCCTGGCGGCCGAATCGACGATCCGCACACCGGCCGAGCCGCTGGCCCTGCCGGTGCCCGCCAAGGGCGCCGTGGCCTTCGAAGCCGTGCGCTTCCTGTACCCGGCCCGGCCCGACCATCCCGCGCTCGACGGCATCCGCTTCACGATCGCGCCGGGCGAGCGGGTGGCCCTCGTCGGTCCGTCGGGCGCCGGCAAGACCACGGTGCTGCAATTGCTGCTGCGCTTCTACGACCCGCAATCCGGCCTCATCCGGGTCGATGGCGTCGACATTGCCCAGGTCGACCCGGAGCAGCTGCGCGAGCGCCTCGCCCTGGTACCGCAGGACCCGACGGTGTTTTCCGGCTCGGTGCTCGAGAACATCCGGTACGGCCGGCCCGAGGCCACCGAGGCCCAGGTCCAGCGCGCGGCCGAACTCGCCCATGCGGACGGCTTCATCCAGGCCCTGCCGCAGGGCTACGCCACGACGGTGGGCGAGCGCGGCGTCACCCTTTCCGGCGGCCAGCGCCAGCGGGTGGCGATCGCCCGCGCCATCCTCAAGGACGCACCGATCCTCCTTCTCGACGAGGCGACCTCGGCCCTCGACGCCGAGAGCGAGCGCGCGGTGCAGACCGCCCTCGATACCCTGATGCGCGGTCGCACCACCCTAGTCATCGCGCACCGCCTGGCGACGATCCGCAAGGCGGACCGCATCCTGGTCCTCGACGGCGGCCGGATCGTCGAGAGCGGCACCCACGAGAGCCTGCTGGCGCAGGGCGCGCTGTACGCGCAGCTCGCGGCGCTGCAGTTCACCGATGCCCATGACGACGGCCCGCGTGCCCGGGAAGCCCGACCCCTCCTCGACGCGCTGCCGGCGGAGTAGGGCCGGACGAGCGACCGCGCCCGGTCGCGGGGGGATCAGCCCTCCGTGCCGGTTCCGTTGAGCGGGTTGGCCTCGTCCCAGGCGTAGCCGAGGGTCTCGAAGCGCATCGCGCGGGTGTCGACCATGAGAAGGCGGCCCACGAGGGGCTCGCCGAAATCCGTCACCGTGCGGATCACCTCCAGGGCCATCAGCGAGCCCATGATACCGGCAAGCGCGCCGAGCACGCCGGCCTCGGCACAGGGGGCGACGCTGCCGGGCGGCGGCGGGTTCGGGAACAGGCAGCGATAGGTCGGGTTCGGGCGCCCGCGTGCATCGGTCTCGTAGGGTCGTAGCGTGGTCAGCGAACCGTCGAAGCGCCCGAGCGCCGCCGTCACCAGCGGGCGCCGCGCGTGGAAGCAGGCATCCGAGACCGCGTAGCGCGTGGCGAAGTTGTCGGACCCGTCGGCCACCACGTCGTAGGCGCCGATGAGGTCCGGGGCGTTCTCCGGGGTCAGCCGCAGCGCGTGCGCCTCCACGGCGACGTGCGGGTTCAGACGCGACACCGCCTGGGCCGCACTCTCGACCTTGCGCCGGCCGATATCGGGAGTCGCGTGGATGACCTGCCGCTGCAGGTTCGACAGGGAAACGGTGTCGTCGTCGACGATGCCGATGGCCCCGATCCCGGCGGCGGCGAGGTACTGGATCAGCGGGGCGCCGAGACCGCCGGCCCCGACGACGAGGACGCGGGCGGCCTTCAGCCGGGCCTGGCCCGGGCCGCCGACCTCCGGCAGGACGAGGTGGCGGGCATAGCGTTCGACTTCGTCGGGGGAGAGGGCCATGCCCTGCAGATAAGCCCCCCCGCCGCGCGGCGAAAGGCCGGCCGCGAATTGCACCCCCGCGCGCTCGCGCTTATGGCCCTCCGCACCCGGACATCACGCGAGAGTCCCGCCCGTGCCGAACGCGTCCCTCGATCGCTCCCCCCTCGCCCTCGCCCAGAGCCTGATCCGCTGTCCCTCGGTGACCCCGGAGGAGGGGGGGGCGCTCGCCTGGCTCGCCGGCATTCTCGAAGGGGCGGGGTTCAGCGTGGAGCGCCCGCGCTTCTCGGAACCCGGCACGCCCGACATCGACAATCTCTACGCCCGCATTGGCACGCGCGCGCCCTTCCTGCTGTTCGCCGGCCACACCGACGTGGTGCCCCCCGGCGACGTCGCCCGCTGGCGCCACGGCCCCTTCGCCGGGACCGTGGAGAACGGGGTGCTGTACGGGCGCGGGGCCGTCGACATGAAGGGCGGCATCGCCTGCATGCTGGCCGCCGCTCTCGACTACCTCGACGTGGCCGGGCCGGACGTTCCGGGCTCGATCGGCTTCCTCATCACCGGTGACGAGGAGGGGCCGGCGATCAACGGCACGGTGAAGCTCCTCGAATGGGCCCGGGCCCGGGGCGAGCGCTTCGACCACTGCCTCCTGGGCGAGCCGACCAACCCGGACGTTCTCGGCGACATGATCAAGATCGGCCGACGCGGCTCGCTCACCGGTCGGCTGACGGTGCACGGGCGCCAGGGCCACGTCGCCTATCCTGACCTCGCCGAGAATCCGATTCCCGGCCTGCTGCGCCTCGCCTCCGCGCTGCTGGCCGCGCCGCTCGACGCCGGAACCCAGCATTTCGGCGCCTCGAATCTCGAATTCACCACCCTCGACGTCGGCAACACGGCGACCAACGTCATCCCGGGCGAGGCGCACGGCACCTTCAACGTCCGGTTCAACGACCGCTGGACTGCCGAGACCCTGGGTGCCGAGATCCGGAGCCGCCTCGACGCCGCCGCGGGCCGGAGCGTGCGCTACAGTCTCGACCTCCTGCCTTCGAACTCACCGGCCTTCCTCACCGAGCCCGACGCCTTCACCGAACTGGTCGCCGGCGCCATCGCCACCGAGACCGGCCGCCGCCCGGTGCTCTCGACCACGGGCGGCACTTCCGATGCGCGCTTCATCAAGGACGCCTGCCCGGTCCTCGAGTTCGGCCTCGTCGGCCAGACCATGCACCAGACCGACGAGTGCGTGCCGGTCGCCGACCTGAACCGGCTGACGGCGATCTACACCCGGGTGCTGGCGGCGTATTTCGCTGGGCGGCAGGCCGACTGCTCGACGTCACCCTCCAGCCCATAGCTCTCGCGCGAACCCGGGTGTGTGCGATCGCCGTAGTCGACGCCGACCAGGGTCAGCCCGCAGGCCGGCGCCAACGGTCCGCAACGGCGGCGGTCCCGGCTCGACAGGATGTCGCTCACGTCGTCGGCGCTGATGCGACCGCTGCCGGCCAGCATCAGGGTGCCGACCATCGAGCGGACCTGATGATGCAGGAACGCGCGGGCGGAGGTCGCCACCACGATCTCGTCGTGCAGGCCCATCGGCACGACGGCGACATCGAGTTGATCGAGAGTTCGGATCGGGCTTTTCGCCTGGCACTCGGCGGCCCGGAAGGCGGTGAAGTCGTGCAGCCCGAGGAGGCGAGGGGCTGCGGCCTGCATCAGTCCGACATCGAGGGCCCAGGGCACCTGCCAGACATGGGCGCGGTTGAGCACGGGAGGGCTGCGCCGGTTGAGGATGCGGTAGCGGTAGTGCCGGCGGGTGGCGGAGTGGCGCGCGTTGAAGTCGGCGCCGACGATCTCGGCGCTGAGGATCGCCACCGGGTTCGGGCGCAGGTGTGCGTTAAGCGCGTCGCGTACCACGTCGGTGCGCCAGTCCCGCGCGAGGTCGAGATGCGCTACCTGGTGCGTGGCGTGGACGCCGGTATCGGTGCGGCCGGCGCAGGTCAGGCCCGCGACTTCGCCGGAGAAGCGCTTGACCGCCGACTCGATCGCCCCCTGGACGGAGGGCTGCGCGGTCTGGCGCTGCCAGCCGCAGAACGGGCTCCCGTCGTACTCGATCACGAGCTTGTAGCGCGGCATCAGGTGCGGCCCGGTTCCGTCATGCCAGCCGCGTGCCCGGCGTCCGGTGGGTGCCGCGCATAAACTCGGCCCCGCTGCTGACGCCCCCCTTTCCGGCGCGGCGCAGCGCGCACAGGTGCACGGCGCCCTCGCCGCAGGCAACCGTGCCGTCCGTGTCGAGGAGCGTGCCCGGAGCGCCGGAGCCCGGCACGGCCTCGGCCGAGAGCACCTTCACCCGCTCCGGGCCCTTGCCGAAATCCGCCTCGAAGAAGGCGCCGGGAAAGGGCGACAGGCCGTTGACGTGGTCGGCGACCGCGTGGGCCGGGCGGGTCCAGTCGATGCGGGCCTCCTCGTTGGTGATCTTGTGGGCGTAGACCACGCCGTCCTGGGCCTGGGGCGTGAAGGCGAGCGTGCCCCGCTCCAGATTCCGGAGCGCGCGGGCCATGAGGTCGGCGCCGAGCGGCATCAGCGCGTCGTGGAGTTGCCCCGCCGTCATGCCGGGGGTGATGGGAATCCGCGCCTCCAGCGCCACGGGGCCGGTATCGAGGCCGGCCTCCATCCGCATGATGCCGACGCCGCTCTGCGCATCGCCGGCCATCACGGCACGCTGGATCGGGGCGGCGCCGCGCCAGCGGGGCAGGAGCGAGCCGTGCAGGTTGAGGCAGCCGTGGCGCGGCAGGTCGAGGATCGCCTGGGGGAGAAGCAGGCCGTAGGCGACCACCACGGCGACATCGGCCCCGTGGCCGGCGAAGGTCGCGGCAGCCTCAGGTCCCTTCAGGCTCGCGGGTGTCAGCACCGGCGCGCCGAGGCTCTCGGCCATCGCCTGCACGGGGGAGGGCTTGAGCGCCATGCCGCGTCCGGCCTTGGCCGGCGCACGGGTGTAGACCGCCGCGATGGCGTGGCCGTCGGCGGCGAGGCGCGCCAGGGTCGGCACCGCGAAATCCGGCGTGCCCATGAAGACGACGCGCATGGCTCTACCCCCGCACCCGGTCTCAAACGTCGCCGCGCTTGGCCGCCTTGGCGAACTTCTTCACTACCCGGTCGCGCTTCAGCTTCGACAGGTGGTCGATGAACAGCACCCCGTCGAGGTGGTCGATCTCGTGCTGGATGCAGGTGGCCAGCAGGCCGTCGGCCTCGATCTCCTGTTCCGTGCCGTCGAGGTTGCGGAAACGGACGCGCACGCGGTCGGGCCGCTCGACCTCCCCGTAGAATTCGGGGATCGACAGGCATCCCTCGTCGTAGATCCGCTTCTCCTCCGAGGCCCAGACGATCTCGGGATTGAGGAAGACCTGCGGCTGGCGGTCGTTCTCGTCCTTCGAGGTGTCGATGGTGACGATGCGCTTCGGTACGCCGATCTGGATCGCCGCGAGGCCCACGCCGGGAGCGTCGTACATGGTCTCCAGCATGTCGGCGGCGAGCGTGCGGATCTCGTCGGTCACCAGGCCGACTGGCTCGGAGGCAAGGCGCAGGCGCGCGTCGGGCAGGATCACGAGGGGGCGGATGGTCATGGGGCGATCGGACTTGCAACGGGTGCGGGGCGGGCGGCGGCCCTGAGCCCCCGCAGATACGGGCGCGCCGGAGTCCGGTCAAATACCGGCTCCGCGTGGTCCGGAGTCAGAACGGGGTGCGGCTGCGGATCGCGGCGGTGAGGGTGCCCTCGTCGAGGTAGTCGAGTTCGCCCCCGACCGGGACGCCATGGGCGAGGCGGGTCACCTTGAGCCCGTGCGCCTTCAGGGATTCCGTGACGTAATGGGCGGTCGTCTGCCCGTCGACGGTGGCGTTGAGGGCCAGGATGATCTCCCGCATGGCCGGGTCGGCGGCGCGGGCCACGAGGCTGTCGAGGTTGAGATGCTCGGGCCGTACGCCGTCGAGGGCCGAGAGCACGCCGCCGAGGACGTGGTAGCGGGCCGTCACCGCCCCCGAGCGCTCCAGGGCCCAGAGGTCCGAAACGTCCTCCACCACCACCAGGGTGGCCGGGTCGCGGCTCTCGTCGCAGCAGATCGTGCAGGGGTCGCGCGTATCGACGTTGCCACACGCTTGGCACACGACGATCCGCTCCGAGGCCACCCGCATCGCGTCCGCCAGCGGCGCCAGGAGCGTCTCGCGCTTCTTGATGAGCTGCAGGGCGGCGCGGCGGGCGGAGCGAGGTCCCAGACCCGGCATACGGGCCAGAAGCTGGATCAGGCGCTCGATCTCGGGACCGGCGACGGCTTGTGCCATGGACGCAAATTCTCGTGACGGTTGGGACACCCACGCGGCAGATTACGGAGCAGGCGGGCGGATGGGACGGTACGGCGGTGCCGAACGGGTGCGACCGGCTCTTCAGCCTCGTCCGAAATAGGGTTTCCGGCCCGAAATTTCGCCCCCCGGCGTCGCGAAAACGCGGCGAAAGAACCTGCCGCACCGGCCTGCTTCCAAGGAGACTTCGTCGTTCCGCCGTTTCATGTAAGTCTTTTTGTTGGTCAACAAGCGGATTGACGGCAAATCGTCCGTCTCTATGCAGGAAGGGCGCGGCTTTCGAGCGGTGAACCTGCGCGCGGTGGACCTGACCAACCACGCGGACGCTCGAAAGCCGAACGACGTCGGAGAGCCGACGGCTCCCGGTAATGGGTGGCGACGCGATCAGGTGCCCGAGGAGAGATGAGCGTGACCAATATCGGCGAATTCAATGCAGCGCAGGGTTCCGAAGCCATCGGGCTGCGCAACCTGAAGGCGGTCCACTGGAACCTTGAGGTTCCCCGCCTCTACGAGGAGGCCCTGGCCCGCGGCGAGGGACAGCTCGCCCGCGGCGGCGCCTTCGTGGCCACCACCGGGTCCCACACCGGCCGCTCGCCCAAGGACAAGTTCGTGGTGCGCGACGCCGCCACGGAGAACCAGATCTGGTGGGACAACAACGGCGCGATCACGCCCGAGCAGTTCGAGACCCTGTACGCCGATTTCCTCGCCCATGCGGAGGGCCGTGAGCTGTTCGCGCAGGACCTGCGCGGCGGGGCCGACCCGTCGCACGGCGTCAATGCGCGGGTGTACACGGAGCTCGCCTGGCACTCCCTCTTCATCCGCAACCTGCTGATCCGGCCGGATCGCGCGTCCCTTGCGGACTACGTCCCCGAGTTGACGATCATCGACCTGCCGAGCTTTCAGGCCGAGCCGCACCGGCACGGCTGCCGCTCGAAGACGGTGATCGCCATCAACTTCGCGCGCAAGCTCGTCCTCATCGGCGGCTCGGCCTATGCCGGCGAGATGAAGAAATCGGTCTTCACGTATCTCAATTATGTGCTCCCCGGCGCTGGCGTGATGCCGATGCACTGCTCGGCCAACGCGGCCCTCGACGAAGCCGGCGACTCGGCCCTGTTCTTCGGCCTGTCGGGCACCGGCAAGACCACCCTCTCGAACGATTCCTCCCGCCAGCTCCTGGGCGACGACGAGCACGGCTGGAGCCAGGACGGCATCTTCAACTTCGAAGGCGGCTGCTACGCCAAGACTATCCGTCTCTCGCGCAACGCCGAGCCGGAGATCTACGCCACCACCGAGCGCTTCGGCACGGTGATGGAGAACGTGGTGATCGACCCGGAGACCCGGGTCCCGGATTTCGACGACGCCTCGCTCACCGAGAACACCCGCTGCGCCTACCCGCTCGACTTCATCGCCAATGCGAGCGCGACGGGACGCGCCGCGCACCCCAAGAACATCGTTATGCTCACCTGCGATGCCTTCGGCGTGATGCCGCCGATCGCTCGGCTGACCGGCGCCGAGGCGATGTACCACTTCCTCTCCGGCTACACCGCCAAGGTCGCCGGCACGGAGCGCGGGCTGACCGCACCGGAGGCGACGTTCTCGACCTGCTTCGGCGCGCCGTTCATGCCCCGCCACCCCAGCGTCTACGGCAACCTGCTGCGGGACCTCATCGCCCATCACGAGGTCGATTGCTGGCTCGTGAACACAGGCTGGACCGGGGGCGGCGTCGGCACCGGGCGCCGCATGCCGATCCGGGTCACCCGCCGCCTGCTCACGGCCGCCCTGGACGGCTCCCTGGCGCATGTCGAGTTCCGGCGCGATCCCTATTTCGGCTTCCGGGTTCCCGTCGCGGTACCGGGCGTCGAGACGGAGGTGCTGTCTCCGATCGAGACCTGGACCAACAAGGCGGCCTTCCACGAGACCGCGACGCGCCTCGTCACGATGTTCCAGGAGAACTTCAAGCGCTTCGCCGCCCACGTGGACGCGGAGGTCCGCGCCGCCGAGCCGGTGCTCTCCGCGGCCGCCTGAGCGCCGGCCATCTGGGGCGCGGCGCGTCCGCGTCCCGGCACGGGGTCCGATGGGGGCGCTACGGTTTCGGGGTCGCTCCGCGCGCGGGATCCTCGTCGCACAGGACATCGTCGCACAGGACCTCGGGGGCATTCTCCCGCGCTTCGCGAAAGAGGACGCCGACTTCGTTCCCGCTGGACCAGATCGTCTGCGCCCGGTAGGCGGTGTCGCCCGGGTCGAGGAAGAGGTCGAAGCTGTCCGGGACCTCGACCTCCGTGCAGAAGGCGACGCGGGCCCCGATGGGCGACAGGTTTCGCACGAGGCAGGGCGTCGTCTCGGCCGATGCCCCGTCGAGGGCAACACGACCGGACAGATGCGTCAGGGCCCGAACGGCGTTGCGATGCTCATCCATGCCTGCAACAGACACGGGCATCCGTTAAGACAGCCCGACTCCGATCGGTGAAAAGCGGGGCTATCGGCCGTAGACCGGTTGATGGCGGAGCAGATCGTGTCTCGAACCACGGATTCGGCGCGCCGGAGTGCCGGACGGGGCCCGCGCGGGATGGCTCAGGCCGCCTCGCGCACCATCGCCTGGCGCACCTTGAGGGCCAGCTGCTCCAGGGTATAGGGCTTGGCCAGCAACTGTACGTCGGCGTCGACCAGCCCGTTATGCACGATGGCGTTGCGGGTATAGCCGGTCGTGAAGAGCACCGGCAGGTCGGGCCGGCGCTCGTGGACGGCCTGGGCGAGCTCGCGGCCGTTGACCTCCGGCATGACCACGTCGGTGAAGAGCAGCGCGATCTCGGGATGCGTGTCGAGCTTCTGCAGGGCGTCCTTGGCACCCTCCGCATGGATCACGGTGTAACGCAGGTCGCGCAGGGCCGCGACGGCGAGGTCGCGCACCCCGTCCTCGTCCTCGACGACCAGGATCGCCTCCCGGGCCGAGCCCTCCGGGAGCATCGTCGGCGTGACCCGCGCCATCTCGGCGGCGTCGCCGAGATGGCGCGGCAGGTAGAGCCGGACCGTCGTTCCCCGCCCGGGTTCGGAATAGATCGCCACGTGGCCGCCGGACTGGCGGACGAAGCCGTAGACCTGGCTGAGACCGAGCCCGGTGCCCTGTCCGACGGGTTTCGTCGTGAAGAACGGATCGAACGCCTTGGCAGCGACGTCGGGCGGCATGCCGCCGCCGCTGTCGGTGAGGGCGACAAGGACGTATGGGCCGGCCGGAACGCCGGGATTCCGGGCGGCATAGACCTCGTCGAGATGGACGTTGTCGGTCTCGATGACGAGTCGGCCACCCTTCGGCATCGCGTCGCGGGCGTTCACCGCGAGGTTGAGAATCGCGTTCTCCAACTGGTTGGCATCGGCCTTCGTGGTCCAGAGGTCGGGGGCCGCCACGGTCTCGATCCGGATGGATTCGCCCAGGCTGCGGCGCAGCAGGTCGGACATCGCGGCAATGAGGCGGTTGCAGGCGATGGCCTCCGGGGCGAGGGGCTGCTTGCGGGCGAAGGCGAGCAGCCGATGCGTGAGGGTCGCTGCCCGGTCTGCGGCCTTGAGGGCCTGCTCGGCGTAGCGCTCCACCGCCCGCTCTCCGCGTTCCAGGCGTCGCTTGAGGAGGCTGAGATTGCCGATGACGATCGCCAGCATGTTGTTGAAGTCGTGCGCGAGGCCGCCGGTGAGCTGCCCGAGGGCTTCCATCTTCTGGGATTGGCGCAGCCGATCCTCCAGCATGTCGCGGGTGGCGGCGGCCTCGATCAGGGACGCGTTCGCCTCCTGCAGGGCCGCGTGGGCGCGAAGGGTCCGCTGATGGCGCCGGCTCGCGTCGATCACCACGTACGCGCCGAGGAGGACGATCAGGACCACGGCCGCCGCGACGGCGAGCTGCACCTGGCGGGCAGCCTCGCCCGCCTGTTCCTGTCGACTGATCAGGCGGCGATAATTGTCGGCCTGCGCCTCACCGAAGAGCGAGCGGATCTCGTCCATGAGGTGCTTGCCCTCGCCGGAGCGCATGCGCGCCAGGGCCGCTTCCACCTGGCCGGTGCGGCGCAGGGCGACGGTCTCGCGCATCTCCCCGAGCTTGGCCTCGGCGGCGCGGCTGAGCCGGGCGATGATCGCCGCCATGCCCGAATTGCGCGCAACGGCTTCCGCGATGGTGGACAGGCGGCCGGGCGTCCTCGCGCCGGCTTCCTCGTAGAGCTTGAGGTAGGTCTCGTCGCCCGAGAGGAGAAACCCGCGCTGTCCCGATTCCGCATCCTAGAGGCCGGAATACAGGGTGAAGATGGCGTCCCGGATGCGGACGCTGCGGCGCAGTTCGGCTCGGTTCGCATCCTGCTCCGCAACCAGATTGGCTGTCGCAGCAGCTGTCGCGATCAGAAGTAGAAATCCGATGATGAGAGGCGCAATGTCCCTGAAGCGTCTAGGTACAGCCTTGGGCTGTATCGGCGTAGCCCGAGGAAGATGCGCATCAAAGTTCGTGATCCAGCCGGCGGGAGAACGTTGGAGCCCCAACGTTCCACTCCGACCAGCCTATGGCAACGCTTCGGCGACCAAATTGTGATCGATGTTGCCGAATTGCCGGGTTGACGGTCTCAGAACAACTTCATGCCCGGGGGGATCGGCAGGCCCTTGGTGAGTTCGGCCATCCGCTCGGCTGCAACCTGTTCGGCCTTGCCGCGGGCATCGTTGACCGCCGCAACGATGAGGTCCTCCAGGATCTCGCGCTCGTCGGCCACGAGCATGGCGGGGTCGATCTGTACACCCTTCACGAGGCCTTTGGCCGTCATCGTCACGCGGACGGCGCCCCCGCCCGACGCACCCGACACCTCGACGGTGTCGAGTTCGTCCTGCAGGGAGGCCATTTTCTCCTGCATCGCCTGGGCCTGCTTCATGATGCCCATGAGGTCGCGCATCGGGTCTGCCCTCTCTGTCGTTCCGGAACCGGGATGGATCACATCTGGGGCGCCACGGCCCCGGAGGCTATGTCTCGTCGTCGGGCTCGTCGGTCTCGGCCTCGCCGGTAGGCGCGGCCTCGATCGCCGGCGATCCCTCGGGCGCCTTGTCGCGCACGTCGACGATCTGCGCTCCGGGAAACCGGGCCAGGACCTCGCGGACCAGGGGATGGGCGGCGGCGTTCTGGTGGCGGGTCTCGGTGGCGGCGCGCGCGGTGGCGTCGAGGGTCGGCTCGCCGGCCTCCTTCGACAGGGCGACGATCCAGCGCCGGCCGGTCCAGGCGTCCAGGGCGCGGGCGAGGTCGTTGGCGATGCTCTGGCGCCCCCCGTCGGCGAGGCGGAACTCGATGCGCCCCTCCTCGAAGCGCACGAGGTGGACCTCGCGCTCCAGGGCCATCTTCAGGCCGATGTCGCGCTTGGCATCGGCCAGGGCGACGACGTCGGTGAACCGGAGGAGGCGCGGCCCTTCGGGCTGCGGCGCGGGAGCCGGGCTCGCGAGGGCGGGGCGCGACCCGCCGCCATTGGCCGCCATGGTCAGGGCGGGGCGCGGCGGCGGCGCCTCCCCGGAAAAGGTCGGGATCGGTGGCAGGGCCGGGCGGCTCTCGGCCATCGCGGGGGCCGGCGACGGCGACGGGGATTGGGCGAGGGGCTGGGCCGCAGCACCGGAGGCTGCCGCGGGGCCCGTCAGCGCCTGGGCCTTCATCTGGCGCAGGGCCTCGTCCGGGGTTGGCAGGTCGGCCGCGTAGGCGAGGCGCACCAGGGCCATCTCGGCCGCCGCCAGCGGGCGGGTCGCCGTCTGCACCTCGGGGATCGCTTTCAGGAGGATCTGCCAGGCCCGCGACAGCACGCGGACCGAGAGTGTCTTCGCGAACGCGCTCCCACGCGACCGCTCCGCTTCGCTCAGGGTCGGATCGGCGGCAGCCTCGTCCGGCACCAGCTTCAGGCGGGTGACGAGGTGGGTGAAGCTCGCGAGGTCGGACAGGATCACGGCTGGGTCTGCGCCGGCCTCGTACTGCCCGCGCACCTCCGCGAAGGAGGCCGGAATGTCGCCGCGCATCACCGCCTCGAACAGGTCGACGATGCGGCCGCGATCGGCCAGCCCCAGCATGTCGCGCACGCTCTGGGCGCTGACGAGGCCGGCCCCGTGGGCGATCGCCTGGTCGAGGAGCGAGAGCGCGTCGCGCACGGAGCCCTCGGCCGCCCGGGTGATCGCCGCCAGCGCCTCCGCGTCGGCCTCGACGGATTCGGCGGCGCAGATCCGGGCGAGGTGCCCGACCAGGGTTTCGGCCTCGACGCGGCGCAGGTCGAAGCGCTGGCACCGGGACAGGATGGTCACCGGCACCTTGCGGATCTCGGTGGTGGCGAAGACGAACTTGGCGTGCGGCGGTGGCTCCTCCAGGGTCTTCAGGAAGGCGTTGAACGCCTTCTCCGAAAGCATGTGGACCTCGTCGACGATGTAGACCTTGTAGCGGGCCGAGACCGGCGAATAGCGAATGCCGTCGATGATGCCGCGCACGTCGTCGATGCCGGTATGCGAGGCGGCATCCATCTCCAGCACGTCCATGTGCCGGGATTCCATGATGGCCTGGCAGTGCCGGCCGAGCTCCGGCATCGCGATGGTGGGGCCGGTATCGGGATGGCCGTCGCGGACGTAGTTCAGGCCGCGGGCGAGGATTCGGGCGGTGGTGGTCTTGCCGACGCCGCGCACGCCGGTGAGCATCCAGGCCTGGGGGATGCGGTTGGCCGCGAAGGCATTGGCCAGAGTCCGCACCATGGCGCCCTGGCCGATCAGGTCGTCGAAGTTCTGGGGCCGGTATTTGCGCGCCAGCACCCGATAAGGCGTGGCGGCCGGGGTCGGCTCGGGAAGGCCGGGCAGGAGCCCGGCATCGCTCAGAGGACCGGAGGTCGCGTCCATGCCGCCTTGCTGGGTTGGTGCGGCTCCGGTCGGAGGGTGCCGCCACGCGAGCCCGAGGCATCGATAGAGGTGGGAGGCTGGACGAAGACCCGCTCGGTCTCGTTAGGGCTGCTTCCTTCCGGACCTGACCCGGTTGGCGAGTGAAACGTCCCTCGCCAACCTCCCGAGGGCTATATGGCCGCCGTGCGCGACGGATGCAAGCGGACTTCGGGTATTCCAAGCGGCCTCCGGGTATTCCAAGCGAACTCTGGGTATCCAAGCGGACTTCGCGCCTCGGAGGGCGACTCCCGACAGGCCGGTGCGGGCAGGGCGGGGAAGGTGGCCGCGGTGTGCCCGCAAATCGCCCGATCCCTGCGCCAACTTCCGCGTCCTGTCCTGATCGATGATGAGGGAGATGCCGATGACGCGGCGGTTCGGCTTGAGACTGATGGTGTGCACCGGCCTCGTGGCGGGCCTGATGGCGGCATCCGCCGCGCCCGAGGTGCCGGGAGCTTGGGCCGGGCGCTATCTCTACGAGCACGATGGCGGGCGCACCGTCGGTGGGTCGCCGATCGTCGTCACCTACGACCTCGACATCGCTCCGGGACGCGGCAACCGGGACTGTCTGCTGCGGATCGAGGGCTTCCAGACCGATGAGACCATCGTCTGCAAGGCGAGCGGTACGGACGAGCGCTTGTCCGTCGCCTTCCACACCTTCGGCGATGGACGGACGGTCAACGCCTACGGCACGCGGCTCTACGAGGTCGGAACGAACCTTTTCGAGATGCGCCGGGGCGGCGATGCCGTCCTGACGCAGTGGCGGGCGCTCAATCCGAGCGGTGCCGGCTCGGCCGCGCCGGCCGGCACCTACTTCACCCGCAAGGGCTGAACGCCGGAGCAATGCTCCGGCGAAAGGTCACTGCGGAGTGCGCGGGACTATTCGGCCTTGCGCTTCACGATGGCGAAGGTCTTGGGGTCGAGCTCTAGGTCGAACTGCTTTCCGTTGGCGTCGATGGCGTCGTCGACCTCGATCTCGTCGTCCTCGACCTCGATCTTCTTCCACTTGGTGAAGCCTTCCTGCTTCAGAACGGCCTCGATCTTGGTCTGCTCCTCCGGGGTCGGCTTCCGGTCGGCGAAGGCGGAGCCGGTGAAGGCGAGGCCGAGGGCGAGGGCGGCGAGGCCCGTGAGCTTGATCGACATGGTGTCTCCCTGCTGTGTCGAGGAATGTTTCTGACCTCCATCGAACCATTCAGCCCGGATGAGGTTCCTCTCGACGTCGCGCGATGGCTGCGCCCAGAGGTTGTATCCAGGGGCGCCGCCCCCTAGGGTCGCCGGATCTTTCCGCCCCTAAGGTCGATCCAGCATGGTCACGCGCGTCGCCACCGTGGCGTTCGAGGGCATCGAGGCGCGGGCCGTCGATGTCCAGGTTCAGATCGCCCCCGGCATCGTCGCCTTCACGGTGGTGGGCCTCGCCGACAAGGCGGTGGCGGAATCCCGGGAACGCGTGCGGTCGGCCCTGATCGCCTCCGGCCTCGCCCTTCCGGCCAAGCGCATCACCGTCAATCTCGCCCCGGCCGACTTGCCGAAGGAGGGCTCGCACTACGACCTGCCGATTGCCCTGGCGGTGATGGGCGCCATCGGCGCCCTGCCGGCGGATGCGCTCGCGGGCTACTGCGTTCTCGGCGAACTCGCCCTCGACGGCACGATCACGGCGGTGTCCGGTGTGCTGCCCGCCGCCATGGCCGCCAGCGCCCTCGGCCTCGGCCTGATCTGCCCGGCCGCGACGGGGCCGGAGGCCGCCTGGGCCGGCTGCGACCTCGACGTGCTGGCGCCGCGCTCGCTCATCCAGCTCGCCAACCACTTCAAGGGTACCCAGGTCATGGCCAGGCCCCAGCCGGCGGTGGCCGCGCCGGGCGCCGCCCTGCCGGATCTGCGTGACATCAAGGGTCAGGAGGGCGCCAAGCGCGCCTTGGAGATCGCGGCGGCCGGCGGCCACAACCTCCTGACTTGATGGTCGCCCGTATGGCGTCTGCCACGGACCATACGGGCACCCGTAAGTGGTCAGGCTCCAAGCTTGAACTGGATCACCTGAGGCGTGAGAGTGACGTCGGCTTCTATCCACGGCCGGCCGTAAGCAGACCTTCAGAACTCGACCCAACCCGGCCGGTCGGGTCGCCATGGGCGCTTGCCGAAAGCGGCCAATCGACGGCCGTCTGGGTACGTGGGCCAGGGGTGTTACGCAGGCGGTCTGCTATCTTGGTTCTGGGCGATCGGGCGGACCGCCTGACGGGCGCTGATGCGCCTACCCCGTTTCCTCGTGCAATGATTGCAGAGGCAACGGTACTAAAGGATTTTTCAGATGACCTTGGACAAAGGGCATGGGCTCGCCTGGGCAGGCATCGGAAGCGTCATCGTAGCAGGCGTTATCATCGGATGGTTTCTCAACCTGACCGCATTCTTCGGGCCGCAGCTCTGGTTGGGGGTGACAGGCATGGCCGTAGGGGAAATTCTCAGCGCACTTGATCGCATCCGTACCGACCTCCAGGCAGGGCGTAGCCGTATCGATTGACACGACGACAGCGATGCGCTGCCCTGCTGGACGTGTCCGGCCTTATGGGAAGGCACGAGCCCTCCAGGGAACGAACCAGCGACGACCGGGGGTGATGCCGTGCTGAGATTGACAGCGTTTCTTGGTGCCTGTCGGACCCTGCTCGTCGTGGCGCTTTGCGGCCTGCACGGCTCTTCCCAGGCTTGTACCCGTGCCGTCTACCTCGGCGCGAACGGGCAGGTGATCACGGCCCGCACGATGGACTGGCGTAACGACATCGCCACCAACCTTTGGATTTTCCCGCGCGGTATGGACCGGTCCGGCGTGGCCGGTGCGAACTCGCTGCGATGGATGTCGCGGTACGGCAGCGTCATCGCCTCGGGCTATGAAGTCTCGACCACGGACGGCGTCAACGAGGCGGGGCTGGCTGCCAACCTGCTGTGGCTGGTCGAGTCCGAATACCCGAAACTGAACAAGGACAAGCCCGGCCTGAGCGTCGCGGCCTGGGCACAGTACGTCCTCGACAGCTTCGCAACCGTCCGCGAAGCGGTCGAAGCGCTCCGAACGGAGCCCTTCACCATCGTCACCGACAAGGTTCCAGGGGAAGATAGGCTCGCGACCGTGCACCTGTCGCTATCGGACGCCACGGGTGACAGTGCCATTTTCGAGTATATCGGCGGACGGCTCGTGATCCACCACGACCGTGCCTATCAAGTGATGACGAACTCGCCCGTGTTCGACCAGCAGCTCGCCCTGGATAGCTACTGGAAGGAGATCGGAGGGACCATCATGCTGCCGGGCACCAATCGGGCGGCCGACCGCTTCGCGCGCGCTTCGTTCTACATCAAGGCGATCCCACAGTTCGAGAACCCGAACCTCGCGGTAGCGAGTGTCTTCAGCGTGATCCGGAACGCCTCGGTCCCCTATGGCATCACCACACCGAACGAACCCAACATCTCCTCCACGCGCTGGCGCACGGTCGTGGACCACAAGCGGAAGCTTTACTTCTTCGAGTCGGCCCTGACGCCCAACACCTTTTGGGTCGATCTGAAGGCCATCGACTTCGACGCAGTCACGGGGACGACCAAGAAGCTCGATCTCGGCCCTAACCAGGATCACACGTTCTCGGGCGACGCGACGGCGATGTTCAGGGAGACCAAGCCTTTCCCGTTCCTAGGGTTGCCCGAGTAGCGATCTCCAACGCCCTTAAAATAGGGAGCGGTTGGGACAACAACGTCCGCTTCAATGGCTTTGCCGCTGAAGGGAGACCGGCTCAAATCCACCCAACCCGGTCGTTTAGCGGACGGACGGGTCCCGACCCATGTCGGTTATACTGCTAGCATCGCACCGGTTCTATGGACACGATCTGGCCAGCGCCGCATGTCCGGTTGGGCTAACTTAGATGCTGCTCGCTCAAACCCGATGCCCGCTGCCGCATCTAGGGCCTTTATGGTTCTACCCAATGCTTCGGCCGCGCTTCTCTTAAGTCGGTCTGCTGCCGGAGGACATGCAATGCCGTGACCTGTTCGAAGGGGTTCTGCCGGCGGTTTAATGGGCCATAACTTGCTCCAACTGCGCCCTCCGCAAAGACGGTCTCAGGCTTCCGGCGGGTTGAGTAGCACCCACAGGCGCGAAATCCTGCCATCTACGATTTCCGCCACGTCCGAGCCCGTGACCGCGACTGGACCATTGTCGGGACCCGCTTGCCACCGCAGGGAACCTAGGCCGTGATGGCCAACCGCGACGCCAGCCGGCATGAACCGGAACGTCGGGCCGAACTGGTCCAAGAGGGCCCCGGCGACCGCCGAAATGGCGTCGCGTCCCCGCACCACGTTGGCCGGCTCGTACATCACCGGCTCCTCAACGAAGAGTTCGGCGAGCGCCGCGGCGCGCCGTCCTGCGTCGCGCTCGTTGAAGACGCGCTCCAGGTTGGCGCGAAGTAGCGTGTCGTAGTCAGTATCCGCCGCTTCCACGGCGGTCGATATGGTGTCGGACATGGGATGTCTCCTCGGGAAGACCTTGTCAGGCGATCAGTCAAACTTGACGAGATCGAGCGCGGGCAGGGGGCCGCCCGGGAATTGGACGAGGCGGCTGCCGACGGCAAGCGTCCCCAGGTCGATGCCGAAGAAGCCGAGCCGGTCGATCAGCGCCCCGACTTGCGCCTTCGCCCGTGCGTCTTCGCCGGAGTAGAACAGCACGCGCCGGCCGCCGCGTTCGGCCGGGTCGCCGGAGACGAGGCCCGGCCGCAGATGGTTGAACGCCTTCACCACCCGAGCTCCGGGAACCAAGCCCGCCAGGACCTCGCTCGACGAGCGCGCGCCCAGGTCAAATGGCTTGAACAGCGGTGCCTCGATGGGGTTGTTCGCATCGACGACGATGCGACCGGCGAAGTCCGGCAGCCCGGCGAGGGCCGTCTCCAGCTTCGACCAGTTCACGGCGACGAAGACGATGTCCTTCGAGGCGGCTTCCTCGCGGGTGCCTGCCGTGATGTCCTCGCCGAGCGTGGCGACGGTCTCCGCAAGGCTCTCAGGCCCGCGGCTGTTCGCGAGCGTCGCGGGAATGGCATGGCGGGCGAGCGCCGTCGCGATGGCGCGTCCGATCTGGCCGGCGCCAATGATGCCGATGGAGGTCATGGTTCTGTCTCCCTTCAACCCGGATCGAGGGGTCAGGCGGTTTGGCCGCCGTCGACGTTCAGCGTAGCGCCGGTGATGTAGCCGGCATCAGGCCCGGCCAGGAAAGCCACCGCCGCGGCGATGTCCTCCGGCTGGCCGTAGCGGCCGAGGGCGGCGAGGCCCTTCAGCGTCTCGGCGAAGGGACCGTCCTGCGGGTTCATGTCGGTGTTGATCGCGCCGGGCTGGACCACGTTGACCGTTATGTTGCGCGGACCGAGGTCGCGTGCCCAGCCACGGGTGTATGCCGCCACCGCAGCCTTGGTTGCGACGTAGTCGGCGGCTCCCGCGAACGGGATGTGGACCGCGCCGGTGGTGCCGATGGACACGATGCGTCCGCCGTCCGTCATCACCGGCACTGCGGCGCGGACCACCGCGGCCACGCCCTTGACGTTGACGTCAAGCTGCCGGTCGAAGGCAGCGCGGTCGACGTTGGGGTCGTCGACCCTACCGGTGACGAACACGCCCGCGGAATTGATCAGGATGTCGAGGCGTCCGAGCTCGGCATGTGCCTTTCGCACGAGCGACTCGACCTCGTCGGCGCTGGCTTGGTCCGCCTTGATCGCGACCGCCCGCCGGCCGAGCGCCTCGACCTCGCGGACTATGTCCTCAGCCCGCTCCTGCGAGGCGGAATAGCTGAAGGCGACGTCGGCGCCGTCGCGGGCGAGGCGGCGGACGATGGCCGCCCCGATGCCGCGCGATCCGCCGGTCACGAGCGACACCTTGCCGGTGAGGGGGTGGGATACCTGGGTCATGTCATCGCTCCATCGCGTGTTCGATGGGAATGAGGATGGCTCTGGAACTCCCCCTGGTTTAGCCCTGAGTAGGTTGTTACGCTTTCAATGGATTGTTGAAAGTTGCGGTATGGAAACCTTGGCCAACCTCGAAGCCTTCGTGCGCAGCGCCGAGTGCGGCAGCTTCTCCGAGGCTGCTCGACGACTGTCGCTGACGCCGGCTGCGGTCAGCCGCAACGTGGCCATACTGGAGCGGAACCTCGGGGTGCGGCTGTTCCACCGCTCGACGCGCAAGCTCACCCTGACCGAAGCGGGTGAGGGCTTCCGCCAAGCGGTCGCTGGTAATTTGGAAGGCCTGCAAGCAGCGATTGCCGACGTCTCTTCGGACGGCAGCGAGCCGGCTGGCACGCTCAAGGTCAGCCTGCCGCCGACCTTCGGGCTCGGCTATGTCCTGCCGGTTCTCCCGGGCTTCCTGTCCCGCTATCCGCACGTTCGACCGGAATGGCACTTCGAGAACCGCCAGGTCGATCTCGTCGCCGAAGGATATGACGCCGCCATCGGAGGCGGCTTCGAGTTGTCCCCCGGCATCGTGGCCCGCACCCTCGCACCTGCCCACATTATCGCGGTGGCGTCGCCGGCTTACATGCGTAACCGGGTGCCGCCCTCCGACCCGGGGGGGCTTCAGGCGTTCGACGGCATCGTCATGCGGTCTCTCCAAACTGGTCGCATCCGGCACTGGACGATGCGCGACGGCGTCGGCCGCGAAGAGGGTGCCCCCTTGCAGGAAAGCGTGATCGTCAACGACCCCAGCGCCATGCGCCAGGCCGCGCTTCTTGACCTGGGCGTCACGCTCGTCGCGATGCCCGACGTGTGCACCGACCTGGACCGGGGAGACCTCGTGCGCCTGCTGCCGCGCTGGTACGCCGATGCCGGTACGATCTCCCTCTACTATTCCTCGCGAACGCATTTGCCCGCGAAGACCCGAGCGTTCGTCGACTGGATGGCCGAAGCGTTCAAGGCGGGGCGTTTGGCGGAGCGATTTGCCGGCAGCATAGGGTAGGCCGAACTGCTTGATTAGCGTCCCGCGTAATAGGCCATAACATGCTGGAGCAAGGCGCGCCCCTTGAGGTCAGGCCGCCGCCTCGTCGCTCGCTTCCTGCATGGAGGCCAGCGACGCTTCCAGGCGGCATGTTAGGCCGGTCGGCGCATAGGTCATGCGCACCTCGCCGCCGACCTCGGCCGCGAAGCTGCGCTCGATCAACCGCGATCCAAAGCCGCGCCGCGACGGCTGTGCCAGGATCGGCGGGCCACCCTGCTCGGACCAGGTCAGACAGAAGCGGGGGGCGTCACCCTCGTGGACCACGTGCCAGCGGAGGTCGACGGTCCCGGCCTCGTTGGAGAGCGCGCCGTACTTGGCCGCGTTGGTCCCAAGCTCGTGCAGTGCCAGCGCCAGGGCGAGGGCCGCCTTGGCTGCGAGCGGCACGTTAGGACCGCTCGCACGGATGCGGGACGCCACCTCGCCACGGTGGACCGCCAGGGCGCCGTCCACGACCTCCCCGATGGGAGCCTGGGTCCAACTCGATTGGGTCAAGATGTCATGCGCCCTTCCGAGCGAGATCAGGCGCGCCGAGAACGCCTCGCGGGCGCCTTCCAGGTCGGCGGCGTCGCGAAAGGTCTGGCTGGCGATGGCCTGGACCAAGGCGAGGGTGTTCTTCACGCGGTGATGGAGCTCGCCCGTCAGCAGGCGCTGATGTTCCTCCGCGCGCTTGCGTTCGCTGATGTCGAACATCGCGCCTATCATCCGCACGGCGCGGCCCTGTTCGTCCCGGATGACGTACCCGCGGTCGAGTATATCGGCGAAGGAGCCGTCGGCCCGGCGGAAGCGGTACTCGTCGGTCCAGGTCGTGCCGATCCGGTCGATGACCACGTGGATGGAGGCGTCGATGCGGGTCCGGTCGTCGGGATGGATATGTTCGATCCACCAATCGCCGGTCGGCTCCACGGTCTCGGGCCGGTGTCCGTGGGCGGTGTGAAGGGCCTCGTTCCAAAGGACATGGTTGGTGGTTAGGTCCCAATCCCAGATCGCGTCGTTGGTGGCGCGCGCGGCGAGGCGGTAGCGCTCCTCGGTCTCCCGCAGGACCTGCTCTGCCTTCCGGTTCTCGGTGACGTCGCGTGCCGTGCCGATGAGGCGCACCGGTCGGTCGCCCTCGAACAGGGTCTGGCCCCTGGCAGACACCCAGCGCTCGATGCCGTTCGCCGGATCGATGGTGCGGTACGTAATGTCGTATGTGCGGCTGCCGCCCGGATCGAGTGCGGCGGCGACAGCATGGTCGCACCGTTCGCGGTCGTCCGGGTGCAGGCGGGAAAGGTAGACCTCCAGGTTGACCGCATCGTCCGGCCCGAGGCCGAAGAAGGCGCGGGTGCGGACGTCCCAATTGAGCACATCCGCGATCAGGTCGTAGTCGAAAATGCCGGTTTCAGTGGCTTCGACGGCGAGGCGCAGCTGTTCCCTCGTCCCGTTCAGTTCCTCCTCGGTCTGCCTGCGATCGTGGATGTCGAGGGTGGTTCCGATCCAGCTGCGAAGGGTTCCGTCGACATCGTGCACGGGGCGGGCCCGGGACAGGAACCAGCGGTACTCGCCGTCCGCACGGCGCAGCGGGAACTCGACCTCGTAGGGCTGGCCACCCGCCGCCGCCGAGAGCCATGCCGCACGGGTCGCCTCGCGGTGGTCTGGATGGATCACGCCCATCCAGCTGGCCTCGCCGGTCTCGCCGGCGGGCAGCCCGGTGTACTCGTACCAATAGGCGTTGCAGTAGGAGACCGCCCCGTCCGCGTCGGCGAACCAGACCACCTGGGGGCTGACCTCGACGAGCGAGCGATAGCGTAGCTCGCTGGCCTGCAGGGCGGCGCCGGCCTCGCGCTCCCCGGTACGGTCCCGCAGGATCTTGAGGAAACCGAGGACCTCACCGTCTTCAGACCTCAGTGGCTTCACCTCGCCCGAGGCCCAGAACCGGCTTCCGTCCTTGCGTACGTGCCAACGCTCGTTGGGTCCCGTCCCGGTCCTTAGGGCGAGCCGCATCTCCTCCCGCGGAATCCCGGAGGCGCGATCCTCCGGCGTGAAGAACACGTCGGCTGGCCGCCCGAGCATCTCCGCCTCGCTCCAACCCAGGATGCGTTCGGCGCCGGCGTTCCAGCGGGTGACGCGTCCTTCCGGGTCGGTCGCGACGATGGCGTAGTCGGTAGCGCCGTCGAGGATGCGTTCGTTGAGAAGGCGCTGTCCGGCCTGTTCGCGGAGCGAACGACGCAGCTCCATCTGGCCCATGGCCTGACGGGCGAGCCGCATCAGGCCCTTGTGCTGCCGTTCGGTCAGGTCATGCGGCTTCGTGTCGAGCACGCAGACGGTGCCGACGGGATGGCCGTCGGCCGTCTTCAGCACGGCGCCCGCATAGAAGCGCAGGCCCGGATCGCCGGTGACCAGCGGATTTCCCTCGAAGCGCGGATCGCGGCTCGCGTCGGGGACGCAAAGAAAGTCATCCTGAAGGATCGCCTGCCGGCAGAAGGAGCTCTCCAGCGGGGTCTCGCGCACGCCCAGGCCGACCTCGGCCTTGAAGAACTGGCGTCCGTCACCGACGAGGTTGACCACCGCGATGGGCGTCTCGCAGAGATCGGCGGCGGCTTCGGCGATCTCGTCGAAGTCCTGCTCGCGAGGCGTATCCAGCAGTCGGTAGCGGTCGAGTGCTCGAAGGCGTTCGACCTCCTCGTCGCTCATCGTGACGCGATCCATGAAGGGGGTAGGCTCGGACGGTCGGATTGGTTCCTATGGGCGAGGATTCCAAGATCGGAGCCAATCGCATCCATGGACCCATGTCCAGCCCTGAGGGATGGCGGCTGAAATCGGTCTCTCGGAATGTCGCGCGCCTCGGCGGCAAGCCCCTCGAAAACACGTCGTCCGGCAAGGACGCGAGGGTCCGCTCCGCTGGCGCCCACGACGGGGCGTGCCCCGCATCGTCGGTGGCGACTGCCTGGATGGATCCTGGTTTCGCGCACCCTGTTCCTAGCCCTCTCAGCGTATGGAAGACATCCTTGGACCGAACGTATCGGTCAGTGGGCGGTGGCCAGCGGGCTTAGGTGGGCCGCGCCGGGTTTGGTCAGCGGAACATCAACGCCGACGCGGAGGCCGGCCGCCGCGAAATCGAGGGTCACCTTCCCATCGAGCTCTCGCTCGACGCTCACCGTGATCAGGCGCGTGCCGAAACCACGGCGCTCGGGGGAAACGGCCGGAGGGCCGTTTGCCTCCGTCCAATCGAGTTGCAATCGACGCTCGCCGCCTTTTTCCCCAACGACCGCCCAGGTGACGTGAACCTCGCCGCCCGGCACGGAAAGCGCGCCGTACTTGGCGGCGTTGGTGACGAGCTCGTGCAGGGTCATGCCGAGCGACAGGACGTGACGTGGCGGAAGGTCGATGTCGGGGCCATCCAGGACGAAACGGGCGTCGCCGTCGCGATAGGGGTCGATCTCGTTCTCCAGCACCGCGCGCAACGGGGCGCCCGACCAGTCGTCCCGCGTCAGCAGGTCATGGGTCTTCGACAGGGCAAGAATGCGCGCCTCAAGCCGCTCGCCAGGGGCGTCGCCTCCCCGCGTCGATTGCCGTGCCAGGGCCTGGACCGTGGCGAGGGTGTTCTTTACGCGGTGATTGAGCTCGTGCAGCATCGTGACCTGACGGTCCTGCATGGCGCGCCCGTTGCGGATCTCATCCTTGAGTTCCGCCTCGTTCCGCTGGAGGGTTCCGGCCATGGCGTCGAGCTTGCGCCCGAGCCGGCCGAACTCGTCGCCTCCGTCCATGCCGTTGCGTGCGGCAAGGTCGCCGGCCTGCCACCGGGACGCCGTGCGGAGCAGGCGGTCGAACGGGCGGGTGATGAACATGCGCCCTGCAACCAGGGCCGCCGCGACGGCAAGCGCGGCCCCGAGCGCGATCAGCACAAGGCCGCGGCGAGTGGCTGCGTCGACGTCGGCGAATGCGATGTCCCGGTCGCGGCCGACCGTCACCCAGGCACTGGAGGCGGGACCTTCGGGCTGGATGTTGGCGAGGACGCGCTCGCGTCCATCGATGCCGAAGTCGACGCGGACGCCCTCGCCGCGGTCCGTCAGGATGCGCTGCCGTTCCGGGGGGATCGGCTTGCCGATCCAGCCGTCCCCGTCCGGGTAGCGCACTAGGATGGTCTTGTCCGCGTCCGCCACCGTGACCGAGGTGCTGGGCATCCGAAGGTTGCGCCTCAGGTACTTGGCCAGCCAATCGAGGTCGACCGCAGCGGAGAGCACGCCGACCGTTCGTCCCTCGGGGTCGTGGAGCGTCCGCGCGAAATGCAGGGTATCCCGTCGTGAGGCATTGCCGCGGGCGTAGGTGCCCATCACGAACGTGTCCTCGGCTACCGCCCGGCGGTGGTAAGCGCGGTCGGGCACCGCGTAGGAACCGGCGGCCGATCCGGCGCTGTTGCAGACGATGGTCCCGTCCGGCCTGGTCAGGCCGAGGATCGCGAGATGCGTGTTGTCGGTTACGGCCCGGCGCAGGTACTCGGTGCAGCCGGTAGGCTCCATGGCCCGGACGCTCGGGTCCTGCGCGACGAAGTTCAGGGCCTGGCGCACCGTCTCGGCGACCTGCGAAAGGTCCTCGGCGACGGTCCGGGCGGTGGCCATCGTATCCGCCTGCACTGCGTCATCGCGCGAGGTGCGCAGGGCGTACTCGTTGTAGCCCTGGATGGCGAGGGCGGGCGCAAGCGCGAGCAGCACTAGAAGAAGGATACGGGTCGTCAGCGACATGGGTGGCACATACCGCTTCCGACCCAGGAACGAATAATCGCGTTCGCCGAGCCCACGTCCGGAAACGAGTTCAAGCGTCCGCCTCCTGAATTTGCGGCATGCCCGGCTGGACGGTAACGCGGCGCAGCACGCGGGCGAGCTGCTCGGCCGAGTACGGCTTGTGGAGCAGCTCGAAGCCATGGTCGTCCGCGCTGGCAAGGACGTGGCTGTAGCCCGACGCCAGCACCACCGGCAGCTCCGGAAGCCTGTCGCGCAGGATGCCGGCAAGCGCGACGCCGCCCATGCCCGGCATCACCACGTCCGAGAACACCGCGTCGAACCCGCCCCCGTCCGGGCCGATCATCTCCAACGCCTCCTCGGCGTTGCTCGCCAATGTCGTGACGTAGCCGAGGTCATCGAGGATCTGCGTGCAGAACCGGCCGACCTCGATGTTGTCCTCGACCACCAGCACGCGTTGCCCCGCTCCGACAGGGGCCAGCAGGCTGTCCGGATCGACCGGCTGCGTCCCGGAGTGCTCGACCTCGACCTCGGGCAGGTAGAGCGTGAAGGTCGTCCCTCGGCCAAACTCGCTCTCGACGTCGACGTCGCCGCCCGACTGTTTGGCGAAGCCGAACACCTGGGACAGACCGAGGCCGGTGCCCTTGCCAACCTCCTTCGTGGTGAAGAACGGCTCGAAGATCTTCGGAAGCTGGTCCGGCGCGATTCCGGTGCCCTCGTCGGTGACCGACACCGCCGCGAAGCGGCTCAGCGACCCGGCGTGGCCCCGGATCGGAGGCATGGGGACGTTGCAGGCAAGCCGCAGCGTCAGCCTACCGACGCCGTCCATGGCATCGCGGGCGTTCACCGCCATGTTGACCAGGGCCGTCTCGAACTGGCTGAGGTCCGCACGGATGAAACAAAGACAATCCGGTACGACGGTCGCGACCTGGATGCGCGCGCCCGTCACCGTGTCGAGCATGTCGCTCACGCCGCGCACCTTGGCGCCGACGTCGAATACCTCCGGCTTCAGGGCCTGGCGCCGGGCGAAGGCAAGCAGCTGCCCGGTCAGCTTGGCGGCGCGGTCGACCGTGTCGGAGACGGCGTCTAGGTAACGTTGCTTGCGTGCGTCCGGCAGGTCGGGTCGACGCAGGAAGTCGACCGACGAGCGGATGATGGTCAGCAGGTTGTTGAAGTCATGCGCCACGCCGCCGGTGAGTTGCCCCACGGCCTCCATCTTCTGGCTCTGGCGCAGCGCCTCCTCCGCCGTCATCAACTCGGCGGTGCGCTCCGAGACGCGCTGTTCCAGCGTCTCGTTCAGCGCCCGCAAGTCGGCCGCCGCTCGGTCGCGCTCCGCCTCGACGGCACGGCGCTCATTGACGTCCAGGAGGACGCCGGGGAAGGTCAGCGGCGTGCCGTCCGTTGCGTGGTCGACACGGCCGTTCGCCTCTAGCCAGTAGTAGTTCCCGTCGGCGCGCCGGGTGCGGTACTGGTGGGCATAGGAGCCACCCCGGGCGATGACCTCGCGGATCGCCTCGGACAGGCCCGCCTGGTCGTCCGGATGCACGGTCTCGACGATCCGGGCGAGCGGGATGCCTTCCCGACCCAGGGCCGGGTCGAGCCCGAAGGCACGAGCGAACGCCTCGTCGACCGTGAACCGGTCGGAAGGCAGGTCCCAATGCCAGGTGCCGATGATCGCGCCGGCGGCCAGGGCGAGTTGCACCCTCTCCGCGTTCTCACGCGCCAGCGCCTCGCTGGCTCGGAGGCGCTCCTCCGCATCCCGCCGCTCGGTGACGTCATTGAAGATGATGGCGATCTGCCGGTCGGCCGCATCCCCGACCGGGACGGCCCGGACGTCGAACCAGCGCCCGAACGCCTTGGCATAGCTCTCGAAGTTCTCGGGCTGCCGGGTCCTGGCGACGCGCCCGTAGGTCTCGAACCAGAAGCGCTCCAGGTCCGGGGCGAACTCAGTCACCCACTTGCCGCGCAGGTTGACGCCGGCCTCGCGCTCGAAGGCGGGATTGGCCTCGACGAACAGGTAGTCCACCGGGACGTCGTCGGGGTCGAACTTGACCTGCACGATGGCGAAGGCCGCCTGGACCGTGTCGAGAATCGTCCGGAAGCGCTCCTCGCCCTGCCGCATCGCCTCCTCGACCCGCCGACGCTCTGTCTCGTCGCGGGCGATCTTGAGGAAGCCGAGTTCCCGTCCGTCGGCGTCGCGCAGCGCCCGCAGCGAGCCGTTGAGGTAGACGTGGCCGCCGTCCTTGCGCGCATGCCAGCGGACGTCCGGGGACCGACCGTCGGCGCGGGCGCAGGCCATTTCCTTGTCCGGCTGGCCGGCCTGGAGGGGGCCGCTTTGATCCGTTCGGCCGCCGAGACCATGCGGCTCTCAGCGCGCGGCTTCCATAGGACCCTGCGCGTGGCCCGCACCCTGGCCGACCTCGACGGTGAGGCCCGGGTCCGCCGCATCCACCTCGCCGAGGCCCTGTCCTATCGCGGACGATCGGACCAGCCAGCAGCGGCATGACGGCGCCCGGAGCCCCTGTCCGGTCGCGGTCGAGCCCCCGGAGGCCTGGGCGCAGGCGCCGGGCGGCGGTGGTGCGCTCGACCCGATGCCTTATTCGGCGGCTTGGCGCGCGGCGTAGCCGAGGCGCCCGTTCAATTCCTCGATCAGCTTCACGGCGGCCTCCGCGATGACGGTGCCGGGCGGAAAGATCGCCGAGGCGCCGGCGGCGTAGAGGGCGTCGTAGTCGCCGGGCGGGATCACGCCGCCGATGACGATCATCACGTCGCCGCGGCCCTGCTCGGTGAGAGCGGCCTTCAACTCCGGCACCAGGGTCAGGTGGCCGGCGGCCAGCGACGACACGCCGACGATGTGGACGTCGTTCTCGACCGCCTGCCGGGCGGCCTCGGCCGGGGTCGCGAAGAGCGGTCCGATATCCACGTCGAATCCGAGATCGGCGAAGGCGGAGGCGATGACCTTCTGGCCGCGGTCGTGCCCGTCCTGGCCCATCTTGGCGACGAGGATGCGCGGGCGGCGCCCGTCATTCTCCTCGAAAGTCTCCACGAGCTTGCGAACGGTCTCGACCACCGGTGACATGCCACCCACCTCCCGCTTGTAGACGCCCGAGATCGAGCGGATCTCGGCCCGGTGACGGCCCCAGGCCTTCTCCAGGGCGTCCGAGATCTCGCCCACAGTGGCCTTGGCCCGCGCCGCGTTCACGGCGAGTTCCAGGAGGTTGCCCGTCCCCTGCGCCGCCGCCGTCAGCGCCGCCAGGGCGGCGTCGACATCGGACTGGCTGCGCTCGGCGCGCAGGCGCTTGAGCTTGTCGATCTGCAGGGTGCGGACATTGCCGTTGTCGACGCGCATCAACTCGATGGCGCGGTCGTCGTCGGGCTTGAACTTGTTCACGCCCACGATGGTCTGGCGGCCGGAATCGATCCGGGCCTGGGCCCGGGCGGCCGCCTCCTCGATGCGCAGCTTCGGGATGCCGGCCTCGATGGCCTTGGCCATGCCGCCCAGTTCGTCGACCTCGCGCAGGTGCTCCCACGCGCGGGCGACGATGTCCTGGGTCAGCTTCTCGACGTAGTAGGAGCCGCCCCACGGATCGACGATGCGTGTCGTGCCACTCTCCTGCTGCAGGAAGAGCTGGGTGTTGCGGGCGATGCGGGCCGAGAAGTCGGTGGGCAGGGCCAGCGCCTCGTCCAGCGCGTTGGTGTGCAGGGACTGGGTGCCGCCCTGCGTCGCCGCCATCGCCTCGATGCAGGTGCGGGTGACGTTGTTGAAGACGTCCTGCGCGGTCAGCGACCAGCCCGAGGTCTGGCTGTGGGTGCGCAGGGGCAGCGACTTGTCGCTCTGCGGCTCGAACTCCTTGACGAGCTTGGCCCAGATCAGGCGCGCGGCCCGCATCTTGGCGATCTCCATGAAGAAGTTCGTCGAGATCGCCCAGAAGAACGACAGACGCGGAGCGAACTGGTCGATGGTCAGCCCGGCGGCGAGGCCCGCCTTGATGTACTCGACACCATCGGCCAGCGTGTAGGCGAGCTCGAGGTCGTTCGTCGCCCCGGCCTCCTGCATGTGATAGCCGGAAATCGAGATGGAGTTGAACTTCGGCATATTCTTCGAGGTGTAGGCGAAGATGTCGCCGATGATCCGCATCGAACCCGCCGGCGGGTAGATGTAGGTGTTGCGGACCATGAACTCCTTGAGGATGTCGTTCTGGATCGTGCCGGCGAGCTTTTCCGGCGGGACGCCCTGCTCCTCGGCCGCGACGATGTAGAGGGCCAGGATCGGCAGCACCGCGCCGTTCATCGTCATCGAGACGGTCATCTCGTCGAGCGGGATGCCTGAGAACAGCGTCCGCATGTCGTAGATCGAATCGATCGCCACACCGGCCATGCCCACATCGCCCGAGACGCGCGGATGGTCGGAATCGTAGCCCCGGTGGGTTGCGAGGTCGAAGGCCACCGACAGGCCCTTCTGCCCGGCGGCAAGGTTGCGCCGGTAGAACGCGTTCGAATCCTCGGCCGTGGAGAAGCCGGCATATTGCCGGATCGTCCAGGGCTGGGTCACGTACATCGTCGGGTAGGGGCCGCGGAGGTAGGGCGCCACGCCCGGATAGGTGTCGAGGAACTCGATACCTTCGCGATCCTCGGGGCCGTAGACGCCCTTCACCGGAATGCCCTCGGGCGTCATCCAGGGCTCGCCCGTAGGCGGCACCGGAGCCGGCACGGCATCGGCCGCGTAGGGAACGGTCGCGAAGTCTGGGATGCGAGACGTCATGGGCTCTGGCTCGTGCGGCGGCGGCGTCCCGGCATTATAGGTACGCGCGCAATCTGGGCTACTCCTAACCGGACTTCGCCCGGATGGGGGCGGCAAAACCGTCACTTTCGCGCAAGCGGCCGGCAAATCTTTTCGGGCCGCTGCCAAAACTTTCTTGTCGGACGGCCCTACTCGGCGGCCATCCGTGAGGGGGCAAGACCCCGAACCTCGGCGGCGACGGCCGCCACGACGCTGCGCAGGTGCCAGACCAATTCCGAGAAGCCCGGCGTGATCGCGAGGCTCGCCTCGTTCATGTAGAGGCCCCGATTGATCTCGATCTGCAGCGCGTGGCGCTCGACGTTCGGCTCGCCGTAGTGCTCGGTGATGAAGCCGCCCGCGTAGGGCTTGTTGCGCAGAACGCGGTAGCCGCGGGCGCGCAGGTGGTGCTCGAAGGCGTCGATCAGGATCGGCGCGCAGGCGGTGCCGAAACGGTCGCCGAGGATGATGTCGGCCCGCGCCGCTTCGTCGCGCCCGAGGCTCGACGACGGCATCGAGTGGCAGTCGATCAGGATGGCGTGCCCGAACTGGCGCGCCGTGCGCTGGATCAGGCTGCGGAGCGCGCGATGATAAGGCTTGTACAGGGCCTCGATCCGCTCGACCGCGGCCGCCACCGGCAGACGTCCGCGATAGATCTCCTGACCGTCGGCCACCAGGCGTGGGATGGTGCCGAGGCCGCCCGCCACCCGCATGGAGCGGGTGTTGGCGAAGGCTGGCAGGCGTCCGTCGAACATGCGCGGGTCGAGTTCGTAAGGCTCGCGGTTCACGTCGAGGAAGGCCCGCGGGAAATGCGCCCGCATGAGGGGCGCCCCGAGATCGACCACCGGGGCGAACAGCCGGTCCACGTGCGCGTCTTCCGAGCGCCGCAGCGCGAGCCCGTCGAGGCGCGAGGCGGCCAGGAAGGCCGGCGGGTAGACCGTGCCGGAATGCGGCGTGTTGAAGACGAAGGGGAGGGTATGCGCCGTCGGCTCGTCCACCGTGAAGGGCGGATCGAAGGCTGCCGCCCCGGACGCTTCGGGGGTCTGGAACGGCTCTGTCATCGCGGCGCGGGCGCCTCGGTGCGGACGGGACAACGCATCGCCCCACTTTGCGGGTTGCCGACTCGCCTGTCCAGCAGGACGGGCGTGCCGCAAGGCCGCCGCTCGTGCCGTTGGACACCCCCGCCCCGACGGGCCGGCAACGTTCTGTTTACCAAGCCGGTGCTTTGTGGAAAGAACACATCGAATCAAAGGTACGGGACGCTGCTCGATGAAGATCCTCCTGGCGGAAGACGACAACGACATGCGCCGCTTCCTGGCCAAGGCGCTGCAGAACGCCGGCTACGACGTGCTGTCGTTCGACAATGGGCTGTCGGCCTATAATCGCCTGCGCGAGGAGCCCTTCGAGCTGCTCCTCACCGACATCGTGATGCCCGAGATGGATGGGATCGAGCTGGCGCGCCGCGCCACCGAACTGGACCCGGACATCAAGGTGATGTTCATCACGGGCTTCGCCGCCGTGGCTCTGAACCCGGATTCGAAGGCCCCCAAGGACGCCAAGGTCCTGTCGAAGCCCTTCCATCTGCGCGATCTCGTCAACGAGGTCGAGAAGCTGCTGGCCGCCTGAGCGTAACCGCCGACACCCCCACCGAATCGAGGCAGTAGGAAGAGCCCGCCGGCTCGCCTATATGCTGTACGGATTGGGATGGGGCGTTTCGACGATGAAGCCGGTCACGATCTATACAACCGCGTGGTGCCCGTACTGCTCGGCGGCCAAGAGCCTGCTGCGCGACAAGGGCATCGCGTTCACCGAGATCGACGTCGAGCGGACATCCGGCTCGCGCACCACCATGGTTCAGCGCGCCGGGGGCCGCACGAGCGTGCCGCAGATCTTCGTCGGCGACACCCATGTGGGTGGCTGCGACGACCTCTATGCCCTGAATGGCGCCGGCAAGCTCGACGCCCTGGTGGCCGCATGAGCGACGCGCCGAAATTCACGGCCGCCTGCGTGCAGATGCGCTCGGGCCGCGAGCCCCTCGCCAACCGCGACGCCGCGGTGGCCCTGGTCCGCGAGGCCGCGGATGCCGGTGCGCACTACGTCCAGACCCCCGAGATGACCTCCCTGGTGGAGCGCAGCAAGGCGAGCCTGTTCGAGAAGGTCACGGCCCAGGACGACGACCCGACGCTGGCGGCCCTGCGCGACGTCGCCCGCGCGCGCGGCATCGTGATCCAGATCGGGTCACTCGCCGTGCGCAACGGCGACAAGGTCGCCAACCGCGCCTTCCTGATCGATGCGGAGGGGGCGATCACCGCCTCCTACGACAAGCTCCATCTCTACGATGTCGACCTGCCCAACGGCGAGCGCTGGCGTGAATCCGCGACCTATACGGGGGGCGCCTGCGCCGTCGTCGCGGACACGCCCTGGGCGGCCATCGGCCTCGCCATCTGCTACGACATCCGCTTCCCGGCCCTGTACCGGGCCCTGGCGGAGGCGGGCGCCACCGTCCTGACGGCGCCGGCCTGCTTCACCAAGCAGACGGGGGAGGCGCATTGGCACGTGCTGCATCGGGCCCGCGCCATCGAGACCGGTTCGTTCATGATCTCGGCGGCCCAGGGGGGGCACCATGAGGACGGGCGCGACACCTACGGCCATTCCCTCATCGTCGATCCCTGGGGCCGGATCCTGGCCGACGCCGACGGGGCCGAGCCGGGGGTGATCCTCGCCGAGATCGACCTCGCCCGCGTGGCCGATGCCCGCGCCCGCATTCCGACCCTGCAGCATGCCCGCCCCTTCACGATCCAGCGGGTGGGGCGCCCTTCCTGACGCCGCTCGCACACGTCTTCCGAAAACCGTGACCCGATGATCCGCTATACCCTCGTCTGCGAGGCCCAGCACGGCTTCGAGAGCTGGTTTCCCTCGAGCGATTCCTTCGATGCGCAGGCGGCGCGCGGACTCGTCTCCTGCCCGGTCTGCGGCTCGGTCCGGGTCGGCAAGAGCATGATGGCGCCCTCGGTCGCCCGAACGGATCGCGGTTCCCGCACCCCGCCGGCCCCGGTGGGTCTCTCCTCGGAGGCGGGCTCGATCCCCGCGGCACCGCACACGACGCCGCAACTGGCGCTCACCGAACCCGAGCAGCGCCTGCGCGCCCTGATGTGGGCCATGCGCGAGGCGGTGACGCGGAACGCCGACGATGTCGGAACGCGCTTCCCGGAGGAGGCCCGGCGGATCCACTACGGGGAGACCGAGACCCGAGCGATCTACGGCGAGGCCAGTTTGGACGAGGCGCGCGCCCTCGTGGACGAGGGCATCGCAGTGGCGCCCCTGCCGCCGGCCTCCGAAGACCGGCATTGAGTCTCAGCGCTTCAGCGCGGCGGTTCCGGCTACCGACGCCAGGGCGAAGGCGATGAGCGCGTTCCAGCCCGCGAGAGAGATCCCGGCCAGGCGCCAGGCCGCCGTGGAACAGTCGGCCACGCGCGTGCTCTGGAGCGCGTTCAGGAAATCGCCGACGTCGGACGGATTGGCGCCCGCGCCGCCCCCGCAATCGGTAGGGCCGGCCCAGAGGCTCCACTCCGCCCCGGCGTGATAGACGCTGAGCCCGGCCCCGTAGAGAAGGCCCAGGGCGGCGAGGCCGAGGACGAGGCGGGTGGCCCGAGCGGGCAGGACAAGGCCCAGTAGCGCCAACGGAATCGCCGCGTAGTAGGGAATCCGCTCCTGCAGGCAGAGTTTGCACGGCACGTAGCCGAGCCCCCACTGAAAGTACCAGGCGCCCGCGAGCGTCAGCACGGATCCGACGAGCAGGAGGAGGGCGGCGCGGCGCAGGCGCAGGAGCGAGGCGTAATCCATCTCTCTAAGATCACCTTGGTCTAGAGCAACACCTTGAACAGCACGAAGCCGAGGATGATCACGGCGACGGAGATCGCCGCCACCACGTTGAGGTGGCGGTCGAGCACCCCCCGGATCTGAACGCCGTAGCGGCCCAGAAGTCCCGCCAGGATGAAGAACCGGGCGCCCCGCGTCAGCAACGACAGCACCACGAACCAGAACAGGTCGTAATGGGCGAAGCCCGAGGTGATGGTTACGAGCTTGAAGGGGATCGGCGTCAGACCCTTCAGCAGGATCACCCAGTGTCCGTATTCCGCGTAGGAGGCCTGGAAGGTGGCGGCCTTGTCGGACAGGCCGTAGACCCGGAACACCCACTGGCCGATGGAATCGAACAGCAGGGCGCCGATTGCGTACCCGACGAGGCCGCCCGCCACCGAAGCCAGGGTGGTGATGAGGGCGTAGAACCAGACCCGATCCGGCCGGCTCACTGCCATCGGCACCAGCATCACGTCCGGCGGCACCGGGAAGAACGAGCTCTCGGCAAAGGCCACCGCGCCGAGGGCATAGGGTGCGGAGGGCTTGCCCGCGAGCGCGAGGATCCACTCGTAGAGGCGACGGATCATAAAGGGGTCCGAGAGGGCTGGAGGGGATGGGCGGCGCCCTTTGACCATACGGCGCCGTCCCTGGCGAGCGCTCGCAGACCGCACTGCGAAGAAAACACCACTGGCCGAAACCGGGAAGGTGTGCGATGACGCGACCGCTGCGGGCGTGGTGGAACTGGTAGACGCGCCGGACTCAAAATCCGGTTCCGCAAGGAGTGTCGGTTCGATTCCGACCGCCCGCACCACCCGGCGCCTTCAGCAGCCTCGATTCGGCCCAAGCGCCCAGGCCGCCTTGATCCGCCTCACCTCGGCCGACGGCCCCCGAAAAGCGCGCGATCGACGACCTCGCCCTGGCGACTTTCGGCAGAAACCTGCTCTGGCCTGCCTGAGCTTGCGAGGACAGCCGAGAGCCAGTCCAGCCCCTGGTATAATCTAGACGGATGGTCCGGTCGGCTCCGACTGCTCGCGGACCCGTGATACGAGGGCGATCCGACCGAATGCGGTCGACACGCGCCTCGCAGAGCTCGGATCTCGATGCCGGTGGGCCGGAGCAGACCTCCGGCGCGGGTGCACCGCAGGTCTGTCTTTCTTTCGGGTGTCGTCTTCAGGCGACGAGCAACACGTCGCGTCCCAGACTCGCAACGAGGTCGAGGGCGGTCACGCCGGCGAGCTGGAACGTCTCGCTCAGCCCGCCATGGGCTGCATCCGCCGTGATCGTGTAGAGGTCCGTGCCCGTCATGTGGCTCAGCGTGGCGCCCGTGCCGAAGCCGTAGAATGCCAGGTGGTCGCCGGCCGCCGCACCCGCGCCGGTGAAGTCCATGACCTTGTCGCCGTGGGTCTCGCCGGCGCGGAACACGAAGGTGTCGTTGCCGCCGCCGCCGGTGAGCACGTCCTTGCCGCCGCTGCCGTCGAGGATGTTGGCGGCGCTGTTGCCGATCAGGATGTTGGACTGGAAGTTGCCCGTCCCGTTGATGGCGTCGGTGCCCGTCAGCGTCAGGGTCTCCAGGTTGCCCTGCAGCTTGAACGTCACGGAGGCCAGGACCGTGTCGGTGCCTTCCCCGGCCAGTTCGATCACCCGTTCGGTCTGGCTGTCGACGATGTAGGTGTCGTCGCCCGTGCCGCCGGAGAGGGTGTCGTTGCCGGTGCCGCCATCGAGCGTGTCGTTGCCGGCCCCGCCGGAGAGGGTGTCGTTGCCGGCGCCGCCGGAGAGATGATTGTCCCCCGCGTTGCCGGTCAGCACGTTGGCCAGAGCATTGCCGGTGCCGTCGATGTCGGACGAGCCGGTCAGGATCAGGGTCTCGACCCCGCTGCCCAGGGTGTACGAGATCGAGGCCTCGACCGTGTCGGTGCCCTGATTGGCCAGTTCGATGACGGAGTCGCCGGCATTGTCCACGACATAGGTGTCGTTGCCGGTGCCGCCCGCCATGGTGTCGGCGCCGAGGCCGCCGTCGAGGCGGTCGTTGCCGGCACCACCGTAGAGCTGGTTGTTGCCCGTGTTGCCGATGAGGATGTTGTCGAGGTCGTTGCCGGTGCCCTTGAGATCGGCCGTGCCGGTCAAGGTCAGGGTCTCGACATGGGCGCCGAGGTCGTAGCTGATCGACGCCAGAACGGTGTCGATGCCTTCCCTGGCGGCCTCGATGACCCCGTCACCGCGCGCGTTGACGACGTAGGTGTCGTCGCCGCTGCCGCCGACCATGGTGTCGTTGCCGACGCCGCCGTCGAGGATGTCGTTGCCCCCAAGACCGACGAGCCGATCATCGCCGGCCCCCCCGACAGGGTGTTGGCGGCCTCGTTGCCGGTGAGGATGTTGGCGAGCGTGTTGCCGGTGGCGTCGATGGTGCCCGCGCCCGTGAGCGTCAGGTTCTCGACGTTGGCGGTGAGCGCGTAGGAGATCGCGGCGCGGACGGTGTCGGTGCCCTGGTTGGTGTACTCGATGACGGTGTCGCCGGTGCTGTCCACCACGAAGGTGTCGTTGCCGAGCCCGCCGTACATCCGGTCGGCTCCGGCCCCGCCGTTCAGCGTGTCGTTGCCCGAACCACCGGCCAGCACATTGTCAACAGTATTTCCGACAATCGTATCGTTGCCCGATCCGCCGATGGCGTTCTCGATGATCGACGCGATATTGTCTTCATAAAGGAGGGCATTGGCGATATTGCCAGCCGCTCGACGACCTTCTCCGAGCATGGCCAGCTGACCAAGGGAGGTCACCGTCCATTCTCCGGGAGACAGATCGATACTGAGATCCGTCCCATAGTTCGAGAAATCATATGTATCAATTCCTCCCCCATCCCAGATCGTCATGAACAGGCGATTTTCCGATGGAATGGAGCATCCATTTCCATCGATTGAGAGCTGACCAGTCGCGGGGTTCCACTGGTACCGATTATTACCTGCGTTGATGTCATAATTCGCTCCGTACATGTATTGTAGTGCTGCAATATCATACATCATCAGCGATTGAGGGAAGCCATTCGCCTCATTATAGGCATACACTCCATCTGAGCCTACATAGGAACTGTAGGTCATCAGAGAAAATTCGCTTGAATTATGTTCGTAAGTCATGGCACCGAAGACATCGGTCTCATGACCGTGCTTTAAGCCAAGTGCATGCCCAATTTCATGGAAGATCGAATAAAGAGCATAATTGCCGACGACCGGATCATCGTACCACCCATTCGTATTTCCATACCAACTGTCACCGGCTTTGGGGGTATTGCCCGGATAGTAAGCCCACGCGGTTGGGGGCATATCCGACATGGCAAAGCGCAAATCGCCGGCCCCTCCATCCACCTCGGTGAAAGAGATATTTGTGATTGACGCGATCGAGCTCAAGGTGCTTCGGGCAGCCTCCTGCTGCCGTACGCTGAATGAATCGAAGGTATTGTTCTTCTCACCGCTGTATTCGTACTGAGCCGGATCTGTCGGAAAACTGAACGTGATCCGGGCGTTCGCCCAGCGCAAGCCTGACAGCAATCCATCAACATCTTGACTGCCGCTCGCGGAGACAGACGCGGAAGTATTAGTCAATTTACCCTCCAACCCAAGCCGGATTTAGATTTTCAAGTGTTTTTATGGCTGCTCAATTTCGATCAAAATCATAAATTTAAATCGAAAATGCGCTCAAGTCCTTTGGCTCGCTAAGCAAGTTTGCACCGGATCGTATCCACGGAAACTATGCTAAAGTATTTATTCCAAGGGGTGTGGCAGCCTTGCTTCACCCAATCGGGGGTGCAGGCTTGGCCCGGGGTCTGGCTTGGCGGCACCGCAGCATAGAGCAGCCTTTGATGCCCCTGTATCGGGAGCCCGAATGCGGGCAGCGAGCGGTGCTCTATTATCGCTTTCTCAAAAGGGTTGAGGGATCCTTTCTATCTACGACCTTTCCTTCTCGATTGTCCTCCTCCCGAAGCCAGAGTTCGTCGACCGGGGGGATGATGAAGACGTGTCGGCTCAATCATGGCCCCGCGCCACAGGTCGGTCTTGGTTCGGCTCAGATGTCGATCGATACGGCAGCGGTGTAGGATTTCTCGATTTGCTCCGCGTTGTCGTCTCACTGCTGATCATACTGTTCTGTGGCGCGCCTCCAAATGCGGCGGCCCGGCCATCGATTCGTCGTGTCTATCTGCCGCTCCAGAGCGCTACGGGGATCCCGGACGATACCGATCCTGCCAGGATCGGAGGCCATCTCGAGGAGGCGCATGCGAAATCCGTGGCGGCGATGGATGCGTTCGATCGAAGGATCGCGATGCGTGCACGCCGCGCCATGTCTTCGGTCTGCAATGGCTGCGCGCCGCCCCGGAGGGGCATCGAGCCGCGCCTCGAACGCTTCGAAGCGAGTGCCCTGACTGACGGCGAGATCGTCGGCGACCCGGCCCAAGCACCGCTCGACTAGCTGTATGATCACGGGATTGAGGTGGCCCGGATCGATCGTGACGCGATCCGGCCGTTCGGTTCGGGCGTTACGGTGACGAGGATTGCCCTTCGTTGGCGGACACGGAGACCGGCCTCACACCGGGCTTTTGTCCACGACCCAAGTCCCGTTCCGCAGTCCCACCCTAATTCCGTCGGCAGATCAACGAACGGGTCCGAGTTGGCCGCCGTCGGGCCGGACCCGGCTGCTTCTGCTGGGCTATTGTCGCGAACAACCGATTGTCACCTTTCGTGCGGGGCACAGCCGTCCCGCTTCGAACGTGTGAGCGTCGCCCTCCGCGCGCTGCCGCCCTTCACGTGGCCGAAACGCTTTCACGAACCCGTTGCGCGGCGCCCTCGTATGGGCTACCAGGGCGGAACGGTCAGCACCCGTAGCTCAGCTGGATAGAGCGTTGCCCTCCGAAGGCAAAGGTCACACGTTCGAATCGTGTCGGGTGCGCCAATCATTAAGTCATTGTAACGGCTCTTGATTCGGCCCTCCGTATAAAGCTTCCACGAGCGTTTTTGATCGGCCTGTCACGCTTTCTGTCACAAGCGACGGGTCTCGAATCATGGCTACCATCCGTAAGCGCGGTCGATCCTGGCAAGTTCAGGTGCGACGCGTGGGCATTCCTGCATCAACACAATCGTTTCCCTCGAAGAGTGAAGCCGTATCGTGGGCGAAGGCGCAAGAGCGCGAATCCCGACGATCAGCGCCTCCCTCAACACGCTTCGACACGGACGATCTGACTGTTGGGGCGTTGCTGCTACGGTATCAAATCGAAATCACCCCTCTGAAGAAGGGCCATGTTTCCGAGAACTGCCGGATCAGGAATATCGTTTGCCGACCGATTGCGGGAGTTGCGTTGCGGGATTTAACTTCAGGACAGTTTGCCGTATATCGCAACGCTCGACTTAAAGATGTGGGTCCAGACACTGTTAGACGTGAGCTTTCACTCCTTCGTCATTGCTTCGAAATTGCAAGACGTGAGTGGGATATCCCAATAGCGAAGAATCCTCTCCATGACATCAGATTTCCAGCCCCCGGACTTCCTCGCGAGGAACGTCTTACGGAAGAATCTGCGCGAACTATTCTCAGCGTGATCGGCACACTTCGGAACAAGCACGCGAAATCCCTAATCGTGCTTGCGATTGAAACCGGAATGCGAAGAGGCGAACTTCTTTCCCTCGAATGGAAGGACGTCGACCTTCAGAAGCGGACTGCACGACTAAGAGATACTAAAAACGGCCGGCCTCGGACAGTTCCGTTGACAACCCGCGCAATCGACGAGCTTTCTGACATCGAAAGAGTGTCTAAGAAGGTGCTGCCCATTTATGGTAATGCCGCAAGGCTTACGTGGGAGCGGGTTCGGCTAAAGGCTAATCTACCAGGGCTACGCTTTCACGATCTTCGCCACGAAGCTCTCAGCCGGTTCTTTGAGATGGGTCTGACTATACCCGAGGTCGCCGTCATCAGTGGTCATCGAGATACGAAAATGCTGATGAGATACACGCACATCCGGCCAGAGGATATCGGTAGGAAGCTCGCACGGATCGCAGAGGAAGCCGCACAACCGTTATCGCGTTGAACGCCAGCCGCGGCCCAACAATGGTTTTTTGAGACTACTGACCGGGTTGCGCCTAAGGCGGTCCTCACAACCCTTATCTGATAATGTCGCTCCTACGCAGGCCGTCACAGGCTTTCGTGGGAGCGTTGACGTGGGTCGCATGGGTCGTTGGAACCATTATCGACATCAAGCTCGATAGCGGACCACTGATCGTTTCTCCCTGACAGCTATCTCAAGAATCGTTTTCACGCGACTGACCTGACCGGCTGGCTTTGGACCGGGCTGATTGAGAGGATCAGCCAGGATCGGAGGAGTCGGAAATGCGGCGAGGTCAGAAGACAAACGCGGAGCAGGTCGTGCTGAAGCTGCGCCAGATTGAGGGAAGGCGGCGTTGGCCGGGGCGATCTGGTCGGNCATCATCGTGGATCTCGCCTCGCTGCCCCTCGACGACCCGGCGACCTACGCGATGACCTGACCGGCTGGCTTTGGACCGGGCTGATTGAGAGGATCAGCCAGGATCGGAGGAGTCGGAAATGCGGCGAGGTCAGAAGACAAACGCGGAGCAGGTCGTGCTGAAGCTGCGCCAGATTGAGGTGCAGACAGCTCAAGGCAAGAGTTTGGCGCTGGCGTGCAAGGAGGCGGAGATCTCCGAGCAGAGCTATTACCGCTGGCGCAAGGAGTACGGCGGCCTGCAGATCGATCAGGCCAGGAAGATGAAGGATCTGGAGCGCGAGAACACTCGATTGCGCCGGCTCGTGGCGGACCTGTCCCTGGAGAAGCAGGTGCTGGCGGACGTCGCCGCGGGAAACTTATAGCCCCGGAGCGACGCCGGCAGGCGGTCGACGGCATCAGAGAGAAGTATGGTCTCTCAGAACGCCATGCCTGCCGGATCGTTGGCCAGCACCGGGGCACGCAACGCTACGTGCCCACGGTACCGGCTGACGAGGATGCGCTGACCCGCGCCATCGTCGCCTTGGCGTCCGAGTACGGACGCTACGGCTACCGCCGTGTCACCGCGCTGCTGCAGGCAGCGGGCTGGCAGGTGGGCAAGGACCGAGTTCAGCGGATCTGGCGTCGTGAGGGGCTCAAGGTCCCGCAAAAGCATCGGCCGCGAAGCCGGTTGTGGTTGAACGATGGCTCCTGCGTACGGCTGCGGCCTCTCCATCGCAATCACGTTTGGAGCTTCGACTTCGTGCAGGGCCAGACCCATGACGGGCGAAGCCTGCGCATCCTGASGCTGATCGACGAGCACAGTCGCGCCTGCCTGGCGCTGAAGGTCGCGAGGCGCATCAACAGTCTGGGTGTGATCGAGGCGCTGGCCGACGCGATGTGCCTGCATGGCATCCCGGAGAACATCCGCTGCGACAACGGCCCGGAGATGATCGCGAAGGCTTTGCGGAAATGGGTCGCCAAAACCGGCCCGCAGATCCAGTACATTGCACCAGGATCGCCGTGGGAGAATGGCTATTGTGAGAGCTTCAATGGCAAGTTGAAGGACGAGTGCCTACGCCAAGAGATCTTCTACTCGCTCAAGGAGGCACAGACCGTGATTGGGATCTGGCAGAATACCTACAACCGCGTTCGACCGCATTCGTCCTTGGGCTATCGGCCGCCCGCGCCGGTCACCGTCCCGGACCTGGCCTTCCGGCTACCCATGGCCGCCACCATGCAGTAGCCTCTCAATCGGCTCGGTCCAAAATACCGGTCAGGTCAACCCCAGCCAACGACCTTC
>NZ_LMNE01000004.1:0-116224 GCF_001423285.1 Methylobacterium sp. Leaf111 | reverse complement strand
CTGTTCCTGACCCAGGCCTTCCGCATGCGCAACCGCGACCTCGTCTACGTCTCCAACGCCCCCTTCACCGAGGTCCAGAAGGTCCTCTCCGTCTTCTCCACCGTCACCGCACCGGTCACCGCCGGCGCCTCGGTCTACGCGACGGCCCGGTAAGGTGTGCGCCCAGATGCGGACGTGCCGCGTCTGCGACTCACGCCCGCGCCGAAGGTCCCCCTTGCGTTCTGGCGCGGCATCGCGCACGGGTCGCCCAGGCCCGAGCGATGCCGGGAGGCACCGGGCCGTGGACCCGGTGCACGCGCCGAACCTTGGCGGCTGGCCGATCCGCCTCTATCTGTAAGCGAGGTCGACCGAGGCGTGAGACGGGGCGGGATGAGGTTCAGACGCGCGGCCCGGCGCTTCGGGCGCGCCGGCGGCTTGGCTGGCAGCCTGGTCCTCGCCGCCGCGATCCTCGGCGCCGCACCGGCCCGGGCCGACGTGGTGATCGGCGTCGCCGTCCCGCGCTCGGGCGCCTACGTGGCCGTCGGCGAGCAGGTCCTGCGCGGGGTCCAGGCCGCGGCCCGCGATGCCAATGCCAAGGGCGGGCTCGACGGTCAGACCATCGTGCTCGACGTGCAGGACGATGCCTGCGATTCCAACAAGGCCGTGGCGGTGGCCAACCACTACGCGACCCAGGGCGTGCGGCTCGTGGTCGGCCACGTCTGCTCGAACGCATCGCTGGCGGCCTCCGAGGTCTACGCCGCCAACGGCACGGTGATGATCACCGCCGCCTCCGTGGCCGCCAAGCTCACCGATCGGGGTCTGCCGACGATCTTCCGGGTCTGCGGGCGCGACGACGATCAGGCCAAGCTCTCGGCCACCGTACTGGCCGAGCGATTCCGCGAGAAGAAGATCGCCATCCTCAACGACCTGACGCCGGGTTCGCGCAACCTCGCCGCCGCCACGAAGGAAAACCTCAACCGGATCGGCATCAACGAGGCCATCGCCACCGCCTTCGCGGCGGGCGATGCCGATGATGCGGCCCTCGCCGACCGGCTGAAGGAGGCCGGGATCGCGGTGGCGTATTACGGCGGGGACGCCCGCGAGATGGGCCGCCTCGTGCGGATCTCCGCGGAGCGTGGCTTCAAGCCGCAATGGTTCGGGACCTCGGCCATCGCCACCCAGGAATTCGCCACCATCGCCGGGCCGGCCAGCAACGGCGTGCTGATGACCTTCTACCTCGATCCCCGCCGCAAGCCGGAGGCCGCTGCCGTGGTCGCGGCCTTCAAGGCCGAGGGGGTCGAGCCCGAAGGATCGACGATCTACGGCTACGCCGCCCTCCAGGCCCTCGTGGCGGCCGGCAACTTCGCGCACACGGCGGACTCGAAGCGGATCGCCGCCACCCTGCACGCGGAGCGCTTCGATCTCGTGCTCGGCCCGGTGGGGTTCGACGGCAAGGGGGACGTCACCGCTCAGGGCTATGTCCTCTACGTCTGGAACGACGGCGCCTTCACGTACGCCAAGTAACGCGCGCCCGATCGGGCGCAGCCCCCCTGGGCTTGCGCGCCGTCCGGTCCGCCGGCGCGGGGCCTCCGCCCATTTCGGGATCGTTTCCGACCCTTCGCCGTTCGTGAACGGCGGACCTTCGGGCCGCGGGTCGGCCGCGACGCGCCGCAACAGGACGATTCGAGATCTCTCAGCGAGGCGTCATGCCCCCATCCTCCGCGCGCCCGAGCACCGGGCGCCGTGCTCTCCTCTCCGCGGGCCTCGGTGGCGCGGCGACCCTCCTGGTACGCCCCGCCCGGGCCGAGGCGACGCCGGATCTGCGCTGGCGACTGGCTTGCGCCTTCCCCAAGAACCTCGACATCCTGTTCGGCGCGACCGACCAGCTCGCCCGCATCGTCGCGGAGGCCACCGACGGCCGTTTCCAGATCCAGCCCTCGGGGCCCGGCGAGCCGGTGCCCGCCGAGGGCCTCCTCGATGCCGTAGCCGCCGGCACCGTCGAGATGGGCTACGGACCGGCGACCCTGGGGCTCGCCAAGGATCCGACCTTCGCCCTGGCCACCGCCCTGCCCTTCGGCCTGAATGCGCGCGGCCAGAGCGCCTGGTGGCTCCAGGGCGGTGCCGCCGACCTGTTCGGGGAGATCTTCGCCAGGCACGGGCTCGTCGCCCTGCCGGCCGGCAATACCGGCGCGCAGATGGGCGGCTGGTTCCGTCGCGAGATCAAGGCGCAGGCGGACCTCCAGGGCCTGAAGATGCGGATCGGCGGCCTCGGCGGGCAGGTTCTGGCCAAGCTCGGGGTGGTGCCGCAGGCCACCCCGGGACCGGACCTCTACGCCGCCCTCGAGGCCAAGGCGATCGACGCCGCCGAGTGGATCGGCCCCTACGACGACGAGAAACTCGGGCTGCAGAAGGTGGCCCCGACCTATCACTACCCTGGCTTCTGGGAGGGCGCCTCGACGCTGCACCTCTGGATCCAGGCCGAGGCCTGGAAGGGACTGCCCAAGAGCTACCGGGCAGTCCTCCAGGCGGCCGCCGCCCAGGTCCATGCCGACGTGCAGGCCAAGTACGATGCGCGCAACCCCCGCGCCCTGCGCCGCCTCGTGGCGGCCGGTGCGCAGCTGCGTCCGTTCCCGCAGGAGGTGATGGAGCTGGCCCTGAAGGCCGCCAACGACGTCTATGCCGAGATCGGCGCCAAGAACGCCGACTTCAAGCGCATCCACGAGGCGATGAAGACGTTCCGGAACGAGGAATACCTCTGGTTCCAGGTGGCGGAGTACACCTACGACAACTTCATGATCCGGGCCCGTGCGCGTGGCTAGGACGGTCGGGACAGAAAAAAGGCCGCTCCGAAGAGCGGCCCGAAGTCTAGGGAGGAAACGCCCAAGGAGGGCAGCGGGACCGCGACGCCATCGCGGTCCCGCAACGCACAATCTGATCCTCCCACGCGGAATTGCAAGGCGGATAGGGCAGTATCCGTGTCGCTTTTCGTGCTCCGGAACACATTGACCGATTTCTGTATCCAAAATGACGCACCCGAGACGCCGCAAATTCTCATGACCCCGGGAGGGGGGAAGACTCAAGTGAAGCGACATTAGAGGGTTGTTCGAATTCAGTTTTCGCGCCGCCCTATGCCGCATTCTCCCGGGGTCGATTCGGTCGGGGCGGCCCTTTCTGCCTGGGGCGTCGCGATGGGCGGCGGCCCGATCTTTCGTGACGAGCACCAAGAGGCGATGAGCGACGATGGCGATTCAGGCGGGACGGATTCGGATCCTGAAGGAGGCCGAGCCTCGGGCGGCGGGGCGCTACGTGCTCTACCTGCTGCAGCAGGCGAATCGGGCCCACGGGAATCCGGCGCTCGAGCTTGCGATCGAGGAGGCCAACCGGCTCGGCCTGCCGGTGCTCGCCGGCTTCGGGCTGCTCGACGGCAAGAACGGCTTTCCGGAAGCCAATGCCCGGCACTACGCCTTCCTGCTCCAGGGACTCGCCGATGCGGCGTCCGGTCTCGAGGCCCGTGGCATCGGCTTCTGCCTGCGCAAGGCCTCCCCCGCCCGGGTCGCCATCGATCTGGCCAGGGACGCCGCCCTCTTGGTCCTCGACCGGGGCTACCTCGCGATCCAGAAGCGCTGGTACGACGAGATCGTCGCGGCCGTCGACACCCGGATCGTGCAGGTGGAGGGGGACGTCGTGGTGCCGGTTGAGGTCACCTCGCCCAAGCACGAATACGCCGCCCGCACCCTGCGCCCGAAGCTGCACAAGCACCTCGACGACTACGTCGCGCCCCTGACCGCCCGGAGGGTGAAGCATCCGGCCGGGCGCGGCCTGCCGACATCGGAGGTCGACATCGCCGACCCGGCCAAGGTGCTGGCCGGCATGAGCCTCGACCGTGCGGTCGGACCGGTGCGGCGCTTCACCGGGGGGGAGACCGAGGCGCGCCGGCGCCTCAAGGCCTATCTCGCGGGCCCGTTCGCCGATTACGGCAGCGACCGCAACCGGCCGGAGGCCGGGGCGGCCTCCCACATGAGCCCCTACCTGCATTTCGGGCAGATCTCGCCGGTGGAGATCGTGCTGGCGGTTCGGGCCGCCAAGGCGGGCGGGGCCGAGGACAAGGCGTCCTACGTCGAGGAGGTCGTCATCCGCCGGGAACTGGCGATGAACCACGTCCACTACACGGACGGCTACGACCGCTACGAGCGCGCCGTTCCCGAATGGGCCCGCAAGGTCCTGGCCGAACATGCCGACGACGCCCGGCCGAAGACCTATACCGAGACCGAGCTCGCGGAGGGACGGACGCACGACGTCTACTGGAACGCCGCCCAGGCCGAGATGCGTGAGACCGGCTACATGCACAATCACCTGCGCATGTACTGGGGCAAGAAGATCCTCGAATGGTCGCCCACCCCCGAGGAGGGCTTCGCCCGCACGCTGCGGCTCAACAACCGCTACTTCCTCGACGGACGCGACCCGAACTCCTTCACCAACGTCGCCTGGGTCTACGGCCTGCACGACCGGCCCTGGGCCCGTCGCAAGATCTTCGGGACGGTGCGCTACCAGAGCGAGAATTCCCTGCGGAAATTCGACGCCAAGGCCTATCTCCGGACCGTCGAAGACCTCTGCCGGGCGGAGGACAAGGCCTAGGGCCCCGCGGGGTACGCGCCTTGCCTTGAGCTCCTCCCGACCCCCCGCCCCTGACCCGCCCGCCCGAGCCCCGGATCGCATGCCCCGAACCCGTCCTGCCCAGGTGCTGCGCGTGAAGGTGCTGCGCGCCAAGGTCCGGTCCGGGGTGGCCCCGCGCATGCGGCGCCTGCGCGGGGCCACCCGCGACGCGTTCGGGCTGTGGCGCCACCGCCTCCTGTTCCTCGTCGGCGGCATCGGCGTCGGGCTCGCCGCCGTCCTGATGGCGGGTCTCGCCGATGCCGCCCAGGGCGCGTTCCGGCAGGTGCTCGGCGTCTCGCCCCTGGTGGCCCTCGCCCTGACGCCCTTCGGCTTCGCCCTCTGCGCCTGGCTCGCCCGCGAGGTCTTCCCGAACGCCCAGGGATCCGGCATCCCCCAGGTGATCGCGGCGCGCCAGACCGGCCATCTCGCCCTGCGCCGGGCCCTCGTCTCCCTCCGGGTCGCGGCGGGCAAGATCGTGGTGATGAGCCTCGGCCTGCTGTTCGGCGCTTCCACCGGGCGCGAGGGGCCGACGGTGCAGGTCGGGGCCGCGATCATGGCGGCCGCCGGCCACCTCACGCCGGAACGCGTGCCGGGGCTGATCCTCGCCGGCGGTGCGGCCGGGGTGGCGGCGGCCTTCAACACGCCGCTCGCCGGCATCGTGTTCGGGATCGAGGAACTCGGCCGGGCCTACGAGGCCCGCACCGGCGGACTGATCGTCGCCGCCATCGTGGCGGCCGGGCTCACCGCCATGGCGCTCACCGGCAACTACACCTATTTCGGCACGTCGAGCGCCACCCTGCCGTTCGGGCCGGGCTGGATCGCCGTGCCGGTGATCGGGGCGCTGGGGGGGCTGGCCGGCGGCGGGTTCGCCCGCATCGTGATCCTGTTCGCCCGCGGCCTGCCCGGGCGTCTCGGGGCCGCCATCGCCGCCCGTCCCGTCGCCTTCGCGGCGGCCTGCGGTCTCGGGGTCGCCCTGTGCGGCCTCGCCTCGGGTGGAACGATCTACGGCACCGGCTACGAGGAGGCGCGCGCCCTCCTGCACGGCACCGCGGCGTCCCATCCGGACTTCGCGCCCCTCAAGTTCGCCGCGTCGCTGCTCTCGGCGATCAGCGGCATTCCCGGCGGCCTGTTCGCGCCCTCCCTCAGCGTCGGGGCCGGCCTCGGCGCCGCCCTGCAGGACTGGTTCTCCGGCGTGCCGGTGGCCGCCCTCGTGCTCCTCGGCATGGTCGCCTACCTGACGGGAGCCCTGCAGGCACCGATCACCGCCTTCGTCATCGTCACCGAGATGACCCAGGACCACGCCCTGATGATCCCCCTCATGGTGGCGGCGCTCATCGCCGACGCCGTCTCGAAGGCGGTCTGCCGCGAGGGGCTCTATCATGCCCTGGCACACATCCTCCTGGAGCGTGCCGGAACCGAGGCCCGCCCGGCCGGGCCGGCGCCCCCCGGACACGCCGCGCAAAACAGCCGAGCTTGAGCGGAACGCTTGCGTCCCCAGGTGGTTATCGGTCGGTTCCGCGAGCTGGAGTGTTGCGCATGACCCTGTTGAAATGGGCCCTCATCTGTTTCGTGATCTCCCTCATCGCGGGCGGCCTCGGCTTCACCGGGATCGCTTCGGGCGCCGGCTCCCTGGCCCGGATCCTGTTCGGCCTGTTCTTGGTTGTGGCCATCGTCATCGTGGTCGTCGCCTTCGCCATCGGGCAGGCGGTGTTCTAGGGCGGCGTCCGTGGCCGGCCGGATCGCCCTCGTCACCGGCGCCACCTCCGGGATCGGCACCGAGACAGCGCTCGGGCTGGCCCGGGCGGGGTTCCGGGTCGGGCTCGTGGGCCGGGATGCCGGCCGCACCGGCCGCACGGCCGAGCAGATCCGTGGAGCGGTGCCGGGAGCCCGGGTCGACGGCTTCGTCGCCGACCTGTCGAGCCAGGCCGAGATCCGCCGCCTCGCCGCGGAGGTCCGGGCGCTCTATCCGCGCCTCGACGTGCTGGTGAACAACGCCGGGGCGATCTTCGACCGCTACGCCACCACGACGGATGGCATCGAGCGGACCTGGGCGCTGGATCACCTCGCCTATCTCCAGCTCAGCCTCGCCCTCCTCGATCACCTGAAGGCCGGTGCGCCGGCCCGCATCGTCAACGTGGCCTCGACGGCGCATCGGCGTGGTCGCATCGCCTTCGACGATATCGGCCATGCGCGGCGCTACAGCGCGATCGCCGCCTATTCCCAGGCCAAACTCGGCAACGTGCTGTTCAGTGCGGCCCTGGCACGGCGGCTCGCAGGCACCGGCGTCACCAGCAACGCTCTCCATCCCGGCGTCATCGCCAGCGGTTTCGCGTCGGAGACCGGCGGCTGGTTCGGCCTCGGCTGGCGTCTGATCCGCCCGTTCATGACGAAGCCCGCGGACGGCGCGGCGACCTCCCTGTACCTCGCCACCGCGCCCGCGGTCGAAGGCCGCACGGGTCTCTATTTCGACCGGTGCGCGCCGGTGGAGCCCTCGGCCCGAGGCCGGGACACGGCGCTTCAGGAACGGGTCTGGGCCTTCAGCCTGGCACAGCTCGGCCTAGCGGATCCGACCGGCAACTGACGACGAAGGCCGCCCTCACTCCCGACGACAGGGTGTCTGAAATCGTTTTCATGCACTGGGCGCATGCCCGCTCCCTCACGGAAGCAATTGCATGGTGCGGTGCAAGATGGCATCTGATCGCCATGCACCGCGGCGATGGCGTCGCCGCGGTGTGCCCTTCTTGGGCGTTTCCTCCCTAGACTTCGGGCCGCTCCCTCATCGGGGCGGCCTTTTTTTCTGTCCAGTGGAAGGGCGTTCTATCCGCCCCGGGACGCGCCGACAAGCACAATTGTGCGCAATCGCACCTCGAGACGCAGACATTATTCTGCGCCGCTCCCGGGAGAGGACGCAGGATCGTCCGCGTCAGGCGGCCGGGGCGTCCGCCAGGAAGGCGCCGGACAGGGCCTGGGCGATCAGCGCCCGCGTCTCGGCGACTCCGTAGAGGGCGATGAACGAGCCGAATCGTGGGCCGCGCGCCTCACCGAACAGCACGTTGTAGATCGTGGTGAACCAGGCCTGCGACACGCCGGGGCGCCCGTCCGGGCTCTTGGCCTTGCCGGACAGGTCCGGGAAGTGCCGGCGTCCGACCTCGTAGACCACCGCCTGCAGGCCCTCCGGATCGACGGAGCCCTCGTGCGCCGCGAGGGTCTGCGCGAGATCCTCCAGGGCCGCCCGCTCCGCCTCGGTGGCCGCCCGGTAGGTCTTGGCCGGGCGCACCAGGTCCCGGAAGTAGGCCAGCGCGTGGCCGACGAGGCGGGCGAGGACGGGGTGGGTCTCCGGCCCCACATCCGGGTCGTAGCGGCGGATGAAGCCCCACAGCACGGCCGGGTCCTCGGTGTTGGCCACCGCCGCGAGGTTGAGGAGCATGGCGAAGGTGAGGGCCCCCCCCTTGCCGACCGCCTCGGCCGCCGGCGGATGCCCGGCATGCAGGTGCCAGACCGGGTTGCCGAGCTTCTGGGCCGGCTCCTGGCCCGGGAACTTCTCCAGGAAGCTCAGATAGTCGTCGACTTGGCGCGGGATCATCTCGACGAACAGGCGCTTGGCCTCGCGCGGCTTGTTGTACATGAACAGCGCCAGGCTGTCGGCCGTGCCGTAGACGAGCCACTCGTCGATCGAGAGGCCGTTGCCCTTCGACTTCGAGATCTTCTTGCCGTCCTTGTCGAGGAAGAGTTCGTAGTTGAACCCCTCCGGCGGTTCGCCGCCCAACGCCCTGGCGATCTCGCCGGAGAGCTTGACGGAATCGATCAGGTCCTTGCCGGCCATCTCGTAGTCGATGCCGAGGGCCACCCACCGCATCGCCCAGTCGGGCTTCCACTGCAGCTTGGCGTGCCCGCCGGTCACCGGAGTCTCGTACCCCTCGCCGGTCTTGGGGTCGCGCCAGACCAGGGTCCCGGCCGAGACCCGGACCTCGTCGATGGCCACCTGCATCACCTCCCCCGTCACCGGGTGGATGGGCAGGAACGGCGAGTAGCTCGCGGAGCGCTCGGCCCGCAGCGACGGCAGCATGATCGCCATCACGGCGTCGTAGCGCTCCAGCACCGTGAGGAGGGCCGTGTCGAACACGCCCGAACGGTAGCATTCGGTCGCCGAGCGGAACTCGTAGTCGAAGCCGAAGGCGTCGAGGAAGCGGCGCAACTCGGCGTTGTTGTGCGCGCCGAAGCTGTCATGGGTGCCGAACGGGTCCGGGACGCGGGTCAGGGGCTGGTTCAGGGCACCGATCAGCAGGGGCTTGTTCGGCACGTTGTCCGGCACCTTCCGCAGGCCGTCCATGTCGTCCGAGAAGGCGATCAGCCGGGTCGGCACGCTGTCGTTGGTGAGGACCCGGAAGGCGTGGCGCACCATCGAGGTCCGCGCGACCTCACCGAAGGTGCCGATATGCGGCAGGCCCGAGGGTCCGTAGCCGGTCTCGAAGAGGACTTCCGATTTCGGGCGGCGTTCCAGCCGCGCCACGAGCTTGCGCGCCTCCTCGAAGGGCCAGGCCGCGGCGGTGGCGGCCGCCGCGATGAGATCGGGGTCGGAGGGAAGCGGGGACGGCATGGGGACAGCGTCAGTTCTGCAAGGATGGGGAAACGGGAGATCGCGAAGGCCGGCACCGTAGGGAGGGCGACCCGGAGGGTCAACGCGGATCGATCGACCGGCATCCGGCCCTGGAAACGCGGTCGAAACCGTGTGCGGTCTGACGGCGCTCCGCCGGATTCCGGTCCCGAGCGTCTCATGCCGCGCCCGTGTCCCCTCGGGCTTGCCGTGCTGTCGCACCTGACGCCCTTCCCCCTCCCGGCCGGAGCTGCGTCGACGCGAACCTCGATGCCGGCAGCGGCATTCCGACGGACTCGAGACGGGCACCCGACGGCGGGCGCTGACGGCCGCGATGGCGACAGGATCCCGCAGGTCCTGCGCCTTCGTTCCCGCCGGGCCGCGCAACGGCGGTGGCGGGCGCAGCGGCCGATGCACCGGCCGCGGGTCTGACGTGTTCCCGGCGCCGTCCGGCTTCACACCATCGCCGCGGGTGTCTGCGAGACACCGTCCCGTTCCGTTGCACGGCCCCGTCCGGCGCACCCGAAAGGCTCCATGTCGGTCCGCTCCATGCCCGCGCGCTCCATGTCTCCCCGTTCCCTGTCCGCACGCTCCGTCCCGGCGAGATCGAAGATCACGCGGGCCGCACCCGCCGCGCTTCGCGCGATCGCGCGGGCGGCCCGCCCCGCCGAGACGCGCGCCACCCGGCTCCTGTTCCTCATCGTCGGCTTCGGCGTCGCGGCCTGGGCGCCCCTGGTGCCCCTCGTGAAGGCGCGGGCGGGTCTGGATGACGGCCGGCTGGGCCTGCTCCTCCTCTGCCTCGGCATCGGCTCCCTGGCCACCATGCCGGTGGCGGGCGCCCTGGCGGGGCGCTTCGGCACCCGCCCCGTGCTGGCGGTCGCCGTGTTCGTCACCGGAACGGCCCTGATGGTGCTCTCCCGCGCCGCCGGCCTGCCCGTCCTCGCCGCCGCCCTGACCGGCCTCGGCATCGGCCTCGGCCTGCTTGACTGCCTCATGAACCTTCAGGCGGTGGCGGTGGAGCGCCGGGCGGAGCGCCCGATGATGTCGGGCTTCCACGGCCTCTACAGCCTCGGCTGCATCCTGGGGGCCGCCGGCTTCAGCGCGCTCTTGAGCCTCGGCCTGACGCCGGCGGCCGCGACCCTGGGGGTGGTCGCCGCCATCGCGGCCGCTTTCCTCGTGGCCCTGCCTGGCATCCTGCCGGCGGTGGCGGACGGTCCCGGCGGCCCGGCCTTCGCCCTGCCGCGCGGCCCCGTGCTCGGCATCGGGCTCCTGTGCTTCGTGGTCTTCCTCACGGAGGGCTCGGCCCTCGACTGGAGCGGCGTCTTCCTGATCCAGGAACGCGGCCTCGATCCGGCCCGGGCCGGCCTCGGCTACGCGGCCTTCTCGCTGACCATGACGGCGGGCCGCCTCTCCGGCGACGCCCTCGTGCGCCGGATCGGCCGCCGCCGCATCGTCGTCCTGGGCGCGCTCCTCGCCGCCGCCGCGCTCGGCCTCGCGACGGCGGTGCCGCTCTGGCCGGCGACGCTCCTCGGCTATGCCCTGGTGGGGGCGGGCTGCGCCAACATCGTGCCGGTGCTGTTCACCGCCGCCGGCCGGCTGGAGACCGTGCCCGCCGTCCTCGCGATCCCGGCCGTGACCACGCTGGGCTATGCCGGGGTGCTGGCCGGCCCCGCCGCGATCGGGCTCCTCGCCCATGCCACCAGCCTGACCCTGGCCTTCCTCGCGGTGGCCGCCCTCCTGCTCGCGGTCGCGGTCGCGGCCGGTGCCGGGCGCCTGCGCCTCTGAGGGGCGATCACCCGGGGACGGGTTCGGCCAGGGGGGCCGGCCAGGAGAAGCGGACGTTGCCGTCGTGCAGGCCGGCGAGCACGACCTCGATGCCGCCCGACCGGATCATCCAGTCGAGGCGATGGTCGCGGTATTCGCGGCGGCGTCCGCCGGAAGTGTAGAGGTCGGGGGCCTCGGCCATCCGGGCGGCGGCCGCGTCGAACTCGGCGAAGGTCGCCGCCACCGCGGGGCGCGCACTCACCCGGGCGTGCCAGCGGGCGAGCGGGGTCCCCGGCGCCGGCCCGAGGCCGTAATGCACCGAGCGGTTGACCATCGGGGCCGCCGCCGCGTCGGCCCAGCCGAAGCCCGCACCGCCGAACCACGCGGCCGCGCCGAGGCGCTCCGACAGCCAGCCCTGGAGCACCGCCGTCTGCGCCGCCGCCTGGGCGCGCAGGTGCGCGGCGAGGTCTCCGGTGGCCCGGCGGAACCACAGCACCTCGCCGAACCCCCAGTTCACCGCCTCGTACTGGGTGTCGCAGACCTCCTCGGTGAGCCGTGCGAAGGCCCGCGCCGCGGGCTCGGCCGGCAGCAGGGGCGGCTCCGGCCAGCGCTCCTCGACGTATTCGAGGATCACCGTGGATTCGAACAGCGTCACGTCCCCGTCGAGGAGCACCGGCACCTCGGTGCGGGGATTGGCGGCCGCGAAGGGCCCCGCGTCCCGTCCCGTGCCGAAGCTCTCGGGAAGCTCCGCCGTGAACGGCACGCCCTTCTCGCGCAGCGCGATCTTGATCTTCTGGGCGTAGGACGAGAGCGGGTGCTCGTAGAGCAGCATGGTGGAAGGCTCCTCGGTGCGCGGGATGCGGCCCGCCTCAACGCCCGGTCGCCTCGGGCAGAGGGCCGGGCTGCGGGATCGGCGCGCCGGTTCCTAGAACGGGCTCACCGGGAAGAACCGCAGGTACAGCTCGGCGTATTTCCCCTCGTCCCAGAGGCGCTGGAGCGCGTCGTCGAGCGCCCGCGACAGGGCCGGGTCGTCGGAGCGGGTGACGAGGCCGATGCCCTCGCCGAAGTAGCGGTTCTCGAGGTAGTCGCCGCCCGTGAAGGCGCAGCAGCCCGCGGCCTCGACGCCGCCGATCCAGAGGGCGAGGTTGAGGCCGTCGGCGAAGACGTAGTCGACCTCGCCCCGGCGCAGGGCGCCCTCGGCGGTGGCGAGGTCGGTGAAGTCCTTGGCGGCGGCCTTGGGGAAGAACGCCTTCAGATAGGCCGCGTGGGCGGTGCCGCCGACCACGCCGACGCTCCGATCCGCCAGGGCGGTCGCCGAGGGGGCGGGGAGGCCCTTGTCGGTGCGGGCGGCGAAGCGGGCCGGCCAGCGGAAATAGGGGCGCGTGGCGAGGAAGCGGGCGCGCAGGGCCGGCGTCAGGGGGATCGCCGCGGCGACCACGTCCCCCTGCCGTTCGGCCAGGGCGTCGAGGAGGGTGTCGAAGCGCCGGGCCTGAACCGTGCAAGTCATGGCCAGGCGCTCGCAGACCGCGCGGGCGAGCTCCACCACGAAGCCGGTGGGCGTGCCGTCGGGGCCGGCGAAGTGCAGGGGCGGGAAGTCGTCGTCGGTGAGGAAGCGGACCGTGCGCGCGCTCGGCTGGGTTTCCATGCGCTCCTGGCGGGCGCGCGGGTTCCAGAAGTTGGGGATCGTCACGCCCTCGGCACGGGCCGCCGGAGCGGAGCCGAGGCCGCACACGACCGCCGCCAGTGCACAAGCCGCCGCCCGGCCCCGACGCCGCCTTGCCTTTCGGCCGGCAAACGCGGAAGTTGCAATCGTGGCGCGTGGGTTGCGCGTGGAAACGGACTGGCTCACGGCCCTCCCCTAGCACATCCACGGGCCGCCGGGAGGTCGCGCACGGTGTCGCTTCGCGGTTTCAGCACCCCCGACGGCCGGACCGCGCCCCTGCTGTCTGACCCCTTGCCGCCCGAACCCCTGCCGCCCGAGATCGCGTTCCTCGCGCGCCAGGGCTTCGACGCGGGCCGCCTGGCGCGGGCCGCCGCTCTGGCGCGGACCTGCGGCACCGATGCCGCCGCGGCCCTGATTCACGCCGACCTGATCACCGAGGAGGCCTATTACCGCGGCCTCGCCGCCGCCCTCGGCGTCCCGTTCCTGGCCGGCGACCTGCGCCTCGGCGAGGGCACCCGCTATCCCGACAGCCTCGTGGCCGGGGTCGCGCCCCTGATGGCCCCGGGGCCCGCCACGGTCCGCGCCCCGCGCGGGGCCGCCATCGCCACGCTGCTGCGGACGGGTACGCGCGCGGCCATCACCACGCCGCGGGCCCTGCAGGCGGCGGCGTTCGCCGCCAACCCGGTGGGCATCGCGGCCGCCGCCGCCGATACGCTCCAGCGCCACCGGCCCGACTGGGCGCTGGGGGCGGACACGCAGGGGCCGCACCTCGCCATCGCGGGCCTTGTCCTCGGGGCCGTCGGCATCGCCGCGGCGTTCCTCCCCGCCCCCGTGCTGGTCGGCGCCTGGACCCTGATGCAGCTCGGCTTCCTCGTCATGGTCACGGTCCGCATCGCCGCCGTCAGCGTCGAGGCGGACCGGCCGCCCGAGGCGGCGCTGCCGGACACTGCCCTGCCGGTCTACACGGTGCTGGTGGCGCTCCACCGCGAGGCCGCGGTCGTGCCACGGCTCGTGGCGGCCCTGTCGCGCTTCGACTATCCGGTGGCCAAGCTCGACATCAAGCTGGTGATCGAGGCGGATGACGGCGAGACCGACGGGGCCCTGGCGACGGCGGCGCTTCCGGCCCGGTTCGAGGTCGTCCGGGTGCCGGCGGGCCTGCCCCGCACCAAGCCGCGCGCCCTCAATGCCGCCCTGCCCCTGGCCCGCGGCGCCTGCCTCGTGGTCTACGACGCCGAGGACGTGCCCGACCCGGGTCAGCTCCGGGCGGCGGCGACGCGCTTCGCCCGCAGCTCCCGCACCACGGCCTGCCTCCAGGGCCGCCTCGTCATCGACAACATGGATGACGGGCGCCTCACGCGGTGCTTCGCCATTGAGTACGCCGCCCTCTTCGACGTCCTGATCCCGGCCCTCGCCTCCTGGTGCGTGCCGATTCCTCTCGGGGGCACCTCGACGCATTTCCGCGGCCTTATGGAGCAAATGCACCAAAAAGCACGGTAGGTAAAGGCCTACGTCATCGCCTATGATGGCAGAATGGACGATCAAAGCCTCATCAACGGACTGCTCGCCAAGCGCGAGGAACTGAGCCGAGAGAACGCCGATCTGCGCGAGCGCATGGCGATCCTCTCCAACAACATAGAGGCCCTAGACAGGGTTCTGGAGGCGTGTGGGTTCAGGGGCGAGCTAGAGGGCTCCACGCCCCGCGCGGCCCGTATCGTGCTGTTCTACCGCAACGAGCTACGGGACTACCTCTTGGCCGAGTTACGCAAGGCAGGGGAGCCGCTGACGGCCCGCCAGTTAGCGCTTCTAGTTTGCCAGACAGAGGGGAAGGACGGCCGCGATCGGCGCTTGCTGGCCGATGTCACGCGCCGTGTTGGCTGCGCGCTCAGGAAGATGCGCGCGAGCCGGATGGTGGAGGGGGAGCGGACGCAGGCGGGGCAGGTTTGGGGGCCCACCAAATAGTCATCTGGATAAGGACTATATAAAGCCTATCTCGTGGCCACAAACTCTCTGAAGTACTTAGCGGAACGACGAGTCCGCTTCTTTCATTTGACTATATAGCGAGAATTGAAGGACTAGGCCGTTAATCAGAGCTTCGTCAGTATTTGACAAAGATAGATCCCACATAGAAGTGAGCACGCCGTCTTGGGCGGCAGCCTCGTTCATGATCGGCTCAATGCAAGCCAATTCCAGTTTTTGGAACGCTGCATAGGCACGACGGCGATCATCGAACGGTCGCTTGTGGAATGGGTGCTGTACGATACCGCAAGAGCTTTTCATTGCCAGCATAGCGTTCGCGAACACATACTCTTCGCGGTCTACGTTCTGGGGATCAATGTCACCGGGCGGCCGAATAGGCTTTACAGCTGCAATAGCAGCGCAAGTCAGGGCTGCCTGCTTGATAACATCGGTTCCGTGGCCGGGGACAAGGTAAAGCTCTTTGTAGGCATGCGTAAGCGAGAAGTAGACGTCGGCTAAAATGGCCGGCATCTGCTCATGATACTGCATCCCAAGCCCTGACATTGCCGGAGAGGCAAGGTGCCGATCTATTGCGTGCTGAAAATAAGCTACCCGCGCAGAAATTAACTCTGCGGATCTTCCTGCGACAGGCAATTTCGGCCCCTAAACTTTTCTGTACCGAGAGCGGCTTAATTGCTTATACGACGACGCAGCTCAGAAAAGAACTCTACCTCTGAAGCCGAAACGGCGTCTTCCGCACTATCAAAGTTGCGTGTCCATTCGGCAACGTTAGGCGGTTCAGCGTGGTTGTCGTCCTTGACGGAACGCGCACGCTCGACAGCCGGGCCACCGAGAGTGAGTGGAGCCAAGAGTCTTGGGTCTGCTGAAGCAGCCATGCGAGTTCCCCTTAAAATACAAAAAATCCCGCAACGGGTGCGGGAGCGCGCCGTATGATCTGAAACGCGCGATCTGTCAAGTTGTTCAAGGTCGGCGCTCCCAATCAGGGCGATCCCATAAGCCCACATATAGTCTCTAGACGTCACGCCCTCATGGGCCAAAGAATTTAGTTACCCACAGCCGGTTGCCAGAAAGGATACGCATCGGAGCACTTTTGATCTTTAGCGTTGCCAGTAACCCTTCCAAGTGCGGCTAACCGGCGACATCATTGCCAGACGGATTGTGAGAGAGAACGCCTCTCCGTTCGGAAGGCGACGGTTATCCTCCTTCCAAGCAGCCTCGGCGGCGTACTGGTGAAGGTAGCGAGCCGTGACGAAGTGGTGCTGGCCAGCCACCATCCGGCGTAGGCGGGCAAAGAAGCTCTCGGCTTGGTTCGTGTTTGCGCCGTCCGCTGAGTAGGCCAGCGAGTGATTGATGCGGCCCGCGTCGGGGAACTTAGCTTCCAGATCGTCCCAGTGGGTCGCCTCGTCGGCATAGACCTTGGAACCGTGGGCGACGTGCTGCTCGGCCAGCTTCACGCCCTCAGCCTCGCGCTTGGCAACGAACGTCAGGGTGCGGCCCTTGCGCTGGCGCATGACGATGACGACGCGGCGACCGTCCGAGAGGTTGGCCTTGAGGCGACGGTCCTTCCGATCCTCCTTGCGGTTCTCAGGGCGCACGGTGCCGCCGAAGTACGCGCCATCAATCTCAACTTCACCCTCAAGGTCATGCCCGGCCGTCTCAGCCGCAAGGGCTTCGCGCAGCTTGTGAGCCAGCACGAAGGCCGTCTTGTAGGAGACGTCCAGATCGCGGCCGAGTTGGAGAGCCGAAAGGCCCTTAACGGCGTTCACGAAGATCGCGACGGCGGCGCACAGGTCCGTGAAGGCGAGTTTCCGGCTGGCGAAGATCGTGCCCGACGTAACGCTGAACTGCTTGCCGCAACCGGCGCACTTGAAGCGACGGCGGGTCGTGATGTTGTAGTGGTCCAGGCACCCGCAGGCAGGGCACACGGGCTCGCCATCCGTCAGAGGCCAGCGAAGGCGCTTGAAGGTCTGGTAGGCCTGGTCCTCGCCACCCTTGTAGATCGCCTTGAGCGAGAGGGTCCGAGCGGCTGAGGAGAGGAGGAAGTGAGAAGCCATTGCCATCGTCTTGCGTGCTTATGCATCGCATATGATGGCATAACGGCTTACTGGTCAAGCGAAATCGTATCGCGTATGATGGCATCCATCATCGAATAGGATGCGAGTGCCATGACCGAAGGCGTTGAGGAACACTGGGATACGCGCGTGAAGGCGATCCTGAAGGCCGAGCTGAAGCGGAAGGGCGTGACCTACGCCCAGCTTGTCGAGAAGCTGGCAGCAATCGGCGTAAAAGAGACAGAGCCGAACATTCGCAACAAGCTCGCGCGCGGGAAGTTTACGGCGGTATTTTTTCTGCAATGCCTAGTCGCAATTGGCGCCACGGAAGTGCGCCTGTGACGGGGCAGGAAGATGCCGGCGGACACCTATGAGCTTTTTCGTCTGACGCTCATCAAGCGTCGTCACAACGATCTTTTTGAACCGTTTGACGAGACACGCGAGGACTATATTCGATCCGTTTTCAGCAGACGGATCGAATTTGAGCACCATGGAACAGCGTTCTCATACATTCCCATTGAAACCGATTTGATTACGGGGGCGATCGTTGGGAAGGTTGGACGGCAGATACGTGTCCCCGAAAACGCTCCACCAGAGGAAGATTTTGATGAGCAACTGCGAGATGTCTGGAAGGCATCTGTAATTGCAGTCGACCCTACGCCTGGAAGGGACGGTCAAAAAGTATCAATTCAGAGAGACAAAAAGATCGGCAGGTCTTTCTCCGTTCTAAGATCAATTGCAAAAGAAATAAACAAAAACTTCTTGTCGCCTTACACGCTCGAAATTCAGCCAATATTTAGCTCGCAAACTTTTTGGGAATTCGCGGAGAAGCACAAGGGTAACATCACTTCTCTGACGTTTGACTTTGTTGTGCCGAACGGGATTTGGAACGCCGACTCACATCTCAAGGACGAACTTAGGTCGGCGGGTGAGACAATGAACGCCGAGGAAGTTACGACGACCATCAAGAGCGAGACGGGCATAATCACCAATAGCCCACCGGTAGAAGAAGCTTTGGCATACATTGAAAAAGGAAGCGGCTCCGCAACAGCAAAAACTCGTGATGGCCTAACATATAGCTCGACTAGGAAATCAAAAAGAGCTATATTACAGTATGATCTCTCGGGATCTCCTAGGGCCGCAATCGCGCGAGCGCTAATCAGTTTGGCAAAGATTTTGGACCATGAGTAAGACTGTTGCGATTTGCGGCTTCTTCTGCTTGGTCACAGCGGTTGTGATCTTTACGTTCACGATGCCGTCCGTTTTAAGCGACGAAAACTTGTTCCTAAAGAATTTCGTCAACCACGAGTATCTTAGCTTCATGGGCGTACTCGTAACGATCACGCTTGCGTCAGCGGCAAACATTCATATCGAACTCAACCGCTATGACGAGGCGCTCGGGAAAAGCGGCTTTGAGAGATCGCGGGCCGATCTTCGTCACTCAGCGATGGCTCTGATTGTCGCCCTATGCGTGTCCCTAGTGACCGTGTTCGTCAAAGGGCTGCTTCCGGAGATTGCAGTGTGGCAGGCGGCCGTAAATGGCCTCGCCTTGATCACGATCGCCTTCAGCATCGTGACCGTGGTCGACCTAACGCTGGCGGCGTTCAGGCTGACACCGCTTCCCAGGAAGCCGGGGCCTCCTGGCGGCTAGGCAATCCGGTATTGTGCAGCAACCGCACTCAATTGATCCGCCGATCTACCGCGACGAGGACACTTTGAAGGTATGTGCGGCGTCGTGAAGAATGTCACTCAATGTCTGCCGGTATTCCCGAATGTTAGCAGCAACCTGCTCCCGCTGCGAAGCATTGGCAGCATCGTCAGGGATGGCGTCGTGAAGCTTTTCAGCTCTGTTGAGCAAAAATTGGGTGCCACGATAGCGAGCTGTATTTAACAGCATTCCGGCTACAATCGGACCCAAGAAGGATATGCCAATCGCAACCCACGGCGCGGCGGCTTCCAACGCAATTTTCCACGAGGGGCTTAACCCCAAGCTATCAACCCAAACGATCATGCCGGAGCCTGTGCCAGCTCCGGCAACCTTCGATAGCGTCCCTTTAGCTTTGGAATTTTCCTTCGAACTCGCCGTTTTTCTAGGCTGCTTTGGCATCCCTTATCCGGCGCTGAACGTCTTTATGGAAACGCTTCAGTTCCGCCGGATTATCGCGGATCGCGCTTTCCGCCGTAATCTCTTTCACGATCCGCCCATTGTGATTGGTGATCACAATTTTAGCTGGGAAAAGCGCTTGGAAAAGAGAACGACCGAGCACGATCAGAGGACCGAAAACAGCCACGGACGAAAGGATTTTGATCGCAATTTCGGCCATGACAAACTCCGGTGCACCTGCCTGAGAATTTCGAGATATGACGAGTGATGGAACGTCAGGCACGATTGCACCGCCGCTCCAGTTTTTTCAAGCGCGAGAAATTCGCTGCGATCTTTAAATGCATGGCTTTAAAAATTGGTGCCAGCGTGGCCAAAAACAATCTGCGTTTCTGGCCTCATTTTTTGAGGGGCCAAAAATTCGCGCTGCAAATCGGAGCGGCTTCACGCATCATGCGGCGCCTCTTCAAAACCGATAAATTTGATGGGTGTTTTTATGGCGTCATCAGAAGCGTACCGCCTTTGGGCGGAAGACCAACTCGCAATCCATAAGCGCTTACTGAAAGGCTTCGAGTCAGGCCGCCACATGTCTGGCGAGCGGTTGGATAACGGCGAGCTTGTAGACCGCACGCAGGAAGCCATGGCCGACTGCCGGCGCATCATCGCCGATCTAGAGGCGCTGCTAAAAAGCTAGCCTCACTCGACGCAATCACCGGCGATACCCTCACCATCGCAGGCGCTTGCATTCGCCATCACCTTGGTGCATTTGCTCCATAAGGCCGCATTTCCGCACCGGCGTCCTGCGCGAACTCCATGGCTGGGACGCGTGGAACGTCACCGAGGATGCCGATCTCGGCATCCGCCTGGCGCGGGCGGGCTACCGCGTGGGCGACCTGCGCAGCGACACCCTGGAGGAGGCGCCGCGCGCGCTCCGGCCCTGGCTGCACCAGCGCACCCGCTGGATGAAGGGGTTCCTGCAGACGAGCCTCACCCATGCCCGCGCGCCCCGCCGGACGCTTCGGCAGCTCGGCCCCCTCGGCACCCTCTGCGCCGTCGCCCTGGTGCCCGGGACGGTGATCTCCGCCCTCGCCTACCCGTTCCTGATGGGCCGGGCGGCCTACGACTTCGCGGCCTTCGCGTGGAGCGGATCCCCGACCTCCGGCGGATTCTGGGCGAACCTCCCCACCGGCACCTCCGTCACCCTGTTCGTCGCCGGCTTGCTCGCGATGCTGCTGCCGGCGGCCCTCGGCTGCGTCCGGCGCGGCTGGTTCGACCTCCTGACCACCGTGCCGGGGATGCCGGTCTACTTCCTGCTCATCAGCCTCGCCGCCTGGTCGGGTCTGTACGAGCTCGTCCGCGCACCGAACCGCTGGAACAAGACCGAGCACGGCCTCGCCCGCACCTCCCGCACCGGCGCGCTGCGCCCGCAGTGAGGGCGGTCCGGCTCAGCCGAGCTCCAGCGCCGCGAGGGTGTCGGCCACCCGCCGGCGCGCCTCCCCCTCCAGCGGCAGGATCGGCCGCGGCGGCGCCGCGCGGCAGAGGCCGAGAAGATCGGCGCAGGCATAGATCACCCGCAGGCTCGAATAGGTCCGGAACAGGTCCCAGAGCGGCGCGAGCCGGGCGTTCAGGCGCTGCGCCTCGGCGGTGTCGCCGGCCTCGACGGCCCTTACGATCGCCAGGGCGGGCCGCGGGAACAGCCCGGCGACGACGCTGTACCAGGCCTCGCCCCCCGCCAGCAGGGCCGCGAGCGCGTTCCAGTCGCCGCTGTAGCCAAGGGAGAACCCGGCCGGCACCACCGCGCGCAGCGCGCCGAGATGCTCCGCCGCCCCGCCCGGCTCCGGCGCCGGGCTCTTGATCGCGACGATGCCCGGAACCCGGGCGAGGCGGCCGACGAGGGCCGGGGTGAACCGGAAATGGGTGGTGCCCGGATTGTCGTAGAGGCAGAGCGGCAGGCCGGATTCCCGCGCCACCGTCTCGCAATGCACGAAGACCTCATCCTCGGTGAGCGGCGTGTAGGACATCGCCGCCAGGAGCCCACCCTCGGCCCCGGCGCCCTTGGCGTCCTGGGCCATCCGCACCGCCTCGTCGGTGCGCAGGGCGCCGACCCCGGCGAGGACCGGTACGCGGCCCGCCACCGCCGCGACGGCGGCCTCCACGGCCCGGCGGCGCTGGTGGCGCGCCAGGAACGGATAGGTGCCGGTACTGCCCAGCAGGCCGATCGAGCCGACCCCGGCCGCGACCAGGGGCTGCAGGAGAGCCTGCAAGGCGCCGAGGTCCACCTGGCCGTCGGCGTTCGAGGGTGTGATCGGGAAGGCCGACAGGACGGTCATGGTCGCTCCGGGGCGGACGCTTCGGGGAGGCACCGGCCCCCGTCGTCGTCAGGGTCGACGGCCCGGCGCCCCGCGGCGCCACGCGATCCTGACAGCCTCGTGCCTACAGCACCTGCGTACCTAAAGCATCTTGGCGAGCTCGGCCGCCGCCTCCTGGGGCGGGCGGGCGAGATTGAGCGCGTTGAGGAAGCGGTTCTGGCCGTTCATCACGTAGACCAGGGCGGTGTGCTCCATCGTGTAGTCGCCGTCCTTGGTCGGCACCTTGCGGACATAGGCCCGGTAGGCCTTCACCGCCGCGTTCACCTCCTCCGGCGAGCCGGTCAGGCCGACGATGCGCGGGTCGAAGCTCGCCAGGTAGGTCTTCAGGGCCGCGGGCGTGTCGCGCTCGGGATCGACGGCGATGAACAGGGCGCGCACGTCCTGGCCCTTCGGTCCGAGGGCCTGGAGCACGTCGCCGATCTGCTGCAGCGTGGTCGGGCACACGTCGGGGCAGTGGGTGAAACCGAAGAACACGAGATGCGTCCGGCCCGCATAATCGCGCTCGGTGACGCGCTGCCCGTCTTGGTTGGTCAGGATGAAGGGGCCGCCGACACTGCTCGTCCCGCCCTCCTGGGTCTTGGGCGCCAGCACCACGAAGGCCGCGACGCAGAGCCCCACGAGGCCGATCGCGAAGGCGAGGAGGGGCAGGAGCGTACGACGCATGGGAACGGCCTTGCGATCCAGGGATGTGGCGGCTTCAGACCACAGGCGCCGCCTCCGGGCAATCCACCAAACCGTCGCCACCAAACCGTCGCCACCAAACGTCGCCCGGCTGGTCCTGCCTCAGATGGCGAGCTTGTCCGGCTCGATCGCGGCGATCGCCGCCTCGGCGTCCCCGCGGCGCAGGGCGTCGCCCACCATGAGAAGCGCCGGACCGTCGAGGCCGGCGGCCTCGACCCGGGTCGCGAGATCCTGGGCCGTGCCCTCCACCACCTGCTGGTTCGGGCGGGTGGCGTTGAAGACGAGAAGGGCCGGAGTCGCGGGGGCGAGGCCCTCGGCGATCGCCCGCTCCAGCAGCACCCCGAGGGTCTTCTTGGGCATGTAGACCACGGTGGTGACGCTCGGATCGGCCAGCGCGCCCCAGTTCAGGTCCTCGGGCAAGGCCCCGCGCCGGTCGTGACCGGTGACGTATTGCAGCCGTCGCGCCGCGTCGCGGTGGGTCAGCGAGACGCAGAGCGAGGCCGCCGCCCCTTGCGCCGCGGAGACGCCCGGCACCACGCTGACGGGAATGCCGGCGGCCCGGCAGGCATCGATCTCCTCGCCGGCCCGGCCGAACACCAGGGGGTCGCCGGATTTCAGGCGCACCACCTGCTTGCCGGACTTGGCGAGCTGCACCATCAGCGCGTTGATGTCGTCCTGCCGGCAGGACGGGCCGTGCCCGGTCTTGCCCACCAGCATGGTGCGGGCCTCGCGGCGGGCATAGTCGAGGATCTCCGGCGCCACGAGATCGTCGTACAGGATGACGTCGGCGTTGCGCAAAGCGCGCAGGGCCTTGAGGGTGAGGAGCTCGGCGTCCCCCGGGCCGGCGCCGACGAGGGTCACGGCCCCGCCCTTCGGCGCGGCCTCGGTCTGCCCCAGGAGCTCGGCGAGGTCCCGGTCCGTCGGCACCCGGTCGGGCTCCGCGAAGGCCCGATCCGTGAAACGCTCCCAGAAGGCGCGGCGGTCCGAGAAGCCGTGGAAGCGGCTCGTGACCTCCTCGCGCCAGTCGCGGGCGGCGCCGATCCAGGCCTTGAACCCGCGCGGCAGCATGCCCTCGATCCGGGCCCGCACGGTCTGGCCGAAGACCGGGGCGGCGCCCTCTGTCGAGATGCCCACCACCATGGGCGAGCGGTTGACGATGGCGCCGAACTTCACGTCGCAGAGATGCGGCCGGTCGACCGCGTTGACGATGGCGCCGGTCGCCCGGGCGGCGGCCACGAAGGCGATACAGTCGTCCTCGTCCTCCATGGCGCCGATGCAGAAGGCGGACCCCGCAAGGTCGTCGGCGTGCCACTGGCGCTCGTGCAGGGTGACGGAGCCCGCGACGATCTCGCCCGGCACCGCGCGCAGCTCGTCGCTGGGCTCGGGCGCATAGACGTCCACGTGGGCCCCGGCGGCGGCGAGCAGCTTCACCTTCCAGGGCGCACCGCCATTGGAGCCGGCCAGCACCGCGCGTTTGCCCTGCAGCGGCACGAAGACCGGCAGGACGGCCAAGGGCTCCAGGCCGGCCGGGGCTCCGCCGCGCGTTGATTCGGTGCCGGCGGGCCGGGTTTCACGGGGGATGCGGGGCGTGCTCATGAGGCTCGGAGATGGGTGTCGATTCGGCCGAAAGTGAGCCTATGCGGCGTTGCGCGCAAGCGCCTCGGGCAGCAGCTTGCGGATCTCGGGGATGCACGAGCCGCAATTCGTGCCGGCCTTGCAGGCGGCGCCCACCGCCTCGACGGTGCCGGCCCCCGCGGCGATGGCCCCCGTGATGACGTCGAGGCCGACCCCGTGGCAGGCACAGACGGTGGGACCGGCCGAGGCCGTCTCGGCGCGGCCCGTCAGGAGGGCGCGTCGGGCCGAGGGCGCGGGCTCCGGGTCCGCGAACAGCGCCTTGGCCTCGTCCCAGCCCGGGCGGGCCTCGGCGGGGCCCAGCGCCAGGCAGGCGACGAGGCGGCCGGCCTCGTAGACGGCGCAGCGGTAGCGTCCGCGGGCGTGGTCGGCGTATTCGGCGAGCTCGTGGCCCTGGAACAGGCCGCGCATCATCAGCGCCACGGCGCGGGAGCTCTCCTGCGTGGCGAATTGCAGGCCCGAGCCGCCGGCGATCGTGGCGCGGGCCCACCACCAGCCCCCCGGCAGGGTGTGCTCGCCGCGGGTCAGCAGGAAGCCCCGGTTGCGATAGGGCACCGGCGCGAGGCCGACCGGGGTCGCCTTCAGCTCGGGCTGGCCCGAGACCGGATCGGGCACGCCGCGCACCAGGGCGCCGACGCGGGCATCCGAGGCGGTGGCGGCGCTCCAGTGGAAGGCGGCGAACAGGTCGCCCGGCCGCACCGCGTCGGTGACCATCGCCTCCAGGGTCGCGCTGCCGTGCGGCGTGCTGAGGCGGGCGAGGTCCCCGTCCTTCAGACCGAGGGCGGCGGCATCGTCCGGGTGGATCTCCACGAAGGGCACCGCGCGGTGGGCCGAGAGGCGGGGGCTCTTTCCCGTCCGCGTCATCGTGTGCCAGTGGTCGCGGACCCGGCCGGTGTTGAGGACGAGGGGATAGGCCTCGCTCACGCCTTCGGCGAGCGTCGGGGTCTGCACGGCCACGAAGCGGGCGCGCTTGTCGAAGGTGTAGAACTGGCCGTCGGCGAAGAGCCGGGCGCGCGCCTTGCCGCGCTTCGGCAGCGGCCATTGCAGCGGGGCGGTCGTGGCGTAGGCCGCGTCGGCCAGGTCGCTGACGGCCCCGAGGTCGAAGTCGCGGGTGCCGTTGTTCTCGAAGGCCGAGAGGCCGGCGTGCTCCCGGAAGATCGCGGCGGTGCCCGAATAGGCGAAAGCCTCGCCGTGGCCGAGGCGCTTGGCGACGTCGCAGATGATCTGCCAGTCGGCCCGGGCCTCGCCGGGCGGTGTCAGGAAGCTGCGCTGGCGCGAGATCCGGCGCTCGGAATTCGTCACCGTGCCGTCCTTCTCGCCCCAGGCCAGGGCCGGGAGCAGCACGGTCCGGCGTCCCGTCGCCCGGGCGCTGTCGCTGTCGGCCACCGCCTCCGAGACGACGTAGAGGTCGAGGGCCTTCAGGCTCGCGCGGATGCGGTCGGCGCGGGGCATCGACACGATCGGGTTGGTGCCCATCACCCAGAGGGCCTTGATCTTGCCGCGCTCGATCGCCTCGAACAGGGCGACCGCCTTCATGCCCTCGCCCGTGATGATGTTGGGCGCCGACCAGAAGCGGCGGACCCGGTCCACCTCCTCGGGGGTGAAGTGCATGTGGGCGGCCAGCATGTTGGCCAGGCCCCCGACCTCGCGCCCGCCCATGGCGTTGGGCTGGCCGGTGAGGGAGAACGGCCCCGCGCCGGGCAGGCCGATGCGGCCGGTGGCGAGGTGGCAGTTGATGATCGCGTTGCCCTTGTCGGTGCCCTGCGCCGACTGGTTCACCCCCTGCGAGAAGGCGGTGACGACGCGCTTCGTCCGCGCGAAGAGCTCGAAGAACCGGGCCACGTCGGCTTCCGACAGGCCCGTGGCGGCGGCGGTGGCGGGAATCGTCGGCGCGATGGCGCGCGCCCGCTCCAGGGCGCCGTCGAGGCCGCTCGTGTGGTCGAGGACGAAACGGTAGTCCAGGGAGCCGGTGCTGGCGAGGTGCACCAGCAGGCCGGAGAACAGGGCCGTGTCTGTGCCGGCCTTCAGGCCGAGGAAGAGGTCGGCCTCCGCGCCGGTCTGGGTGCGGCGGGGGTCGATCACCACCAGCTTGGTGCCGCGTTTCGCCCGCGCGTCGATCATGCGGCGGAACAGGATCGGGTGGCACCAGGCGGTGTTCGAGCCCACCAGGACGATGAGGTCGGCCTCCTCCAGGTCCTCGTAGCAGCCCGGCACGGTGTCCGAGCCGAAGGCGCGCCGGTGGGCGGCCACCGCGCTCGACATGCACAGGCGCGAGTTGGTGTCGACGTGCGGGGTACCGAGGAAGCCCTTCGCGAGCTTGTTGGCGACGTAGTAGTCCTCGGTCAGCAACTGGCCCGAGAGGTAGAACGCGATCGCGTCCGGCCCGTGCTCTTCGGCGATCCGGCGCAGGGACCCCGCCACGGTGCCGAGCGCCGATTCCCAGCTCGCCCGGACGCCGTCCACCTGCGGGTGAAGCAGGCGGTTGTCGAGGGAGAGCGTCTCGCCCAGCGCCGAGCCCTTGGAGCAGAGCCGGCCGAAATTGGCCGGGTGCGCGGTGTCGCCGGCGATGCCCGCGCCGCCCTGCCCGTCCGGCGTGGCGACCACCCCGCAGCCGACGCCGCAATAGGGGCAGGTGGTCTTGACAGGGGCGGCCGGTGCCTGGACGTGCGCGGTCATGGCGGAATCCTCGGCGGAGAGCGGGGTCGTGGCGTGGAGCAAGGGTCGGAGGGCGCGGGGCGGGGCCTCGTCCACCCCCTCCGCGGCCGTCCTCCCGCGAGGGGGAGGGGCTGCGCCTCAGTACACGTCGGCCTGGTAGCGGCCGGTCTTCTTGAGGTGGGCGAGGTAGGCCACGGCCTCGTCGGGGTTCTTGCCCCCGAACTGGCCGGCGACGTCGATGATCGCCCGCTCCACGTCCTTGGCCATGCGCTTGGCGTCGCCGCAGACGTAGAAATGCGCGCCGCCCTCGAGCCACGTCCACAGCTCCGCGCCGGTCTCGCGCATGCGGTCCTGGACGTAGGTCTTCTCGGCGCCGTCGCGGGACCAGGCCAGCGACAGGCGGGTGAGCACCTTGCGGTCCTTCAGGGCGTTGAGCTCGTCCTTGTAGAAGAAGTCGGAGGCTTGGCGCTGGTGGCCGTAGAACAGCCAGTTGCGCCCCGGCGCTGCCGTCACGTCGCGCTCGCGCAGGAACGCGCGGAACGGCGCGATGCCGGTGCCGGGCCCGACCATGATGACGTCCTTCGAGAGATCCTCCGGTAGGGCGAAGCCGTGCGCCTTCTGCAGGTAGACCTTGACCTTCATGCCCTCGGGGATGCGCTCGCCGAGATGGGTCGAGGCCACGCCGAGGCGCAGGCGCGAGCGGTGGCTGTAGCGCACCGCGTCGACGGTGAGCGAGACCCGGCCCGGATCGGCCTTGGGCGAGGACGAAATCGAGTAGAGCCGCGGCTGCAGCTCGTCCAGCGCCTCCAGGAACACCTCCGCGTCGGGGCGCGCGCCGGGGAACTTGTGGAGGGCGCCCAGCACGTCGAGATGGGCGGCGTCGCCGTCCGGGTCCTCGCCGGCGGCCAGCGCCTGCGCCTTCCGGCGGGCCTCGCCCGCGGTGAGCAGCGAGAGGAGCTGGTAAAGCCCGTCCGGCGCGCCGCCCAGGGCGTAGTCGGTCAGCAGCCGGTCGCGCAGGGTCTTGGCCCCGATCCGGCGCTCGGGCCGGGCGCCGAGCTCGGCGATAACCGCATCGACCAGGGCCGGGGCGTTGGCGGGGAACAGACCGAGGGAATCGCCGACCACGTAGTCGATCGGGGTGCCGGTGAGGTCGATCTCGACGTGCCAGGTCTCCTTCTCGCCCCCCGGTGCGTTGAGCCGGGTGCGCGAGACGAAGGTCGCCTCCACGGGGTTCTCCCGGCAGTAGCCGAGGGGGCCGAGCGCGGGAGCGGCCTTGGGGGCGGCGTCCTCGGACGTCTTCGGCGCGGCGCCGCCGCCGGCCCCGAACTCCTCCTCGAGCTTCTTCAGCATCCGGAGCGTGTCCTTGCCGCCGGGCTGGCACAGGTTCAGGCGCTCCTCGTTCTTGAGGAAGATCGCGTTGGCGTAGTCGGCGCAGTTGTAGCCGCACTGGCCGCAATCCTGCTGCGCCATGGCGGCCATCAGCTTCTGCGGCTCGGGCCGTTCCTTCGCCATCGCCATCCGCTCGGGCAGCGGCAGCGAGGGATCGTGCCAGGGCGCGTCGTCGTTGTCCGCGAGTTGTTGCGCGCCGCCGGGCGCTTCGCCGGGTGCGAGGGCCGTGGCGCCCTCCACCGCGGGGCCGAGCAGGGCGGCGAAGTAGCCCGAGAGCCAGGCGCGCTGGTCCGGGTCGAACGGGGCGGTCTCGGGGATGAGGACCAGGGGGGGCGTGACGTGCTCGCTCATGCGGCGGCCTTCAGGACGGGTTGCTCTTCGGCGATGTGGCGCAGCGACTCGGGGCCGGTGCGGGCGGTGAAGGCCTGGAAGCTCTCCTCCGGGCCGATGCGCCGGGCGAGGTAGCTGCGCAGCAGCGCCTCGATGCGGGCCGGGCAATCCTCGGCCCGCACGGCCTTCCAGATCTCGGTGCCGATCCTCGGGCTGTCGCCGAAGCCGCCACCGACCACGATGTCGTAGCCCTCGACCGTGTCGCCCTCCTCCGAGACCACGACCTTGGCGCCGATGAGCCCGATGTCGCCGATGTAGTGCTGGGCGCAGGAGTGGTGGCAGCCGGTGAGGTGGACGTTCACCGGAACGTCGAGCTCCGTCAGGTTCGCCTCGATGTGGTCGGCGATGACGAGGGCGTGGCCCTTGGTGTCGGAGGCGGCGAACTTGCAGCCGCGGTTGCCCGTGCAGGCGACGAGGCCGGCACGGATGCTCGACGCTTCGGTGGTGAGGCCGAGGGCCGCCACGCGGGCGCGGACCTCCGCCACCCTGGCGTCGGGCACGCCGGAAAACAGGAAATTCTGCCAGACGGTCATGCGGATGGCGCCGTCGCCGCACTCGGACGCGATCGCCGCCAGGGCGCGCATCTGGTCGGTGGTCATCTTGCCGACGGGCAGGATCACGCCGACCCAGTTCAGGCCGTCCTGGACCTGCCGGTGCACGCCCACATGGGCGAAGCGGTCCATGGGCCCGCGCGGGGCGATGTGGGCCGGGTCGACCCGGTCGAGCGTGGTCCCCAGCACCGCCTCGACGGCGGCGAGGTACTTGTCGAAGCCCCAGGCGTCGAGGACGTACTTCATCCGGCTCTTGTTGCGGTTGGTGCGGTCGCCGTTCTGGATGAAGACGCGCAGGATGGCGTCGGCGACCTTGTTGCAATCCTCCGGCCGCAGCACGACGCCGGTGTCGCGGGCGAGGTCCCGGTGGCCCGAGATGCCGCCCAGTACGAGGCGCATCCAGATGCCCGGCGCGACGCTCGCGCCCTCCCCCACCCGCACGGCCTGGAAGCCGATGTCGTTGGTCTCCTCCAGCACCGGCATCACGCCGCCGCCGTCGAAGGCGACGTTGAACTTGCGCGGCAGGCCGAACAGCGAGCGGTCGTTGAGGATGTGGTTGTGCCAGGACTTGGCGAGCGGCCGCGTGTCGAGGAGTTCCTGCGCATCGATGCCGGCCACCGGCGAGCCGGTGACGTTGCGGATGTTGTCGGCGCCGGCGCCCCGGGCGGTCAACCCGAGGTCGATCAGCCCGTCGAGGAAGGGCTGGCCGTGCTCGGGGGCGATCTCGCGGACCTGCAGGTTGGCCCGGGTGGTGACGTGACTGTACCCGCCACCATGGGCATCGGCCAGATCCGCGATGCCGGCGAACTGCCAGTGGTGCAGGATGCCGTTGGGGATGCGCAGCCGGCACATGTAGGAATTTTGGGCCGGGGCCACCCAGAACAGCCCGTGGTAGCGCCAGCGGAAATTGTCCTCGGGCTTCGGGGCCTTGCCCGTCTGAGCCTCGGCGATGAGGCGGTTGTGGCCGTCGAAGGGGTTCTCGGCGCGCTTCCACTTCTCCTGCTCGCAGAGCTTGCCGCCGGCCTTCACCGTGGCGTCCTGCGCCTTGATGTGAATCGCGTCGGGGCCGGTGGGCTCGGCCGGGGCGGCGGCGCCCGGCGCGAGCGCCAGGCCGCCGGTCATCCGGGCGGCACTGATGCCGGAGGCGAAGCCTTCGAGATAGCGCTTCTGCTCGGCGTTGAATGCATCGGCCATGGGTAGCCTCCTCACGCTGCGAGGGGTTGGGATGCGGGCGCGGGGCGCCCGAACAGGAGGTCGTCGCGGTGCTCGGCGATCGAGGCGCCGGTGCGGATCAGCTCCTTGCACCAGCCCTGCTCGGCGATGTCGCCGACGAAGACCGCGCCCAGCAGCCGGTCCTCGGCGACGACGAGCTTGCGGTAGAGGCCGAGGCCGGGATCCGACATCAGCACGGTCTCGGCCCCCTCCGGCGCCTCGATCTGGCCGGCGGAGAACACGGGCAGGCCCGAGACCTTGAGGCTGGTGGAGAGGGCGGTGCCGAGATAGGCCGCGTCCTCGCCCATGAGGTGGCGGCTCAGGGCCTCGGCCTGCTCGTAGGCGGGCTCCACGAGGCCATAGACCTGGCCCCGGTGCTCGGCGCACTCCCCCAGCGCGGAGATGCGGGCATCCGACGACTGCATCCGATCGTCCACCAGGATGCCGCGCGCGGTCGCGATCCCGGCATTCTGTGCCAGCGCCACGTTGGGCCGCACGCCCACCGACATCACCACGAGGTCGGCCGGCAGCACGGTGCCATCGGACAGGATCAGGCGCTCGACCCGGCCCTCCCCATCGACCGACGCGGTGTCGGCCTTGAGGAGCACCCTGACGCCGCGCGCCTCCATGGCCCGCTTCACCAGGCCGGCGGCGGCGTGGTCGAGCTGGCGCTCCATCAGCCGGTCCATGACGTGCAGGAGCGTGGTGTCGACGCCGAGCCGCGCGAGGCCGACGGCGGCCTCCAGGCCGAGGAGCCCGCCGCCGATCACGATGGCCCGGGCGTGCTCCACCGCCGCCCGGCGGATGGCGGCCACGTCCGCGAGGTCGCGGAAGGTCAGCACGCCGGGCAGGTCCATGCCGGGCTTGGCCAGCCGGATCGGCAGGGAGCCCACCGCGAGCACGAGCCGGTCGAAGGGCAGGACGTGGGTCTCGCCGACGATCACGAGGCCGTTCTCGCGGTCGACCGCGGTCACCGGCGCGCCGGTGATCAGGCGGATGCCGTGATCGGCGTACCAGTCGAGGCCCCGAAAGGCGCAACCGGCCTCGTCGACCTCGCCGCCCAGCAGCGAGGAGAGCAGCACGCGGTTGTAGGCCGCCTGCGGCTCCGCCCCGACGACGGTGACGTCGTACAGGCCCGGCGCCCGCTCGGTCAGGCGCTCCAGGAAGCGCAACGACGCCATGCCGTTGCCGATCACCACCAGCCGTTCCCGCATCGCTCGCGATCCGTCCGTCAGGCCGCGATGGCGGGCTTGGCGTGGCGCGCGTAGAGGAACTCCAGCACCTCGGCGCGGGCGTGGGTGTAGGTCGCGTCCTCCACGAGATCGAGGCGGCGGCGCGGCCGCTCGAGGTCGACGGTCAGGATCTCGCCCACCGTGGCCGAGGGGCCGTTGGTCATCATCACGATGCGGTCGGAGAGGAGCACCGCCTCGTCGACGTCGTGGGTGATCATGATCACGGCGTTCTTCAGCCGGGCATGGATGTCCATCAGCGAGTCCTGGAGATGGGCGCGGGTGAGCGCGTCCAGGGCCCCGAAGGGCTCGTCGAGGAGCAGCACCTTCGGCTCCATGGCGAGGGCGCGGGCGATGCCGACGCGCTGCTTCATGCCGCCCGAGATCTCGCTCGGGCGCCGGTCGGCGGCGTGGGTCATGTTCACGAGCGCCAGGTTGTGGTCGATCCAGGCGTTGCGCTCGGCCTTCGACTTCTTGCCCTTGAAGACCTTGTCGACGGCGAGCGCCACGTTCTCGCGCACGGTGAGCCAGGGCAGGAGCGAGTGGTTCTGGAACACCACGGCCCGGTCCGGGCCGGGGCTGTTCACCTCCTTGCCTTCGAGGAGCACGCCGCCGGTGGAGGCCTTGAGCAGGCCGGCCACGATGTTGAGCACCGTCGACTTGCCGCAGCCCGAATGCCCGATCAGCGAGACGAACTCGCCCTTGTCGATCTTCACGCTGACGTCGCGCAGGACCTCGTTGGTGCGGCCCGCGCGGGTGAAGCTGATGCCGACGTTCTCGATGCTGAGATAGCTCATGGGAATCCCTCCTCAGGCCGTCGCGGTGCCGCGGGTGACCAGGGTGCCGACGAAGGCGACGAAGCGGTCGAGAATGAAGCCGATGATCCCGACATAGACGAGGGCGACGATGATCTCGGAGATGTGGGAGGAGTTCCACGCGTCCCAGATGAAGAAGCCGATGCCGACGCCGCCGATGAGCATCTCGGCCGCCACGATGGCGAGCCAGGACAGGCCGACGCCGATGCGCAGGCCAGTGAAGATGTAGGGGGCCGCCGAGGGCAGCATGATCTTGGCGAAGAACTCCAGCGGGTTCAGGCGCAGCACCGCCGCCACGTTGCGGTAGTCCTGCGGGATGTTCCGGATGCCCACCGCCGTGTTGATGATGATCGGCCAGATCGACGTGATGAAGATCACGAAGATCGCGGAGGGCTGTCCGTCCCGGAACGCGGCGAGCGACAGCGGGAGCCAGGCCAGCGGCGGGATCGTGCGCAGGACCTGAAAGATCGGGTCGAGGCCGCGCATGGCCCATTCCGACTGCCCGATCAGGGTGCCGGTGAGGATGCCCACGACGGTGGCCAGGGCGAAGCCGAGGGCGACGCGCTGGATGCTGGCGGAGATGTGCCAGAACAGACCCTTGTCGGTACCGCCGTTGTCGTAGAACGGGTGGGCGATGATGTCCCAGGCCTCGGTGACGACGCGCGACGGCGGCGGCAGGCCGGCGCCGGGGCGCGAACAGAGCATCTCCCAGATCACCAGGAACGCGATCAGCACCACGACCGGCGGGATCAGGTTCTTGGCGATGGTGTTCAGGGTGGCCATCGTGACGAGGGGCGCCCGCTTCGGCTTGGCCGGCGCGGCGGCGGCGCTGGCCGCGAGGGTGGTGGTGTTGGCCATCACGCGATCCTCTTGATGCCGAGGCTGGACAGGTAGGCGGCGGGATCGGCCGGATCGAAGACCTTGCTGTCGAAGAAGGTCTCCTTTCCGCGGGAGGTGGAGGCCGGGATCGCGGTGACGCCGAGGGCCTTGGCCGCCTCGCGCCAGAGGTCTTCGCGGTTCACCTTGGCGATCAGCGCCTTGGTGTCGGTCTGCGCGTCGAACTTGCCCCAGCGGATGTCCTCGGTGAGGAACCAGAGGTCGTGAGACTGGTAGGGATACGAGGCGTTGTCGTTCCAGAACTTCATCACGAAGGGGCTGTTCTCGACCACGCGGCCGTCGCCGTAATCGATCGTGCCCTTGATGCGGCCGGCGACGTCCGAGACTGGGACGTTCATCCACTGGCGCTTGGCCGCGATGGCGGCGACCTCGTCCTTGTTCTCGGGCCGGTCGCACCAGGCCTGCGCTTCCAGCACCGCCATCAGCAAAGCCTTGGTGGCGTTCGGGTACTTCTCCGTGAAGGAGGCCCGCATGGCGAAGGCCTTCTCGGGGTGGTCCTTCCAGAGCTCGCCAGTGGTGAGCGCGGTGTAGCCGAGGCCCTGCTGCACCAACTGGGCGTTCCACGGCTCGCCGACGCAGAAGCAGTCCATCGTGCCGACCTTCATGTTCGCCACCATTTGGGGCGGCGGCACGACGATGGTCTCGATGTCCTTGTCCGGGTCGATGCCGCCGGCGGCCATCCAGTAGCGGATCCAGAGGTCGTGGGTGCCGCCCGGGAAGGTCATGGCCGCCTTGACCGACTTGCCGGAGGCCTTCTTCTTCTCGATCGCCGCCTTGAACACCTTCGCGTCCAGGGCGACCTTCTGGTCGAGGTATTCCTTGGCGACCGAGATGCACTGGCCGTTGGTGTTGAGCCGGGCCAGGATCTGCATCGGCACGGGCACGTTGTTCTGCGTCACCCGTCCGGCCGAGATCAGGTAGGGCATCGGCGTCAGGATGTGGGCGCCGTCGATGCCGTTGCCTTCGGAGCCGAGGACGAGGTTGTCGCGGGTGGTGCCCCAGCTCGCCTGCTTGAGCACCTCGACGTCGGGCATGCCGTGCTTGGCGAAGAAGCCCTTCTCCTTGGCCACGAAGAGCGGGCTCGCGTCGGTGAGCGCGATGAACCCGAGCTTGGCGCCCTTCACCTCGGGGCCGGCCCCCTGCGCGAAGGCGCCCCCCGGCAGGGCCGTGCGGGCGAGGGCCGCCAGGGACAGCGTCGCGGCGGCCCCCTTCAGGAGGTCACGGCGGTTGTTGCGGATACCGTCAGTCATCGAACCCGAAACCCTCGCAATCATGGACATCCGCCAAAGAAAAAACCGCCGACCAAGCACATCCATCGAACGCACGATCGGCGTTCCGTGGGGGACTCGGGTCAGCGGCTCTGCCGACGGATAAGGCTCGTCATCGTTGGCGAGCCCCCGATGCTTCGCACGGGGCGTGCCAAGTCTGGTGCGGCCGCCGGACCATTGCGATGCCGGGCATCCCGGATGCGCTCCAACCGGTTCCGATCAAAGGTCTTTGTCAGAAACGTCTCAGCGGCCGCCTTCGGTTTCGGAGCCCGTGCGGATGCGAGAAACCAGGCCGGACCGCGAGATCGGCCGCCCGGTCTGCCTGCCTGCGCGCCACGCGCTGCGCTGCACAATCCGCGGGCACCCTGCTGATGCCCGTGGCAGCTGCCTCTCAGCCGGCGGCCGCGTACAGGTCGGGCCGGTAGATCGCCCGGGCACGGGCGGACAGGGCGGGGGTGGGCGTGATCTGACCGGCCTGTCCCATCTGGTCGAGGAGCCAGTCGGCCTGGTCGGGAACCGGCCGCTCGGCCGCGGCGCCGAACACGACAAAGCGCGATGCGGGCCGCTCGGTCCCGTCCGGATCGACCACCACGGTGCCGGCCAGGGCCCGGCGGACGAGGCCCGGATCGATGCCGAGATGGCTCGGATGGGCGAGCAGGCTCGCCAGCTCGCCCCGGTTCTCGGCCGCCGCGCACCAGCGCCCGGCCCGACGCACCGCGCGGACCAGGGCCGCACTCGTCTCCGCCGCATAGGCTGGCAGCGCCAGCACCTTTTCCGGGCAGTCCGGGGCCAGTTCGCAGCCGAGGGCGACGATGCGGCCGTATCCCTCGGCCACCGACACGCTGTTCCAGGGGCTGCCGGCGCAGAACCCGTCGATCTGCCCGGAGCGCAGGGCCTGGGCGATCCAGGGCGGCGGGATCACCACCAGCCGGGTCGCGGCGTCGAGGTCGAGCCCGCCGCGGGCCGCGAACATCCGGAGCTGGTAGGTGTGGCACGAGAAGGGGTGCACGGTGCCCAGCGTCAGGGGTCGACCCTGTGTGACCCGCACGCGTGCGACACGGGAAAACGCGCGTGCCATCGAGTCGAGATTGTCGGCCTCCGGCGCCATCTCGGCCCAGAGCGGGCGCGAGACCGTGACCGCATTGCCGTTGAGGCTGAGCCCGAGGGGCACCACCAGGTCGGTCTCGGGCCCGCTGATGCCGAGGGCGCTGGCGAGGGCGAGGGGCGCCAGCATGTGCGCGCCGTCGAGGTGCCCGAGCGCCAGCTTGTCCCGGAGCGTCGCCCAGGAGGGCTCACTGACGAGGTCCACCGCCAGGCCTTCGGCGGCGGTGAAGCCCCCCTCCACGGCGGCGATCAGGGGCGCCGCGTCGATGAGCGGCACGTAACCGAGAGCGAGTCTCATCGGGGCAGGCCTCTCATCCCAGGAGATCCGCCGCGGTCACGATGGCGCGGGCGATATCGGCGATTTTCCGTTTCTCATTCATGGCCTTGCGCCGCATCGTCCGGTAGGCCTCCTCCTCCGAGAGGCCCTTGGCCGTCATCAGGATACCCTTGGCCCGCTCGATGAGCTTGCGGTCGGCGAGCTCGCCCCGCGCCTCCGACAATTCGCGTTGCAGCCGCGCGAAGGCGTTGAAGCGCAGGATCGCCACGTCGAGGATCGAGCGGATGCGCTGCGGCTGCAATCCGTCGACGACGTAGGCGGAAATGCCCGCATCCATCGCCGCCTGCATCATCGGCACGTCCGAGCGGTCGACGAACATCGCCACCGGCCGCTCCACGTGTCGGGACAGGCCCGACATCTGCTCCAGAATGTCCCGGCTCGGGCTCTCCAGGTGGATCACGACCACGTCCGGGTTCAGGGCCGCCACCCGGGCCGGCAGGTCGGCGGTGTCGGGCAGAACCACGACGCGGGTGAAGCCCGCCGCCATGAGGCCCTCCTCGAGGATCGCGGCGCGGGCACGGCTCGGGTCGATCACGGCGACGGTCAGGGTCGGCTCGGTCATCGGTGTCCGGGGACGCGAATCGGGGTTGGGGCGGTCCCGGCAGGTCGCATGCCGGTCGAGGGGATGACAAGGCACATGACGCTGTGGGCGCGGGCGTGGCGTTCGGAAGGCGGGGAACAGGAGGGTCATCACCGGGAACGCAAGCCGCATGCCCGGCGAAACATTACCGTTTGGAGAGGAAACAGCCCAGGTTCCGCCGCAAACGGCCCGGCTAATGGCGCTGGCGATCGGACCGGTTGCTGAAACGCACAGCGAGGTGCCCCGGATGTCAGGCTGCACGCCCCCCGATCAGACGGCGTTCGAAACGCCCCCCGATCAGACGGCGTTCGAATCGGGTTCCGCGCGTGGCGTGACGCCGCCCCTCCTGCCGACGCTGGCCATGGCGGTGATCCTCGGGGCAGCCTCCTATCTCTGCCACGAGCCGGCCCCTGTGGCACCGGCCTCAGTTCCGGCGACAGCGGTGGCTGCCGCACCGGAGGCGACGGCGGTGGCGCCCTTCATCCCGGCCCGTCTTGCCTTCCAGTCCCAGTTCCCACTGGTCATCGTCGCCCAGGCCGAGCCCGCCGCCCAAGCCCACAGGACCGTGCCTCGGCCTGCCCGCCTCGCCGCTCCGCGCGGGTTCGAGCATCCGCGCCTTGCAGCCGCCAAGGTCGCGCCGACCACCGACAAGGCGCCGCAGGTTTCCGAGAGGGCACCGCAGGCCCCAGCGAGACTGCCGCAGGTTCGCGAGAAGGCCCTGCCCTTCGCGGCCGAGGCCGAGGTCTCGCATGCCGCCGCCGAGGGGGACGAGGGCGTGCTGCCCGGGATCGGCCTGCCTGACGCGACCTTGCCCGACCTCGCCCTGCCGTTCGCGCCGACGATCCGCGCGGTGACCCAGGCGGGCGCCGCTGCCGGCGCCTTCATGGGCGCCAAGACCGCCGCCGCCGGTACTTTCGTGAGCGACCAGGGCGCGGCCCTCGGCGCGGAGACCGCAACCCTCGGTGCCGCCGTCTCCGGTTGGATCGGGCGCCTCCGCTGAACGCTTTCGAAGCGTTGGCGGGCCAGCAAAAGCGCCCCTGACCCTGGACCCTGCCGCCTTCGAAGACTACGTGGACGCTCAGCGATGCTGCGCGGCCCCGTGACGGTCGACGTCGCGAGGACGAGGACCTGGATGGCCGGACGGATCGAGGATTACGCGCTCGTCGGCGATGGCCGTACCGCTGCGCTGATCGCCCGCGACGGCAGCGTCGACTGGCTCTGTTGGCCCCGCTTCGATTCCGCCGCCTGCTTCGCCGCCCTGCTCGGCACGGAGGATCACGGCTACTGGAAGCTCGGCCCTATGGATGCGGCCGCCACGACGCGCCAGTATCGCGAGGGCAGCCTCGTCCTGGAGACCCGGCACGAGACCGCCGCCGGCGTCGTGCGGGTGACCGACTACATGCCGGCCAACGATGGCGCGCATCTCGTCAGGATCGTCGAGGGGCTCGAGGGGACCGTGCCCATGCGGATGCGCCTTCGCGTCCGCTTCGATTACGGATTGGCGGTGCCCTGGGTCTCGCACAACGAACTCGGTGATCTCCGCGCGATCTCCGGACCGCACAAGGTGGTGCTGCGCACCCTAGTGCCGACGTTCGGCCAGGATCAGACCACCGTCTCGGAATTCACGGTGGAAGCCGGTCAGAGCGTGGCCTTCACCCTGAGCTACGGGGCATCCCACGAGGACGACCCGGCGCCGATCCAGCCGCGCAAGGTGCTGTTCGAGACCGATCGCTACTGGCGCGACTGGTCCAGCCGCGCTGCTTCCGGCACGCCCTGGGACGCGATCCTGAAGCGATCGCTGCTCACCCTGAAGGCGCTGATCTACCAGCCGACCGGCGGCATCGTGGCCGCGCCCACCACGTCCCTGCCGGAGGATCTTGGCGGCGTACGCAACTGGGACTACCGGTTCTGCTGGCTGCGCGATTCCACCTTCACGCTGATCGCCCTGATGGATGGCGGCTACCTCGACGAGGCCCGCGCCTGGCGCGACTGGCTGGTGCGCGCCGTGGCTGGGAACCCGGAGCAGGCGCACATCCTCTACGGCATCGCCGGGGAGCGCATGCTGCCCGAGATCGAGCTCGATTGGCTGCCCGGCTACGAGAACTCGAAGCCCGTGCGCATCGGCAACGCGGCGGTGGAGCAGTTCCAGCTCGACGTCTACGGCGAAATCTTCGACGCGCTCTATCAGGCGCACCAACGCGGCCTCCAGGGCGATGCCGACGGCTGGCGCGTCGGCGAAGCGCTGCTGCGCCATCTCGAGAAGGTCTGGTGTACGCCCGACGAGGGCATCTGGGAGGTGCGCGGCGGACGCCGGCACTTCGTTCACTCGAAGGTCATGGCCTGGGTCGCCTTCGATCGGGCCATCCGTTCCTTCGAGGAGGCCGAGACCCGCGAGCAGGATGAGATTCGGACCACTGGTTTGAGCCACCGGCCCAAGGAGGCTCGTGACGTGCCGGTGGCGCGCTGGCGCGAGATCCGCGAGCAGATTCACGCGGAGGTCTGCGCCAAGGGCTTCGACCCTGAGCTGAACAGCTTCGTGCAGTCCTACGGTTCGAAGCGACTCGACGCGAGCCTGCTGCTCATCGCCCATATGGGCTTCCTGCCCCAGGACGACCCGCGGGTGGTCGGCACCGTGGAGGCCATCGGGCACACCCTGATGCGCGACGGCTTCGTGCTGCGCTACGACACCGAGAACCAGACCACCGACGGTCTGCCCGGCGACGAGGGCGCGTTCCTGCCCTGCTCGTTCTGGTACGCCGACAACCTCATCGGTCTCGGGCGCTGCGACGAGGCGCGTGCGCTGATCGAGAGGCTGATCGGCGTCTGCAACGATGTCGGATTGGTGGCGGAGGAGTATGATGTGAAGGCCCGGCGCCTCGTGGGCAACTTCCCGCAGGCTTTCAGCCACGTCACGCTGGTGAACACCATTCTCAACTACAGCCGGGCCAAGGGGCCGGCCAGGGAGCGGAGCAGCGGCTCTGCGGAAGCCGAATCTCCGGGTGCGACCACGCCTGCACCCCAACGGTGCGACGCCTGAGCGTTTCGGACGCTCCAGGCGAACAAGCCCACAGATGAAGGACGACGAGAGATGAGCGGAGCAGATACCAAGCCGAACGCGGCCCTGAGCGAGATCGACAAGCTCAGCATCGACACGCTCCGGACGCTCGCCATCGACGCGGTGCAGAAGGCCAATTCAGGCCATGCCGGCGCCCCTATGGCGCTGGCACCGGTGGCCTACACCCTATGGAACCGCTACCTGCGCTATGACCCGGCGCACCCGCACTGGCCCAATCGCGACCGCTTCGTGCTCTCGGCCGGTCACGCCTCGATGCTGCTCTACGGCCTGATCCATCTCGCCGGCGTGACCGAGAAGGACGGCGGCAACGCGCCCGCCCTGACCATCGACGACCTCAAGAATTTTCGCCAACTCGACAGCCGGACTCCCGGCCATCCCGAGTACCACTTCACCACCGGCGTCGAGACCACGACCGGTCCCCTCGGTCAGGGCGTGGCGAACTCCGTCGGCATGGCGATGGGCGGCCGCTTTCTGGGCGAGCGCCTGAATCGGCCCGACCTGCCGCTGTTCGACTACAACGTCTACGCCATCTGCTCGGACGGCGATCTGATGGAAGGCGTCGCCTCGGAGGCGGCCTCCATCGCCGGGCACCTGCGTTTGTCGAACCTGTGCTGGATCTACGACAACAACACCATCACGATCGAGGGCCACACCGAACTCGCCTTCTCCGAGGAGGTCGCGGCCCGCTTCCTTGCCTATGGCTGGCAGGTCCTGCGCGTGGCCGATGCCAACGATGTCCACGCGGTCTCGTCGGCTCTGGAGACCTTCCTCCAGTCCAGCGACCGCCCGACGTTGATCGTCGTCAACTCGATCATCGGCTACGGCGCGCCCAAGAAGCAGAACACCGCCAAGGCCCACTCGGACGCGCTCGGCGAGGACGAAGTCAAGGGGGCCAAGCGTGCCTATGGCTGGCCCGAGGACGCGCAGTTCCTGGTGCCCGACGGGGTCTACGACAACTTCCGCAATGGCATCGGCAAGCGCGGTGCCGAACTCTACGCCACCTGGGAGGGCTTCTTCCACGAGGCCAAGGCCGCGGACCCGGTGCATGCCGAGGAACTCGATGCCTATCTCGAGGGCCGGTTGCCGGCCGGCTGGGACAAGGACATCCCGGTCTTCGAAGCGGACGCCAAGGGCCTTGCCACCCGTGAGTCCTCCGGGAAGGTGCTGAACGCCATCGCGCAGCACGTGCCGTTCATGCTGGGCGGCTCGGCCGATCTCGCGCCGTCCAACAAGACCAATCTCACCTTCGAGGGAGCCGGCTCTCTAACACCCTTCGAACCGGGTGGCCGCAACATCCACTTCGGTGTGCGCGAGCACGCGATGGGCTCGATCGTGAACGGCCTCGGCCTCGTCGGTCTGCGCGCCTACGGCGCCACCTTCCTGGTCTTCGCCGACTACATGCGCCCGCCGATCCGTTTGGCGGCCTTGATGGAGGTGCCGGTCTTCCACGTCTTCACGCACGATTCGATCGGCGTCGGCGAGGATGGTCCCACCCACCAGCCGGTGGAGCAACTGCTGACGCTGCGGGCGATCCCGGGGCTCGTCACCCTCCGCCCGGCGGACGCCAACGAGGTCGCGGAATCCTATCGGGTGATCATGAGCCTGAAGGATCAGCCGGCGGTGCTGGCGCTGAGCCGCCAGCCGCTGCCGACCCTGGACCGGTCGACGTACGCCGCGGCGTCCGGCACCGCCAAGGGGGCCTATGTCCTCGCCGATTGCGAGGGAACGCCAGAGGTCATCCTCATCGGCACAGGCTCGGAGGTACAGCTCTGTGTCTCGGCCTACGAGGCGCTGACGGCAGAGGGCGTCAAGGCCCGCGTCGTCTCGATGCCGTCCTGGGACCTGTTCGAGCGTCAGGACGAGGGCTACCGCAACAGCGTGCTGATCCCCGAGGTGCTGGCCCGCGTCGCCGTCGAGCAGGGCTCGGTGATCGGCTGGGACCGCTTTGCGGGCTCGGCGGGCACGATCATCGGCATGCACACCTTCGGCTCCTCGGCGCCGATCAAGGACCTGCAGACGAAGTTCGGCTTCACCCCCGAGAAGGTGCTCCAGGCCGCCCGCGATCAGATCGCTCGACACAGGAAGTAGGCGGCGCGAACGTTTTCCCCTTCCCTTCTGGGGGAGGGCCGAGGGCCGAGTCGGCGCCGCCAGCTTCCCCAGCCGGTCAGCGTGACCGGCCCCACCCTACCAGCCTCTCCTCCCCTCGTTGGGGGGAGATGCACAGAACCGGTGATGGATGTCGGCGACGGGGCTCCCCGCCCGGCGCCCGGACGACGAGGAGTTTCCCATGAACCCGCTCAAGGCTCTCTTTCCCGAACAGGGGCAGGCCGTGTGGCTCGATTTCGTCGCCCGCGGCTTCGTTGCGCAAGGCAAGCTGAAGGCTTTGGTGGACGAGGACGGCCTGCGTGGCGTCACTTCGAACCCCTCGATCTTCGAGAAGGCCATCGGCGGATCGTCGGAATACGACGACGCCCTGAAATCCGTGATGGATCAAGGCGATGCCCGCGTCATCGACCTCTACGAAGGTTGCGCGGTGGCCGACATCCAGGCCGCCGCCGATGTGCTGCGCCCGGTCTACGACGAGAGCGACGGCGCCGACGGCTACGTCAGTCTTGAGGTGTCGCCTTACTTGGCTCTCGACACCGAGGAGACCTTGGCCGAGGCCCGCCGCCTCCACGCGATGGTGGCCCGCGACAACCTGATGGTGAAGGTGCCGGCGACCCGGGAGGGCATTCCGGCGATCCAGGCCCTGACCGCGGACGGCATCAGCATCAACGTCACCCTTCTGTTCTCGGTCGACACCTACGAGGCGGTGGCCCGCGCCTTCATCGCCGGCCTGCAGGCCTTCGCGGCCAAAGGCGGTGACGTGTCGAAGGTCGCGAGCGTTGCGAGCTTCTTCATCAGCCGGATCGATGTCGCGGTCGACAAGGCCTTGGACGAGGCCGGCGGCTTCGACGACCTCAAGGGCAAGGTCGCCATCGCCAATGCCAAGCTCGCCTACCAGCGCTACAAGGCCATCCACGCCGAGCCGCAATGGCAGGCCCTCGCACAGAAGGGTGCCAAGGCGCAGCGCCTGCTCTGGGCCTCGACGGGCGTGAAGAACAAGGCTTATTCCGACGTTCTCTACGTCGAGGCGCTGATCGGCCCCGATACCGTCAACACCATGCCGCCGGCCACCATGGACGCGTTCCGCGATCACGGCACCGTCAAGGCCGCCATCGAGAGCGACGTCTCGGGCGCGCAGGCCGTGATGGCGCGCCTCGTCGAGGCCGGCATCCACATCGAGACGGTCGCCGACACCCTGGTCGACGAGGGCGTGCAACTCTTCATCGACGCCGCCGATAAGCTCCTCAGTGCGGTGGCGGCCAAGCGCATCGACTTCCTGGGGCCGAAGCTCGACGCGCAGACTCTCGTGTTGGGCGAGACGCTCGGCGCCGCCGCCAAGAAGGCGGTCGAGGAGTGGCGCGCGTCCGGCAAGATCCGCCGGCTCTGGGCGCACGACAAGACCGTTTGGAGCGGGACGGACGAAGACCGCTGGCTCGGCTGGTTGCGCATCGTCGAGGACGAGCTCGACCATGTCGCCGACTACGAGGCCTTTGCCGAGGACGTGCGGGCGGGCGGCTTCAGCGACGTCGTCGTTCTTGGAATGGGCGGCTCGAGCCTCGGCCCGGAAGTGCTCGCCGAGACTTACGGCAGCCGCGAGGGCTTCCCCCGTCTGCGGATTCTCGACTCCACCGATCCGGATCAGGTCCGCGAGACGGAGGCTGCGATCAGCCTGCCGACCACGCTGTTCATCGTGGCGAGCAAGTCGGGCTCGACCCTCGAGCCCAACGTCTTCCGGGATTACTTCCTCGGCCGGATGAAGGAGACGGTGGGGGCCGACAAGGCCGGTGCCCATTTCGTCGCCGTCACCGACCCGGGTTCGGCCATGGAAAAGGCCGCGAAGACGGACAATTTCCGAAAGATCTTCTACGGCGTGCCGCAGATCGGCGGGCGCTACTCGGTCCTGTCGGCGTTCGGCCTCGTCCCGGCGGCGGCCTCAGGTATCGACGTGAGGGCCTTCCTCGACACCGCCCGGACCATGGTCCGCTCCTGTGGCCCAGCCGTGCCGCCTGCCCAGAACCCGGGCGTGCTCCTCGGCACCGCCATGGGGGCGGCTGCGCTGAGCGCTGGCCGTGACAAGGTCACGATCGTCGCGTCCCCCGGCATCGACACCTTCGGCGCCTGGGCCGAGCAACTCATCGCCGAATCCACCGGCAAGGCGGGCAAGGGCCTGATCCCCATCGACGGCGAGCCCGTCGACGTACCCGCCGTCTACGGCCGCGACCGCTTCTTCGTCTACCTGCGACTCGACGGCCGCGCCGATCCTCACCAGGACGAGGCGGTGCGCAACCTCGAGCGAGAAGGCCACCCGGTGGCGCACATCACCCTGGCCAACGAGGAGCAGCTGCCACAGGAATTCTTCCGCTTCGAGATCGCCACGGCGGTCGCGGGCGCGATGCTCGGTATCAATCCCTTCGACCAGCCCGACGTCGAGGCGAGCAAGATCGAGACGAAGAAGCTGTTCGATGCGGCCGAGAAGAGCGGTGCCCTGCCGGGCGAGACGCCGATCTTCGCCGACGAGACGATGGCCCTCTACGCGGATGCGGGCAATGCCGGCGCCCTGCCCCGGGCCACCGAGGGACTCGAGGCGGCCATCGCAGCCCATCTCGCCCGGGCGAAGGACGGCGACTACGTCGCGCTCCTGGCCTATGTGGCCCGCAATCCCAGCCACCACGCGATCCTGCAGGAGGCCCGGGTGGCGCTGCGCGACACGCGCCGCCTCGCCACCTGTCTCGAATTCGGGCCGCGCTTCCTGCACTCCACCGGTCAGGCCTACAAGGGCGGGCCCGATACCGGCGTGTTCCTGCAGATCACGGCCGATCCCTCGGCGGATCTCGCGATTCCCGGTCGCAGCCTCGGTTTCGGCACGGTGGTGGCGGCCCAGGCCCGGGGCGATTTCGCGGTCCTGGCCGAGCGCAGACGCCGGGCCCTGCGCGTCCATATCAAGGGCGGTCAAGTCGAGGCCGGCCTGAAGCGCATCGCCGCGGCGATTCGAGCGGCGCTCTAGCATCGGCTCCAGGGCACCCCCGCCGGGGACCTCGAGAACCGGCCGCTTCCAACAGGGAGCGGGCGGTTCTTTGCCGAGGGAGCTGATCCGAAACGGACGCGGCGGCTCGGGCAGAGACGCGGCCGCGACCTACGACGCGAAGCCGTTGTCCCGTCCCCAGATGATGGCCTCGCCGCGGCGATGAATGCCGAGCTTCCGATAGAGTGCGGCAGCGTGGTTGCGCACGGTGTTGGGGGTCAGCCCCAGGCGCTTGGCGATGGCGCCGTCGCCGAGGCCCTGACAGATCAGGCGGAGCACCTCGCCCTCGCGGCGGGTGAGGTCGGGTCTGACCGGCGCTGGCTCCGACGAACTCGGATGACGCAGGCTGCCGAGCTTGTCGATCAGACCGCGGCTGAACCACGAGGTGTCGGCCATCACGGTCTCGATCGCATCGAACAATTCACGCTCGGAGCGCTTGCGATCGCTGATGTCCTGCAGCACCGCGAGGAGACAGGGTTCGTCGCCGATGGTGACGCTCTCGGCCGAGACGAGGCAGTCGAGATCGATTCCATCCCGGCTGCGCAGGCAGGCCTCGAAGCCGAGAACGCTGCCTTGCGCGGCAAGGTCATGGCCGAAGCGCTCGCGCTGAGCGCCGTTGGCCCAAAGGCCGATCGCATCGAGTTCGTGCCCCACCACGGCGTCCTCCGCATGACCGAAGGTCCGCGTGAAGGCTTGGTTGATTCCGATCACGGCGAGGCCATCGGCCCGACACAGCAGAGTCGGAACGGGCGTGAGGCGGAACGCCGTCGCGAAGCGCTCCTCGCTGTGGCGCAGGGCTGTCTCGGCCTTCTTGCGCAATTCAAGATCGGCGAAGGTGAAGAGCATGCAGGGCTCGTCGCCCATGTCGATGGGCTGGCCTGCCACGATGACGAACCGGGTACCGCCGTCGGGCAAACGCAGGCAGGCCTCCATCTGGGGGATCGTCTCGCCCGCGTTGAGGCGTGCGATGGCCAAGTCCCGGCTGCGGGCCTCGTTGAGCACGTCGACCTCATAGACGCTGCGCCCGATGATGTCCGCGCTGCGATAGCCCGTCATTTCCAGGAAGCCGAGATTGACCTTCACGTGGCGGAGGTCTGACAGCCGGCAGATCACGGCCGGTGCCGGGTTCGCGTTGAATGTCTTCTCGAAACGTTCTTCGGCTGCGAATTGCGAGGTGACGTCGGCCAGGATCAGCACGAGGCAATCGGGCTTGCCCGCCGCATCCCTGATGATGAGGCTGCGGATGCGCTGCATCAAATCGAATTCGGGCCGGTCCGTTCGTCGGACATTGACGATGACCTCATCGAAGGTCTCGCCGGCGAGAACGCGCTCGATCGGCGTGCGCGTGATGACGTGGTTGTTGCGGTAGCGCAGGACAAAGGTCTCGCGAAATGCCGAGACCGTTCCGCCCAGTTCGGCGAGGTCAGCCGCCCCGTGCATCGCGAGGGCGGCCGCATTGGCCCAGGCAATGCGCTGATCGGGCTCGATGAGGATCACGCCCTCGGAGAGCCCGGCGATGATTTGGTGCAGCTGAGAACGGTCGACACCCGTCGTCAAAGGTTTTGGCATCCTGTGTACAGAAGCGGCGCCGACACCGGAGAGGACGCCCGGGTGCGTCGGCGCCCCTCACGCGAACGAATCCGTTCGCCCGAGGAACAAACGCAGGAGCGTCCGACTCGTTGCCGAAATGTTCCGGGCCGGGAAGCGTGGCCGCTGCTTTGCATGCAATATTCCTGCTGAATGGGTTAGGCGGGAGATCGCGATGTGCCAAGGTGACGATCCGAGTTGTAGCCACTTTCCCGAGCACCGACGGCGCCTGCTGGGCGACCTCGAACCGGAGCGGCGGGCCTTCCTGAAGAGCGGCTTCGTCGCCTCGGGTGGCGCCGCCGCTCTGATGGCCGGTGGCCTCACGTTGCCCGGTGTCGCCCTTGCCCAGGCGAGCGCGCAGCGTGGCCCCAAGCGGACGGCGCATTACCACCTGCCGGCCACGGCCGAGACCGTGCATTGGGGCTATTTCAGCCGCAGCCTGAAACCGCAGATCGAGATCGATTCCGGCGATTACGTCACCATCGAAACCCTGACGCACCATGCCAACGACGATGCCGAGCGCATGGTCAATGGCGATCCCGGTGCAGAGAGCGTCTTTCTCTGGACAAAGGAGAAGAAGGGCGTCGCCCGGCGCGGGGCCGGCCCGGAGGACACCAAATTCGGCCCCGGCGGCGGCCTCGGCGTGCATATCTGCACCGGCCCGGTGGCGATCCGTGGAGCCGAGCCCGGCGATGTCCTCGAGGTCCGCATCCTGGACGTGATGCCCCGCCCCTCGGCCAACCCGGCCTTCAAGGGCCGCACCTTCGGGAGCAACGCCGCCGCGAACTGGGGTTACCACTACAAGGACATGATCACCGGTGATCGGCCCCGCGAGGTGGTGACGATCTACGAGGTCGATGCCACGGGCGCGCGCGACTGGGCACAGGCGGTCTACAGCTTTCGCTGGCCGGGCGTGACGGACCCGTCCGGTGTCGACCACCCGACCATCGACTATCCGGGCCTGCCGGTGGACCACACCCGCACGCAGCGCAATTTCAATGCGCTCAAGGGCTTCCGCGTGCCGATCCGACCGCATTTCGGGACGATGGGCTTGGCACCCAAGGAAGCCGAGATGGTGAACTCGATCCCGCCGAGCTACACCGGCGGCAACATCGACAACTGGCGCATCGGCAAGGGCGCGACCCTCTACTATCCTGTCGCCGTGCCGGGCGCCCTGTTCTCGGTGGGTGACCCCCATGCGAGCCAGGGCGATTCCGAACTCTGCGGCACCGCCATCGAGTGCTCGCTCACCGGCACCTTCCAGTTCATCCTGCACAAGAAGGCGGACCTTCCGGGCACGGCCCTCGAGACCCTCGATTTCCCGATGATCGAGACGGCCGACGATTGGGTGCTCTCGGGCTTCAGCTACCCGAACTATCTGGCCGATCTCGGGCCCGATGCGCAGACCGCGATCTTCGCCCAATCCTCCATCGACCTCGCCATGCGCGATGCCTTCCGCAAGATGCGCCGGTTCCTGATGCATGGACACGGATTGACCGAGGACGAAGCGATCTCCCTCATGTCCGTCGCGGTGGATTTCGGCATCACCCAGGTGGTGGACGGCAATTGGGGCGTCCACGCCATCGTGAAGAAATCGATCTTCCCGGTGCGGGTAACCTGATCCGCAGCCTTCGCGCCGGTCAGAGTCGACCGGCGCGCACGGACAGGGGCCAACGGATGTCCCGCTGCACGGTGGGGGCGCCCCAGGCCGCGGCCAGGGCATCCTGGAATGCCGTGATGAGCGCCCGGCCCAACGCCGTTTCCAATGCCCGGACCGCCGACCAGGTCTCCGTGTAGCCGATCAGCTCGGAGCGTCCCCAGGACAGCCTGATGGCAAGTTCTGGCATCGCAACGGCCGGGAAGGGGAACGGGAGCATGCGATAGCCGTCTTCGACGTGGCGGCGCTCGGGCGGCCAATAGGGGCCAAGGGTTCCGCCATAGAAGCGCTGCGTCACGGCATCGATCGCCGCATCATCGATGTGCAGCACCCAGTATGTGATGAGCGCCAGGATGCGCGACCCGTCGCACCTCGGTGTAGAAGGTCGGAAGTTCGAGCCAGTGGGCTGCCTGCGCGACCGGCACGAGGCCGCGCGCGCCGCCGGCTGACCGCTCCGCTCGGCGGGCGCCACGCTGTAGGCGACGCGGGCATGCGGCCTCGCAGGGGCAACCTGCGCGGCGCTCGCATCCGCGGCGATGACGTGTTCGAATCGATCGGCAAGCAGGACTGAGAGCTGCCCGGTGCCGCAGGGGCAATCGAGGGCCACGGACTGCCCCGGCGCGGCATCCGCGAGCGCATCGGCCAGGGCCCCCTGATTAGGTCGGTCGGTGCGCCGCATACTCGGCCGCATGGGCCGAAAAATGATCCTGGAAACACGTCATCGCTGTCAGGCCCTTCTGACTCAAGGGGCCTCCCCGAACCGACCGGGGCGGGTCCCGGTCGCGAGCGCCACGTTCCGAGCGAGAGGCTTGAGCCCGCGATCCGGGCGGTCCGGCGGCTCCCGGTCTTTGCTCGGGGATGTCTCGACCGCACAGACAGATTAACCGAGGCGGAGCCACGGCTCTCGCTGCGGCCTCCCAGCTCGTGCCCTCCGAACGAAGTTATACGGAGCCTGGGCTCAGAACCGGGGCCGGCCCCTCGGAGACGTCGCCCCGAGTTGCCGACTTCGATCGCGTGCGTCAGCAGCTCAGGCGCCGACCTTCCCGACGGCCGAAGACCCGATAATGTGCGGCGCCGGATTCCATCTGGCCGCGATTGACGGCCCGGCGGACATCGGGGTTGCAGCGCAGGTATTCGGCCTCGTCGAAGCCATAGTCCCGTCGGCCGGAGCCGCGGCCGCGGTCCCGGAAATCGCCATCGCGATCGCGATATCCGTCGTCCCTACCCCGATATCCGTCGTCGCGGCCGCGATAGCCGTCTTCGTATCCGCGGTAGGGCTGGGCCAGGACAGGGCTCACCGAGCCGAGGACCGTCAGCCCCAGAACCGCCGCTGCACAGAGTGACTTCATGTCCGTAATTCTCCTTGCCGGACGCGGAAAACGGTTCCGCTTGTGTTTTGGTTCAATCCGCTGCGACGATCCGGCCTTCAAGGCCGAACAGGCGACCGAGACCGCGCACCCGGTTGAGGATCCGATCACCGGGAAGGGAACCCAGGTCCGCAGGAAGGGTCAGCGTCACCCGGCCACTCTCGATGGTGACGGGAATCCGCCCGAGGGCTCCCGCCATGCCGGCCGAGAGCGGAAAGGCGAGGCGCAGCAGGGCGCCGAGCAGACGGGCGCGCTCGAACAGGCGGGGGCCCGCCAGGTTGCGCAGCATCGGGCTCGCCTTCTCGGGGGCGATTCCCTCGTGGCGGAAGTAGATGGCCAGTGCCAGATAGGCCCGGCCTGGATGGTCGATCCCGACGAAAGCCGCGTGGGTGATCACGTTGACGCTCTGCTCGCCGCGGTAATCCGGGTGCGCCCGCCAGCCGATATCGGACAGGAGGCAGGCTGCGTGGCGCAGGCGACGCTCGTCGGCAGTCTCCGGTTGATCGAGGCTGGCGATGAAGCGGTCGCTCCAGGTGATGAGGTCCTCCGCATGGCCCGGCGAGCGGGCACGCAAGGTGTTCAATTCGGCCGCCGCCGCCAGCAGCGGGTCGGCAAGGCGTGCGTCGCGGTCGAGCTGCTCGTAGAGCAGGCCCTCGCGCACGCCGCTGGCGGAGACGGCGAGCTCGCGCGGACGTCCGATCCGGATGATCTCTTCCAGCACCACGGCCCCGTAAGCGAGGAGGGGACGGCGCGCTTCGGAGACGCTCTCCACATCCTGCAGCAGGGCCGCGTCGGTGCGCTCCACCACTTCGAGGAAGTTCAGCTCGTCCGACGGCTCGACGCTGTAGCCGTGCATGACGTGCAGCGGGTATCCCCGGGCCGATTGGTGCAGCCGCGCGAGCGCGCGCCACGTCCCCCCGACGGCGTAGAAGCTGCGCCCGCGCAGGGTCTCCAGCTGGGGCGCCGCCTTCTTCAGGTTCTCCCGGACGATCTTGAGGGCCTTCTTGACCGAGCCGCCCGAGAGATCCTGGAGGGCAAGGCCGCCGAGCGGCATCGTCACGCCCATCCCCACCGTGGCCCCGCGCACATCCACCAGTTCCAGGGAGCCCCCGCCGAGGTCGCCCACGACCCCGTCGGGCGCGTGGAAGCCCGAGATGACGCCGAGCGCCGAGAGCTCGGCCTCGCGCCGGCCGGAGAGCAGTTCGATGCGCTGGCCGCAGGCGGCTTCCGCCGCGGCGAGAAATTCTTGGCCGTTCTCGGCGTCGCGCGCGGCGGCGGTGGCCAGCACGAAGGTGCGCGACACGCGCATGGTTTCGCACAGCACGCGGAAGCGCGCGAGCGCGACCAGTGCCCGGCGCACCGCCTCCTCGTTGAGGCGGCCCGTGGAGAGCACGTTGCGGCCGAGGCCGCACAGCACCTTTTCGTTATAGAGCGGAGTGGGCGCCCGGGTCAGGCCGTCATAGGCGACAAGCCGTACCGAGTTCGAGCCGATGTCGATGATCGCCACCGGCTCGATGTGGTCCCCGGCCCCGGACAAGGGGATGCCCTGGACGGGCGCGGGGCGGGCTGGGTCGAGGCCCATGCGGGCTCCTCTGGACGGTCCGTCAGCCACGCTGCGCGCGTCGGCTCAGGGCGCGCGGGCTCGACTTCTTCGACGACTTGCCGCGCCCGGAGAGGCTCGGATTCGTCATGAAATACTTGTGCGCATTGAACGGCTCCTCCCCTTCGGCAGGTTGGATCCGTTCGCTGGCACCAGACGCCAGTACACGCCAGCTTTGGCGGTTGTCGAGGAGATTGGCCAGCATGATCTGGTCCAGCACCTGCTGATGCACCGTTGGATTGGTGATCGGCAGGAGCGCCTCGACGCGGCGATCGAGATTCCGGCTCATCAGGTCGGCTGACGAGATGTAGACGACGGCCTTGGGGTGGGGCAGCCCGACACCGTTGCCGAAGCAGTAGATGCGTCCATGCTCCAGGAAGCGCCCGACGATCGATTTGACGCGGATCGTCTCCGACAGCCCCGGGATTCCTGGGCGCAGACAGCAGATGCCGCGCACCACGCAGTCGATCTGGACCCCCGCCTGGGAGGCGTCGTAGAGCGCATCGATGATCTGCTGGTCGACCAGCGAGTTGCATTTGATCCAGATCGCGGCCGGGCGTCCGGCCTTCGCATGGGCCACCTCCGCCTCGATGTTCTCCAAGAGGCGCGGTTTCAGGGTCAACGGCGAGACCGACATCCGCTCCAGCTCGGCGGGCTCGGCGTAGCCGGTGATGAAGTTGAAGATCCGGCTGACGTCCCGCGCCACGGCGGGATCGGCGGTGAAGAAGGACAGGTCGGTGTAAATGCGCGCGGTGATCGGATGGTAGTTGCCGGTGCCGACGTGGCAGTAGGTGACGAGGCGGTCGCCCTCGCGCCGGACCACCATCGACAGCTTGGCATGGGTTTTGAGTTCGATGAAGCCGAACACGACCTGCGCGCCGGCCTTCTCCAGGTTGCGCGCCCAGCGGATGTTGGCCTCCTCGTCAAAGCGGGCCTTCAGCTCGACCAGCGCCGTCACCGACTTGCCGAGCTCGGCGGCTTCCGCCAGGGCCGCAACGATCGGCGAGTTCGAGGAGGTGCGGTAGAGCGTCTGCTTGATCGCCACCACGTTGGGGTCGCGGGCGGCCTGGGCGAGGAACTGCACCACCGCATCGAAGGATTCGTAGGGGTGGTGGACGATGAAGTCCTTCTGTCGGATCGCCGCGAAGACGTCGCCGCCGCTCTCGCGAATGCGCTCGGGGAAGCGGGGGTTGTAGGACTTGAACTTCAGGTCCGGCCGATCGATGCCGACGATCTGCGATAGCTCGTTGAGGGCGAGCATCCCCTCCACGAAGATCACCGCGTCGCTGCTGATCTCGAGCTCGTCGGCCACGAAGGCACGCAGGTCCTCGGGCATCCCGGCCTCGACCTCCAGCCGGATGACGACGCCGCGGCGGCGCTGCTTGAGGGCCGTCTCGAAATGCAGGACGAGATCCTCGGCCTCCTCCTCGATCTCGAGGTCCGAGTCGCGGATGACGCGGAACGCGCCCTGTCCGCGCAAGGCATAGCCGGGGAAGAGCCGCCCGGTGAACAGCACGATGACCTGCTCGATGGCGATGAAGCGGGCGGTCGCATCGTTCTCGGCATCCGGTAGGCGCACGAAGCGGTCGAGCACCGCTGGCAAACGGATCAACGCGCGTAGGGTCCGGCCGTCGCGGGGGCGCACCAGCATCAGTGCGATGGTGGAGCCGAGATTCGGGATGAACGGGAACGGGTGCGCCGGATCGATGGCGAGCGGCGTCAGGACCGGAAAGACGTGGTTGAGGAAGTAGTCCTCCAGCCACGCCTTGTGATCCTGGGTCAGGCCCGCGGGCTCCATGAGCTCGATGCCGACGCCGAGGAGTTCACCGCGCAGCTCGCGCCAGCGCGCCTGCTGGTCGAGGGCGAGGCGAGAGACCTCGGTCCCCACCCGCGCCAGCTGCTCGGCCGGGGTCAGGCCGTCCTGCGAGGGCAGGACGAGACCGGCACGAACCTGGTCGTGCAGGCCAGCGACGCGCACCATGAAGAATTCGTCGAGGTTGTTGGCCGAGATTGAGAGGAACCGGACCTGCTCCAGAAGGGGGTGGTTGGCGTTCGAGGCCTCCTCCAACACCCGGCGATTGAACTGGAGCCAGGACAGTTCGCGGTTGACGAAGCGCTCGGGCGAGTGGCGCAGGGCGAGCCCTGCCTCCCGCACGGAATCACGCGCCTCCGCACCTGGGAGGCCCTCGGCGGGAGGGAGCGGCAGGTCTCCGGGAGGCGGCAGGTCGAGATCGGCATCGGGCAGGGCATTGGATACGGGTGCCTTGGCATCCGCGAGCGCGTCCCGGATCGTCTTCCCCGGCTGAGGTTTGGAGGCTACCGCTGCGGGCTGCCCGGTCCGCCGGGCGGCGGGCCGGGCAGCCCGCGTGCGGCCCTCGGTGACACGCGGGGTTCCGGCATCCGATGCGGTCGTGTCCGAGTCCATGTCCGCCAAGAGTTCGTCTCCTACAGGTCTTCGAGGGTCGGCGTCGTAGCATGGGCCGGGCCGGCGTTTGTGACGGTTGCATGACGATCTTCGGCCGTTGGTCGTGTAGCCAGGCCGCCGTCAGATCGGGGCATGATCCCCGGGATCCGTCTCGTCCTCGTCCTCCGGTTCTTCGGGCCCGAAGCCAAGGCGCTCCAGCACTGCCAGCGCCAGTGGCTTGGTGATGCGTCGACCCCGGCTGAGGGCATCCCGGTCCAGGGCGGTGACCACTTCTCGGGCGCGCCCGAGGGAACGGTCGATCCGCAGGGCCAGGGCCTCCACGATGGCGAGATCCACCACCAGCTGCCGGTCGACGAACAGCTTGACGAGGACCGCGCGCAACAGGGCGTCGTCCGGGGGCAGGATGGTGGCGCCGGGGGCGAGGCGCAGGCGGGAACGCAGGTCCGCCGTCGTCAGGCCCAGCCCCTCCACCGAGGTGGCGGAAGTGACCAGCACCGGGCAGCCCCGTTCGCGCGCGAGGTTGAGGAGGTGGAACAGGGCCGCCTCGTCGCGGGGCGCGCTCCCGTCCGCTCCCACTCGGTCGATGTCCTCGATCACCAGGGCGCCGTTGGAGAGGAAGCGCGGCACCGTAGCAGCGGTGATCTCAGAAGCCTGGGCCGTCCAGGCGTGGGAGCGGGTCGCCCAGATCGAGGCGAGATGGCTCTTGCCGCTCCCCGGTGGTCCGGTGAGCAGGCACACCGTGTCGGGCCAGTTGGGCCAAGCCTCGACCAGCGTATAGGCGGCCTCGTTGGCCGGGCCCACGAGGAAGTCCTCGCGGCCGTAGCGCGGGTCGGCCGGCAGGTCGAAGGCCAGCTGCTTCGGGGGGACGGTGTCGCGGGTTGCCATTCAGGGTTCAGGCTTCGACAGGAGCGCGGGTGCGTCCGCGTAGTAGAGCGGACTCTGGAGGTAACGCTCCAGGACGAAGCGGACCAGCACGCCGATGGACGCCGCCACCGGAACGGCCAGCAACAGCCCGAGGAAACCGAAAAGCGAGCCGAAGGCGAGGAGTGCGAACATCAGCCAGACCGGATGAAGACCCACCGATTCGCCCACGAGCTTGGGCGAGATGATGTTGCCTTCGAGGAACTGTCCCACCACGAACACCCCGATGGTCAGGCCGATATGCAGCCAGTCGGAACCTGGCCAGAACTGCGCCAGGGCGACCCCGACCGAGAGCAGGAAGCCGGTCAGCGTCCCCACGTAGGGGATAAAGGTGAGGAAGCCGGCGATCAGGCCGATGAGGACGCCGAAGTTCAATCCGACGAAGAAGAGGCCGACGGCGTAGAAGGTGCCGAGGATGAGGCAGACCAGGGTCTGCCCGCGGACGAACCCCGTCACCGCCCCGTCGATCTCGCGCCCGAGGCGCCGGACCACCGGGCGATGCCGGGGAGGCACCCAGCCGTCGAGGGTCGCGATCATCCGGTCCCAATCGACGAGGAGGTAGAATGCCACCACCGGCGTGACGACGAGGAGCGATGCGATGGAGATCAGCGCTTGGCTGCCCGACCACAAGGATTTCAGGAAGGTCAGGAACCAGGTGCCGCCCTGTCCCACCAAGGTGCCGACCTGCGACTGCAGATCGGTGAGCACGTCGGCGCCTCCCACCCGCTGCAGCAGTGGGCCGGCCCGTTCGGCGAGGATGCCCTGCAGCCGCGAGACCATGCCGGGCAGAGTCGCCACGAGGGCGGAGACCTGATTGGCGGCGAGCGGCACCACGAGAAGCAGGGCCACCACGAGCCCGACGACGAAGACCGCGAGGATGAGGAGCGAGGCCGAGAGCCGCCCGAGCCCGAGGCGCTCGAGTCGGTCCGCGATCGGGTCGAGGAGGTAGGCCAACGCGAGGCCCGCCACGAAGGGCAGCATGACGTCGGCGAGCAGATAGAGCAGGAGGGCGACGCCCACGAGGGCCATCAGCCCGATCATCGCCCTGCCGCGCATCGGCCGTTCCCCGTCCCAATCGTCGTGTGCGCGACGTCGCCGTTCGCGGATCAACAGTGGGAACGGGAGGGGACGCGGTCAAGGCTGCAGGGCGCATGCCGACGTTTCGCGTGCGCCGCTGTCGGAGCCTCGGCTGCGGACCTCGGTGCGAATCCCCGCGACCTGCGATGCGCTCGCTGCGAGGACGGACTCGCGAAGGCGCGCGGGAGCGGTTAGAGGTCGCGGAACACGGACCTTCGGAGAGCGGCGCGGATGACCGGCGAGCCCAGACACGGAATGACCTACGCGGACGCGGGCGTCGACATCGATGCCGGCAACGCCATGGTCGAGACGATCAAGCCGCTGGTGCGCGCCACGCGCCGGCCGGGGGCGGATGCCGAGATCGGCGGGTTCGGCGGCCTGTTCGATCTGAAGGCCGCAGGTTTCAAGGATCCGATCCTGGTGGCGGCCAATGACGGCGTCGGCACCAAGGTGAAGATTGCCATCGAGACGAACCGGCACGACACCATCGGCATCGATCTCGTGGCCATGTGCGTCAACGACATCATCGTACAGGGCGCCGAGCCGCTGTTCTTCCTCGACTATTTCGCCACCGCCAAGCTGGTGCCGGGGGTAGGCGCCGACATCGTGCGCGGCATCGCGGCCGGGTGCCGGCTCGCCGGCTGTGCGCTGATCGGTGGCGAGACTGCCGAGATGCCGGGCCTCTACGACGGCTCCGATTACGATCTGGCCGGCTTCAGCGTCGGGGCGGCCGAGCGCGGGACCCTGCTGCCGCGCGGCAACATCGTGCCCGGCGATGTCGTCCTGGGCCTGCCGTCCTCGGGCGTCCATTCCAACGGCTTTTCGCTGGTGCGCCGCATCGTCGAGAAGAGCGGCCTGTCCTACGACGATCCCGCGCCCTTCGAGCCTGCCCGGACCCTCGGCGAGGCCCTGCTGGAGCCAACCCAGATCTACGTCAAGCCGCTGCTGGCGGCCCTGCGCACCACCGATGGGATCAAGGCCCTCGCCCACATCACCGGCGGCGGTTTCCCTGACAACCTGCCCCGGGTGCTGCCCGACGGCGTCGGCATCAGCATCGACCTCGACGCGATCATCCCGCCCCCGGTCTTCGGCTGGCTGTCGGAGGTCGGCGGAGTCGCCGAATCCGAGATGCTGCGCACCTTCAACTGCGGCATCGGGATGGTCGTGGTGGTGGCACCCGAGAGCGTGAGCGCCGTGTCGAAGGCCCTCGACCTTGGTGGCGCCTCCCCGGTCCGCCTCGGCCGCATCACCCCGCGTGGGGCCGAGCCCGTGACCTTCGAAGGCCGGCTCGCCTTCTGATGGCGGCCGCGCAGACATCATCGGTCGGAGGCAAGACCCGCGTCGCGATCCTCATTTCGGGGCGCGGCTCGAACATGGCTTCGCTGATCGCGGCGGCCGAGGCGCCGGATTACCCCGCCGAGATCGTGCTGGTGGCATCCAACCGGCCCGAAGCGCCCGGCCTGACCTACGCCGCCGAGCGTGGCATCCCGACCCGTGCCCTCGATCACAGGGCCTATTCAAGCCGGGAGGCCTTCGACGCCGCGCTGAACGCCGAATTGGAGGCGGCCGGCATCGACCTCGTGTGTCTCGCCGGATTCATGCGGATCTTCACCGCCGGGTTCGTCGAGACCTGGGCCGGCCGGATGATCAACATCCATCCCTCCCTGCTGCCGTTGTTCAAGGGCGTGCGCACCCATGAACAGGCGCTCGCCGCCGGGGTGCGGCTGCATGGCTGCACCGTGCATTACGTCGTGCCCGAGCTCGATGCCGGCCCCATCATCGCGCAGGGGGCCGTGCCGGTCCGGCCCGGCGACGATTCCGACGCTCTTGCCGCTCGCATCCTGGTGCAGGAGCACCGGCTCTATCCACAAGCCTTGGCTCTCGTCGCGGGCGGAAAGGCCCGGCTCGATGGCGCACGGGTGGTATTCTCGGAGGAGGTGCCGGAGGCGGAGGGGGCGCTGCTCAGCCTGTAGGCGGGCAGACGCCGCAGCCGCCTCACGCGTTCGGCAGATGCGTCGCCAGAGCTTCCAGCACCGCCATGCGAACGGCCACGCCCATCTCGACCTGCTCTCTGATGAGCGACTGCGCCCCGTCGGCGATTTCCGAAGAGATCTCGACGCCGCGGTTCATCGGGCCCGGATGCATCACCAGGGCGTCGGGTGCGGCCAGCCGCAGCTTGTCGGCATCGAGCCCGAAATAGCGGAAATATTCCTTCACGGAGGGCACGAAGGAGCCGTTCATGCGCTCGCGCTGCAGGCGCAGCATCATGACGATGTCGCAGCCCTCCAGGCCCTTGCGCATGTCGGTGAAGACCTCGACACCGAAGCGCTCGATGCCGGTGGGCAGCAGGGTCGAGGGTCCGATCACCCGGACCCGCGCACCGAGGGCCTGCAGCAGGATGAGGTTCGAGCGGGCCACGCGACTGTGCAGGACGTCGCCGCAGATCGCGACCCGCAAACCTTCGATCCGGCCCTTATTGCGCCGGATCGTCAGCGCGTCGAGGAGCGCCTGCGTCGGGTGCTCGTGGGCACCGTCGCCGGCATTGACCACGGCACAGTCGACCTTGCGGGCCAGGAGGTGCACGGCGCCGGCCGCGTGATGGCGCACCACGATGATATCGGGCCGCATGGCGTTGAGGGTGGCGGCAGTGTCGATGAGGGTCTCACCCTTCTTCACCGAGGACGAGGCCACCGACATGTTCATCACGTCGGCTCCAAGGCGCTTGCCGGCGAGCTCGAAGGAACTCTGCGTCCGCGTCGAGGGCTCGAAGAACAGATTGATCTGGGTGCGACCGCGCAGGGTGGTGCGCTTCTTCTCGACCTGACGCGAGAGGGCTACGGCGTCCTCCGCCCGGTCGAGGAGGATCTCGATGTCGGATCGGGTGAGCCCCTCGATCCCGAGCAGGTGCCGGTGGGGGAAGCTGGGAGGGGCGGCTGTCATGGTGAGTCCAGGGCTATAGGCCGCCCCGCAGGGGCCGGCAAGCGCGCGCGGAGCGCCCGCCGGGCTGGCGTCGTCAGACCCCGGGGGCCACCAGCGGCCGTAGGGATTCGGCCAGATCCGTCAGGCTCAGGCCGCCCTTCTGCAGGACCCGATCCGCACGCCCCGCGAGCCGCCTGCGGTCGTCGGCCGTGATGTCCTTGGCGGTGAGGACGACGACCGGGATATCGCGCCACTCAGCCTGCTCGCGCAGGGCTCTCAGAAAGCCGAAGCCGTCCATCTCCGGCATCATCAGGTCGAGGAGGATGAGGCAGGGCTTCTTGGCCGCCGTCGCCTCCAGGCCGGCCACGCCGTTCTCGGCCGAGGCGACGCGCCAGCCCTCGCGGGTCAGCATCGCGGAGAGGCGCTCGCGGGCATCCGGATCGTCATCGATGATCAGCACCGGGCCCTTGTGCTCGGAGGGCTTGAACCGCTCCATGGCCGACTTGAGCTGGCCCCACTCAATCGGCTTCTGCAGGTAGTCGGTGGCGCCCAGCGAGAAGGCGAGGTTCTGCTCGTCGAGCACCGTCACCATGATGATCGGGGTCGCGCCGAGTTCCGGGTCGGCCCGCAGGGTACGCAGCACCGACCAGCCATCCATGCGCGGCATCGTCACGTCGAGGAGGATCACCCGGGGCTTGAGCTCGCGGGCCCGCTCCACGCCCTCGCGCCCGTCACGGGCGGTGGCCACGGTGAAGCCGTCGCGTTCCAGGAAGCGCGCCAGGAGATCGCGCGTCGCGGCGTCGTCGTCGATGATCAGGACATGGCCGCCGGCGACCGGTCGTGCCTCGCCGGTCCGGTGCAGAGCGTCGTGGTCCTGATGAGCCGCCGCGATCGGGTTTGGAGGCACGTAGGTCGCCGGCACCGCCAGGGTGAAGGTCGTGCCGGCTCCCTCCTCGCTCTCCACCTCGATGCGGCCACCCAGCATCTCGGCGAAGGCGCGGGTGATGGCGAGGCCGAGGCCGGTGCCGCCGAACCGGCGGGTGGTCGAGGCGTCGGCTTGGGTGAAGCGCTGGAACAGCTTGGCCTGCTGCTCGGGGGTCATGCCGATACCGGTGTCCGTCACGCGGAAGACGAGCCAGTCGGCCCCCTCGCGCGCCGTGCGGGTGACCCCCAGGGTGATGCGCCCGGCCTCGGTGAACTTCGCCGCATTGCTCAGGAGGTTGATGAGGCACTGGCGCAGCTTGGTTTGGTCGGTCTGCGCCTCGCCGAGGTCGTCCGCGATCTCGAGGGCCAGGCTGTTGCCCTTCTTGTCGACCAGCGATTCCACGGTGGCGGCGACGTCGCGCACGGTCTCGGCTACCGGGAAGGCCTCGGCATAGATCTCCATGCGCTCGGCCTCGATCTTCGAAAGGTCGAGGACATCGTTGATGAGGCCCAGCAGGTGGCGGGCGTTCGCCTCGATCTTGCGCATGTCGGCGAGGAGTCCCTCCTCGCCGAGATCCTCGATCTCCTCCTGCAGCATCTCGGAATAGCCGATCACCGCCGAGAGCGGGGTCCGCAACTCGTGGCTCATGTTGGCCAGGAACTGGCTCTTGGCGCGGTTGGCCTCCTCGGCCGCCTCCTTGGCGGCCTCCAGGGCGAGTTCCGCTTCCTTGCGGGCGGTGACGTCGGAATGGGTGCCGACCCATTCGCGGATGCTGCCGTTCTCTTCCAGGATCGGGACGGCACGGGCCGACATGATCCGCCACACCCCGTCCTGGCGGCGGACACGGTGCTCGATCTCGTAGGGCGCGAGGGTTTCCAGGGCCTGGAGCCAGGCCGCGTTGGTGCGTTCGCGGTCGTCGGGATGAATCGAGCCCAGCCATCCGGCTCCGGCGGCCTCCTGGGGCGTCTGACCGGTGAAGCGGGTCCATTCGGAGGGGGTCACCTCGAATCCGCCTTCCGGATTGGTCGTCCAGACGATGGCGGTGGTGGCCTCGGTGAGGGAGCGGAAGCGCTCCTCGCTGTGGCGCATGCGCTCCTCGGAGAGCTTGCGCAGGGTTTCGTCCGAGACCACGAGTCCGACGCCGTCGGCCTGGGCGCCGCCGGTGCGTGCGGAGCCGGTCCGTCCGCGCAGGGGATAGAAGCTCATCTGGAAGTGGCGCACCCCGCGTGGTGCGCTCGGGGTGGGCACCGCCACGTCAACGTTGGTGGTCACCAAGCCCTCGTCGCGGGCGGCTTTGAGCTTCGGGATGAGCTGCTCCTGCAGCGTCGGTACGTTCGCCCAGATCGGCGCACCGAGATCGGCGCCGAATCCGCGCTCATTCATGGTGGCGAGCGCCCGGTTCATGTTCTGAATCGTCAGGTCACGGTCGAGGAAGCCGAGGCCGACGGGTGCGTTGGCGAAGACGCCGTCGAGGAGGGCGGCGGTGCGCTGCTCGTCGCGACGGCGCACCAAGGCGAGGCGCCCGAGCAGCCCGACCGCACCCAGGGCCGAGGCGATCGACACCAGCAGCAGCACGAGTGAGAGCACGCGGTCCCGCTCCTCGCTGACGGCGAGGACAGCGGTAGCGTGGTTCTGGACACCCTTGGCGGCCCCCCGCACGCCGTCCATGGTGCGCTTGCCCTCCCCCAGGCGAGCCAGCGAGACGGCCGCGTCGTAGCCCTGGTTCCGGCGCAGGTCGATGACGTGGGCGGCGTAGTTCCTCTTCGCTTCCACGAAACGGCGCAGGTCGCGCATGTGTTCGGGCGCCTGGGCATCGGTCTGCTTCGTCAGGGTCTCGATGGTATCGAGCTGCCCGTCGATGGTGTTCTGGGCCGCCTGATAGGGCTCGAGGTAGGGTTCCTCACCGAACAGCACGTAGCCGCGCATGCCGGTCTCGAGCTCGACCATGTTCGACAGCAGGCGCTCGCTCTCCCTGAGGATCGCGTGCTGGCGCGCCGCTTCGGTGCGACTGGCCTCGCCGGCCAGATAGTTTCCGATGCCGGCTGCCACCGCGATGCCGATGAGCACCAGGGCGAGGGGGGAGCTCGGCAGGCCCGCGAGGATGCGGGGCTTGCGCCAACCACGATCGGGACGCTTCGGGTAGGCGCTGGTCATGCGATGCGGTTCACGGGGTTGACGCCCGGGCGGGCGGGAGGAAGGGCCGGCGTGGTCGCGGCGGCGATGGTGTTGTGCTCCAGCCCCACCACGACAGGATCGGAGAAACAGGATCACGGGTCCGACGCTCGCAAACGCGCCGGCGCCGTTTCCGTTCATCCCGGGGCTCACCGCGCCCGGTGCAATATCCGCTCAATCGGCACCTTCGTCCGGGATGGCGAGACGCGTGCCGCAGGCCTTGCAGTGAACCGCATCGCTGTCGTGGCGCTGCAGGCCGCAGGCCGGGCAGGGAAACCGTACCTTGGGGGGGCGGAACAGCACCTGGGCGAGACGCAGGAACAGCGTCACGCCGAAGATCATGACGACGACCGAGATCAGGCGTCCGGTCGGGCCCGGCAGGGTGATGTCGCCGTAGCCGGTGGTCGTCAGCGAGGTCACGGTAAAATAGAGCGCGTCGATGGCGTTGCCGATCGCCGGGTTGCTGCCGTGCTGCGTGGCGTAGACGATCCCGGTCATCACGAAGACGAAGACCGCGAGATTGGTGGCGGCCAGGATCGCGTCCTCGTTGGCGCGAAAGACGGTGCTGTCGGCGCGGAGGCGATCGAGGAGCTGGTAGGTGCGCAGGAGGCGCAGGGTCCGGAGGATGCGTAGGAAGCCGACCCCCTCCCCCACCACCGGCGCGAGGAACGATACCACCGCTGCGATGTCCGCCCAGGTGGAAAGGTGCAGGAATTCCTGCGCCCGGTTCCGGCTGATGGCGAGGCGCGCCAGGAAGTCGAGGAGGACGACGAGGCCGAGGACGACGTCGATTCCCTCGATCCAGGGCGCGCGCGGCAGGAACGAGGTCACCACGACGTAGGCGACGGTGGTCACGTCCAAGACGAGGAGGCCGTAGCGGAAGCGATGCGCCCCGTCGGTATTTCCTTCGTAGAGTCCGGCGAGGCGCGCGGTGAGTGAGGTCATGGCGGCAGAACGGCCGATCGGGGTTGGTCGATCAGCGCCGCAGCCGATTGCCGAGAACGAAGCCGAACAGGCCCATCAGGATGATGCCGGCCGCGCCCTCGATGCCCACAAGCAGGTTGGTGACGCGGCCGACCGGCTTCACGCCGATTTCGGGGGGATTGGCGGTCATCATGTTCAGGGCGCTGTAGCTCACGAGATCGAGGGGATTGTAGGTCGCCCGCCCGTCGCCCCCCTCCGGGATCAGGCCACCGGTCAAGCCGTAGAGAACCGCGAAGACGAAGATCAGGATGACGAAGGCGCGGGCGATGCGTGACAGGCTCTCGCCGTAGTCGCAGAGCCACTCCACGAAGCGGTCGGCAACCCATTGATAGCCGTGGCGGGCGAGGTCCGGGCCCATGCGCTTCTCCCAGGCCGCCCGTGCCTGGGCGCCCGCGTGGAACCGGCCCATCCGGCGGCCCCGCTTGTAGGCCCAGCTCGCCGCATCCTGGCTGCCGATGCTCTTGAAGTTCTGTTCCAGGGCGAGATAGCTCGCCTGCGCGGCGACGTAGTCCCGGGCGATCTCCTCGCCCACCGCGCCGCCGAGCTGGTCCACCCGCATCCGGGTGCCGTTGAGCCAGGCCCCGGCGAAGCGCGCATGGCGCAGGTCGCAGGTGGAAAGATTGAGCCGCACCAGGCTGGTCTCGGACAGGTCGGCCCCGGACAGGTCGGCCCCGTCGAGCTTCACCCCGGTGAGATTGGCCCCTCGCAGGCGTGACCCGCTGAGCTGGGTCTTCTTCAGGCTGGCGCCCTCGAAATCCGCGTAGGTCAGGTTGACGCCCACGAGCTTGACCTCGTCCAGGCGTGCACCGCGGAAATGCGTGTAGTCGGCATCTGCACCGGTGAAGTCGGCCCCCCAGAGGTCTGCGCCGTCGAAATTGGCGCCGTCGAGGAGCGCCCGGCGGAGCTTGGCGAAGCGCATCGCAGCGCCCCCGAAATGCGCATCCTCCAGCATGGCGTCGTCGAAATTGGCTTCGCCGCCGGCAATGCCGGTGAAGCGGGCGCCGCTGAGATCGGCACCGGCGAAATTCGCCTCCTCCACCGTGGCGCCGGCGAAGCCCGCGGAGCGTCCGAGGGCCCCGGCGAGATTGGCCCCCGCGAGGTTGGCGCCGGTGAGATCCGTGTCCTCAAGGTGCGCGTCGCTGAGATCGGCACCGGCGAGGGCGAAGCCGGCCTGCTTCGGGTCCCACCAGGCGGGTGGTTGCGGGGTGTCGCCGAGCCGGGCCGCCAGGGCTTCCCGCCCCAGGGGCAGGCCGCCGAGGTCGCGGGCTTCGCCACCGGAAAAGCCGATGAAGGCTGCGGATTCGAGGCGGGCGAGGAGCGCGTCGACCCGTGCGCGCGCTGCGGCAGTCTCCTCGGCGTCAGGCTCCACGACCGACCTCCCGGTGGGCCATGCGGGCACCATTCCGGCCCTGGGACGTTCCGCAACGCTCGGCCACGGCGTGCCGGCGACGACACGGGGGGTGAAGTGTGGCGGGGACATGGATGGCACTGGGCCTGAAGGCCTTCGGCGTGCTCCTCGTGGCGGCGACGCTGCTGCCGTTCGTTCCGAGCAATTCCGGCTTCATCCGCACCTTCGATTTTCCGCGACTGCAGATTGCGGCCCTGATCGTGCCGGTGATCCTGGGCCTGCTTCTCGTCGCCCGCGATGCCCCGGGGCTGATGCTCGCCGTGGGCCTCGTGGCAGCCCTAGCCTACCAAGTGGCTTGCATCTACCCGTTCACGCGTCTGTCCTCGCCGCAGGCCGTGGCCGCGGAGGCCGGCGCCTGCCGCTCCGACGCCGGCGTGTCGATCATGATCGCCAACGTGCTCGAGTCCAACCGCGCCTACGCACCGATCCTCGATCTCATCGCCGCTCAGGACCCCGACCTGCTGCTGCTGGTCGAGACCGACGCAGCCTGGGCGCAGGCGCTCGAACCCCTGCGGGCCCGCTATCCTCACGTGCTGGCCCAGCCGCAGGGCAACACCTACGGGCTGATGTTCTATTCGAAGCTCCCCCTCACCGACCCGCAGGTGCGCTTCCTCCTGGAGGACGACGTCCCCTCCGTCCGCGCCGGCGTGACCCTGCGTTCCGGCGAGACCTTCACGTTCTTCGGCGTGCATCCGCGCCCGCCCCACCCGGGCCAGAGCAGCGCCGCACGCGACGCCGAGCTCGTCCTGGTGGCCCGCGAGGTGAAGGCGGAGGGGCGTCCCGCCGTTGTGGCGGGGGATCTCAACGACGTCGCCTGGTCCAAGACCAACGACCTCTTCCAGCGGATCAGCGGGCTCCTCGATCCGCGCATCGGGCGCGGTCTCTATCCGACCTTCAACGCGAAGTGGCCGCTGCTGCGCTGGCCCCTCGATCATATCTTCTTCAGCGCCGACTTCCTGCTTGGCCGGATCGAGCGCCTGCCCCATATCCAGTCCGACCATTTCCCGATCCTCATCAGCCTGTGCCGCAGCGATCGAGCTCCAGACCTGCAGGAGGCACCGGAGGCTACGGTGGACGATCACGCGGACGCTCGAGAAGCCCTGGAGGCCGCGCCCTGATGTTCGGCGACGCCTGTAGGCTCAATGCTGGGCGACACCCGCCGCCATGTTGATCGCCAGCGCCAGGACGCTTGTGTTGAAGACATAGGCATAGATCGTCTGCACCGTGGCGACCCGGCGCATCGCCTTGCTGGTGATGTCGGTGTCCGAGGTCTGGGATGTCGCCCCGATCGTCGCGGAAAAGTAGAAGAAGTCCCAGAAGTCTGGGTTCTCGTCGCCGTTGAAGTCGAGGCCGCCGCGGGACGTGTCGGCATCGGCGCCGTAGTAGAGGTGCGCGTAGTGCACCGTGAACACGACCTGCACGAAGAGCCAGGCACTGATCATCGTGGCGGCCGCGAGGGCCAGGTGAGTCAGGCGATAGGCTTCGCTGCCGTTTCCTCCGAGAACCAGCATGGCCACGGCGCCGAAGCTCGCCGCCGCCGCCAGGATCGCGAAGAGCGTGACCGTGAAGGCGCTGTCATCGAGGCGCGAGGCCTCGGCCCGCAGGGAATCCCGTGACTGGCGTGCAGCCTTGCCGACGATGAGCCCGCAATAGACGAGAACCCCGAGACACCAACCGATCAGAAGCCGGACCGACAGGTCGGCGAAGGGCAGGATCAGGGCGAGCACCAGGGTGAGCCCGACGCTGACGAGGAGGCGCGGCCGAAGCCAGAAGGCCTGGATGGGATTGAGCATGCGCCGCCTCGCAGGAGTGAGCTCCGTCCCTGCTCCTGCGCCCACGCGCACCCTATCCGCAAGCCTTGTCGCAGCGTGGTCCACCGCCCCGAACGCGCCGGGCGATCCAGGGCCGCAACGGCAGAAAGAGGCGGTAGGCGAACTCGCCCAGACCGAGCACGCCCGGTAGGCGGGCGAGCCACGCGAGGAAGCGCCAGCGCGGCAGCACGGCCCAGAGCGCGACGAATCCGGCGGCCCCCGAGACCAGGGCACCATCGGGGCGCCGAACGTGGAAGCGCGCCCGGGCCGCACCCCGCGTGAGGCCGGGTCCGAGTTCCGCAGGGCCTTCGGCCCCGGCATCGACCCAGGCAATGCGCTCGGCCCCCTCGGAGCGCCGGTACAGCCGGATTTCCGCGGCACAGAGAGGACAGGCGCCGTCGTAATAGACGGTCAGCGCGAGGCGCGCAGTCTGGGAGGTGGACATGGACGAGACATAGGGCACGGCCTGCAACGAAACACGGCCGCGAAGGACTTCGCGGCCGTGTCGGATTCACTCAGGCACCTTTGCAGGCGCGCTTGCGTGGCCTCAGCGGCGTGCGAGCGCCTTCAGGGCGTTGCGGCCAGCATAGAGCGCCTGCGAGCCGAGGCCCTCCTCGATGCGGATCAGCTGGTTGTACTTGGCCAACCGATCCGAGCGGGCGAGCGAGCCGGTCTTAATCTGTCCGCAATTCGTCGCGACCGCGAGGTCGGCAATGGTCGAGTCCTCGGTCTCGCCGGAGCGGTGGGACATCACGGCGGTGTAGCCGGCGCGCTGGGCCATATCGACGGCCGCCAGTGTCTCGGTGAGCGACCCGATCTGGTTGACCTTCACCAGGATCGAGTTGCCGGTCTGCTCGGCGATGCCCCGCGAGAGGCGGGTGACGTTGGTCACGAACAGGTCGTCGCCCACGAGCTGGCAACGGTCGCCGACCCGGTCGGTGAGCAGCTTCCAGCCCTCCCAGTCGTCCTCGGACATGCCGTCCTCGATCGACAGGATCGGATAGGCATCCACGAGGCCGGCGAGGTAGGCGACCTGTGCCTCGATATCGCGGGTCTGCCCCTCGCCCTCATAGTGGTAGGCACCGTCCTTGAAGAATTCCGTCGCGGCGCAGTCCAGGGCCAGGACCATGTCGGTACCGGGCTTGAAGCCGGCGGCCTGGATCGACTGCATCACGAAGTCGAGGGCGGCCTCGGCCGAAGGCAGGTTCGGGGCAAAGCCGCCCTCGTCACCCACGTTGGTGTTGTGGCCGGCCTTCTTCAGGGCGCCCTTCAGAGTGTGGAACACCTCGGCGCCCATGCGAACGGCCTCGGCGAGCGACGATGCGCCCACCGGCATGATCATGAATTCCTGGAAGTCGATCGGATTGTCGGCATGCGCGCCACCGTTGATGATGTTCATCATCGGTACGGGCAGCACCCGACCCTGCGTTCCGCCGATGTAGCGATAAAGCGGCAGTCCGGCCGTCTCGGCAGCAGCCTTGGCGACGGCCAGCGAGACGCCGAGGATCGCGTTGGCGCCGAGGCGGCTCTTGTTCGGGGTGCCGTCGAGCTCGATCATCGCCTCGTCGATGGCGATCTGGTCCTCGGCATCCATGCCGCCGATGGCGTCGAGGATGTCGGACTGCACGGCGTTGACCGCCTTGCGCACGCCCTTGCCGCCGTAGCGGCCCTTGTCGCCGTCGCGCAGCTCCATCGCCTCGTGCGCGCCGGTGGAGGCGCCTGACGGCACGGCTGCGCGGCCGAAGGAGCCGTCTTCGAGCAGCACGTCGACCTCGATGGTCGGGTTGCCTCGGCTGTCGAGGATCTCACGGGCGGCGATGTTGGTGATCGCGGTCATGCAGGCGCCTTCCGGACGTTTCGGCTTGTCGAGGCCTCAATCGCGTGAGGCCGGGCCCCTCCCGGACGCCGCCATTTGGCCGCATCGGGGATGGGGTGATCCCGCCGAGGCTTATCCGCCAACGCTTCGCGTCCGGCAAGCGCCCTCGGTAACCCGCTGCCTTCGGGCCGACAGAATCTCCCGCGTCCCGTCTGGACCGGATCGCGTCAGCGGTCTCCGGCGCCCGATAGAAGCAACTCGATCTGGGCCATCCCGTTCTCGCGCGCCTTGGCTTCGGTGGGATGATTGCGGTCGGATCGCTGAATCAGCTTCCCCTTCCGGCGAATCGCCCACTGGTATGGACTGCCCGGCGCCTTGGGCGGCTGGATCTCCAGGGTGTAGGGGTAGGTAGCCGTGTTTTCGTCGCTCATACGTTTCATATGGCACGCGGACCCCGCGCCTGCCACTCGTCGGTGACACATGACTGGCGAAATGATTGGATTTCGTCATAAGGCCTGACGCCTACGACGTGGTCCGCTCCTCGTCTTCGGAAGATTTTGCCCATGACGCCACCGCCTTCAGGCGCCGAGAGCCTGCAACTTGGACAGATGACGCCCCCGCCGGGCAGCCCGGACGAGGCTCGACTCGACCGGGTGCCGAACCCACATCCGACCACCGACTATCTGGCCCGCTTCACCGTGCCGGAATTCACCTCCCTGTGCCCGGTCACCGGCCAGCCGGATTTCGCCATCCTGGTGATCGACTACGTACCGGATCAGTGGCTGGTCGAATCGAAGTCGCTGAAGCTCTATCTGACGGCCTTCCGCAATCACGGAGCCTTCCACGAGGATTGCACGGTGGGTATCGGCCTGCGCCTCACCGAGTTGCTGGCGCCCCGCTACCTGCGCATCGGCGGCTTCTGGTACCCACGCGGCGGTATTCCCATCGACGTGTTCTGGCAGACGGGCGAGCCGCCGAAGTCCGTCTGGCTTCCGGATCCCGGCGTGCCACCCTACCGGGCCCGCTGAGAACCGTTCCCTTGAGAGCGGCCTCGGCTCAGGCCGCCATCGTCCGCGTCTCGATGCAAGGCCAGGCTGCCTGTGCGGCCAGACGCAGGCGCAAGGCGCTGCCGATCCGGCAGCGCGCAGCCTCGACGATCGGACCGTCGAACGCCACCGGACGGCAGCGACCGGACAGCGGACTGCCGGTCCCGTCGACGTCCCTCCACCAGCCCTGCCTGGTGTCGCTGCCGAACCAGGCGCGCGCCGCTCTCGAAGTACGATTCGGCCGGCAGGCCTTCCGCCAGCAGGATGTCGTGCCGGTCGAGCTCCACATGCCAGTAGGTCACCCGGTCCACAGCCTCTCGGCAGATCGCGATGCCATCGATGAGGTTCATGATCGGCACCAGCACGCCGCCCGCGTTCGCCGCATCGGCGCCGATCAGCACCGGGTGTCCGGGCGACAGGCGCAGGTCTCGGGCTGGGACGGCCTGACCGCAGGCATCCGTGCCGAACGCTCCGGCCAGGATGCGTACGGGCCATTGCGTCGCAGGCACGGGATAGGCACCGGGCCGAACCTCCCGCCGACCGATCCAGCGGATTGGGCGGAATCCGCCCGTCGCGGTCACCGCCACATCGCCCACGCCTAGATCTTGGATAAAGACCTGGCCGGCGATGCCGTCTCGGACGACCGCGATGCGCGTTCCGGTGGTGAAGCAGACGGGATCGGCGAACTGGATCCTTCCGATGTTCGTCAGGGTATCGACGGCGCCCGAGGTCTTGTCGGTGACGATGGTACGCGCGCCCGTCCGGTCGATCGTGAAGTTCGTGCGCAAGCCCGTGACGATGAAGGTGTTATCACCCGCGCCACCGTCGACCACGTTGCTGTTGCCATTGCCGATGATCACGTCGTCGCCATCGCCGGTGATCGCCTTGTCGATCCGCGTGCCGAAAGAGATGCCGATGTTTTTGGTGACGGAGCTGTTGGCGCTGGCGGTACTGAAGGTGCCGGGATTCAGGTTGATTCGGCTGCCCTGGCTGTATCCGGAGACGTCGAGAGTGTTGTCGACGCCCCGATTGTAAAGGGTGACGAAGGGGGTACTGTTTTTGGTGAAATCGAAGTAGTCTCGGGATGCGCCGGTGATATTTGTATTGAAGCCGTAGGTCTGACCGCCGGCGAAGGTGCTGGTTTTGGATTCTCCGTAGAAGCGTTGGATGGCCAGGATGTCGATGGGCATGGGTGTCTGAGCCCATCCTCCTTGCCAATCCGCCACGACGGGGCCCTGCGACGTGAAGGGCGAGGCCGGGTCGCTGTTTCCGTAATAGGACATCAAGGTCCAGAGATTCTGGTCGTACGGGCCTCGCACCCCCTCCACGGTATCGCCGTTGTACGGTCTGGAGTGACCGAGGCCTACGAGGTGGCCCGTCTCATGAGCTATGGTTCCCAGGATGTTGGAGTTCTCGAGGCTGAAGATGTTCGACGGTCCTGAGTCCGGAAAAGCGGATGTCTGGATCGTTGCTTGACCGCCTGCGGCATTGGGGGAGGTCTGTGATGGGATGTCCGAGCCTCCGATCGGCTGGCGGCCGTTGTTCGGGAAGAAGGTAACGCCGGGCCCTGCGGTTGGATTCTCGAGCAGCACATTTGCCGTCTCAGTCGTCGGAACGTATTTGAACGTGATGTCCGCGATATCGGACCACAGCGTCAGCGCGGAAGTATAGGCGGCCTGGCTTTGAGCTGGCAGGCCAGCGCCGAAGGAGTAAGTGACTGTTCCCCCTGGTGTTCCAGCCTCGCTCGTGGCTGCGAGAGGGGTGCCCTCGCTGTCATTATAGAACTTGTTCATCCATACTTGTGTCTTGCTGAAGTCCGCATAGTTCCAAGTGAACCAAGTGTCCTTCCCAATCCGGCCATCCTCATCGAGACCCGACAGGTAGGTGACTTCATCACGCTGTTCTGGACTCAGGTCCGTCAAGATGGCCATTCCGCATTCCTCACAACCGTGGGGATCGGACGCGAACCCCCTTGCGAAGCTTGTGGGACGAGGCGCAAAAATCGATATGGCCCCGAGCGCGCGAAGCGGAGCGGTTCGCAGTTCCGGGCGGGGTCCAAACGCAAGCAGGGGCGGCCAACTTTCGTTGGCCGCCCCTGCTTGCGTTTGCGTATCGGTCTTCGGTGTCAGACGATGAAGAGCTTAATAGCCATAACCGTAAGCGGGAGCGCCGTAGCCATAGGCAGGACGCGCATAACCGTCGCGATAATAGGAATCCCGCGCAGCGCCCGCAGCGATTGCGCCCGCCGCGAGACCGGCAATACCGAGACCGACGGCCGCGCCGGTTCCGATCCCACGACGACGACCGCCATACGCGTAGCCGCGACCATAGCCGCGATGGCCGTAGGCATGTCCATGACCGTAGCCCCCATGACCGTAACCATGGCCACGCGGCCCGGCCTCGGCGGAGGTGGCAGCGGCGAGACCGCCGAGCGAAAGGGTAAGGGCAGAAATCAGAGCGAGCTTGCGCATGGTATCCTACAGCATTCGAGAACGAGTTGGACATTCCAACGTCAGGATGTCCCGATCGTTCCCGTCCGCTTTCCCAGATGAACAAAGCGCAACGTGGTTCATCGCCCTTGGTGAATCGCTTCAGCCGTCCAGAGTTGTCGAGCCCGTGCCTGGACTTGCCGGATCTAGATTGACGGTTTTCCTCGATCTCAGGGGGCCTGGCCGACGATCCGCGCCTTGGCGAGGCGATCGAAGGCCTGCAACTTGGCGAGCAGCGCCGGCATCGCCGTCAGGGGTACCATGTTCGGTCCATCCGAGGGAGCCTGGTCCGGGTCGGGATGCGTCTCGATGAACAGGCCGGCGACGCCCACCGCTACGGCCGCGCGAGCGAGCACGGCGACGAACTCCCGCTGACCGCCCGATGTCGCGCCCTGACCACCCGGCTGCTGCACCGAGTGGGTGGCGTCGAACACCACTGGGGCGCCGTGGGTCACCTGCGCCATGATCGGCAGGCTGCGCATGTCGGAGACGAGGGTGTTGTAGCCGAACGAGGCGCCGCGCTCGGTCACCAGCACGTTGGGATTGCCTGCCCTGGTCACCTTCGCGGCCACGTGGGCCATGTCCCAGGGTGCGAGGAACTGACCTTTCTTCACATTCACCACTCGGCCGGTGGCGGCGGCCGCGAGAAGGAGGTCGGTCTGCCGGCAGAGGAAGGCCGGGATCTGGAGCACGTCGATCACCTCGGCCGCAGCCGCGCATTGCGCTGCCTCGTGCACGTCGGTCAGGACGGGCAGGCCGAAGCGCTCCTTGATCTCCGAGAAGATCGGCAGGGCCCCGGCGAGGCCGAGGCCGCGCGCGGTGGTGCCGGAGGTCCGGTTGGCCTTGTCGAACGAGGCCTTGAACACAAGGCCGATTCCGAGGCGGTCGGTCATCGCCTTCAGGGCATCGGCGATCTCGACCGCGTGATCGCGACTCTCGAGCTGGCACGGGCCGGCGATCAGCGCGAAGGGTAGGTGGTTCGCGAACGCGACCGAACCGGCCATCACGATGGGAGCGGTGGAAGACGCGGTCTCGGATGATGCAATCTGAGGCATGGCGCCGGTCTAGCCCGCCTGCGCTGCCACGGGAAGGCCGGCATGGCGGCGAAGCACGCCCCGGGTGCTGGGGATCAGCACGCAGAGGGTCCGCGGCGACACGAACGGGTCGGTATCGGGCGCCGTCTCGCAGCGGAGCGCAGCGCGCCCTACAACGCCCTCCTGGGGGCGTCCCGTGACCAGGGCGCCCTGGTGCAGACTGAGGGCGAGGGTCTCGACAGCCTCGGGTTTCGCGCCGGTGAGCGCCCCGGCGGCGAGGCCGATCAGCGCGTAGTAGCGGCGAGCCGGCTCCCGTTCCAAGGCGGAGAAGACCATACGGTGCGCCCGGCAATCGAGGCTCATCCGCTCGGCATCGGCTGCGCGGAATACGGCGCGTGTCCCCTCGCGACCGGCCAGGGAAGCCCCGGTGGCGCGGATCATCCGTGCGGCGAGGGCATCGCAGCCATCCGCCGCCGCCGGAGCCGCAGCGTACAGCATCGGGGAAAGCAGGATCGCGGCGAGCCGGAAGGAAAGCATCATCGGTCCGACCTAGCGCAAGAGACAGACCGCGCCCACCACTTACAGCCGCGGGGTGATCGAACCCGTGGTGTCGCCGTGGCAGGCCTCGTGAGCATGGGAGCGCAGGACCCGCGGCAGGGACACCGTATGTGCGCCCGCCTCGTCCTCGAAGGTGCCGGTGAGAGCATCTGCGCCGGCGACGCCCTGGAAGTGGAGCGGCCCGACCTCCGTCTCAACCGCGAAGCGGATCGCCTTGGTGGCGTCGTCGAGGGTGACGTCGGCGGCAGCGCGGGGGCCACGCTGCTCGGCCCTCTCGTAGGTCAGCCCGTTCCCGTTCGGTGAGCGTCGCAGGGTGATGCGCTGGCCGCTGCGCGTGCCGGTCTGCGGCAGGGTACAAAGGTCGGCATAGACGAAGGTGCCGGACGCCCAGGCGGTGCGCGCCTGGGCCGGGGCCGCCTCGGCCATGAGGATGCAGAAAGCCAGGCCGGGCAAAACATGAGCGCCGGCGCGTTGCAGCGTTCTCGGGGTCACCGTCCTCAGGGTCACCATCGCGTTGCCTCCCGGATAGGCGCCGCATCATCCGGCGCCGACGTTTCCGGATTGCGTCAGAAGGGTCAGGCCGCCGAGCGCGCGCGGGCCCGGTGCTCGGCCTCCAGGGATGCAAGAAGGATGCAGATGGCGATGCCCTCGGCTGCCTTCGTCACGTCGCTGAGGCTGGGAAAGGTCGGCGCAAGACGCAGGACGCTGTCCTTCGGGTCGCGGCCATAGGGCGAGGTCGCTCCGGCCGGTGTCAGGGCGATGCCCGCTTCCTTGGCGAGCCGAACCACCTCGGTGGCGGTGCCTTCACGGGCTTCGACGGTGATGAAGTAGCCGCCCTCGGGCCGGGTCCAGCGCGCGGCACCGGTTCCGGCCAGGTGCCGCTCCAGGGCCTCCTGTACGGCCGCGAACTTCGGCGCGATGAGGGCCCGGTGGGCGTCCATGTGGGCCTGGAGTCCGGCGGCGTCGCGCAGGAAGCGCACGTGGCGGAGCTGGTTCAGCTTGTCGGGGCCGATGGTCTGCTTGGCGGCACGGGCCAGGAACCAGCGCGTGTTCTCGGGCGAGCCGGCAAAGACCGCGAGACCGGCGCCCGCCAGGGTGACCTTCGAGGTCGAAGCGTAGAGAAAGGGCCGGTCCGGATGGCCGGCCTCGGCGCAGGCGGCGAGAATATCGCGTACCGGGTGGCGATCGGTGGTGAGGTGGTGCACCGCGTAGGCGTTGTCCCAGAACAGGCGGAAATCGGGAGCGCCGGTCGTCATCGTGGCGAGGCGCCGGACGGTCTCGTCGGAGAAGATCTCGCCCGACGGGTTCGCGTATTTCGGCACGCACCACATGCCCTTCACGGCGGGGTCGGCGACCAGCTTCTCGACCACGTCCATGTCGGGCCCCTGCCCCGTCATCGGCACGGGGATCATGCGGATTCCAAACTCCTCGCAGAGGGCGAAGTGGCGGTCATAGCCCGGCACCGGGCAGAGGAAGACCGGCGTCTCGCCCTGCGACCACGGCCGCTCGGAGCCGGGCACGCCCTTCAGGAGCGCCCACACGATGGTGTCGTGCATCAGGGCCAGGCTGGAATTGCCGCCGACCACGATCTGATCGGCCGGCGCATCGATGAGGTGTGAGAACAGGGCCCGCAGCTCGGGCAGGCCCTGCTGACCGCCGTAATTGCGCGCATCCTCTTTCGCCGCGGTGGTGTAGTCGCCGTTGCCCGGCAGCGCGAGCATGCCGTTGGAGAGGTCGAGCTGCTCGGGCGCCGGCTTGCCGCGCGTCATATCGAGCTTGAGGCCCCGGGCCTTGAAGGCGTCGTAGGCGTTGCGAGCCTGCGCGTGCAGGTCCGCGAGGTCGGCCGTGCTGCGGTCGGCGATCGTCGTCATGGTGGGCTCAGGTCCGGGTGGGGCCGCGCGGGCGTTCAAAAAGCGCGCACACCATGACGTCTCGCGTCGCCCGCGTCACCCCGCGCGGGCGCGGGGCTCCCGGTCTCAGGGTTGCGTGGCATGCCAAGTGGCTCGGATCCGAGTCCATGCCTCCGATGTCGGCTCGGCGCGTCCAGTCCGTGCGCCTGGAGGAACCATGGCGAACGGCGGCCCGCAGGGTGGGCCGCCGTTCGGTCTCGTTCGATCCCCCTCGGAGGAAACTCCGGATCAGCCCGCCTTGCTCAGGGCCACCGCGACGAAGCGGGTGACGCCCTTGGCGCTCTTGACCCGCATCAGTACCGCCTTGCGGCCGCTCGACTCGGCGGAGCGGACGCGCTCGGCCACCTCCGAGGGCTGCGAGACGCTGGAGCCCGCGACATCCAGGATGATGTCACCCTGCTCGATGCCCTTGGCCGCAGCCGGACCGTCGGGATCGACCTCCATCACCGCCACGCCTTCGGAGCCGGCACCGACCTCGGAGGCCGGGGCGAGGCTGAGGCCCAGCCGCGGCTGTCCGTTCGCCGAGGAGCCGCGGTCGGTGCTCGCCACCTTGGTGTCGTTGGGCAGCACGCCGAGTTCCACCGTTGCGGTGTCGGTCTTGCCACCGCGCAGGTAGGTCAGCTCGACCTTGGCCCCCGGCTTGATGCCGGCGATCTTGCGGGACAACTCCTTGGCGTCGTTGATCGGGGCACCGTTGACCGATTCGATCACGTCGCCGGACTTCAGGCCCGCCTTCGCCGCCGGAGTCCCCGCCTCGGCATGATCCACGAGGGCGCCCTTGGCCTTGTCGAGACCGAGGCCGTCGGCGATGTCCTTCGTCACCGGCTGGACCTGCACGCCGAGGTAGCCGCGGGCCACCTTGCCGTCGGCCCGGAGCTGGTCGACCACCGCCTGCACAGTCTCGGCCGGGATGGCGAAGGCCAGGCCGACGCTGCCGCCGGAGGGCGATGCGATGGCGGTGTTCACACCCACCACCTCACCGCCGACGTTGAAGGTCGGGCCGCCGGAATTACCCTTGTTGATCGGCGCGTCGATCTGCAGGAAGTCGTCGTAGGGGCCGGCGCCGATGTCACGGCCGCGGGCCGAGACGATGCCCGCCGTCACCGTGCCGCCGAGGCCGAACGGGTTGCCGATCGCCACCACCCAGTCGCCCACGCGGGGCGCCGACTTGCTGAGGGAGACGTAAGGGAAGGTGCCGCCCTCGGTGATCTTGAGGAGGGCGAGGTCGGTCTTGGGATCCTTGCCGATCACCTTCGCATCGAGGGTGCGGTTGTCGTCCAGGGTCACCTGCACCGACTTGGCCTTGTCGACCACGTGGTTGTTGGTGACGACGTAGCCGTCCGCCGAGATGATGAAGCCCGAGCCCATGGCGCCGCGTTGACCCTGGCGCTTGGGCATGCCGAAGCCCTGGCCCTGACCACCCTGACCCGGTCCGCCCTGGCCGAAGCGCTTGAAGAATTCGCGCAGCTGCGGCGGGACCTGCTGTCCCTGGCCGGGGCCGTCCTCGTCGTCGGAATCGGCACTGTCGTCGAGCTTCACCTTCACGGCGACGACGCCCGGTTTCACCTTGTCGACGACGCTGGCGAAGGAGCCCGGCGGATGATCGGGGGTCTCGATCGGGTTCTTGGAAAGGGATTGGGCGTAGGCCGGCGCGGCCGGCTGGGTCAGGCCGATACCGGCCGCGCCGGTCGCCACGAGGGCGGCCACGGCGACGGAGGCGAGGGCATTGCGGCGCAGACGGTTGGGCTGAGCGGTCATAGGGGTCTCCGGATCGGGGGGCCGCCATCGGCAGGCCGTGATCCGGTTTGTAGAGGGCGCCGCCTGACCCGGGCGTGGCGTGAAGATTACGGTTTGGACAGGTTCGCGGACGGCGGCTGAGGGGCAAGTCCGGACCGCCAGTGCAGGTCGAGGAGGAGGCCCGCCGGGTGGGTATCGAGGACGGGAGTGATGGGTAGGCCTGCGGCGTGCAACAGGCGTGCCGCCCAGTGGTTGCAGACGTTCGCGTAGGAGAAGCGCCCTGCCCCATCGTAGAACAGGCTCGGCCCGTAGAGGCCCGGACCGCCCGCGGCCGGCTGTCCGTCGACGAGGCGGAAGCTTCCTTCCAGGCGAGCGAGAAGGCGCGCGAGGCCGGGCTTCGAGACCCGCAGCGGCACGAGGTCCGAATAGGGAAAGCTATCACGCACCGGCCGCTCGAGGCCGACCACTTGGACCACCCCGGCCCGTCCGCCCGGCGTGAACAGGGCTGCGAGCGCGAGGCCGAGATCGAACTGGGCCAGGGTCGGCGTCGCCCGGTAGAAGCGGGCCTCGCCCCAACCGAACTCGATCTGCGGATAGGCGCGGAACCGCGTTGCGATGCTGGCGAGGGCCGGCCCGCTCCCCGCTCCCGTCAGAGCGGCCCGCGGCAGCACGAGGCCGGAATGCCAGCCGTGCGACACCAGCGCGATGCCGATACTGTCCGCGTCCGCCGGCGGATAAAGGTCCGGGTCGCCCCGCTGCGCCGTCAGCAGCGCTGCGAGGACGACGAGTCCGACCAGGGTGACGATCAGGGCGGCGAGGCCCGCGACAATTCGAGCGAGTCCCCACCGACCCGTGCGCATGGCTGCGCGATCGGTCAGGGCGCCTGCCAGACCTGGCCGTGATAGTCGAACCGGTCAGGCTGGCTTGCGAGGGCGGCGAGGCCTGTCAGCGCGGGATCGTGCACGGCGATGACGCTCGTGGGGATCGCCTCCATCTGCGCCACGAAGGGGGGCTTGTACTCGAAGGCCGCGCGGAAGGCGCCGCGCCGGAGCACGTCGATGATGCGGGGCGCGATCCCGCCGCCGATATAGACGCCTCCGGTGGCCAGGAACGTGAGCGCGAGGTCGCCGCAGACGCGGCCCAGGAGTTTGGCGAACAGGTTGAGGGCGGCCGCCGCGTCCGGGTCGGCGCCGGTGAGCCCCGCCTCCGTGACCGCGGCCGGGTCGAGGCGCGGGCCGTCGGCGCCGGTGCGCAGCCGGTGCAGACCCGCATGGAGCCGGGTCAGGCCGGGGCCGGAAAGGAGAGTTTCGACGGTGATGCGGCCCTCGACCCGCTCCAGATGCGGCCACAGGGCGAGCTCGGCCGGCGAGCTCGGCCCGAAATCCACGTGGCCGCTCTCGGTCGAGACGATGACGAGGCGCCCGCCCACCGGCAACAGGGCCGCTGCACCGAACCCGGTGCCGGGCCCGAGGACGAGGCGCGCCCCCTGGTCGCCGGCCCGGCCCTCCTCCCGGTTCGGACCGATGGGCGTCAGCTCGGAGGGGCTGATCCCGGCAGCACCTGCCGCCACGGGTACGTAGTCGTTGACCACCACCGAGCGCGACAGGCCGAAATCCTGCCCGATCCGCGCGCCCTCGATCACCCATTGGGCATTGGTGAGTTGCACCGCCGGCCCGTCGACCCGGGCCGCCACCGCCAGGATGGCGGAGCGTGGGGCGGTGCCGTTCCCCTTGGCCAGGGAGGCGCGGATGGCGGCACTGGGATCGGGGTGGCCGGCCGTCTCCTCGTGGGAGAGGAGGACCGGCTTCGCCCCCGCCTCGGGGACCAGGGCAAAGCGGGCGTTGGTGCCGCCGATATCGCCGACGAGGACGGGAAATTCGAACATGCGCGTCGCTTCCGTCTGGGCCCCGGGGAACGGGGATTAGGGATCGGTCGTGGGACGCCGCTCAGGCGGCCGGCAGGGCGTCTGGGTCGATCTGTGCTCCATCGGCCCAGGCGTAGAGCAGACGGCGCACATCCTCCGGATCGATGAGGCGGCGGGACGCGATCGTCTCGGCCCCGCCGATACGGACGCTGACGCCACCGGTCTCGTTGATCACGGCGAAGGCCTTCTCGTCGGTGAGGTCGTCTCCGAGAAAGATCGCCCGGCGGCCGGCATAGGGCGGGTTTTCGGCGAGCGCCCGGATGGCATGGCCCTTGGTGGCGGAGGCGGGCACGATCTCGCCTACCGCCTTGCCGAGCTGGAGCCGATAGGCGGATCCGAGGGCGGTGGCGGCGGCCTTCACGGCCTCCTCGGCCGCGGCGGCATCGCTCGGGGTGGCGAGACGCCAATGCACCGCCACGGAGGCGCCCTTGTCTTCGATCAGGACGTGCTCGAGGGCGGTGACCGCCGCATGCAGGGCCGGCACCTGGGCCCGGAGGTCAGGGTGATCCTCGGCGGAGCCGCCCGAGACGATGCCGTCGACCCGCCGTTCGACGCCGTGAAGGCCGGCGACATCGAAGCAGGCGGGGACCAGGAAATCGTCGATCACCCCGATGGGCCGGCCCGTGACGATGGCGAGGGCGCCCCCGAGCCGGGCGCGCAGACGCTCCAGGGCCGGAGCGAGGGCGGGATCGACCCGGACCTGATCGGGCTTGGGCGCGATCTCCACCAGGGTGCCGTCGAAGTCGAGATAGAGGGCGAAGGCGGTCGGGTCGGTCACGCAGGTTGTCCCTTCGTCTGATCCGGGCCTGCGCTAGCATGCCCTGCGCCGGGGGAAAACGCGGGAAGGGGAAATCGGGAGGCCGGAAAACAGGGCGGGCGCAACACCCTGCCCTATCTGTCCGACCTTCCGATCCCTGTGAGGCAAGGTCCCGATCGCATGTGGCCCACCCCGATCCCGCCCGGCCCGAACGAGGAGAGCGTCTGGGACTACCCGCGCCCGCCCCGCCTCGAGAGGGTTCCGGAGCGGCTGCGGGTCGTGCTCGACGGCCGGACCATCGCCGAGACTGGTGCCGGATACCGGGTGCTGGAGACCAGCCATCCGCCGACCTACTACTTTCCGCCCGGCGATGTGGTGGCCGGCGTGCTCGGGTCCGCTCGCCGGGCCGGCATCTGCGAGTGGAAGGGGCGCGCCGTCCTGTACGACGTCGCGGCGGGCGGCTTTCGCGCCGAGGGCGCGGCCTGGGCCTACCCCGCCCCCACGCCGGACTTCACCGCGATCGCGGGCTACATCGCCTTCTATGCCGGTCCGATGGAGGCCTGCTTCGTCGGCGACGCGCGTGTGACGCCGCAGCCCGGCGGCTTCTACGGCGGCTGGATCACGCCCGCCATCGTCGGCCCGTTCAAGGGCGGCCCCGGCACCATGGGGTGGTGAAGCGCGGGCTGGGCCGAAAGGCATCGCCGCCGATCCAGGCCCCGTCGGACTGCCTACGCGACGCCCGGTATCCGTGCCCCCTCAAGACGTGCGGCGCAGGGTGATGCGGGTCAGCTCGGACGGGCGGCCGAGGCGCAGTGCGAAGCCGGCCCACAGGCCCGTCCCGTTGCTGACGTAGAGGGTCATGCCGCCGACCTGGTAGGCGCCGGAGACGAACCCGTTGTTGCCGCGCGCCACGAGCCGGTCCAGTCCGATGATCATGCCGCCGTGTGTATGGCCGGACAGTTGCAGCGCCACGCCGCGCGCGGCTGCCCGAGGGGCATTTGCCGGCTGGTGATCGAGGAGCACGATCGGCGCATCCGTGGGCGCACCCGCCAGGGCACCGTCGAGGTCGGGCCCCGGATGGCCGATGGCGGGCGCCGAGCGATCGGTGACTCCCGCCAGCACCAGCGCGTCGCCGCCGCGGGTCACGACCGCATGGGCGTTGGCGAGGATGTGCATCCCCATGCCGGCGAAGTGGCGCATCCAGGTCTCGACGTCGAAGAAGTATTCGTGGTTGCCGGGGATGGCCCAGACGCCGTCCCGCGCCGTCAGGTCGCGCAGCGGCTCCACGTCGGCCTGCCGGGCCGCGAACGAACCGTCGATGAAATCCCCCGTGACGAGGATCACGTCCGTGCCGAGCCCGTTGGCGCGCGAGACGACCGCCTGTGCCCAGGTCGCGGGGAACAGGCGGCTGATGTGCAGGTCGGTGAGATGGAGGATGGTGTATCCCTCGAAGCCCGGCGGCAGGTCCCTGACCGCGACCGTGACATCCTTCAGGGGCGGCACGCGCACGGCCTGCTGCACCGCGACCGCCGCCAGGACCGCGACCGCCAGGGCCGCCCCGATGCGCCAGGCGCTGGAAACCGCCCAACCGCCGCCGGGCAGGGCCGGGGATGCCAGGGCGACGGCGTCGAGCGCGAAGAGCAGCACCGCCAGCAGGATGATCGCACCGAACGCCCCGCTGAACAGCATAACGATGGGCCGCGGAAACTCGGGCGAGAAGACGGACCCGGAGGAGAGGCGGCTCCACAGGTGGTACTGCGAGGCGACCAGCAGGAGGGCGGCGAGACCGAGCTTGAGCGCAAGCGGCCAGGGCAGCGGCCAGACGCCCCGGGTGACGACGTACAGGCAGGGCAGGCTGAAGATCAGGTGGATCATGGCTGCTCCATGGACCGCGGCAGGGGCCCAGCGCAAAGTTTTCTGCTCGGCGTTGCGGAGCCCGAGGGACGCTTCGGGGTCGTCACCGACCCGCAAGGGAGGCGTTGGGAGGGAAGTGTTGGGAGGGGAGCGCCGGGCGGCCTTCGATGCGGGACGGAGCGTCGGGTGATCGCGTCGGCGTTCCGGCGCAGGCCAGGGTTTGCGCCGTCCGGCCGCGCCGCTATGCCAGGGCCGGTCGGCAGGGCTGGTGGCCAGGGACGGAGCAGGTGTGATGCACGGTGAGATCGCAAGCGAGCCGCGGGCCCTCGGGCTCTGCCCGGACCGCCTGGAGCGGATCGACGGCTGGATGCGGCGCCTCGTCGACGACGGCAAGGTCGCGGGCCTGTCGGTGATGCTGGCCCGCGGTGACCGGACGGCCTTCTTCCGCGCCCATGGCCGGGCCGACATCGCGCGCGACGCGCCCTTCGCCCCCGACACCATCGCGCGCATCTACTCGATGACGAAACCGCTGACCTCGGTGGCGGTGATGATGCTTTATGAGGAGGGCCGCTTCCAACTCGACGACCCGATCACCCGCTTCCTGCCGGAATTTTCGGATCTGCGAGTTCTCACCGGCGGCAACCGGGCAAAGTTCGACAGTGAGCCGGCCCGGCGCCCGATCACGATCCGCGACCTTCTCACCCATACCTCCGGCCTGACCTACGGTTTCATGGAGGCGACCCTCGTCGATGCCCTCTATCGCCAGAACGGCGTCGATTTCGGCGAGGCCCAGGAGGCGAGCCTCGCCGAGGTGGTGGCCCGGCTCGCCCGGCAGCCCCTCCTCGCCCAGCCCGGCGCCGAGTGGAACTATTCGGTGGCCACCGACGTCCTGGGACACCTCGTGGCCGTCGTCTCCGGCCAGGACTTCGCCGATTTCCTCCGCCAACGCGTGATCAGCCCCCTCGGCATGGTCGACACGGACTTCTCCGTGCCTGCCGACAAGCTGCCGCGCCTGGCCGCCAATTACAGCCTGTTCCGGGACCGGACGCTGAAGCTCTACGACGATGCGGTCGGCAGTCGCTTCGCCCGCCCGCCGGCGGTGGCCTCGGGCGGCGGCGGCCTCGTCTCGACCGCGTCCGACTACATGCGCTTCTGCCGCTTCCTCCTCGGGCGCGGCGAACTCGAGGGCACCCGGCTCCTCGGGCGCAAGACCGTCGACCTCATGCTGATGAATCACCTCGACGGGGACTTGGCGGCGATGGGCCAGCCGCGCTTCTCCGAGACCGCCTATACGGGGATCGGCTTCGGCCTCGGCTTCTCGGTGATGCTCGATCCGGCCCGCGCCCAGATCGTCGGCACGCCGGGCGAGGTGGCCTGGGGCGGACTTGCCAGCACCGCCTTCTGGGTCGACCCGGCCGAGGATCTCGCCGTGGTGCTGCTCACGCAGCTCATCCCCTCCTCGGCCTTGCCGCTGCGACGCGAGCTGCGCGTGCTGACCTACGCGGCCCTGGTGGATTGAAGGCCCCGGAAACGCGAACCGCCGCCGGCCCTTGGCGGGACGGCGGCGTTTCACGACCCCTCGCGCGTGCGGCGCGGGACTACTCGGCCGGTGCCGCCGCCGGAGCGGCACTCGGCTTGGCCGCCGGCTTGGGCGCAGGCGCCTTGGCCGTGCCGGTCGCGGCGGGCGCACCCGCTCCGGCGCTCGGCGCCGCCTTGGGGGCCCATTCCGCATCGGCGCGCGGGCCGCCCGGGCCGTTGGTCGGGCCGGTGAGCTGGCCCGGCACCACGTCGTTGACCCGGTTCCAGGTCTGCGAGCCGCAGAGGAAGCCGAGGAGGCAGCCGCGCACCGACAGCTCCGTCGGCTGGTCCGACCACATCGTCACGTCGTAGAACTTGCCCTCGTCGGCGTTGTAGATCTTGCCGCCGTAATGGCCGTCCGGCTGCGGCTTCAGGCCCATGATCAGCTGAAGGCCCAGGGAGGGACGGGACTGCTTCTTCGGATCGGGATTCTTGAAGTCGATGCGGGGCTGACCCTGGTCGTTCAGGGGCACCTTCAGCCAGACGACGTAGCCGCACAGGTTGGTGTTCTGCGGGCCGCACCTCTCGGTGCGGATGCGGGCGCGCCCATCCTCGGTGAGCCAGGTGCCGCTGGCATCGTTGGGGGCGGCAGCCAGTGCGAGGCCCGGCAGAACGGCGGCAACGAGCCCGGCCAGGGGCGCCAGCCGGCGCGCGGCGCCCGCCATGGTGGATCGATTCGTCATGCTTCCAACAACCCTCATGCGCTCGCCCCGTGGCGATCCGCCCTCGTCCGCAGGACGGCAAGCGCTTGTCACGTGATGCCTCGCCATCCGACGTGAAGGTGACGGGATCATGGCCGGCATGCACCGAATCCTGCAGATTCGTCGTGACGACGTGGCCTTATCTTCGTGGCCGAGCCCGGCCGAGGGCGAAGTCTTGATGTTCGCTGGATCGTGCCGGGGTGCCACGGCGAACCGGCCCTTCGGCCTCTGGCGCGGAGACGGACTGCCGGCGCCCGCGATCGCCGGCCGTGCCGCGAACGATCCGCCGGGGACCGCGTTTACGGCCGTGCTTCTCGGGGATGGCGGACGACGTGATGGCGGATGGATCGGTCGGGATGGGTCGGCGCCTCGAAGCGGCGGACATCCGTCTCGGCGTCTCTCTGGCGCGCGCCAAGGACACCCGCCGGGTGCGGGCCCTGGCGGCGGCCAGCGAGGCGGGCGGCTGGAAGTGGCTGCTGGCGCTCTCCAGCGGAACCCTCGCCCTCGGCGTGCTGCGGCGGGACCCGCGTCTGGCCGAGGCCGGCCGGCACATGCTCCTCGCCGGAATCCTGGCGGCGGCCACCAAGACCACCGTGAAGCGGGTCGTGCACCGGACCCGGCCCAACGTGCTGATGGATGAGGGCCTCTACGAGAAGGGCTGGTTCGGGCCGAATGTCGGGCCGTGGCAGTCGTTTCCGTCGGGACACTCGGCCCTGAGCGTCGCGGTGGCGACGGCGGCCGGCCGGGCCTATCCCGAGATCCGCGGCGTCGCGACGGCGGCGGCCCTCGGGGTCGTGGCCGTCCAGGTCCTGCGTGGCGCGCACTTTCCGGTGGACGTCGCCGCCGGGGCGCTGATCGGGCTTTCGGCCGAGGCGGTGGACCACCGGATCGCCCTCGGGCGGGACGGCGTCGCCGGTCTGGCGGCGCGCGGTATACCCGGATGATCGCGGCGAGGTCGCGCGGCATCGCGTGCCGGGAACGCCGCGACGCGACCTCCGGTTGACGCGGCATTCCATCGGAGATGCCGCGTGACCGACAACCCCCTGACGACCTATCCCGGCCCGCCCTTCGCGGGCCAGCCGCAGAGCTTTCCCGGCAAGACCGACCGGATGGTGCCCGAGCCGGATCACGGCGAGGCGAGCTACCGGGGCTCGGGCAAGCTGACGGGCCAGGCGGCGCTGATCACCGGCGGCGATTCCGGCATCGGCCGGGCGGTGGCCATCGCCTTCGCCCGCGAGGGCGCCGACGTGGCGATCGCCTACCTGCCGGAGGAGCAGGCGGATGCCGAGGCGGTGGCCGGCTGGATCGAGAAGGCGGGCCGGCGCGCCCTGCTGCTGCCGGGCGACCTCAAGGACCCGGCCCATGGCCGCGACCTCGTGGCGCGCACGGTCGCCGCCTTCGGCCGCCTCGACGTGCTGGTGAACAACGGCGCCTTCCAGCAGCCGAACCAGGGGCTCGACGCCATCGAGGACGCGGTCTTCGAGGACCATTTCCGCACCAACGTGTTCGGGCCGTTCTACGTGACCAAGGCCGCCCTGCCCCACCTCAAGCCCGGGGCCTCGGTGATCTTCACCTCCTCGGTGAATTCGAAGCACCCGATGCCCTCGCTGATGGCCTACAGCGCCACCAAGGGGGCGCTCAGCAACATGGTCCTGAGCCTGGCGCAGCTGTTGGCCGAGAAGGGCATCCGGGTGAACGGCGTGCTGCCGGGGCCGATCTGGACGCCGTTCATCCCCGCGGGGATGAGCGAGGACGCGGTCAAGTCCTTCGGCAGCCAGGTCCCGTTCGGGCGCCCGGGCCAGCCGGCGGAGCTCGCCTCCGCCTACGTGATGCTGGCCTCGGCCGAGAGCAGCTACACCTCCGGCGCCCTCGTCACCGTCGCCGGGGCGATGCCGGTCCTCTGAGGGACCCTGCCGACCCCGGCCTCGGCGCCGGGGTCGTTCCGAAGTGTTCGCCGAAGTGTTCGCCGAAGGGTTCGCCGAACGGTTCGGCCGGTTCGCGCGTTCCTGTGGCCTCGGAGGGGGAGAAGCAGGATGCGCACCTGGAGGGCGATGGACCGGGCCCCGCATGACGGTCGCTGGATCATCGCGATCCACCGGTCCGACCCGGACCGCCGCGCGGTGATCCGCTGGGACCCGGCGGGCCTGGGCGATCCCCGGCCGTGGCACGTCGCCTCCTGCCAGCACAGCTACCCGGCGGAGGCCTTCACGGACTGGATGGACTTCCCCGAGTGTCCGCCCGCCGCCGCGGGCGTCGAACCCGGCACCGCAGGAGGTCACGATGGCGCGCGAAGCGATGGGTCCCCTCACCCTGGAGGTTGAGAGCTGCCCCGAGGACGCCACCCGGTACCGCTGGACCGTGCGGGAGGCGGACCAAGTGGTGCGGAGCGCCCTCTATTCCCTGCCCGACGCGGAGGCCGCCCTGCGCCAGGGCCGCGAGGCCATGGCCGAGGCGGCCGCCCTCTGCCGCGACACGCGGGGGCGCGCACCGGGTTGATCCGGCTCGACGAGGCCGTGTTCCCCGGGCGTCGGGTGCCCGGGCGCCGTGTGCCCCGTCAGGCGAGGTCCCGATGCTCGGCGAGGCCGTACTGGAGATAATGGGCGAGCGGGTCGATCCCCGCGGCGGCCACGTCCGGGTTGGCGGCGAGGTACGCCTTCGTGTCGAACAGGGCGGAGGGGTTGCGGCCCTCCCGCCAGCCGTAGGCCTCGTAATGGAGGAGCGGATTCAGCCCGGCCTCGGCCACGTCCGGATTGGCCGCCAGATAGCCCGTCGTTGAGAAGTAGGCGTCCGGGTCGCGCCCTTCGACGGCCCCGTACCGCAGATAATGCGCGAAAGCGAAGCTGTCCGGATCACCGCCGGCCGCCGCCGCCGCGCGGGCCACGTCCGGGTACTGCGCGAGATAGTAGGTGGCATCGAACGCGCCATCGAGGTGGTGGGCGGCGGGCCCCGCGGGCGGGACGGGCAGGGCCGTGCGGCCCTCGACTTGCCCGTATTCCAGGTAGTGCGCGAGGGGGTCGATCCCCGCCGCCGCGACATCCGGGTTGGCGGCCAGGTACGCCTCCGTATCGAACGCCGCCGAGGGATTGCGTCCCTCCTGCCAGCCGAACCGATCGTAATGGGTGAGCGGATCGACACCGGCCGCGGCCACGTCTGGATTGGCCGCCAGGTAGCCCGATGTCGAGAACTGAGGGTTGGGATCGCGTCCTTCGCGCCAGCCCCATTCGGCATAGTGCCGGTCGGGATCGACGCGCGCCTGCCAGACATCGCGGTTCTGGGCGAGGTAGAACAGATCGTCCACGAGGGGGGATCCGTCGGCCTCGTCGATCGTGCCGTCGGTGAAGTGAAGGCGGCCGATGCCGGTCACGTCCTGGACCGTGCCATCCGGCCCCGTCAGCACCGCCGCCCCGTTCTGATAGGTCAGGGTCGCCTGCGTGAAGGCGAAGGCGAAGGTCGCCTCCGCAGCGGGGCCGTGCGCCGCGACGGTGGTGGTGAGGGTGGCCGAGGCGGTGGCGCCGTCGCTGTCGGCGATGGTGTAGGCGAAGGAATCGGCCCCTGGGCTCCGCCCGAGATACGCGTAGCGCCCGTCGGCGCCGATCGTCAGGGCCCCGTGGGGGCTCGCGAGGGTGACGGTGCCGCCGGCCGGCACGGCGGTGGTCGCGCCGTCCTCCGTGCGCACGGCCGTGACGTGCAGGGCCGCACCGCCGAGATCGACGTCGTTCGCGAGCACGTTCCCCGTCGCGAAGGTTTGGGCGTCGAGGGCGGCCGTATCCGCCGCCGCGATCGGGGTGCCAGCCACCGTGAAGCTGAAGGCGACCGGATCGGCGGGATTGCCGGCCGCGTCCGTCGCGGTGGCGGTGAGGGTGTGGGGCCCGAGGCCGAAGGTCTGGCCCGAGGCGACCACCGTCGTGCCCTCGCGAACGGTCACCGGGTCGGTGCCGTCGACCGCATCCGTGGCGGTGGCGGCGAAGGTCACTGTCGCGCCCGCCGCGGAGGTCGCCTGGATGGTGGGCGCCGGGGCGGAAATGGCGATGACGGGTTTGGCGGTGTCGGCCACCAGGAAGCTGAAGGCGACCGGATCGGCGGAATTGCCGGCCGCGTCCGTCGCGGTGGCGGTGAGGGTGTGGGGGCCGAGGCCGAAGGTCTGGCCCGAGGCGACCACCGTCGTGCCCTCGCGAAACGTCACGGGGTCGGTGCCGTCGACCGCATCCGCGGCGGCGGCGGCGAAGGTCACGGCGGCCCCGGCCGCGGAGGTCGCCTGGATCGTCGTCGCCGGGGCCGTGACGGCGATGACGGGTTTGGCGGTGTCGGCCACCGTGAAGCTGAAGCCGACCGGATCGGCGGAATTGCCGGCGGCATCCGTCGCCGTGGCGGTGAGGGTGTGGGGGCCGAGGCCGAAGGTCTGGCCCGAGGCGACCACCGTCGTGCCCTCGCGGAACGTCACCGGGTCGGTGCCGTCGACCGCGTCCGTGGCGGTGGCGGCGAAGGTCACGGCGGCCCCGGCCGCGGAGGTCGCCTGGATGGTGGCCGCCGGAATCTGGGTCAGGGCCAGGGACGGGGCTGTGGTGTCGACGGTGAGGGTGCCGGGCATGGCCGTGGCGAATCCGGCCAGGGTGACGGGGCTGCCGTCGGTCCCGGCCAGGGTGGCGTTGGTCAGGTCGATGCCGGTGACGGCCAGGTCCTGCGCGGTCTGGCCGGGGGCCACGGTGTAGGTGAAGCGCAGGGTGCCGGTTCCCGAGCCGCCCGCATAGGCGGCGGTGGCGCCGGTGTTCAGGGTCAGCACGGGCGTGCCCGTCACGGCGACGGCGTCGGTGAACTGGACCGCGAGGGTGACGGCGGCGCCGGCCTTGAGCAGGCCGTTGCCGCCGCCGTCGATGCCGGGCCCGCTGTCCGCGATGGACTGGACCGCGATCGGGCCCGCCTGGGTGACGGCCTGGGAGACGGCGAGGCCGCGGGGGTCGACCCAGAGGGGCAGGTCGTTGTCGTCGTAGATGGCGGCGCCGATGCCGGGCTGTCCGGGCAGGGCGATGCGGGCGCCGCCCCATCCGTAGAACAGTTCGGTGGCGGCGGGGACGTCGCGGTCGAAGGTGAGGCGCAGGTGGCTGGCGTCGACGAACTCCGCCCTGGTGGCGAGCGCCTGGCTGGCGGCGGCGTTCCAGTCGGCGCGCAGGCTCCAGCCGGTGCCGGCGGCGGCGACGCTGCCGAGGGCCTGCAGGGACGTGGCCTGGTCGAACGCGACGGTGAGCAGGAGCTGGTCGGGGGCGCCGGCCACGCGCTCGGCGCGCACGACCCGGGGGCCGTCGTCGTCGATGTCGCCGGAGGCCAGCGCCAGGGGCGAGCCCGGCAGCGCCGAGGCCCGGAACGTCTCGGCGACCGACAGGGCGATCCGATCGAAGATCTGAGTCGCGTCGGCGCGGCTGAAGTGAACGCTCCCCGGCTGTCGGGTGATGCCGTGGCCATCGACGTCCATGTCGACGTCGCTGGCCTGGCGCGCGGCGTAGCCGGCGTTGAAGTCCTTGTCCTCCGTCAGCTCGGCCTGCCCGACCCGGATGGCTTGGTTCTGGACCGGCTGCGTGGACTGCACCGCGGGCGTCTGCGCCGGGAACGGAATGGCGTTGACGAACAGGTAGGGGACGGTGGCGGCATCCTGGCCGAGCACGCCGCGCACGAGGCCGGCCTCGTAGCGCACGGCGCTCTCCCACATGGCGGGCGTGAGAGCCGCGTTCTGGCTGTCGTTCTCGTTGTGCAGCCAGACGACCGCGGTCGGCGCGGCCTTCTGCGCCGCGGACCATTGCCCGATCGTGCTGAGAAGGCCGATTTCCTGGGCGTTCGCCGTCCATCCGTTGCGGTAGTCGCCGTTGACCGGGCTCAGCCAGTCGGTGAGCATCCCCGTGCCCGGCCATTCCGTGTTGGCACCGTCGGCGTTGTCGCGCGTGCCGATCACGTTGACCTTCTGGCGGACGCCGTCGAACCCGAGCTGCGCCTCGATGGCCGCCTCGAGCTTCGGCAGGTCGCCGTACAGCGTCGGGAAATAGGTGTTCGACTGGCCGCGCAGGACGACGTTGAGGACCGTGCCGGCCGGAATGGCGCCGGTCTTGTCGAGGACCGGATCCGGCGCGAACCCGACATTCAGCTGCGCGTTCGCGGCCCCGCTGGCGAGACTGCCCGTCGCGAGGGTCGTGGCGGTGGTGCCCTTCAGGCCTTCCGGGGTCGCCACGGTGACGCGGTAGCTCCCGGCCGTCGTCCCGAAGCTGTAATGCCCGGCGGCGTCGGTGACCGTGGTCTTGAGCGCGAATCCGGTGGCCGCATCGCTGAGGAGCACGCTGGTGCCGGCGAGGCCCGCCTCGCCGGGGCCCTGGCGCCCGTTCCCGTCTCCGTCGGCGAAGATCGTCCCGGACAGGCTGACCGTCGGGGGATTGTTCCGGACACCGAAGTTCTGCGACGCGATCACCGCGCCGCTGGTGACGACCTCCTTCAGCGTGGTCACGCCGCTGGTGACCTTGCCGTCCGGGGCGGTCACCGCGACCGTATAGGTCCCCGGGGCGAGGTTCTGGAAGCTGTAGACCCCGTTGGTGCCCGGCTTGAAGGGGTCCTTGTTGCTCGACGTCGTGCTGGCCAGGAGGACGCCGATGTCGTTGTACAGATCGACCGAGACGCCGTTCGTCAGCACTTCGCCCGCGTTGAAGACGCCGTTGCCGTTCGTGTCGTTGAAGATGATGCCCGCGATGCTTCCGGTCTTGTAGAACCCTTCGTCGACGGTCGTCTTCGCGTCGCTCGGGACGCTCACGTTGGTGACGAGCGTCTGGCCGTTCGCGTTCGTCGTCCCGGCGCTGCCCCGGTATCCGGCCGCGGCCGGCGTGAAGCGCATCGCGTAGGCGCCGCCGGCGAGAGCGGTGAAGGCGTAGGCCCCGGTCGCATCGGTGCGGACCGTCGCCAGGGCGGCCCCGCTCCCGTCGGCGGCGAGCAGGTCGACCGAGACGCCCGCGAGGGCCGTCTCGTTGGCGTCCCGCGTGCCATTGCCGTTGGCATCGGTAAAGACTGCCCCCGACAGCGTCGCGCCAGCCATGCCCTTCCCCCCTGATCGCTGACGACGCTTTGCCGCGTCGCCGCTTTATCAGTCTAGGGTGAGGCCTCTATTGCCTGGAGGCAATGGACTATAGTGACAAAGCGCTCTCTTTGTCGGAATCATGTTGCCATAGATCCGAAGAGTCCGGCCCATCGATCAGCACAGGCGCGTCCGGGCCTCAAGAGCAGGGCGCGAGGATGTCGGCGCGGGCGTGGAAGATCCGGCGGCGAAGATCGCGTCGCGGGGGGGGGCGCGGCGCCCCTACCCGAGCCGCGCCCTGCGCCGCAGGCGGCGCCAGCCCAGCACCACGCCCGAGAGGGCGATGGTCGCGCCGAGGCCGTTGAGGAGCCACATCACCGCGTCCCAGGCCGGGCGGGCCTGGAACAGGTTTCCGAAGTCCAGGCGGTGGGGCGCCTCGAACAGCCAGCGCTGGAGCCGGCCGCTGGCATCGAGGCGGTCGAGGAGCGCGCCGGTCTCGGGGTCGAGGTGTAGCCAGGTCGCGGCCGGGTCGTCGAAGCGCACCCGCAGCACCGGCAGCGGCCGGGTGTCGTGGTGGGGATACCAGTAGGCGTCGTAGGCGGTCAGCGTCTCGGTCGCGGCGATGCGGGCCTCCGGCCAGGCGCGGGCGGCTGCGGCGCGCAAGATCGCCTCCGTGGGCGGCGGGACCGCGACCCGGCGGCCCCGGGCATCGGCGGCGACCAGCACGGGCCGGCCGCCGACCTGCGTGAACCGGACCTCGACGATCCCCGGCCGCGCCAGGCCGTCGAGGGCCGCGCGGCCGACCGCGGCCGGGGGCCCGGCATAGGCCGCCTGCAGGGCCGCCGGGGGCGTGCGGGGCGAGAACCAGTGGTTCGGGTTCATGGAGAGCCAGCCGCTCGCCACGAAGCTGAGGAGGCTCAGGCCCCCGAGGGTGCCGAGGAGGTGGTGCCAGCGCCCGAGGCCGCGATAGGGGCTCACCCCCGCGGCGTAGGGCCGGTACAGGCGCAGGCGCCAGATCCCCAGGGCGAGGCCGCTCAGCACCCCGGCGGTGGCGAGGCCGGAGACCCACAGCACGGTGCCGCGCCAGAGTTCGCCCCGCGCCCGCAGGGGCGTGGGGTAGAACCAGTGCGGGATCGCCCCGAGCCAGTTCCACAGGCGCTCCCGGCGGGTGGTGTCGAGGACGACCGCGCCCGTGCGGGCCGAGACGTAGAGCTCGGTGCCGGCCGCGTCCCCGAGCGCCACCACGTGGAAGGGGCGCACCGGGTCGTAGCGGTCGCGCACCGTCCATGGGTCGCGGGTCACCGCCCGCACGGTGGCGCCCTCGCCGAACGACGCCCGGGCGGCCGCCCCGTCGATCTCGCCCAGGGCCTGCCCGGTCTCGGCCGAGACCACGTGCCGGGCGTCGTCGCGGGTGGTGACCTGATAGACCGGCGCCCCGCCCCGCATGGACAGGCTGAGGCCGCCGGGGGCCGGGTCGAGCCCGGCCCGGGCCAGGGCCGCGTCCGGGCCGAGGAGGACCCGGTCCCAGGCGAGGGGCGCGAGGCGGGACAGGCGCTCGGCCTCCTTCAGGGCCGGAAACGCCACGTAGAGCATCACCAGCCCCGACAGCACCCAGGCGGCGAGGAACAGCCCCGTGGCGATGCCGAGCCAGCGGTGGCCGAGGATCAGCCCGCGCTTCAGGGGCTTCAGGAAGGCCCGTTTCGGAGAGGCCCGCATCAGAACCGGACGCTGTAGGCGACCTCGACGGAGCGAGGCCGGCCCAGCAGCCAGTTGGTGCCGACCCCGTTCACCGCGTTGCCGCTGATCGCGTAGATCGTGTCGAACAGGTTGTAGGCGCGCAGCGACAGGCGCGAATCCGGCGTGACCTGGTGGTCGAGCCCGGCATTGACCAGGGTGTAGGCCGGGCGCTTCGCCTGGTTGCCGAAGTCGCTGAAGGTCTCGCCCACGTGCTGCAGGCCGACCCGGGCCTCCCAGGCCGGGGCGAAGGCGTAAGTGACCCAGAGGTTGCCGACGCGCTCCGGCACGTCGATGGGCTGGCGCCCGGCATAGGACACCACCGCCCCGCCGACCGCCTGGTCGAAGGTGTCGTACTGGGCGTGCAGCAGCGCCAGGTTGGCGTCGATGCGCCAGGCCTCGGAGAGGTGCAGGCTCAGGGCCGCCTCGACGCCGAGGGAGGATTGCTGCCCGACCTGGGTCGAGAGCGTCGGCTGGCCCGGTACCGCCGAGATCAGGTTGTCCTTGACGATGCGGTAGCCGGCCAGCGTCCACTCGGCCCGGCCGTCCCAGGCCACGCCCTTGGCGCCGACCTCCACCTGCTCGCCGGTGGAGAGCCGGAAGTTGGCGAGACTCTGCGACAGGGAGATCAGGCTGCCCACCGGATCGGTGGCGGTGGCGTACTGGGCATAGAGCGCCAGCAGCGGCGTCGGGTTGTAGACGGCGCCGAAGCGGTAGCTCAGCGCCCGGAAGTCGCGGTCGAAGGTGTTGCCGGTGACGAGGTCGGTCCGCTGCAGCACCGGCGCGTCGTAGCGCACGCCGGCCAGGAGCGAGACCTGGTCGGACAGGATCAGGCGGTTCTCGGCGAAGACCGAGGCCTGGCGCGTGCTGGTGGCGTAGGCGGGCCGGGCGCGGCCCTCGGCCGGGAACAGGCCCGGGTCGTAGGCGAAGGGATCGACGCTGGTGGTGGTGTCGAAGTAGAAGTTGTTGGTGTGCCGGAAGGCGATGTGGTTCACGTCGAACCCGGCCAGGAATTCGTTGCGGAAGCCGAACAGGGTGCCGCGGAAGGTGGCGTCGAGGCGATTCCCGATCTGCTCCTGCTGGTGGTAGATCTCGAGGTAGTCGGAGCGGTCGATCCGGCCGGTGCCGCGGTTGAAGGCGTATTGCTCCACGTCCCGCCACTGGCGCCGGCTCTGGAGCCGGTAGGCGGTGTTGCGGACCGTGACGTCGGCGCTCGGCGTCCACTCGGCGCGCAGTTGCGTCCAGTTGTCGGTCCAGAGGATCTGGGCGTCGCGGACGTTGTAGTTGTTGAACCGGAGGGCGTCGCGGATGCGCCCGTCGACGAGGGGCGTGCCCCAGTAGCGGGCCGGCTCCTGATAGCCGAAATCATGGCTCAGGGTGACGGCGAGGTCCGGCGTCGCCTGCAGGGTCAGGGCGCCCGAGACCGCGAGGTTGCGGAAGCTCCCGTCCGGGGCGATCCAGCCCTCGGCCCGGTTGCCGCTGATGTTGAGGCGGTAGGCGAGCGCCTCCCCGATCGGGCCGCCGGAATCCAGGGCCAGACGCGCCAGACCGTCCGAGCCGACCGCCGCGCGGGCCTCGTTGAGGGGCGTGAAGACCGGCTTCTTGGTGACGACATTGATCACGCCGCCGATGGCGCCGTCGCCGTAGAGCACGGAGGCCGGCCCGCGCAGCACCTCGATGCGCTCGACGTTCCAGGTGTCGAACGGGAAGGTGACGGTGCCGGCGCCCACGAACAGGCGGGTGCCGTCGTAGAGCTGCTGGATCGAGTTCGGGCCGGAAAAGCCCCGGGCCGTGAAGGCGCCGTTGCCGTTGCCCGGCGCCGCCACCGTGGTGATGCCGGTGGCGTTCTGGGTGACGGCCTCCGCCACCGTGTTCTGGCCGCGCAGCCGCGTGGTCTCGCCCGCGATCACGTCGACGCTGGCGGGGGTCTCCAGGGCCGTCAGGCCGAGGCGGCTGGCGCTGCGGCCGGGGCTGCGCAGGTTGAGCCCCTCGGCGGGCGCCGGGCCGCCCCGCCCGGAGCCCGCGACCTCCAGGGTATCCAGGGTGACGGCCGGGGGGACCTCCCGGGTCTCGGCCTCGGCGGAGATCGGCAGCAGGCCGCCGAGCAGGGCCGCCAGGGGCAGGACGTGTCGCGACGGCAAGGTCGGGCCTTGCCGCGACCCGCGCGCGTTCGCGGTTCGGGACGGGATGGGGGCGACGGGCATAGGGTAACGGGATGTGGGGTAACTGGACGTGGGGCAACCGGACATGGGGCAACCGAACAAGGGCGCGGGCATCGGTCGGGGCCGACCTGCCGTCTCCGCTAGACTGAATGTTATAACATTACAATTGGCAAGCGGGGCCCGGGGCCGGCGTGTCCGCGGCGCAGCCGTCACCGGGCCGCGCGGGGCGGCCGGAGGGAGCATGCGGGAGCAAGACTTGCGGGCGAGGACGGGCATCGACGGGACGGCTGACGCGACGAGTCGCGCGGAGTGGCACGTCACCGCGAAGAGGTCGGTCCGTTCGCGGCAAGCGAACGCCCCGACACCCACCAGGACACCCCGCCCGATGCGTTTCGCGTGTGACCACGACTGACGGCAGGTCTCCTGGCTCGCGGGTCACCGCCCTCCCATCGTCTTCCCAGGCCCGGGTCCTGACGGACCGTTCACCCAGTGACGTGTTGATGAGGAGCTCGCCGCTTACAGTTGCGGGGGCAGCCGCGGCCTCGGGCTCTCGCCCTCACCGCGTTCCCTTTTGATCCTCGTTAAAGAGGAACCGTCGCGGGTAAGCTAGGCCGTTTCCGGCGCCGCCGTCAAATCCCCCGGGGTTCGGCAGCCTGCCCTGCGAACGGGGCGACCGGGGCAGCCTCGCGCGGATCGGGGGACAAATCCCGCCGTGGAGCGTTGGCCCCGCAGGGAGAACCGGGCTGTGACGCTGTGACCGAGACTGAAGGAGCAGAGAGCACGATGTCCGAGGATGGGATCACTTTCGAGCGGATCCGCGAGCGCGCCCATGAGATCTGGGAGCGCAACCACCGCCCCGAGGGGTTCGAGGTCGAGTTCTGGCTGATGGCCGAGCGGGAGCTGCGGGCCGAGCGCGCCCGCAACGCCCCGAAGTCGGCCGCACAGGCGCAGGAGGACGCCGCCTGTCCCTGACGGCGCCGGGGACGGGCTCGGGGGCGGGTCGCCTCAGCCGCTCGCCGCCACCGCGTCGTGGTCCGCGAACAGGATCGCGTGGGTGAACGGGCCGTCGACGCGAATCGGGGCCCGGACGAGGGCCTTGACGGGGACGTCGCGGACGGCCGCCCAGGCGCGGTAGCAATTCGGTGGGATCCGTCCCCGTCCGGTCTCCAGCTGCGAGAGGACAGTGTCGTATTCGGCCCCGACCACAGTGGCGAGCGGGTGCCGGCATAGGCCGCGCGCCGCGCGCAGGGGCTTCAGGAAGCGACCGCCCTCCCGGCCCGGTTCCGACACCCCCGCCGAATCCGGGCGTTGGCGGTGAGCAGACACGTGGGACATCCCTCCTCAAACAGCATGGGGAGGGCGCGATCACGGCAGTACCGCAAATCCCTCGGAGAGCAGGACCCGGGCGCCTGATCGGAGGGCGCAGGCCCGGCCGGCGCCGCCGCGACGCCGCGGGCGGGGGCGCCGTTCGACGCGCCTGATCCGGCGGCGACCGCCGGGCTAGTCGGAAACAGTCCGGACTGCGCCGTGATCCGTGGATCGGGACTTTCCGTTCGGGAACGCTCCGTTCCCGCGTCGCCTGCGCCCGCACCGGATGTGCCGCGCGCCGTGAGGGCGCGGGCGACGCGGTCGGTGCTGAGCGACGGCTTAGCGCGCGATACGGCCCGTGCGGGCGACGGCGATCGCCTTCGGGTTCTTCATCGAGCGGTTGCTGGAGAAAACCAACGATCCCGAACCGCGTGTCGACGGGCCCGCGATCCCGCCGCGGCGGGCCGCCTTCGGCCGCGCCGTGCACGGGGTCTCGACCCTCACGATCCTGGGGCTGAGGTTCGGACTGACTCTAGCCTGGGTCGTCTTCCTGTGTTGGGTCGCTCACGGAGTGCTAAGGTTGATAATGGACTAACGACCGCAGTGCAGCTGAAATTGTGCAAAGCACAAAAGTGCTGTTTATTTCCGCTTGTGTCCTCTCAATACCTAGGTAGTCTACCTTCCGGTGTCGTTGGTGCGCAAATGCTTCTGATCTGTTTTGCCTCGCTCGGAGCTGCCGCAAGCCAGGCCGTGCGCCTGCCGGGTCTTCTGGTGATCGTATCGCTGATGGCGGTGGCGATCGGTATCGAGGGGGCCCTGGAGCAGCGTGCCCTCGCGATCGTCCTGACCGATGCGATCTGGATGCTCGTGGCGGTGGAGGCGTCCTATGTCGCGGCCTCGCTGCTCTGGACGTCCGAGGCCTCGCCCGCCGAACCCCGGAAGGCGTGAACCTTCGGGGCGTCCGGCTGAGCCGGCGCGCCCTACCGGAACGGGGGCTCGGGCTTGAGCAGATAGCGGGCGACGATCGTGCCGCCCAGCGCGCCGAGGAGCGCGCCCGATCCGCTGGCCATAGCGTCGATGACCTGCGCGGTCCGGCCGGGCACCCAGCGCTGGCCGATCTCCATGACGACCCCCAGGACGGTGAGCGGCACGCCGATCCGCCACCAGCGCAGCGCGGCACCGTATCCGAGGACGAACAGGCCGGCGGTCCCGCCATACGCGATGGCGTGCTCGACCTGACCCAGCAGGGAGGTGCGCGCCTCCCAATCCCGCGGAATCCAGGAGAGCCAGACCAGGGTTCCCACGCTCAGCCAGGCCGCCGCGCGGACGAGCCTTGAAAGGGCGGTCAGACGTGGCGACATACGTGTTCCGAACCTTTCCGATCTGTCCCCTACCCCCACGGGCCGTCCCCGGGGCGGGCGCCGGGGGCGACGGGACCCTGCCGCCGGCCGGCGCCGACGCGGGCGCGCGTTTTTCCCGATGGAGTCCGGTGCCGCTGCGCCCCTACGGGCGGTCCACGGGCCGGGTGGTCGCCCGACGGTTCGCCTTGAGAAGCTTGCCGATCACGATGCCGGCCGGGACGGACAGGAGGGTCCAGAGGCGCAGGACGTGGAGGAGGCGGAGGAAGACCATCACGCGCCCTCCCCCGCCTTCATGGCGGCGTCATACCCCGCCATCCACTGGGCGTGCGCCTGCGTGCCCTCGGCATAGGGGCAGTCCTCCCGGCGCAGGCCCTTGCCGGGGGCGTAGAACCCCAGCGCGTAGTGATCCAGGTTGTCGTCCGGGGGCTCTGTCATGGGCGGGAAGATAGGGCGCGCGGAAGGGCCTCCAAGGGCCCGACGCGTCCACGCCTCATCGGCGCGACGGAGTCCCGCCGGCATCCGCATCACGCTGTCAGGTGGAGAATTTGTCTTTCCCAGCAAAGGCTTCGGAAAGAAATGGCGCGCCCGAAAGGATTCGAACCTCTGACCCCCAGATTCGTAGTCTGGTGCTCTATCCAGCTGAGCTACGGGCGCCTGCGACCGGTGGGGGTTGGTGCCGCCCCCGGTGTGAGCGGGTGTTTAGAGGCTCCTTTTTGCGCTGGCAACCCTGGCCGGACAGATTTTTCGCGGCGGTGCGCTTCACCATCCGTTCGGGGAGGGCGCGCGCGGGCACGACGTCCGGCCTCCCGGCGGGCGATCCCCTATCTCGTTCTTCGAACGCAGGCTCGTCTCGGTCGGAAGGTGTTCTTTCGCGGTGAAGGGCAGATCTGATGCCGGGATGCAGCGTATGCGTCGATCAAAATTGGTTTTTTGTCGGCTCGTGATCTTGTCGTTTCATCCCGTCATCACTGTCAGGGCAAGGTGGAACATTTATGACAACGCTTCGGCTTGGCCGTTTGAACCGGGATTGCCGGTTTCCATCTTGGAACGCTTTGCGGTCCTCGGGAATTGAGAGGGTCTCTTGCCCGTCCTAGACTTATCCAAGGAGAATGCCGTGAAACGGTCCCTGACCACCCTCGCCCTTCTGACGATCCTCGGTGCGGGTTCGGCCTCCGCCCAGACCACCGTCACCGGCACCCCGGCCCCGGACGCCAAGTCGAGTGCCACCTCCGGCGGCCAGGAGGCTGTGACCCGGCCCAACACCGACAAGCCGGACGCCACCAAGCCGGCCACGGCCAAGGCGGCCTCGAACGCCAAGCTCGAGGAAGGCGCCAACAGCTTCACCGAGGCCCAGACGCATCACCGCCTCACCGAGGCCGGCTACAAGGACGTCAAGGGTCTGACCAAGGACGACAAGGGCATCTGGCGCGGCGAAGCGGTGCTCGACGGCAAGCCGGTCAAGGTCGGCGTCGACTTCAAGGGCAACGTCGCGGCCCAGTAGGCCGCCAACGCCCACCCCTCCCCTCGCCCGCACACAGGAGTTTCCCATGGCTCATCAGACCATCACCGCCCTGTACGACGATTACGACGCTGCCAGCACGGCCGTCTCCAAGCTCGAGGCCGCCGGCGTGGCGCATGCCGACATCAGCATCGTGAGCAGCAACGAGGGGGACCGGCATGCCGGGCGCGTGCGCTCCGCCTCCGACCTGGACGCCCCCGTCCACGGTGACACCCCGGAGAAGGCGTCCAGTGGCGCCGGAGCGGGCGCCACCGTCGGGACGGTCCTGGGCGGCGCCGCCGGCCTGCTGACCGGCCTCGGCCTGCTGGCGATCCCGGGCGTCGGCCCGGTCGTGGCGGCAGGCTGGCTCGTGGCCACGCTGACGGGCGCGGGCATCGGCGCGGCGGCGGGCGGCCTCGCCGGCGGCCTGACCGGCGCGGGCCTCAGCGAGACCGACGCCCATACCTACAGCGAGGGCGTGCGCCGCGGCGGCACCCTGGTGACGGTCCGGGCCGACCAGTCCCAGGCGGCCCGGGTGATGGACATCCTGGAGGAGCACGGTTCGATCGACGTCGACGAGCGCGCCCAGAACTGGCGGGCCGAGGGCTGGACCGCCCCGCAGGCCGCCGCCGCCACCTCGCCGAACGCCATCCCGGGCAATGCCCTGGGCGGGACCGTCGAGGGCCGCAACCGCGTGCGCGCCTACCCGACCACGCCGGTCTGATCGACGCCCCACGGCCGCCCTCCGCGTGGGGGCGGCCCTCGCAACGGCGGACACCCCGGCGGCCCTCGGCCCCGGGGTTTTTCGTGCGTGGACTGGGGGAGTCGTCGAGGCGCGGTCGCGTTGGGCCTCTCCGCGTGTACGCGGGCCACGGTCTCGCGACGGTCTGGGATGATCAGGAAAGGGTGGGTCCCGGAGCCGAAGCTCCGGGTTCTGTTTCGACGGTTACCCTACCGCAAGATGCTTACGCCGCGAGGCGGGCATCCATGACAACGTTATCGTTGGCATTTAGAGTTTTGGCCAAATGCTCGAAACAGGGGTTGCCTGCGTCGAACCGGTCGAGTCCTTACCGACAGCCGCATCGTCCCGCACCGAAGTGAGAGCGAACTCGCGATCCCTTTACCGCCCAGTCGATCCTATTTCGCCCCCATCAGAAGACCACCCGCCGACGTGGATGGGCTTGTGGTGGAGGCGCCGGAGTACTGCCCTCCGGGTCCTGAAACGTTATTACGAACCGGTCATCAACCGCAGATCCGATATAGGCGAAATCGCCGCGCGGGTCCAGTCGGCGCGCTATCCCGCCGCACCCGTCTCCCGAGCGAACCAATCGGCGTAGGGGGTGGTGTGGGCCATGTGCCGGTTGAGGTCGGGCGCGCCGTCGTCCCACCAGACGGGGCCGCGCTCCCCGAGGCCGCGCTTGGCCGCGTCGACGGCCCGGCGGGCCTGCGCGACCGCGTCCGGATTCCCGGCCGCCTTGCCGGCCTTCACGGCCCGGCGCGCATCCATCAGCGCGGCGACGAGGGCGTCGCGCGCGGCGGAACCGAGGTCGGGACGGGTCCGGCGCCAGAGCCGGCCGCGCACCACGAGGTAGCGTCCGTCCGGCGTCACGAGCGGCGGTGCCGCTTCTGTTCGTGGCGGAGCCTTACCCCGTGGCGCGGCCACGGCGATGCGCCTGCTCCTCGATCAGGGCCTCCACGGCCGCGATCGTGTTCTCGAGGTCGGCCACGCGTCGCAGGACGCTGTCGGGCGGCAGCATCTCGATCTTCGCGGCTTCGGTGATGAGGGTCCTCTGAGCGTCCTTGAGGCGGTCGAGGAGGGATTCCAAGTCTGACATTGTTCGGCTTTAGCGGATGCCGGGGGCGACCCGCAATGCACATCGGAGCAAGAGGGCCGAGATATCCTTGGCTGATCTCCATGGCTATTGTCCGGCCGCGCGTCGAAATCCCGCGCGCGGCGCGGGCTCTGACTTCGGCGATCCTGCCCGGTCTTGACGGTCGCGGCTCAGGTAGAGTGGAAAACCACCGTCACGCCGCCCTCCGTCTTGTCACGGAAGGTCTTGTCGCGATCAGGGCCGGCGGCGAGGTCGGTCGACCGCTGCGTCATCGGCGAGGTCCTGTCGAGCCGGCCCGCCTGGATCCGAGCCGCAGGTGGCGCCGTTCGCCGCCTCGACGATCCCGTCGCGGATCCCCGGGGCCCGCCTTGGCCGCCCCTGCTTCCCGGGGACCCGGCCCGTGGAACGGCGGCGGCATCGATCCCGTTGGCTCCGCGGTCCGTGCCGGAACCGTCTCCGGCCGGACTGCCCGTCCGGGAAGGCCGCATGCTGCTCCTCCTCCTGTCCCTCCTGCTCCTGGCGACCGTCGTCCTGATGGTGGTCCGGCGGCGCCACATCGGTCGCCTCACCTCCTTCGCGACGCTGCTGGCGGCCGTGATGCTGATGATCTGGATGCAGAACACCGGGCTCCTCCCGGGGAGCCAGGGGCGCTACAGCGACGACCGTCCCCGGACGAGCCTCGATCCTCCGGCGCCGGCGCCGCGCGCCCCCTGAGGGGCAAGCCCGTCACAGCACGGCGCCTGTGTCGCTGGATCGCGTGGGATGCCATGGACCGTTCCGGCCGATCGCGCGTTCACCGCTCGGCCCGCGCACGTGTCTTGCTCGGGGGGCTCGTGTATCGGGGGTTGGGTCCCGTGCGGACCGTCCGGGGTTACGACAGATCCGGCGGCATCGGGGCCGAAGACGATCGAAGGATATTGGGGCGATGGCGAAAATTCTTCTGGTGGAAGATCACGAGGAGATCTGGGACTTCCTGTCCCGCCGGCTGAAGCGGCGCGGCTACGACGTGATCCTTGCCCATGACGGCGAATCCGGCGTTCAGCAGGCCCGCACCGGGCAGCCGGACGTCATCCTCCTCGACATGAACCTGCCGATCCTGGACGGCTGGTCGGCCGCCCGCGTGCTGAAATCCGGCAGCGACACCAAGGGCATCCCGATCATCGCCCTGACCGCCCACGCCATGTCGGGCGATCGCGACAAGGCGATCCAGGCCGGCTGCAACGACTACCACCCGAAGCCGGTGGACTTCTCCAAGCTGCTGACCCAGATCAACGCCGCCGTCGGTCCGCAGGCGCCCGCCATCGCCTGAGGCGGCCCGCCCGGCCGCGCGCCCCGCGCGCCCGATGCCGTCGCATCGGCTGCCGCGTCGCTCACCCCAACGAGACCGATCCATCCATGAGCGACGATCCCATCACCGCCCGCCTCCTGCGGCAGGCGATGCCGGTCTTCACGACCCTGGCCTCCTGCCTCCTCGTGATCACCATCGCGGCGGCCCTGTATCTCGGCCGCGACGTCTTCGTGCCGGTGACCCTGGCGATTCTGCTCAGCTTCGTCCTGGTGCCGGGCGTGCGCCTCCTGCGCCGCATCCGGGTCCCGCGGGCGCTCGCCGTCCTGGTCGTGGTGCTCACCGCCTTCGGGGCGCTCCTCGGGGTCGCCCTCCTGATCGCCAACGAGACGGCGCAGCTCGCCTCCGACCTGCCCCGCTACCAGGTGACGATGCGCGAGAAGATCGCCTCCCTGAAGGAGGCGACCGCCGGCAGCGGCACCCTCTCGCGCATGGTCGACATGGTGCAGGACCTCAGCGCCGAGCTGCAGCCGGACCCGAACGCGACCCCGCCCGAGGGCAGCGCGGGCAGCCTCGCCCATCCCCTCCACGTCCAGATCGCCACGGCCAAGGCCGGGCTGCTCGGAACCCTCGGCGCCGTCGCCGGCCCGATCCTGCATCCCCTCGCCACCACGGGCCTGATCCTGATCTTCACGATCTTCATCCTGTTGCAGCGGGAGGACCTGCGGAACCGCGCGATCCGGCTGGCGGGCTCGGGGGACCTGCGCCGGACCACGGCGGCCATCGACGACGCGGTGGCCCGCCTCAGCCGGTTCTTCCTGGCCCAGCTCGTCCTCAACATCGCCTTCGGCCTCGTGATCGGCCTCGGCCTGTGGTGGATCGGCGTGCCGAACCCGATTCTGTTCGGGGTGCTGGCCGCGATCATGCGCTTCGTGCCCTATATCGGCGCGGCGATCAGCGCCCTCCTGCCCCTCATCGTGGCCGCCGCCGTCGATCCGGGCTGGAGCATGGTCATCGCCACCGCGATCCTGTTCGTGGTGGTGGAGCCCATCGCCGGCCACGTGGTCGAACCCCTGCTCTACGGCCATTCCACCGGGCTCTCGCCCATCGCGGTGATCCTGGCCGCCACCCTCTGGGCCTTCCTGTGGGGACCGATCGGCCTCGTGCTGGCGACCCCCATCACCGTCTGCCTCGTGGTGCTGGGGCGCCACATCGAGCGGCTCTGGTATCTCGACGTCATCCTGGGCGACCGCCCCGCCCTGTCGCCGCCGGAGATCTTCTACCAGCGCATGCTGGCGGGCGACCCCGAGGAGGCGATCGACCAGGGCCGGATGTTCCTCAAGGCCCGCGCCCTCGTCACCTATTACGACGAGGTGGTGCTGGCCGGCCTGCTGATGGCGCAGGAGGACCTCTCCCGCGGCACCCTCGACCGGACCCGCCAGGACGAGGTCGGCACCGCGCTCCGGGCCGTGGTCGCCCGCCTCGGGACCGTGCCGGCGGGCCGGACGATCGGTTCCTCCGCCTCGGCCGGCAATTCCGAGACCTCGGCGGCCATCGCCGCCATCGGGCCCGACCGGCAGGTCGCCGCCGTGGTGCTGCGCCCGGAGGACCTCCCGGCCCGCTGGCGGGCGGCCCGGCCCGTGCTCTGCGTGTCGAGCCGTGGCCCCTTCGACGAGGCGGCCACCGCGATGCTGGGGCAGATCCTCGGCCGGCACGGCCTCGGCGCACAGGTGATGTCGATGGCGGAGCTGCGCCGGGGCGAAACGCCGGACGATCTCTCGGGGATCGCCCTGGTCTGCTTCTCCTACCTGGAGCCCGTCAGCCTGTCGCAGATCCGGCTGAACGTCCGCCAGGCGCGGCGGGCGATTCCCGGCGTCCGGGTCCTCGTCGGCTTCTGGCGCGAGCGGGATCCGGCCTCCCTCGATCGGCTGCGCCGCACCCTCTCCGCCGACGTGCTGGTGACCACCCTGAACGGGGCGCTCGACGCCGCCCTGACCTTCGCCAAACGGGGGTGAGGCCGGGCCGGGCCAGGGGGGCCATTTGACATCCCCCTGGGCTTGACCCACTTCTCCCCCGCGCCGACCCCCTCTCCGGACGGGTGGCGACGCCCCCCGCACAATCTGCGCATGGACGTTGCTGCGGGTCAGGCCCTGACGAGAGGCTAGTACCAGCACATGAAAGTCGTCGTCGTCGAGTCGCCGGCCAAGGCCAAGACGATCAACAAGTATCTCGGCCGCGACTACGAGGTTCTCGCCTCGTTCGGCCATATCCGAGACCTTCCGGCCAAGGACGGCTCCGTCGATCCGGAGGCGGACTTCCACATGCTGTGGGAGCTCGACGATCGCGGATCGAAGCGCGTCTCCGACATCGTCAAGGCGCTGAAGGGCGCCGACGGCCTGATTCTCGCCACCGACCCGGATCGCGAGGGCGAGGCGATCTCCTGGCACGTGGTCGAGGCGCTCACCGCCCGCCGCGCCCTCAAGGGCATGCCGGTGGAGCGCGTGACCTTCAACGCCATCACCAAGACGGCGGTGGAGACCGCCATGCGCCAGCCCCGGCAGATCGACCAGGCGCTTGTCGACGCCTACCTGGCCCGCCGGGCGCTCGACTACCTCGTGGGCTTCAACCTCTCGCCGGTGCTGTGGCGCAAGCTGCCCGGCGCCCGCTCGGCCGGGCGCGTGCAGTCGGTGGCGTTGCGCCTCGTCTGCGAGCGCGAGCGCGAGATCGAGGTCTTCAAGCCGCGGGAATACTGGTCCCTGGTGGCGACCCTGGTGACGGAGACCGGCGCCAGCTTCGAGGCCCGCCTCACCGGCGCGGACGGCAAGCGCATCCAGCGCCTGGACGTCGGCACCGGCGAGGAGGCGGCGGCCTTCAAGCGCGACCTCGAGCTCGGCACCTTCTCGGTCGGCAGCGTCGAGGCCAAGCCCGCCAAGCGCCACCCCGCCCCGCCCTTCACCACCTCGACCCTGCAGCAGGAGGCCTCCCGCAAGCTCGGGATGGCGCCGGCCCAGACCATGCGCGCCGCCCAGAAGCTCTACGAGGGTGTGGAGATCGACGGCGAGACGGTGGGCCTCATCACCTACATGCGGACCGACGGCGTCGACATGGCGCCCGAAGCCATCGCCGACGTGCGCCGGGTCGTCGCCCAGGAATACGGCGAACGCTACCTGCCGGGTGCGCCGCGCAAATACAGCGTCAAGGCCAAGAACGCCCAGGAGGCGCACGAGGCCGTGCGCCCCACCGACATGGGCCGTCTGCCCAAGGCGGTGGCCCGCACCGTCGATGCCGAGCAGGCCAAGCTCTACGAGCTGATCTGGACCCGCACGGTGGCGAGCCAGATGGAATCGGCCGAACTGGAGCGCACGACGGTGGACGTCGTCGCCCAGGTCGGGCCGCGCACGCTGGAGCTGCGCGCCACCGGCCAGGTGGTGAAGTTCGACGGCTTCCTCACCCTCTACCAGGAGGGCAAGGACGACGAGGAGGACGAGGACGGCCGGCGCCTGCCGCCCATGAAGGCGGGCGACCCGCTCAAGCGCGAGCGCATCGCCTCGACCCAGCACTTCACCGAGCCGCCGCCGCGCTATTCCGAGGCCAGCCTCGTCAAGCGCATGGAGGAGCTCGGCATCGGCCGGCCCTCCACCTACGCCGCCGTGCTGCAGACCCTGCGCGACCGCGAATACGTGCGGATCGACAAGAAGCGCCTCGTGGCCGAGGACAAGGGCCGCCTCGTCACCGGCTTCCTGGAGAGCTTCTTCAAGCGCTACGTCGAGTACGACTTCACCGCCGACCTCGAGACGCAGCTCGACCGGGTCTCGAACGCCGAGATCGACTGGCGCGAGGTGCTGCGCGACTTCTGGCGCGACTTCTCCGCCGCGATCGCCGGCACCAAGGAGCTGCGCGTCGCGGAGGTGCTCGACGCGCTCAACGACCTGCTCGGCGCCCACATCTTCCCGGAGAAGGCCGACGGCTCGAACCCGCGCACCTGCCCCACCTGCGGCTCCGGCCAGCTCTCCCTGAAGCTCGGCAAGTTCGGCGCCTTCGTGGGCTGCTCGAACTATCCGGAGTGCAAGTACACCCGCCAGCTCGCCGCCTCGGGCGTCGAGGGCGACGGCGAGAGCTCGTCGGAGAACGGCGGTCAGCCCGGCACGCGGGTGCTCGGCAACGATCCCGCCTCCGGCCTGCCCGTGACGGTGCGCGACGGCCGCTTCGGTCCCTTCGTCCAGCTCGGCGAGGCCGCGGCCGAGAAGGAGGCGCCCAAGCCCAAGCGCTCCTCGATTCCGAAGGGCACCAGCCCGTCCTCGGTCGACCTGGAGATGGCCCTGAAGCTGCTCGCCCTGCCGCGCGAGGTGGCCCGCCACCCCGAGACCGGCGAGCCGATCCTGGCCAATCTCGGGCGCTTCGGGCCGTACGTGCAGCACGGCAAGATGTACGCGAATCTCGGGCGCGACGACGACGTGCTGGAGATCGGCGCCAACCGGGCCATCGACCTCATCGTCGCCAAGGAGCAGGGCGGCGGCCGGCGCGGGCCGGCGGCCGATCCGGGCCGGCCCCTCGGCGAGCACCCGGAGACGGGCAAGCCCATCGTGGTGAAGTCGGGCAAGTACGGCCCCTACGTCACCGACGGCACCACCAACGCGACGCTGCCCAAGACCATGGCGGCCGAGGCGGTCGACCTGCCCCAGGCACTGGAGCTGATCGCCGCCCGGGAAGCCGCGGGCGGGGGCAAGAAGAAGGCTCCGGCCCGCAAGGCGGCGGGCGCCAAGGCCCCGGCGAAGAAGGCGGCGGTCAAGAAGGCCCCTGCGGCGAAGGCCGCCGGGAAGACGGCTGCAGCGGACGGGGACGAGGCCTCGGCCAAGCCCGCCGCGAAGGCGACGGCCGCCAAGAAACCGGCGAAGAGCACCAAGGCTGCGGCCGAGAAGCCCGCCGCCGCGGCGCGCCGGAAGGCTTAAGGATCGGTGGCCGGGGCACCGGCCGCTGTCACACCGGTGCCATGCGGGCGGGGTAGCGGGGACGGTCGTCAGCCCGCGCCCCGCACCGGACCCGCCACGCCATGACCGCATCGAACCAGAACCGCTCGCAGGCCGCCGAGGCCGCCGAGGATCGCGGGTCGAACGGCAGCGCCAACCCGACCTTCGGCGACGTGGTGGCGGCGCGCTTCGACCGGCGCGACCTCCTGCGCGGGCTCCTCGGGGTCGGCGCCATCGCGGCGGTGGTGACGCCCCGCGCCCTGGCCGCCGGCGGGGCGGTGGGTCCGGCGTCGCCGGCCAGCGACTCCCGATTCCCGTTCGCGGAGATCGAGGCCGGCTCGGACGCGCACCACCACGTCGCCGCCGGGCACGATGCCGAGATCCTGATCCGCTGGGGCGACCCGGTGCTGCCCGGCGCGCCCGCCTTCGACCCGCGCAATCAGTCCGCGGCGGCACAGGTCCAGCAGTTCGGCTACAACAACGACTTCGTCGGCTACTTCCCCATGCCGGGGGCGGCCGACCCGGCGGCGCACGGCCTCCTCGTCGTCAACCACGAATACACCAACGAGGAACTCATGTTCCCCGGCCTCGGGCGCCAGGACGGCAAGGCGGTGGACTTCCAGGGCATGACCCGGGCGCTCGTCGACATCGAGATGGCGGCCCATGGCGGCTCGGTCCTCGAGATCCGGCGCCGGGACGGCCGCTGGACGGTGGTGCCGGATTCCAAATACGCCCGCCGCATCACCGCCACGACGCCGATGGCGCTGACCGGCCCGGCCGCCGGCACCGACCGGGTGCGGACCGGCGCCGATCCCAGCGGCCGGTCGGCCCTCGGGATGATCAACAACTGCGCCGGCGGCACGACCCCCTGGGGCACGTGGCTGACCTGCGAGGAGAACATCAACTACTACTTCTCCGGCGCCCTGCCGAAGGACTCGCCGGAGGCCGCCAACCATAAGCGCTTCAACCTGCCGGCCAACGCCTATGCCTGGGGCCGCTTCCACCCGCGCTTCGACCTCGGCCGCGAGCCCAACGAGCCGAACCGCTTCGGCTGGGTGGTGGAGATCGACCCCTTCGACCCGACGAGCGTCCCCAAGAAGCGCACGGCCCTGGGGCGCTTCAAGCACGAGGGCGCGGCCGGCATCGTCGCGAAGGCCGGGCAGTACGTGATCTACCAGGGCGACGACGAGCGTTTCGACTACGTCTACAAGTTCGTCACCCTGGGCCGGGCCGACAGCGGCGACCGCGACCTCCTCGATTCCGGCACCCTGCATGTCGCCCGCTTCGACGCCGACGGGCGCGGCACCTGGATGCCGCTGGTCTTCGGGCAGGGTCCGCTGACGCCCGAGAACGGCTTTGCATCCCAGGCCGACGTGGTGATCGGCGCCCGGCTCGCCGCCGACCGGCTCGGGGCCACCAAGATGGACCGGCCCGAGGACGTCGAGGCCAACCCGAAGACCGGCAAGGTCTACGTGATGCTGACCAACAACGGGAAGCGCAAGGCCGATCAGGTCGACGCCGCCAACCCGCGGGCCGACAACCGGTTCGGCCACATCGTCGAGCTCACCCCCGACGACGGCGACCATGCCGCCACCGGATTCACCTGGGAGATCCTGGTCCGCTGCGGCGACCCGAGCATCGCCCAGGTCGGCGCCACCTTCTCGTCGGCCACCACGACGAACGGCTGGTTCGGGATGCCGGACAATTGCTCGGTCGACGGCCTCGGCCGGCTCTGGGTCGCCACGGACGGCAACGCCCCATCGCGCACCGGTCGCAATGACGGTATCTGGGCGATGGAGACCGAAGGGGCGGGCCGCGGCACGGGCAAGCACTTCTTCCGCGTGCCCCACGGCGCCGAGATGTGCGGCCCCTATTTCACCCCCGACGACACCACCTTCTTCGTGGCCGTCCAGCATCCCGGCGAGGCCGACGAGGAGGACCCGAAGGCGGTGCCCGCCACCTTCGAGGCGCCCGCCACTCGCTGGCCCGACTTCGACCCGGCGATGCCGCCCCGCCCCGCCGTGCTGACGATCACCCGCCGCGGGGGCGGCCGCGTCGGGACCTGAGGCGGCCCACGGGCGCGGTGCCCGGCGCGACGATCCACGGATCACGCCACCGTCAGGCCTTCTTAACCACCCCCATACCATGTCATGGGGTGGTACGCCCTGTGCGGCGGGGGCTTCCGGCTCCCGCCTCTCGGAGCGGGAACCCCTTTCTGTTTCCGGTTTGTTCCGGTATGGTGAGAGGATGAAGGCGAATGCTGCACGGTCTCCCTCTGCGATCCTGCCCGCGAAGCCCGCGGCTGCCCCCTCACCCGCGCGAGGCGCTCCGGTGAGCGACCCCGCACGCGATCTCTTCGCCGGCGGCAAGGCGCCCCTGCCGAAGACCGCCGAGCGCCGCAAGCTCGACGCTGTGGCGCCGCTTCCCCCCGTCTCGGCGGAGGCCGGTTACGACGCCTCCACCATCGAGGTGCTGGAGGGGCTGGAGCCGGTGCGCCGCCGCCCCGGCATGTATATCGGCGGCACCGACGAGCGCGCCCTGCACCACCTCTTCGCCGAGGTGATCGACAATTCCATGGACGAGGCGGTGGCGGGCCATGCCAGCTTCATCGAGGTGGAGCTGGAGGAGAGCGGCCACCTCGTCGTCACCGACAACGGCCGCGGCATCCCCGTCGACCCGCACCCGAAATACCCGAACAAGTCCGCGCTCGAGGTCATCATGACCATCCTGCACGCGGGCGGTAAGTTCGACTCGAAGGTCTACGAGACGTCCGGAGGCCTGCACGGCGTCGGCATCTCGGTGGTCAACGCCCTCTCGGACGAGCTCGAGGTCGAGGTCGCCCGCAGCCAGACCCTCTACCGCCAGACCTTTTCGCGGGGGCATGTCCAGGGTCCCTTGGAAACCGTCGGCCGGGTGCAGAACCGGCGCGGCACCCGCGTGCGCTTCCACCCCGATGCCGAGATCTTCGGGGCGCTGAAGTTCGATCCCCGCCGCCTGTTCAAGATGGCCCGCTCGAAGGCCTACCTGTTCGGCGGCGTCGAGATCCGCTGGCGCTGCGCCCCCGCCCTCCTCGAGGGCCTGGACGACGTGCCGGCCGAGACCGTGCACCGCTTCCCCGGGGGCCTGCGCGACTATCTCGCCCGCGATCTCGAGGGCAAGGAACTCGTCACCGACGCGATCTTTTCCGGCAAGATCACCAAGCCGGGCGGGCACGGCTCCCTCGAATGGGCCGTGGCCTGGATGGTGACCGACGACGGCGTCTCGGCCTCCTACTGCAACACCATCCCGACGGCGGAGGGCGGCACCCACGAGAGCGGCCTGCGCGTCGCCCTGCTGCGGGCCCTGCGCGAGCATGCCGAGCGCGTCGGCCAGGCCAAGCGCATGACGGCGGTGACCACGGACGACGTCATGGCGACCTGCGCCTCGATGCTCTCGGTCTTCATCCGCGAGCCCGAGTTCCAGGGCCAGACCAAGGACAAGCTCGCCACCGTCGAGGCCTCGCGCATCGTCGAGACCGCGATCCGCGACGCGTTCGACCACTGGCTCGCCGCCTCCCCGGCCCAGGCCAACAAGCTCCTCGACTGGGTGATCGACCGGGCCGAGGAGCGCCTGCGCCGGCGCCAGGAGAAGGAGGTCGCCCGCAAGTCCGCCACCCGCAAGCTGCGCCTGCCCGGCAAGCTCGCCGACTGCTCCAAGGCCGGCATGGCCGGCTCGGAGATCTTCATCGTCGAGGGCGACTCGGCCGGCGGCTCGGCCAAGCAGGCGCGCGACCGCGCCACCCAGGCGATTCTCCCCTTGCGCGGCAAGATCCTCAACGTCGCCTCGGCCAGCCGGGACAAGCTCGGCGCCAACCAGCTGATCTCGGACCTGACCCAGGCCCTCGGCTGCGGCACTGGCACGGGCTACCGCTCGGAGGACCTTCGCTACGAGAAGGTGATCATCATGACGGACGCCGACGTCGACGGCGCCCACATCGCCTCGCTGCTGATCACGTTCTTCTACCGGCAGATGCCCAAGCTCATCGACCGCGGGCACCTCTACCTGGCGATCCCGCCGCTCTACCGGATCAGCCAGGGCGCCAAGACGGCCTACGCTCGCGACGACGACCACAAGGCGCAACTGATCAAGACGGTGTTCAAGAACGGTAAGGTCGAGATCGGCCGCTTCAAGGGCCTCGGCGAGATGATGCCAGCCCAGTTGAAGGAGACCACCATGGACCCGAAGAAGCGCACGCTCCTGCGGGTGGAGGTGCTGGACGAGGCCCGCGACTCCACCGGGGACGCGGTGGAGCGCCTGATGGGCAACAAGCCCGAGGCGCGCTTCACCTTCATCTCCGAGCGTGCCGCCTTCGCCGACGGGGCCGAGCTCGACATCTGAGACGGCGATCGCCCGCGCCTTCGGAAGACCGGACGCGCGGGCGACGATCGACGGGCCCCGAACGGACGCCCGTCTTGAAGAGGAGCCCAGACGCAAGAAAGCCCGGCCGCGAGGCCGGGCTTTCTTGTTGGCCGGGGCCCGCGCGACCGGATCGACCGCGCGGGAGGCCGTGGGTTCAGATCCTAGTAGGAGCCGAACTTGTAGTTCAGGCCGGCGCGGACGACGGCGAACTCGGTGTCGCGCACCTGGCGGCCGCCGCTGACGAGCACGACGCCCGGGCTGGTGGTGGTGATGACGGTGCCGACGTTGTTGACCGCGAAGGCGCCGTTGTTGCGGTTGCCCTGGTCGAGGTTCACGTACAGACCTTCGANCGCCCGGGCTGGTGGTGGTGATGACGGTGCCGACGTTGTTGACCGCGAAGGCGCCGTTGTTGCGGTTGCCCTGGTCGAGGTTCACGTACAGACCTTCGACCTTCAGCGTCACGGCCGAGGACTTGAAGAAGTTCAGGAACGAGTCGGTGGGGAGCGCGTACTCGATACCGCCGCCGGCAGCCCAGCCGGTCTGGAAGTCGTCACGGCTGCCTCGGTCTCCTCGGGGGTCTCGGCGCGCCTAGACCTGCTGGGCGGCCAGCGGGCCGGTGGCCGAGAAGCGGTTCCGCTCACGACCGAAGTCGACGTACTGGGCATCGGCCTCGATACCGACGACCACGCCCGAACCCGGGGTGAACTGGTAGTTGTAGCCGATCTGRCCACCGCCGACGAAGCCGTCGTTGCTGCGGCCGTTGCCGAAGGCGATGGCAGCGGTGGTGCCCGGCAGGACCAGGGTGCTGGCGCCGTTCACGCCGATGACGGTCGCCTGGTTGTTGCTGGARGCGTCGAAGCCGTAACCGGCGTTGAAACCGGCGTAGAAGCCGGTCCAGGTGAACACCGGCACCGGCACGAACACCGGGGGGGCCGCGCGGCGCGGAAGGTCGGCGGCAGAGGCGGCACCGGCGAGGAGGGCCGTGGCTGCGCTGGCGAGGATGAGGGTCTTGATCATGTCTGGTCTACCGGGGGAAAGCTGCCGCGCACTCTCGGTGCGGTGTGAAGAGACCTTACCGACAGGGCAGGTCTGGCCACTAGTGCAGACGCGCAACACCTAGATCAGAATGACGAAGCTCGGATTGGTCAAAGAATGCGTTAGGGTTTTACTTACCATGTTGTNGGGGGAAAGCTGCCGCGCACTCTCGGTGCGGTGTGAAGAGACCTTACCGACAGGGCAGGTCTGGCCACTAGTGCAGACGCGCAACACCTAGATCAGAATAATGAAGCCCGGATTGGTCAAAGAATGCGTTAGGGTTTTACTTACCATGTTGTTCGTGAACGCCACAGCTCACGTCCGCCCTATCGGTTCCAAGACCAGCGTGAAGGCCGTGAAGCCGTAGACGGTCGATTTGAATCGAGGGGACGAATGGAATGCCGATTGGCGTGCTCAGCTTTTGATCAAGAACCAAGCCGGCGGGTCCCTCATGGATGCTGTTCGCGGTACGGCCTGAACGGAACGCCGTGAAGGGCATCAGTCGTGGTTCGGTCGCTGAGGTGAAGCCCGCGATCTTACCAGTCGGTTGAGCAGATGGCTCTGTAGCTAACCGACTCGACGCATGCCTTTGTCGACGTCGTCTCGATCTGCATCCCCTGGGACACCAGCATCGGCCTCGCGGTCGGAAAAATGAGGGTGGTCGGGGACCGGGAAGAGATCCTCCAGGCCCCGAGCGATCCCATAGAGCACTGGGTAAGACGGCGTGCCTTCGAGCGGCAGGCAGTAGTTAGCTTCACGCATGATGCTCTCGGGTGACGAAGAGGCCTCCTCAGGAGGCGCAAACGATTGGTTGGCAGTCAGCGTTAATGATAAAATCTGCAATAAGTTTCATGAAAAATGAAACAATATCCACCACACGACATAACTACACCATCCCTGATCTGTGCGTCATCGAATTGCGCACAACCCGGATGCTTGGATTTGGCGCTCCGGAGTCGAGCCTCGTCGCTGCGCCATGGTCGTGAAGCGATGCCTGCTGAGGCATCCGTGCTCTCGCACTTACCACGCGGTTCGGCTGAGTGCTTCCCTCTCTTCATGATTAAATCCGAGTTGATCCTCCGCATCGCAGAGTAGAGCCCGCGCCTTCGCAGGCGAGACGCCGAGGCTATCGAAAACACGATCCTGGGACGGATCTCCGACGCACTGGTGGCGGGCGAGCGCGTGGAGCTTCGTGGGTTTTTGGCGTCCATGACGCGCCTTGAACTCACACTTGCCGCCACACTCCTCATTTGCGCAGCGACGATCATCATGAGGTTGGCGTGAACGTCCACGCCTTTCGCGAAATAGGAACACGCGATGAAATCTTTGGTTGGTTGGCTAGAGCCCTTCGAAAGGTTCTCCAACGACACGGCAGGAATTGAAAATGAACGCCAAGATTTTGCGCTCGTCCCTGATCGCTGCGACCCTTCTGGCTGGTAGTGCCAGCTTTGCGCTGGCCCAGGGTGGTGGCGGTGGCGGTGGCGGTGGCGCTGGAGGGGCGGGGGGTGGCGCCGGGGGAGCTGCAGGCGGCGCATCTGGCGGAGGCGGAATGAGCGGCGGCGGGACCGGTGGATCTGGCAGCAACTCTGGTAGTAGCGCAGGTACTGGCACGGGATCCGGTACAGGCGGTGGTATGGGTACCAGTGGCGCTGGCTCTGCGGGCGGATCGTCGGGCACATCGGGGACCGGCGCAGGTGCAGCACCAAGCAGCACTGGCCGGTAACCCGGACTTGCCCCCGCCACCCAATTTGCTCATGGGCTGGCGGGGAGGATCGTCGATCCTGCAGCGTATCATGTCGGGACGCTGCAAAAGGCCATAGCTGCAGCTGAAGCCCCGGACGCGGTAGCCGTGCGACACAACGAGAGGGAGGCAACGACGTGTTCAGCCATATGGTGATTGGCAGCAACGACTTGGCCAAGGCGAAAGTCTTCTACGATGCGCTCTTCGGTGTCATGGGCGGCGAACCCGGCACGACGGACGCTCTAGGGCGCTTGGTCTACGCGCACCGCGGCAGCCGGTTCGTAATTACCAAGCCGATCAACGGGGAACCCGCGACCGCCTCCAACGGCGGTACCATCGGGTTTGGGATGGACAGCCCGGATGAGGCCCGTGCCTGGCACGAAGCCGGTGTCGCCCACGGGGGCACTTCCATCGAGAACCCGCCGGGCGAGCGTCAAACGCCGATGGGTCGAATCTATCTCGCCTACCTGCGCGACCCAGACGGCAACAAGCTCTGCGCACGCCATAAGGTTGCGGACTGAAGCTGCTCCCACCTGCCGGTTGACCATTGGGCCCATACCGATAGGTGATAGCGACGTGACGACGGTGAGGGCGAATCACGCAGCCTTCGTGCGCTTTGTGGCCTTCGGCTCCGCGGAGTCGCCCCGGTCGACGACACGGCCAAGGCCGCTGGACTTCGCAAGCTCTGAGCGTCGCGCGGCATACTCAGGGGCGACCATCGGGTCGTCGGCCGAGAGACCGAAGCGCTGACGGTAGCTGTGCGGGTCGAAGCCATGCATGCCGAGGTGACGCTTCAAGATCCTGTAGGTCTTGCCGTCGATGAAGCTGACGATGCCTTCCGGCGTCACCGACTTGCGGACCTGCGCAGCGCTCGGCTTCTCAATCTCGGCTTCCGGCGCGGCTGTGGCCACTCCTATTGCAGGCGCCTCAAGCGCACTGTGAACCTGACGGATCAAATCCGGTAGATTGGCGGTCCGGACTGGATGGTTCGACACATACGCGGAGACGATATCGCCCGTGAGCTCGACGAAGTTGGTGGTTTGGGTTTCTATGTTCTTGGGCATGATAATATTCTGTTGTTGTACCTCGACCGGAGGGCAATCGAACATCCAAGAATGATTATCAAGCTTTGCCTTGGCCGATGGTCCAGGAGCGAGCCGGAAGGGTCTTGGCGATCGATCCAATCCGGCAAAAGCTGGTCGGCGGGAGCGAAGCGGACGGCCCACGCGTCTTGGATGTGTTCCGCTCAGGCATCCCGGGTCCGAAGCAGTTCTGCCATCGCGGCGCCAAGGGGACATCTGGGAGATGGGGCCCAGCGGAGAATAGGACGAGCGGTGCGTGTGCCGCGCTCCCCGGAAGAAGCTGCGGCTTTCGTGACTCCTTCGCCACATCGGTTCGAGAACCGCCGGATCGGACTGCCCGACGCCGCAATCGTACCGTAGCGTGTCTCGGTCTTGACGGTGCGTGAACCAATCGCCCGTCCAGCCTTTCAGCGAGATGGGCATGGAGATGCGGGTGTTCGGAGCCTTTGGGTTCGGGCGTGTGACGGCAGGCAGTATGGTCGCTGTGACGGCGCTCGCCCTGCTGACGGCCTGTGCGGGGCGCCCCGGCGGGGTTCTCCTGCCCGTCGCCGGCGCCGAGCAGGTTGTGGGCACCTCGCGCGTCGACATGCTCGTCGCCACGACCCGCAAGTCCGCGGCCGACCGCGGCGTGCTGTTCTCGGGCGAGCGTGGCGAGGCGGTGACCTACACCGATCTCGCGGTCTCGATCCCGCCCGACGCCATCCGTCAGCCGGGCTCTGTCCAATGGCCGAGGGCGGTCCCTGGCAACCCGGCCACCGACTTCGTCGCCCTGCGCGCCGATCCGATCGAGCGCTCGAAGGTCCCGGCTTGGACGCACCGCGCCGTCCGGGGTTCGGCCAAGCGCCACGTTCTCGTGTTCGTCCACGGCTTCAACAACAAGTTCGAGGATGCCGTCTTCCGCTTTGCCCAGATCGTGCATGATTCCGGCGCCGAGGTCGCGCCCGTGCTCTTCACCTGGCCATCGCGCGGATCCGTTCTCGCCTATGGCTATGACCGTGAAAGCACGAATTTCTCGCGCAACGGGCTCGAGGACCTGCTGCGGGACCTCGCGAAAGATCCGAATGTCGGCGAGGTGACGATCCTCGCCCATTCCATGGGTAATTGGCTGACCCTCGAGAGCCTGCGCCAGATGGCCATCCGCGACCGCCGGATCGCCCCGAAGATCCGCAACGTCATCCTGGCCGCCCCCGACGTCGACATGGATCTTGCCCGCGCCGCCTTCCACGACATGGGTAAGGACCGCCCACGCCTGACGCTGATGGTCTCCGGCGACGACCAGGCCCTGGCGGTGTCCCGCCTGGTCTGGGGCGACAGCGTCCGCCTCGGCGCCATCGACCCGACGGTCGAACCCTATCGAACGCAACTCGAGCGCGAGAAGGTGTCGGTGCTGAATCTCTCCGCAGTGAAGTCGACCGACGCACTCAATCACGGCAAGTTCGCCAGCGGCGACGTCGTCGCCCTCCTGGGCAAGCGCCTCGCCGACGGCCAGCCAATCTCGGACGGTCAGATCGGCATCGGCGACCGTCTGGTGAGCACGGCCGCCGGCGCCGCGTCCACGGTGGCGACCGGAGCTGCCCTGGCCGTTGCCGCCCCCGTAGCCCTGATCGACCCCCAGACCCGCGAGACTTACGGCGAGCACCTCTCGAACGTCGGATCTGGCCTGCGCGACACCGTTGGATCGACCGTCGATCTCGCTGGCGCTCCGGTGCGTGCGCTCGGAAGCAGCGGGCGCTAGCGGTTTAACCTCTTCGGGGTCGAAAATGATGGCGACCAGTTGCGTGCATTGTTCGATCTGTTTTTGAGGCGGTGGAGTGGAACCCCGAGCGCGTGGAGGCGGAGCACCGCCTGTTCTCGTTCCTGATCTGCGAGGCCAGCGGTATCGTCGGCCCGGTCCACCTGAAAGCCATGCCGGTCCTGCTGACGACGCCGGAGTGCTCTGCAATGTCCTATCGCATACGGTCACGACACGGGAGTTGATTGCCCTGGCACACGCGGCGCGCGGGATGCGCATTCCTGCTGTCGCATTCCCACATCGACACGCGCGACGACGATTGACCATGAGCCTTCGGGTAACCGAAGGGCTGCATCCTGACGTCGAGCCACGTTGCGTACCGGCTCGCCTGTGAGATGGACGATCCTCCCCGCCGGCTCGTGATCAGATCGGGCGGCGGGGCAGCTTCATTGAATATTAACCCTACTACCCCCATCTCAGAACCTTACCCATCGCGGCTCTAAGGCCCGATCGGATGCGGCCAAGATGCCGGGATGGGGTGACGCCGGATGTACGCGCACCTCGTTCCAGCGTCCGTGGCCGTTGTTATGTCCGGCCGCGGTGCAACCTTAACGGTTTGTTGCCGATGCGCGTTCAGGATGCCTCAACCTTTGGAGGATCCTGGCCCATGCGTGTGCTGCTGATTGAGGACGACG
>NZ_LMNE01000003.1:0-118993 GCF_001423285.1 Methylobacterium sp. Leaf111 | reverse complement strand
CGCCATCACGCGCAGGCTGCCTAACCTCTCACCCCAGATGGACCAGAGCCTCCGCTCCTGAACACCGCTGAATGTCCCAAATCATCTGACGACAGACACTTGTAGGGCACGGCCTCGATGAGATGCCGTAGGAAGTCGCTGGCAACTCGCCGCGTCGCCTTCTCGTGCAATTCCACGAAGGCGAACTTGGTCGTACGATCGATGTCGACGAGCAGGTAGAGCCGGCCTTCGGCCGTGTGAACCTCGGCCAGATCGATATGGAAGTAGCCGAGCGGATAGGCCTTGAAGCGCGACCGCTTGGGTTTGTCGCCGTCGACCTTCGGCAATCGGCTGATCCCATGGCGCTGAAGGCAGCGATGCAGCGACGAGCGGGTCAGGTGCGGGATCGTGGCCTGTAGCGCGTAGAGGCAGTCGTCCAGCGGCAGAGCGTGTGACGCCGAAAGGCGACCACCACCGCTTCGTCTTCGGGTGACAGCACCGTCGAGTGCGGATCCTTTGGACCGGTGCGCTGGTCGGCAACCGAGGTCCGCTGCCGCCACTTGGCGACCGTCTGCTGGTTGATCCCGTAGCGCTTCGAGAGCGCCCTCAGGCTCGCTTGACTATGCTGGATCGCTCGACGGATCGCCTCCGTCGTTGTGGCGCTGCCGTGAAGAACTTGGCCCATAGCGCATCCCTCCACTCCGAGGTGAAGAGTGCATCATCAAACCCTGGGATCAAACATCTAGCGACGCATGAGAACCCGATGCTCTCGACAACCTGGATATGAAATGCGCTTTTAGCGAGGTCGCTACTTACCATGACAAACGCGGACAGGGTGATTTCTCAGCTTGAGGCAAACACATCCCGATTATGCCCCAACGCAACGCCGGGAGCAGGTGCTATTGGCAACATCAATTGAGATCGTTTTTGCCAAACTCAACACGCTTCCGCGCAAAGCTGTCTAGCGACCTGTTGGGGGCTTGTGGTCAGCCATCGGGCTCTTCGTGAACAACGTCGCACCCGACAAATGCGCTGACTTCTTCGCTGCGGTAGGATGTAGGTCAGATTTTGTCGACTAAATTTCAACAGAGACTTATTTGTCTACAATATGATTCCTAAACCAGTCATATGTGGTCCTGAGACCATCTCGTAGCGCGATGCTGGGCTCCCACCCCAGTTTTCTGATGCGACTCGAATCCATCAATTTGCGGGGAGTTCCATCTGGCTTATCAGCGTCCATAAAAATTTCGCCCTGGAAATTCGTAACCTCTTTGATAAGAAATGCCAATTCAAGGATAGTTATATCTGATCCGGCGCCGCAATTTATATGATCGTACTCGTCATAATTGTCCATACAATGAATAACACCCCTAGCGAGATCTTTAACGTGCAAAAACTCACGCCTAGGGGTACCGGATCCCCAGACGGTAACACTATCTAAATCTAAAACTTTAGCCTCGTGAAATTTGCGCATTAAAGCAGGTATTACGTGACCGGACATAAGATCGAAGTTATCGCCCTCTCCATACAGATTGCACGGCATAATTGAGATATAATTACGACCATACTGCTTACGATACGCTTGGCAAAGCTTTATGCCAGCAATTTTTGCGATTGCATACCATTCATTAGTTGGCTCGAGCGGCCCCGTCAGCAGCGCGTCTTCTTGAATTGGCTGTGGAGCAAACTTTGGATAGATACACGATGAGCCAAGGAAAACTAGGCGATCAATTTCAGCAACATGCGCGCCATGTATAACATTGGTAGCTAGTACGATATTATCATATAGAAAATCTGCAGGCAGCGTGTCATTTGCGTGGATCCCCCCTACTTTCGCTGCTGCGAATATCACAGAATCGGGTTTATTTCTTATAAGCCAACCTGTTACGGACGCCTGATCGCGTAAATCAAGATCCGAGCGTGAGACTTTGAGAACATTTTCATTTTTTAACTCCAATTCTTTCACTAATGCAGACCCAACCATACCGTTGTGACCTGCAACCCAAATCTTTCGCGGCATAATCATTCTCCGTTAAAAAGATACATACGTGTTAGAAGTTAAGGGCCCCTTAGCACTACTTTGGCAGTTTGGTCTGAAGAGCCCTGATGACCCATCCTACAGGTAAAAAGTCATCAGAGTTCTCTGGCGGAGGGGCACTTGAAATTTCAGCGGGCACAAACAATTTTCTTGTTTTCGTGGCGCGATTAGGTCAGTATGCTTTTGTGCCAAAGAAATATTAGCGCGTGTCATCGCTTGAGCCAATTGAGGGCGGCTGCGAGGTAGAGGACGCCTTTGAAGCTGATGGCGGTCTTCTCGTATTGGGTGGCGATGGCGCACCACTCTTTGAGCCTGGTCCAAAGGCGTTCGACCTGGTTACGGTTGTTGTAGATCCAAGCCGGGCAGGCCACGGGCGCTTCGTGACGCTGAGGCGGGGTCGCAGGCCGAGCGCCCATGTTCCAGATGTTTTCGCGAAAGACGTGGCTGGTGTAGCCGCTGTCCCCCACGACCCATTTGGGCACCCCCAGCAGTTGATCAAGCAGGGGAACAGCGTGAGGGAGTTCATGGGCCTGACCGGGCGCCAGCCGGAAAGCGATGGCGCGACCCTGATCATTGGCGATCACGCCAGCCTTGGTGCCATAGCCACCACGCGAGCGGCCAAGAGCTTCACGAGCGTCTCGCTCGGCCGCAGATTGGACTTGCTTCAGTTGAGTGGAGAGCGGTTTGGTAGGCGATGCCCCTTTCGAACAGGGTGGGGCTGGTGAAGCCAAGCGCCGAGTGACGGCGTCGGGGATTGTAGAAGCCATCGATGTAACGGGCCAGCGCGTCGATGGCCTCGGCTCTAGTCTGGAATGCGGTGTGCCAGACCAGTTCGCTCTTCAGCGTCTTGAAGAACGTCTCGACCATCGCGTTGTCAAAGCAATTTCCCTTGCCGGACATCGAAATCACGATGCCACGTCTGCGTAGCTCCGCCTGATACTCGTTCGCACAGTACTGATTGCCGCGGTCGGAATGATGCAATAAACCTGGTCCGGGCTGCCGGACGACGAGGGCAGGTCGCAGCGCAGTCAATGCCAGTTCCTTGTGAAGACGGTCGCCCGCCGCCCAACCCACGACGCGTCGGGAGTACAGGTCGAGAACCACCGCCAGATACAGCCAGCCCTCCCGCGTCCAGATGTAGGAAATGTCCGCGCCCCACTTCCGATCCGGTCCGGGTGCCGTGAAGTCCTGGTTGAGGTGGTTGGGCGCGATCGGAAAGGCGTGGCCGCTGTCCGTCGTGCGTCGGAAGCGGCGCGGCTGGCGGGCCTTGAGCCCGTTCTCCCGCATCGGCCGGGCCACGCGCCGCCGGCCGGCCACCAAGCCCTGCTCGCGCAGTTCGTGGGTCATGCGCGGGCTGCCGTAGGTCTCGTGCGAGAGCGTGAAGGCGGACCGGACATGGGCGAGCAGCACGAGATCCTTGCGCTGCCGCGTCGAGGCTGGACGACTCTCCCAGGCAAAATAGCCGCTCGGACTGACGTCGAGAATTTTGAACAGGCGCGCGACCGGAAAGTCCTTTTTCGCCGCGTCGACGAGGTGGAACCTCATCGACTTCCCTCCTTGGCGAAAAAAGCCGTGGCCCGCTTCAGGATCTCCCGTTCCTGGCGCAGCACCTCGTTCTCACGGCGCAGGCGCTTGAGCTCAGCGGCCATGTCCTCCTGTCGGTCGGCCGGCGGGTGGTCCATCTCGCGCTCACGTCGGCCGTCGATCCAGTTGCGCAGCGTCGAGAGCCCGACGCCGAGATCGGCGGCGATCTCCCGGCGGGACCGCCCGCTCGTTTGGGCCAGCCGCACCGCCTCGGCACGTGCCTCAGGGGTAAAGGTCTGCTTCCGGTCTGCCATGGAAACCCTCCTCCTTCAGGAAAAAGAGCTTTCCACTTTTCCGGAGCAAGTCCACAATCCATGGAAGTCGGTTTTACATAGCAGGGCGCCACGTGGAAGCAGTCCTCCGTGCCGGCCGCCCCAGCGCCCCAATCTCCGCCAGTCTATTGGCCACGGATCGACCCGTATTGCGATAGCTCAGGCGCTGCTCCAAGTCGCTCTTAGCGCGTGCGCCGATCGCGCGGGCGTGAGTTGGCTGGTCGAACAGCCTGCGCATCAGCACAGCCGCATGGCCGATCGACGGCTCGGCCCATTGCAGTCCGGCCTTGTAGGGGTCGATGTCATGATCGAGCTGGATCAGCCTGAAGTCGACGAGGAGGCTATTATCGTCGTCCATGAAGTCGAGGTTACCGGAATAGCGCGTCGCCACGACGGGTTTGCCCAACAGCATGCCCTCGGCCATCGTTAGACCGAATCCTTCGCTGCGATGGAGCGAGACATAGGAGTCGCTGCAATCGATCAGGCTCAGGGTCTCGTCGCGGGTGAACACCGCGTCGATGATGTCGATCCTAGCCTCGCAGGCTGCCGCCTTCAGCGCGGCCAGAGCCTCGGGATGCCTCGCCCCGAAGGAGGTCTTGATGATCAGCCGGGCCTTGTCGCTCTTATCGAAGGCTTGACGGAAAGCCTGGATCAGCCCGATTGGGTTCTTCCTGTCCATCACACTCGTCATGTGGAACACGAAGACGAAGACGAATTCGTCATCCGGAATGCCGAATCGAGACCGGGACATCCGCTGGAAGACGGGTATCTCGATGCCGGGCGTCAGGACGTGGATCGGCTGGCGATAGCGCTCACGCAAGCCATCGGCGATGAATTGCGTTGCCGTCCAGAGTTCGTCGCAGCTGAGGGCCGCCCTGTTCCACGAGGCCGGCACCTCGTCGAACTCCCAGTACCAGTACCCGATGCGGTAGATCCCCTCATCGTACAGCCAGAGCCCAGCACGTTCGTGCACGTCGTCGAACAGCGGCTCCGGCTGAACGTGGATCAGCGTCGTGTCGTAGATCTCGAACCCCTGGAACCGATGCCCGATCGGATCGTCGGTCGTAACCGATACCGGCACGTCGCGGGCGCTGACCGCGACCGCGTTCTCGCGCAGGCCCTCGACGAGGCTCTCCGTCGAGATTCGGAGGCCGGAGGGGTACGCGAAGTGACCAAGGATGTTGACGCCGGGCCGGACGATATCCCGGGCTAGGCTTTTCTTGCGCCGGGCCTCGACCCAGCCACGCGGCAGGAACGGCAGCCCTGAGCCCCGCGTCGCCAGGTGATCCAGCAGGGCCTGGGCGCTGGCTTCGTCGATCATCGCCGCCGGGAACTGCGCCTGCCAGTTCGGACGTGTCGCGTAAGCGAGCCGCACTTGCGCGGCGTCGCTTAACAGGGTGGGATGGTCCTGCGCGAAGATCCCGTGGTCACGTACCCCGTGCACCTCCGAGGCCCACTGAGCCAGCTGGATTATGCCGAACACTGTGCCGCCATCTGGCACGGCAGCTTGCCAGACGGGGGTAGTGGCCCAGGTTGCGCATAGAGCGGCTTGCGCCGACTCCGCCATCGCGAACAGGAACCACCAGATGTCCTCGCGGGTGGTGTGTCCCTCTAGATAGGCGTCAAACAGGCGGGCGCAGCTCGCCGCCCGACCCTCGGGCAGCAGGTACAATGGATTATTCTCCCGGAATTCTGGGTCGAGCGTGAGGATCTGGCGAGACTTGCCTCCAATGTTGGACGCGAAGGCAGCGTCGATCCAGTGGGCGTGTTCCGCGCCGAGACCAAGAAGACTAAGTCCCTCGGTTTTGATCCACTCAGCGAGCCCACCCTCGGCGCCGTCCTGGATCGGTGTTGGAAACCGTTTCCGCAGGTCGCGCCGGCGCGCGATGAACTCTAACACGATCCGCACGCCGCCGTCCGCGCCTGGTTTTAGGTCAGCTGGATCGAAGGGCCAGGCGACCGCCCCCCAGGGCATTCCGGCCGCGCTGGCAATGGCGCCGAAATCGTGCGGATCGACGGGCCGCTCCGGTGCTCCTGCGATGACGCCGATATCGACCTGCATCCGGGTCGGACCGGTGCGGGCCGCGTGATCCGCCAGTTTCGGTTCAAAACTCTCGAGATTTAGGTGCGGATGGAAGTACGGGTCGGCCGCGATCGCGAGGCTGCGCAGCTGCTTGGCGAACAGGACCTGATCATTGTGAGGGTTCGTCAGGCCGCGCGAGGCGCCCTCGTGGTGCACAAGGACGGCTGACGGCAGGTAGACAGAGCGAAAGCCCATCCGGGCAATCTCGAGACAGAACACGACGTCGCTATAGGACAGGATGAACCGCTCGTCGTAGCCGGAAACGAGGTCGAACAGGGATTTTCGCACGAGCTGGCAGGCTCCAGTCACGGCGGACCAGTTGCGCTGGGTGTCGGGCGAGCCGAAGGGCCCCCAGCGATCCTGCGGCGTCCGATGGAAGACGTGCGCCGCGAGGGTGAACAGGCCGAGGGCGACGCCCGCATGCTGGATCCCGCCGTCGGGGTAAAGCAGCTTGGCACCAACGACGCCGATCCCGGGCTCGGAGGCCTGCCGCACGAGGTGGTCGAGCCAGTCCGCCTGGACGACCTCGATATCGTTGTTCAGGAAGAGGAGCATCTCGCCGCGCGCGACCGATGCCCCGAGATTGCAGGCTCGAGAATAGTTGAACGGCTCGTCGTACGGGACGATGCGGGCCGACCGCGCGGTGAGGGCTTCGTACAGGTCGAGGGTGTCCGGCTCGGTGGAAGCGTTGTCGACGATGATGAGTTCGATGTTCTTGTAGGCGGTCTTATCGAGGATCCCGTCCGTGCAGGTCCGCAGCAGTCCGGCCCGGTTCCGGTTCGGAATGATGATCGACACCAGGGGAGTGCCGGCGAGCGACCATGTCGCTCTGAAGGTTCCGTCGGGTGCCACTGAAAGTGTGGCCGTATGGCCGCGGCGCCGGAAATGGTCAGTCAGCACCGCCTTGGGATCGGGGCTCGCGGTCTTGGGCAGGCGCAGGTCGTGCTCCGTCCGCCGCAGCCGATGACAGAGAACTTCCGGGAGACGTTCGATTAACTGCGTCCGTTCACTCACCCGCAGGTTCAGGTCCCACTCCGCCGCCTCTCCCGACACGCTCGGTAGATCGGCCGGTGCGGATGGGAACGCCTCCCGGACGCGATCGCGGCGGATGGCCGTCGGGTGCCCGAAGTAATTGAAGCTCGACAGCAGCTCCGGCGACCATGCCGGCTTAAGGTAGGTCGCCGGATTAGTCCCAATTCGGCGCGACTGGGTTTCGTCGGCGTAGACGAGGTCGCAGTCCGTGGCGTTGATAACTCGAGAAAGTTTCGAGAGGGCCTGGGGCGCCAGGACGTCACCGGCATCGAGAAAGATCACGAACTCGCAATCTGCTGTCAGCGCGGCCGACAGAGGAGCGTTATGGTTGTCCGGATCGGTCCGGCGGCTGAAGGACACAAATCCCGCGGCGCCCCGATCGGCGTCGTACGCAGTGAGGCCTCCCGTCAAGATCACCTCGCAAAATATGCCCTCCTGCGCGAGGATGCTGTCAATCGTCCGGCTGGCATCGGCCATCTCGCCATCGCCGATGACAAGGCTGAAGGTGATCGGCCTTCGGTCGTTCTTTTCACGGCGGTCCAGTGCGCGCGCGGGAGCGGCGGCGAAACTGCGTCCCTCTTTCTCGCCATGGCGGATGTAATGGACCAAGGGATTGTATCCCGCGGCGATCACGTCCGGGTTCGCGGTCACGTAGGCGAGCGTATCGAAGCGCGGTCCGGCTGCACGGCCCTCGGCGATGCCGTACTCTACATAATGGTCAAGTGGAGTGCGGGAATAGTTCCTGATCTCCGGGTATTTGCGCAGGTACCAGTCCGCGTCGAAAAAACCGGATGCAGCGATGATCGCCTTGTTCCTGAGAAGCTTGCGCTTACTCGCTCTCACCTGCTTCAGATGAAGAATCGACTTCAAAATCACGCTGTTTGCCCTGTATCACAGTAACTGTCCGTCAGACGCCAGGCTTGCTTGCATGTGTCTGGTCGTGCATCAGGCCTTCGACTCACGGAACGTAGGACTTCATCGCGTCATAGTACCAGAGGGCTGCCCGCAGAGAGCCAATTCGCAAGGTCATCACAGGACGCGCAGGATTGCCAACTACTGGTATCCGAGCCAATGTGACCCCAACCGCGGGCTGTCGAAGGTTGCAGAACGCTCTAGCGAACTGGCCAGGGCATTTTGCGTGGATGTTGAACACCGATCCCTCCGCGATGTCCACACCATGCCCCCACAGTGTGGCGCAGACCTGAACCACGTCGCTGGTTGGCGGGACATCGTGGGACCGCGAAGATTTCTAGTTGCTCAACCGGTGATTTCGATACGTCGAACGGCTGCTGAGCACCATTGATCCGGCCAGCCTTACTGCGCTATCTCCATCGCCCGAACCAGCGCCGTCAGCGCCTGATTCACCGGCGTGGCGATCCGGGCCGCCTGGCCTTTGTGCAGGATGAACCCGTTGAGATGGGCGATCTCGCTGGGACTGCCTCGTGCCAGATCCTGGGCGGTGGAGGAGATCTGGTCCGGCATGGTCGCCGCGAGGGCGAGGACCTGGATCAGGATGTCGGGCGCCACCGCGATGCTCGAGGCTTGCGCGACGGCGACGCATTCGGCCACGAGGTCCGTCATCACGGCGTCGATGCCCGGTACTCCGAGAAGCCGGCCGTAGGGCAGCCGCGTGATCGCCGAGAGGGCGTTGTAGGCGCAGTTGACGATCAGCTTACCCGAGAGGGCGTCGAGGGCGCGGTCGGAGATCTCCGTCGGGATGCCGGCGGCCGCGAAGAGCGCGGTCACCTCGGCGCTGCGGGGGAACGGGCCCATCACCACATCGCCGCGGCCGTAATGCCGGACATGGCCGGGCCCCGGCATCCCGGTCGCAACGTAGACCGCCACCGGCACCACCGGCCGGCCGAGCACCGCCTGGAGCCGCTCGGGGTTGTCGACGCCGTTCTGGAAGCTCAGCACCGCTGCGTCGGGCGTCAGGAACGGGGCGATCGTCCGGCCGACCGTCTCGGTGTCACCGGACTTGACGCAGACCAGCACCACGTCGGCGCCGGCCACCCCTGCCGCTCCGGTCGTGGCCTGCAGGCGCACCGCCTCCTGCCCGGCCGCGGTCTCCAGGAGGAGGCCGCGCGCCTGGATCGCGTCCACGTGGACCGCCCGTCCGACCAGGGTGACGGTGGCCCCGGCGCGCGCCAGCAGGGCGCCGTAATAGCAGCCGACCGACCCCGCCCCCATCACGGCGACCTTCATCGCAACGTCTCCCTGTGAGCGATCCTGGCCGGAGACTTACGGGAGGCCGCCGCCCAGGGCCAGCCGTCGTTCCCGACCGGTCTCAGGCCGCCGGGGAGAGGGCGTCGCTGCCCGCGAGGCTTTCGGTCAGAAAGGCGATGAGGGGGCGCATGAGCGCGCCTCCGCGGTCCTCACCGATCAGAACGACCTCGGTTATTGACGGGGCCGGCCAAGGCTCGGGAGCCCGCAGGATCCGCAAGCCCGCCTGCAAGAAGGAGCGCCCGAGCAGGGTCACCCCGAGGCCGCTGGCCAGCGTCTCTACCCCCATCAGGCCGCTCGTCGTGCAGGCTGCGACCCCGGCGCCGTGCCGGGCGGACCGAATCCTAGAAAAATCGATCGCGGCCCGGAACCGCATGCAGGCGACGACGTTTCGCGCGTGCGGGGCTTGATGGCCCGCGATCAGGGCGCCGGCGCACGCGTCCGGCGTCCCTCGTCAGCACGTTGCTCAACGGAGGATGTGGTCATGAGGACTTACGATGTGTCACCCCTGTTCCGGTCCTCGGTCGGCTTCGACCGGCTGTTCGATCTGCTGACCCAGGCCGAACGGGTCGAGGCCTCGACGGCCTGGCCGCCCTACAACATCGAGAAGGCCGCCGAGGACAGCTATCGCATCACCATGGCGGTGGCCGGCTTCACGCCGGACGAGATCGACCTCGTCCAGCACGACACCACCCTGCTGGTCTCCGGCCAGAAGACGGGCCCGGAGGGCGAGCGGCAGTATCTCCACCGGGGAATCGCGTCTCGGTCGTTCCGCCAGACCTTCAACCTCGCCGAACACGTCACCGTGCTCGGGGCGTCCCTGGAGAACGGGCTGCTCACCGTCGACCTCAGGCGCGCGGTTCCCGAGGCTCTCAAGGCGCGCCGCATCGCCATCGGCGGGGCCCCGGGCGCCGTCGGACAGGATAACGCGCCGGCCCGGATCGGGGAACCCGAGCCAAGGGAAACGCAAGAGCCCGGCGCTCGGAGCGTCGAAAGCCCACGGACAGGCGAGAGCACCCACGGCCAGGGACAGCCCGAGGCCGCCTGATGCCCCGCCCGGTCGCCGCGCGATCCGAATCCAGCCCCGTTCGGACATCCGATCCCTCGCGGACCCGTGGTGCCGTGAAGACCTCCGGGCCCGCGAAAAATCTTTGGACGTCAACCCTGCTGATGGAGTGCACCATGAGTGTGAGAGATCTTCTTCCCTGGACGCGCAACGCGGAGGCCGCCGTGCTCGGGCCGATGCGGTCCGAGCCGCTGAGCCCCGTCCTGACCCTCCACCGCGAGATGAACCGCCTGTTCGACGACGTCTTCAGCGGCCTGAACGGCGCCTCCGCCCTCGGCCGGGGCGCCGCCGGCTGGCCCAGCGTCGAACTCGTCGAGACGGACCAGGGCCTGCGGGTCTCGGCCGAGCTGCCGGGCCTCGACGAGAAGGATGTCGAGGTGCTGATCGAGGACGGTGTCCTCACACTGCGCGGCGAGAAGCGCTCGGAGACGAGCGACGCGGCCCGCGGCTACACGGAGCGCGCCTACGGCCGCTTCGAGCGGACGATCGCGCTGCCGTTCGCGGTCGAGGAGGACAAGGCGGAGGCTACCGTCCGGAACGGCGTCCTCAGCGTGACCCTGCCCCGCTCGGCCCAGGTTCCGGCCTCGGCGCGCCGCATTGCGATCACCGGCGGCGTGCAGACCGGGACGGCCCATTGACCGGCGCCCGAGCCCGGGCGGCCTGACGCGGCGGGCGCGGACCCTCGGGTCGCGCCCGCCGATCCCGCGCTCCCGAGGAGATCCCCGTTCACCCAGAGACTCTTGCTCACGAAGAGACCCTTGCTCACGAAGAGGAGGATGTCATGCAGTTGCTGGACACACCCATCGAGCGCCTGGGGCCGCTGGCCTCGGCGACCCTCCGGGCGACGGCCGTCGATCCGTTCGAGGCCTTCGTCGCGCCGGGCGACGTCTTCCGGCACCCGCGCGAGGTGCTGACCTATCCGGGCCTGTCGCTCGCCGAGAAGCGCGCCGTCCTGGCCTCCTGGGCCTCGGATTCGCGCGCCGTCGAGTCCTGCCCGGCCCTGCGGTGCCTCGAGGGCTGCCGGGCCGAGCCGGTGCCCCTCGACGCGGTGCTGGCCGCGCTCCAGGCCCTAGACGCGGTACCGGTGGCGGGGATCTGCGCCCGCGACGGCCAGGCGGGCGAGGCCGCTGCGGCGGACGGTCTGAACTGAGGGCGGAGGTGCGGCATGCCGACCTTTCCGCTGAAAAGCCCGCCCCATCGGCCGGACGGGCACCGCCGGGCCGGGATGCCGTGGCACGGCGCCGACGTGACGCGCCTTGTCGACGGGGTCGTCACAACAGGCCTCTGCGTCGGGCTCGCCGTGCTCCTGCGGGCGTGGCTGGCCGGGCCGGCCCTGGCGGGCGCGACCCTGGCAGGGCTCCTCACGGGCGCCGGCTATGTCTGGCTCGCCGTGGCGATCACCGGGGACGACGCACCCGGCGATACCCGGCGCGCGACGCCCTGGGACGTCACTGCCTGGCATGTGACCGCCTGGGATGTGGCCCTGGTGATCCTCGCCGCCAGCGTCGCCGTGCAGGCCGCGGCGCCGCTCGGTGCCTGATTGGAGCGCGAGACCCCCATGCGTGACACCATCCTCGCCGTCGGACACAGGTCGCCGCCCGTAGCTCCGGACCCTGGACGCCGCGACCCGGACTGGGAGCGTGCCCTCGTCAACCCGGCCGCGGTGTTCGGCACCGTCCGGGCCGTCCTCGATCACCCGCGCCTGATGCGCGGCGTCAAGCGGGAGATCCTGCGGCGCTGGGCCTGGGACGAACACCTCAAGGAGGTGGCGGCCTCCGAGGGCATGGCGGAGGGGGAGCCCTCGTGCCTGGACGAGGTCCGGGCCGCCCTCCTCAGCCTCGACGCGGCGTGGCGGCCGAAGCCCTCCGCCCCCGCGGCGGCCATCCCGCTCCTGCGGGAAGCGGACGACCGCCTCGCCGCCTGATTCCCCCATCGCGGCCGGCCCCTCCCCGCAGGTACCGTTCGGGCCTGTTCGGCCGACGCGCTCCGGCGCGGGTCAGTCGATGACTTCGACCACGCGGCGGGTGCCCGGCTCGACCAGCACCGGGTGGTCGTTGACGATGGTGTAGTTGTAGCCCTTCAGCGCGAATTCCGACGGGACGTCGTAGTAGACCACGCCGTCTTCGGGCAGCACGGCGCCGACCCGGACGGTGCCCTGATAGGCGTAGGACGGCCGCCGCTCGGCGCTGGCGTAGATCCGGAAGCGTTCGCGCCGGTCGACGCCGAGGATACCGTTGGCCGTGCCGACGGCGGCGCCGATCGCGCCGCCCACCACCGCGCCGAGGGGGCCGGCCGCCAGCTCGCCCCGCGCGGCCCCTTCCTGCGCGCCCTGGACGAGGCCTTGCGCCTGGACCGGGCCGAGGCTCGCCAGGACGAGGGCCGAGGCGGCGAGGATCTTGAGGGTCATGGGGCGGGTCTCCGGTGCGGATGGATGCGGCTGCGAGCGGGCAACGCGGCCCGGCCCGTCCGGTGCCGGTGGTCGTACCGACAAAGCCGACCCGTGTCGCGCCGGACACAGCGGCGTCACGAGGCGTCTCCATGAGGGGCCAGGTTTCGCGCGTACAGATCACCAGGATGGGACAGGAAACCGATGGCGGCCGTCGAGACGATCGAAAAGCTGGAGCGCATCTACGGAGCCCCCGGGGCCGTCGGGGAGGCCTCGACCACCAAGGTCGCGGACCACATCACCCCGGATTACGGGCGCTTCATCGCGGTCGCGCCCTTCGTCGCCCTGGCGACCGTCGGCCCGGAGGGGCTGGACTGCTCGCCGCGCGGCGATGTCCCGGGCTTCGAGCGCGTCGCCGATCCCCGCACGCTGATCCTGCCGGACCGGCGCGGCAACAACCGGATCGACAGCCTGCGCAACGTCGTGCGCGACCCGCGGGTGGGGCTGATGTTCCTCATCCCGGGCATCGGCAACGCCCTGCGGGTCAACGGCCGAGCCGTGGTGGAGGACGATCCGGCCCTGCTCGCCAGCTTCGCGGTGGACGGCAAGGCGCCGCGCACCGCCCTCGTGATCACCGTGGGCGAGGTCTACTTCCAATGCGCCCGCGCGTTGATTCGCTCGGGCCTGTGGCGCCCGGACAGCCACGTCGATCCGAAGACCCTGCCGAGCCCCGGCGAGATCCTGGCCGGGTTGAGCGGGGGGCGCGTCGGCGGCGAGGCCTACGACGCGTCCTGGGCCGAGCGGGCGCGCCAGACGATGTGGTGACCTCCGGGGCCCGGGTCCGCGGATGCGAAAACGGCACGGCGTCTGGCCGGCTTGGCGCTGATGATGCATCTGAGACGCCTCCCGTTCCGAAATCCCCTGCCCTGAAGTTCCCCGCCCCGAACTCCCCTGCCCCGAAGTTCCCCGGACCTGATGATCGCCCTCCTCCCGCCCCGCCACACCGCCGACCCCTCCGCCCGCCCTGCCCCGCCCCGGACCGGGACGGCGGCGCGCCCGGCGCGCGGCACCGTGAGGCGGGTATGAGCGAGCTCGACGGCTGGGCCGAGCGCCGGCGCATCGCCGAGCAGGGGCGCGGCGAGCGGCCCTGGTCCCTGTGGGGCCCGTATCTCAGCGAGCGCCAATGGGGCACCGTGCGGGAGGATTACAGCCGGGACGGCAATGCCTGGCGCTCGCTGCCGCACGACGAGGCGCGCTCGCGGGCCTATCGCTGGGGTGAGGACGGGCTCGCCGGCCTCTGCGACGAGCGCGGGCAGATGTGCCTCGCCCTCGCCCTCTGGAACGGGCGCGACCACATCCTGAAGGAGCGCCTGTTCGGCCTCGCCAACGAGGAGGGCAACCACGGCGAGGACGTCAAGGAGGTCTACCACTACCTCGATGCGGTCCCGAGCCACGCCTACCTGAAGTTCCTCTACCGCTACCCGCAGGGGCCCTACCCCTACGACGACCTCGTGCGCGAGGGGCTGCAGCGCGGCCGTGACCAGCCGGAATACGAGATCGAGGACACCGGGCTGTTCGCCGAGAACCGCTTCTTCGACGTCACGGTGGAATACGCCAAGGAGGACGTCGAGGACATCCACGTGGTGATCACGGCGGTGAACCGCGGCCCCGAGACGGCGGACCTGCACATCATCCCGCAGATCTGGTTCCGCAACACCTGGTCCTGGTGCGAGGCGGCGGCGCACCGGCGCCCGGCCCTCACCCTGCGCCCCGACGGCGGCATCGCCTGCGAGCACCCCCGCCTCGGGCTCTACCGCCTCAGTTTCGACGGCTATCCCGACCCGCTGTTCTGCGAGAACGACACCAACCTGCGCCTGCACGGCTGGGAGCCCGACGCTCCGGGCCCGTTCAAGGACGGCCTGCACGCGGCGATCGTGGACGGCGACGACGGGGCCGTGCGGCGCGATGCCGGCACCAAGCTCGGACTGCACTACTTCCGCCAGTTGGAACCGGGCGAGACCACCCGGGTGACCCTTCGCCTCGCGGCCGGCCCGCGCCTGCGCCCCGTGGACCGCGAGGGCACCATCGTCCATCGCCGGATCGCCGAGGCGGACGCCTTCTACGAGGCGCTGCAGGACGGCATCGGGGATGCCGATTCCCGCGCCATCTACCGGCAGGCCGCCGCCGGCCTGATCTGGTCGAAGCAGCTCTATGCCTACGACGTCCGGCTCTGGCTCAAGGGCGACCCGCTGCAGCCGGTGCCGCCCAAGGAGCGCGACAACGGCCGTAACGCGCATTGGCGCCACTTCGCCGGAGCGGACGTGCTCTCGATGCCGGACAAGTGGGAATACCCCTGGTTCGCCGCCTGGACCTCGCCTTCCACTGCCTGCCGTTGGCGCTGCTCGATCCGGACTTCGCCAAGAAGCAGCTCCTGCTCCTCACCCGCGAATGGTACATGCACCCGAACGGCCAGCTGCCGGCCTACGAGTGGGAGTTCGGCGACGCCAACCCGCCGGTCCATGCCTGGGCCACCTACCGGGTCTTCGAGATCGACCGGGACCGGCGCGGCGGGCGCGGCGACCTCGCCTTCCTGGAGGGCGTGTTCCACAAGCTCCTCATCAACTTCACCTGGTGGGTGAACCGCAAGGACGCGGACGGCCGCAACGTCTTCCAGGGCGGCTTCCTCGGCCTCGACAATGTCGGGGTGTTCGACCGCTCGCGCCCGCCGCCGGGCTTCGGCCGCATCCACCAGGCGGACGGCACCGCCTGGATGGCGATGTACGCCCTCAACATGATGCGCATCGCCCTCGAGCTGGCGCTCCACAACGACGTCTACGAGAGCACCGCCTCGAAGTTCTTCGAGCACTTCCTGCTCATCGCCGAGGCGATGACCGACATGGGCGGCGAGGGCTTCGGCCTCTGGGACGAGGAAGACGCGTTCTACTACGACGAGGTCGACATCCCCGGCGGCGGCATGCTGCCCCTGCGGGTCCGCTCGGTGGTCGGCCTGGTGCCGCTCTTCGCCGTCGAGGTGATCGAGCCCTGGGTGCTGCAGCGCCTGCCCGATTTCGCGCGGCGCCTGAACTGGCTCCTGGAGCACCGCCCGCACCTCGCCTGCCTCGTCTCCCGCTGGGACGAGGGCGGCGTGCAGGACCGCAAGCTGCTGTCGCTCCTGCGCGGCCACCGGATGAAGGCGCTCCTGCGCCGGATGCTCGACGAGGCCGAGTTCCTCTCGGCCCACGGCATCCGCTCCCTGTCGAAGGCCCACCGCGACCAGCCCTACGCGCTGAACGAATTCGGCGCCTCCTTCACGGTGCGCTACGACCCGGCGGATTCCACCTCGAACATGTTCGGCGGCAACTCGAACTGGCGCGGGCCGGTCTGGATGCCGATGAACTACCTCATCATCGAGGCCCTGCGCCGCTTCCACACCTATTACGGCGACGACTTCCTGGTGGAGTACCCCACCGGCTCCGGCGACCACCGGACCCTGGCCGCCATCGCGGACGCCCTGGAGGACCGGCTGATCGCCCTGTTCACCAAGGATGCGGAGGGCCGCCGCCCGGCCTTCGGCGACCGGCCGCCGATCCCCCCCGCCCCCGGCGCCGAGGAGGCCCTGCTGTTCCACGAGTTCTTCGACGGCGACACCGGCCGCGGCCTCGGCGCCTCGCACCAGACGGGCTGGACCGCGCTGATCCTCAACCTGCTGCACACCCGCGCCCGGAGAACGGCCGGATAGGGATGCGCCGGGCGGCCGTCGACGCGCCCGCTCCTCAGGCGACGGGCTGGCTCAAATAGGCCACCATCATCTCGGCGACGGCCCGGTCGGCGTAGTCCGACACGCTCTCGCGCCAGGCGACCGGGAAGGCCTCGACCACGCTGCGGCCGGCCAGGACCTCGGCGAGTTCGTGCGGCAGGAGCCCGTTCTCGATCGCCGCGGCGGCGGCCGCCCGGCCGTAGCTTCGCCGGACGTTGTGCGGTCCGGCCAGGATCGCGGGGTTCGCGGCCCCGGTCGGCTCAAAGGCTGTGGTGTGAAAGCTCATGGTCGTCATTCCCGCCGAACTGTTGCCCTGTCTGCGTCGCGTCGCGTCCTACGCAGCGGCGACAGGGGGCGGGGCGGAAGGTGCGGTGGCGGTGATGCTGGGACGGCTGGCTCATGGCGTCGGCTCCGATCGTCGGCGTATCCGTGCGGCCGATGGAAGAGACGATAGCCGCATCGCCCGGGAATGTGCTCCTAAAGATCCGGCGCGGCGGAGAGGGGCGTCGCACCGAAGACCGTTTCGGCGAAAGGCTCAGGCGGCCAGGCGGTCGCCGAGCTGGTCGGCCACCGCCCGGGCCAGGGGGCGGGCCGCGTCGCGGATGTCCGGCACCGCGATGCATTCCCAGACCACGCCGCGCAGCATCGGCCCGAAGGCCCAGATCGGGGCGTCGTGCGACGCGCCAGCGACCCGGCCCCCGGGGCTCGCCGCGATGCCGAGGCCGAACGGGCCCGGCCGGACGAGGCCGCGCGCCAGCAGGTTGCGGATCAGCGGGTCGTCGGTCTCGGCGAGCCGACTGAAGCCGGTGGCGTCGAGGATGCCCTGGACCGCGATCCGCTCGCGTCCGTCGGTGCCGCGCGGGCGCAGCGTCACCACCGCCCCATCCGGCGCCTCGGCGATGGCGAGGATGCGCCCGGCCCGGACCACGAGGCCGCCGCTGCGGATTTCGGCCGCGATCGCCTCCGCCGCCGGGGGCGCCGTGCGGTGGCGGTGCACGTCCCAGTAGGGGCGAACATGGCGCAGGATTCGCGCCTGCTCGGCACGCGGCAGCCCGGCCCAGAGGGCGTCGGTGATCGGGCGCAGGGCGTCGATGACCCCGCGCCAGTCGTCGCCGGCCTCCCGGGCCGTCGTGATCGCACGCCGGATGGCGGCGACGAGTTTGCGCGCCGAGCCGCGGATCTCGGGAGTGAAGTCGGGCCGCCGGCCCGCCGGGACGGCGGCGTGGGGCTTCGGCAGCAGCCCCCGGCGGGACACGGCGACGATGCGGCCGGCGAACCCTTCGCGGCGCAGGGCCGCCACCGAATCCATCATGGTCAGGCCCGTGCCGATCACCAGCACGTCGCGCGCCGGGTCGAGGGTGCCGAACGCCTCCGGGTGCCACGGATCGAGCCGGTGCCGGCCCGGCGCGAGCGCCGGGCCCGGAAGGTTGCCCATCGCCAGGACCAGGCCCGCCACGAGCCGGGGCGGCGCGCCCGCGCCGTGCAGCCGGAAGCCCTCCGGCACCGGCTCCACGTCGCAGATCGCCGCGCGCAGGGGGATCAGCCGGTCGCCGGCCCCAGCCGCCACGCGGTCCCAGCGCTCGGCGAGGTAGCGACCGTAGAGCCCGCGCGCCGCGAAGGTGCCGGCCTCGGTCTCGCGAATTCCCTGCCGCTCCGCCGCATCCAGGGGCGTGCATGCCAGCCAGTCCGCAAAGTCCTCGGGCCGCTCCGGGTCGGCGCTCATCTGGCTCGCCCGAAGGTTCAGGAGATGGTCCGGGTTGGGGGTGGCGTAGGCGAGCCCGAGGCCGAAGGGGCGGCTGCCTTCGCAGAGCAGCACGGGGCGGTCCACCGGCAGCGCGCGCAGCAGCTGTTCCGCCGCCATCAGGCCGCTGAAGCCGCCGCCGATGATCGCAATGGGAAGCGGCCGGTGGGTGGACGTCATGGCGATGGGCTCCCGGGTGGTACTCCACCGGGCTCTTACGGACGTTCGTTTTAGAGAACAAGCGCGTATTCGGGCGACGACGCGGTCGGAAGGCATGCGGCGATTTTCGCCAAAACGGAGGCTGCGGTGAAAATAGACGCAGGATATTCCAGGATGCCGATGCGGCGTGGGATGGTCTCCTCCATCGGTTAGTTCTTTAAAAAGAACGTTCTCGTTGACTCGCGGAGCAGTGAACGGGACGATGGAGGTGGCTCGGCGAGCCCTGGCCGCGCCCGGCCGCCCGTCGCCGACACATAACCCTTGAGAGGGACGTCATGAGCTTCCTCGAACCGGACGCCGTCGAGTTCATCGGCTTCGCCGCCCCCCGCGAACAGTCGGAGATCCACGCGCCTACGGGCCCGGCCATCGACCGGGACTACCTGCGCCTGCTGGCCCAGGCCCATGAATGGGGCGGGTTCGACCGCATCCTGGTGGCCTTCTACGCCACGGCGCCCGACGCGCTCCTGCTCGCGGCGCAGGTCGCGGCGGTGACGGAGCGCATCGGCCTGATGATCGCCCACCGCACGGGCTTCACCGCGCCCACCGTGGCGGCGCGCCAGTTCGCCACCCTCGACCAGCTCACCGGCGGGCGCGTCGCGCTCCACGCGATCAGCGGCGGCGACGACCGCGAGCTGGCCCGGGACGGCGACCACCTGACCAAGGACCAGCGCTACGCGCGCACCGACGAGTTCCTGGGCATCGCCCGGCAGGCCTGGACGGCCGCGCGCCCCTTCGATTTCGCCGGTGCGCATTACCGGGTCGCGGGCGGCTTCTCGGAGGTGAAGCCGGTCGATCCGCGGGGCATCCCGGTCTATTTCGGCGGCGCCTCGCCCGCCGCCATCGCGGTGGCGGGCCGGCACGCCGACACCTACGCCCTCTGGGGCGAGAGCCTGGACCAGGTCCGCGAGGCGATTCGGACGGTCCGGGCCGCGGCGGCGCCCCACGGGCGGTCCCCGCGCTTCAGCCTGTCGTTCCGGCCGATCCTGGCCGACACCGAGGAGGCCGCTTGGGCCCGGGCGGAGGACATCCTGGCCCGGACCCGCGCTACCCGGGCCGCGCAGGGGCTCGGCCCGGCGGCGACCCCGGAGAACGAGGGTTCGCGCCGCCTCCTGGCCGCAGCGGCGCAAGGGAACCGCCTCGACACGCGGCTCTACACCGCCATCGCCCGGGAGACCGGGGCGTCCGGCAATTCCACAGCCCTGGTCGGCACGCCCGAGCAGGTCGCCGAGGCGCTGCTGGCCTATCACGACCTCGGCGTGCGCACCTTCCTGATCCGGGGCTTCGACCCCCTGGAGGACGCCCTCGCGTATGGCCGCACCCTGATCCCGGCGGTGCGCCGGCTGCTGGCCCGGCGCGGTCCCCGGGCGGAGGCGGCGTGATGCGGTTTCGTCTCGCGGCCCTAGCGCTTCTGGCCCTCGCCGGTCTCGCCCGCGCCGACGACGCCGTGTTGCGCGTCGGCGACCAGCGCGGCAATGCCCGCGCCCTGATGGAGGCGGCCGGCGTGCTGGCCGACCTGCCCTACCGCCTCGACTGGAGCGAGTTTCCCGCCGCCGCGCCCCTGCTGGAAGCGCTCAATGCCGGGGCGATCGATGCCGGCGGGGTGGGCGACGCGCCCTTCACCTTCGCGGCCGCGGCCGGGGTTCCGGTGAAGGCCTTCCTCGCCTTCCGCAACCGGCAGGACGGCCTCGCCATCCTGGTGGCGAAGGATTCGCCGATCCGGACGGTCGCGGACCTGAAGGGGAAGAGCATCGCCACCAACCGCGGCTCCATCGGCCATCAGGTCGTGCTCGCGGCCCTCGAAGAGGCGGGCCTGCCGGCCAGCGCCGTGACCCTGCGGTTCCTGCCGCCGGCGGACGCCAAGATCGCGCTCGCCAGCGGCAGCGTCGACGCCTGGGCGACCTGGGAGCCCTACACCTCCACCGCCGAGCTCGCCGGCCTCGCCCGGGTGGTCCGGGACGGCAACGGCATCACCCCGGGCCTGAGCTTCGCGGTGGCGAGCGACGCCGCCCTGACGACCAAGCGGGCGCAGCTCGCCGATTTCGGCCGGCGCCTCGTGGCGGCCCGGGACTGGGCCCTGAAGGATCCCGCCCCCTACGCCGCCGTCTGGTCGAAGCTCATCGGCCTGCCCGAGGCGGTGCCCCTGCGCTGGTTCGCCCGGGCGCAGTACCGGGCCGTGCCGATCGACGAGGCCGTCATCGCCGACGAGCAGCGCAACATCGACCTCTACGTCCGCTCCGGGCTGATCCCGCAGGCCCGCGCGCCGAAGGCCGCGGCGATCCTCGATCGCAGCTTCGAACCGGGCGCCGCTGCGGTACGATGAGCCGCGACCCAAAGCGCGAGAGGCGAGCCATGCACGGCGACCACGACCATCCCCATGACCACAGCCATGACCACAGCCATGACGACCACCACGAAGCCCAGGCCGAGCGCTGGAAGCACGACGGCGTGCGGGTGATCCCGGGCGACAAGCTCGACGCCAACACGGCCCAGACGCCGGGCATGTTCCGGCAGGCGGCGATCAACCAAGCCCGGGTCGGCGCCCAGAAGATCTGGGCCGGCACCGTGGCGATCGCCCCCGACGCCAAGACCGGCGTCCACCACCACGGCGCCCTGGAGAGCGTGATCTACGTGGTCTCGGGCCGCGCCCGGATGCGCTGGGGTGACCGGCTCGAATACGTGGCCGAGGCCGGCCCCGGCGACTTCATCTTCGTGCCGCCCTACGTGCCGCACCAGGAGATCAACGCCGATCCGGACCAGCCCCTGAACTGCGTCCTCGTGCGCTCCGACAACGAGGCCGTGGTGGTCAACATCACCGAGGTCGAGCCCGTCGAGCGGCCCGAGACGGTCCACTGGGTCGACCCCATCCACAAGCATCCCTGACGAGACGAGACCCCATGATCCATCGCCGCCACGCGCTGCGCGCCGCCGCGCTCAGCCTGTTCGCCCTGACCCTCGCCCCCGGCCGGGCCGCCGAGGGGGGCAAACTCCGCATCGGTTTCCAGAAATCCTCGACGCTGATCGCCCTGCTGAAGGAGGAGTCCGCCCTGGAGAAGGCCCTGGCGCCGCTGAACGTCACCGTCACGTGGCACGAGTTCACCAGCGGCCTGCCGATCATGGAGGCCCTGAATGCTGGGCAGATCGACGTGTCGGCGGATGTGGCCGATACCGTGCCGATCTTCGCCCAGGCCGCCCAGGCGCGGATCGCCTACATCGCCCAGGAGGCGGCCTCGCCGACCGCGCAGGCGATCCTGGTCGCGGCCGATTCGCCGATCAGGACGGTGGCCGACCTGAAGGGCCGCAAGGTCGCGGTGACCAAGGGGGCCGGCAGCCACTACCTGCTCCTGGCCGCCCTCGCGGCCGAAAAACTGCCCTTCAAGGCGATCAGCCCGGCCTACCTGACGCCGTCGGACGGGCGCGCGGCCTTGGCCAGCGGCAGCGTCGAGGCCTGGGTCGCCTGGGACCCGTTCCTGTCGGCGGCCGAGCAGCAGACCGGCGCCCGCGTCCTGCGCGACGGCACCGGCCTGTCCCAGTACAAGCGCTACTACCTTGCCGGGGCCGACTATGCGACGCAGCGCGCGGACGTGCTCGCGCTGCTTTTCGGCAAGCTGCGCGAGACCGGGGCCTGGGTGAAGGCCAACCCGGACGCCGCCGCCGCCCGGCTCGGCGCCCTGTGGAAGCTCGACCCGGCCATCGTCCGGCAGGCGAATGCCCGGCGCAGCTACCAGGTCGAGCCCGTCACCCACGCCGCCCTCGCCGAGCAGCAGACCATCGCGGACGCCTTCCGCGCCGAGGGCCTGCTCCCCCGCGCCGTCGACGCCGCTTCCCTGCCGATCTGGGCGCCGCCGGGCCTCTGAGCGGGCCGGCCTCGCAACGCCCCGTCGGGGCGCCCGAGGCCGGACCGTTCAGCGGATGCCGCCGCTGGCGGTGATGTTCTCGCCGGTGAGCCAGCGGGCCTCGTCCGAGGCCAGGAAGGCGACGACGTCGGCGATGTCGCCCGGGTGGCCGGCACGGCCCAGCGGCGTCTGGGCGACGAAGCCGGCCTCCATCTCCGAGCCGGTGATGCCGGCCGTGTGCGTACCCTCGGTGACCACGTAGCCCGGGCTGACCGTGTTGACCCGGATGCGGCGCGGGGCGAGCTCGTTGGCGAGGACGCCCGAGATCGCGTTCACGGCGCCCTTGGTCCCGCTGTAGACCGCGGCGGCCGGGGTGCTCACATGGGTGATGGCCGAGGAGATGTTGACGATGCTCCCGCCCTCCCCGAGGTGCTTGGCCGCCGCGCCGGAGGCGAGCAGGACGCCCAGGACGTTGACGTCGAAGAGCCGGCGGTAATGCGCCTCCGTGACCTCCTCGATCGCGGCGAATTCATAGACGCCGGAATTGTTGACCAGCACGTCGAGCCGGCCGAACTGCGCGACCGCCGCCTCGATCAGGGCCTGCGCCTCCGCGGCCTTCGAGACGTCCGCCCGGACCGCGATGGCCCGCCCGCCCGCGGCGGTGATCCCCGCCACCACCGCCTCGGCGCCCGCCTGACTCGAGGCGTAATTGACAACCACCGCCGCGCCGTCCCGTGCCAGCGCCGTGGCGATTCCCGCGCCGATGCCCTTCGACGCGCCGGTCACGACGGCCACCTTGCCCTGAAGCTTCGACATCTCAGCATCCTTCGACCCTGGGCCGGCGCCGCCATGGCGCCTTGCGTCCCATAGTTCGGAAGTTCGGAACTTCCGAAGCGGAGATCAAGACCCTAGATGTCGAAATCATGAGACCGCTGTTCCACCCCGCGCCCGAGGACCTGCAAGCAAGTGCGATCCTGCACGCCCTGGCCGACCCGAACCGGGCCGCGATTTTCGCCAACATCATGCGGGCCGGCTGCGTGGAGGCCTGCGCGTCGCTCGCGACGGTGGGCGACCGGGTGATCCCGAAATCCTCGCTCTCCAACCACTTCAAGGTGCTGCGCGAGGCCGGGCTGATCCGCAGCAAGCGCCACGGCGTCGAGATGCGCAACCACGCCCGCTGGGACGAGGTAGAGGCCCGCTTCCCGGGCCTGCTGCGGTCGATCCTGAACGCCTATGCGGGCGAGGGTCCGCGGGGGGAGCCGCCCCTGCCTGCCTCCGATCCCGACTAGCTGCGGGCGTTCCGATCGCCGACAAATCCGCACCGTCATTCCGGGGCGCCGAAGGCGAGCCCGGAATCCAGAGCCGCCGACAGTACAAGTCCTTGCACCACCTGTGTTTCTGGATCCCGGGTTCCGCTGCGCGGCCCCGGGATGACGGGGTGCTTCAGGTGGAGGGCACGGGGGGTGATGGAGCCGCCCCTCGGCCGACCCCCTCACCCTGCGGCCGCCAGCGCCTTCTGGAACTCCGCCTCGGGCAGGAGCACCCCGCCGGTGGTCCACACCACCTGGGTGGCGTCGCGCCAGTCCGGCCGGGCCGCGAGCGTCGGGCGGACGGCCGCGAAGGCGGCGGCGGCGGAGGGTTCGAGGCGCAGGGCCGCCCACTGCCAGAGGTCGCGGACCCCGGCGAAGAGCGCGGAATCCGTCACCGTGACGATTCCCGCGACGAGCGGGCCGACGGTGCCGGCGACGAGGAGCGAGGCGCTCGACACCGCGAGGCCGTCGGCGGCGGTGCGGTTGTCGAGGCCGACGTCGTAGACGCTGACCGGCCGGTCGAGCCCGGCGGCGAGCTGCACCAGCATGCAGGGTGCGGCGACGGGCTCGACGAAGACGCAGTGCACCGCGTCGCCGAACAGGAGCTTCAGCCCGAGGGTGACGCCCCCCGGCGCCCCCCCGACCCCGCAGGGCAGGTAGACCACCAGGGGATGCGCGGCATCGACCGGGATGTCGGCCGCCGCCAGCTGGCGCTCCAGGTCGAAGGCCGCCGCGGCATAGCCGAGGAACAGGTCGACCGAGCTCTCGTCGTCGACGAAATGCGCGTCCGCCCGGTTCCCGAAGGCGTCCCGCGCCGCCGCGACCGCGCTGCCGTAATCGCCCGCATGCTCCACCACCCGGGCGCCGATGTCGCGCAGGCGCTGCTTCTTCCAGGCCTTGGCGTCGTGGGACATGTGGACCTCGACCTGGAAGCCGAGCGCGCGGGCCATGACGCCGACGCTGAAGCCGAGATTGCCGGTGCTGCCCACCGCCACGGTGAAGGCCCCGAAGGCTGCGCGGATCTCGGGCTCGGCCAGGCGCGCGTAGGACTCGCCCGCGCGCAGCCAGCCCCGCGCCAGGGCCAGCCGCTCGGCCGTGACCAGCACCTCGTAGACGCCGCCGCGCGCCTTGATGCAGCCCGTCACCGGCAGGTCGTGGTCGGCCTTCACCCAGACGGCCGGTGCCTCGCCGCCGCAGAGAGGGGCCGCGACCTCGGGGGCCAGCGGCAGTAGGGGCGAATCGATCCGCCCGGTCTCCAGCTCGGGGAACAGCGCCTTCAGCAGCGGGTCGAACCTGCGCCAGCGCGCCTCCGCGTCGCGCACCTCGGCGAGGCCGAAGGCGAGTCCGGGCAGGATCTCGCCGGCCGGCCGGACCCGCGGGTTGCACCAGACCGTCGGACGCCCCGCGCGCACGGCCTCCGGAATTCCCTGCGGTTGGTCGGACATGGGCGTGACCCTTTATCGGTGGTTGGAAGCGTGAGCGCGACGCAGCCCTCCTCCCCCTTGTGGGGCGGAGTTGGAGGTGGGGGTGGTTGGGCGACCCGCGACCCGCGACAGGCGGAGGCCCGCGGACCCACCCCCACCCCTGACCCCTCCCCACAAGGGAGAGGGGAACACGTCCGGGCTCTGACAGGACCGCTCTGTTGGAGCGGCGGCCTTCCCGACAAGCCGCACCACCCCGTCGCCACGCGTCTCAGAAGTCCAGCGGCGCATTGTCCACCACCTCCTTCATCACGAAGAAGGTCCGGGTCTGGCGGACTCCCGGCAGGGCGATCAGGGTCGCGCTGTGGAGGCGGTTGAAATCCGCCATGTCGGAGACGCGGATCTTCAGGAAGTAGTCAAAATCGCCGGCCACGAGGTGGCAGTCGAGCACCATCGGCATGGCCCGGGCCGCGGCCTCGAAGGCGGCGAAGCTCTCCGGTGTCGAGCGGTCCAGCACCACGCCCACCATCACCAGGGAGCCGCGCCCGACCTTCTCCGGCGCGATCTGCGCCCGTACGCCCCGGACGTAGCCCTCGTCGAACAGGCGCTGGATGCGCCGGTGGCAGGTCGCCGCGCTGGTGTTCACCCGCTTGGCGATCTCGGCATTGCCCATGCGCCCGTCGGCCTGGAGCAGGCGCAGGATCTTCAGGTCCATGCGGTCCAGACCTGCGTCCATGGAAGATCCTTTCGCCAGGGGCACTATCGACGAAAGCAATGTCCGTCGCGACGAGCTGCAAGCCGAACATTGCAAAATCCAAACCCCGATTTCGAGAGCACCTTTCGCGGCCTCTTTGCTAGCGTTTCCGGGCTGACCACGAAGGACCCCGCCCATGCTGTCGCAATTCGAGCGCTATCCCCTCACCTTCGGCCCGACCCCGATCGAGCACCTGCCCCGCCTGACCGCCCATCTCGGCGGCGACGTGCTGATCTACGCCAAGCGCGAGGACTGCAATTCCGGTCTGGCCTTTGGCGGCAACAAGCTGCGCAAGCTCGAATACATCGTGCCCGACGCCATCGCGAGCGGGGCCGACACCCTGGTGACCATCGGCGGCGTCCAGTCCAACCACACCCGCATGGTGGCGGCGGTGGCCGCCAAGATCGGCATGAAGTGCCGGCTGATCCAAGAGGCCTGGGTGCCCCACGAGGACGCCGTCTACGACCGGGTGGGCAACATCATGCTGTCGCGCATCATGGGCGCGGAGACCCAGCTCGTGGAGGACGGCTTCGACATCGGCATCCGCGAGAGCTGGACGAAGGCCATCGAAGACGTGAAGGCCAAGGGCGGCAAGCCCTACGCGATCCCGGCCGGCGCCTCGGTGCACAAGTTCGGCGGCCTCGGCTTCGTCGGCTTCGCCGAGGAGGTCCGGTCCCAGGAGGCCGCGATGGGTCTCCGCTTCGACTACGTCGTGGTTTGCACCGTCACCGGCTCCACCCATGCCGGCATGGTGGTGGGCTTCGCCGCCGACGGGCGCGCCCGCAACGTCATCGGAATCGACGCCTCCTGCACCCCGGCCCAGACCAAGGCGCAGGTGCTGGAGATCGCCCGCAACACCGCCGAGCTCATCGGCGCCCCGGCCATCACCGCCGACGACATCGTGCTCAACGCGGACTACGCCTACCCGGTCTACGGCGTGCCCTCGAAGGAGACGGTCGCGGCCATCCGCCTCTCGGCGCGCCTGGAAGGCATGATCACCGACCCCGTCTACGAGGGGAAGTCGATGCAGGGCATGATCGACCTCGTGCAGAAGGGCTTCTTCCCCAAGGGGTCGAAGGTGCTCTACGCCCATCTGGGCGGCGCCCCGGCGCTCAACGGCTACAGCTATACCTTCCGCAACGGCTGAGTTGCCGGGTTCGTCACGGGGCTGACACCTCCGCCCCCGTTGAAAGCCGGGTGCTTCCTTTCGGGGCGGCCGCACGACATGGTCCGTCCCCGACGATCGAACCCGCGCGACCTCAGCCAGGAAAAGTCTCCCCCATGCCGGAATCCCTGCCGGACCGCGACGCCCTCGCCCCCTTCGAGGCCCTGCTGGGCTCCGGCGGGCTCCTCACCGACCCCGCCCTGACCGGGCGCTACACCCGCGACCAGCGCGACCTGATGCTGGGCGAGACCCCCGCCGTGCTGCGCCCGCGCAGCGTGGAGGAGGTCCAGGCGCTCGTCGGGCTCGCCCGGGCCCAGGGCTTCGGCCTCGTGCCCCAGGGCGGCAACACCGGCTATGTCGGCGGAGCGACGCCGGAGCCGGGCCGGCGCCAGCTCGTGGTCAGCCTGGAGCGGATGACCCGCATCCGCGCCGTCGACCCTCTGAACTTCACTCTCTCCTGCGACGCCGGCACCATCCTGGCGGACGCCCAGAAAGCCGCCGAGGCCGACGGGCTGTTCCTGCCGCTGAGCCTCGGCTCCGAAGGCAGCTGCCGCCTCGGCGGCAACCTCGGCACCAATGCGGGGGGTCTCCAGGTCCTGCGCTACGGCATGGCCCGCGACCTCGTCCTCGGCCTGGAGGTGGTGCTGCCGGACGGAACGCTGTTCTCCGACATGCGGACCCTGCGCAAGAACAACATCGGCTACGACCTGAAGCAGCTCTTCATCGGTGCCGAGGGGACGCTGGGCATCATCACCGGGGTCGTCCTCAAGCTCTGGCCGGCCCAGGGCCAGCGGGCGACCGCCTGGCTTGAACTCGCCGCAGGGGCGCCGATCCCCGAGATGGCCGCCCTGGTGCGCCGGGAAACCTCCGACCTCGCCTCGACCTTCGAGCTGATCTCCGCCTCCTCCCTCGGCCTCGTCACGGAGATGCGCGGCGCCGAGACCGGCTTGAAGGCCGGACCCGGGGGGGCGGTGCTCCTCGAGCTCACCGCTTCCTCGGAGCGCATCCCCCTCGACGACGTGCTGATGGGATGCTTGGAGGCCCTGATGGAACGGGGCTGGGTGGTCGACGCGGTGCTGGCCCAGTCCGAGACCCAGCGCCGGGCCTTCTGGGCGGTGCGCGAGACGATTCCCGAGGGGGAGAAGCATGCCGGCGGATCGGTCAAGCACGATATCGCCGTGCCGATCTCCCGCCTGACCGATTTTCTCGCCCGCGGGGCCGCCCTGCTCGCCGAGCGCCTGCCGGACGTCCGGCTCTCGGTCTACGGCCATGTCGGCGACGGCAACCTGCACTACAACCTCGTCGTGCCGGCGGGCCGCGACCGGGTCGCGTTCACGCGCGAGATCGAGGCGGGTTTTGCCCACGACCTCTACACGATTGCGCTGGAATACGGTGGCGGATACAGCGCGGAATACGGCATCGGTCGCTTCAAGCGCGACCTGTTGGATCGCTACTCGGATCCCGCCCGCCTGCGCCTGATTGCGGCGGTCAAGCACGGTCTCGACCCGGACGGGATCATGAACGCGGGCGCGCTGGTCTAGGGACGCCTCAGTGCTGGAAGGAGAGCGTCGCCCGGGTGCCGATCGGACCGCCGCCATAGACCAGGGCCGAGCGCAGGTTCGTCGCCATCGCCCGGATGATCCGGGAGCCGAGGCCGGTGCCCCGCGGCTGGCCCTCGCCGGTCCAGCCGATGCCGTCATCCTCCACGGTCAAAGTCAGGCCATCGCTGCCCTGCCGAGCGATGGAGACCCGAATTTCCCCTGACGCCTCAGGAGGATAGGCGTATTTGTAGGCGTTGGTCACGAGCTCGGTGACCACGACGCCGACCGAGACGGCCTTGTCGGTGGCGAGCCGCACCGGCGCCGCGTCCAGGCGGATGGCGTGGTCGCGCCCGGCCGCCTTCATGGCCGCCTGGAGCTCCTCCACGAGGCTCGCCAGATAGGCGTCGAGGTCCACCGCCTCCACGTCGTCGGAGGTGTAGAGCCGGCGGTGGATACCCGCGATCGCCGAGATCCGGGCCTGCATCTCCTGGAGCGCGGCCTTCGCCGCCGGGTCCGTCACCGCGTTGGTCTGCATGTGGGTCAGGGCCGCCACCAGCGCCAGCGAGTTGGCGACGCGGTGGTTCACCTCCCGCAGCATGATCTCGGCCCGGTCGCGCGCCTCCCGCACCGCCTGCTCGGCCCGCTCCTTGTCCCGCCGCAGAGCCTCCTGTCGCAGAGCGGTATCGATGGCCTCGCCGAGGAGCTCGCGGAACTGGCCCTGCAGGTCCTTCCAGACGTAGTCGACGGCCCCCGCCTTCAGGGCCGCCACCGCGACGCGGCTGTCCTCCGAGCCGGTGACGTAGACCACCGGCGGCGCCTCCGGCAGGGCGCGGATGGCCGGCAGGATGTCGAGGCCGGTCTGGCCGGGCATGTGATGATCGAGGGCGACGACGTCGATGCCGCCCTGCCCAAGACGCGCCAGTCCGGCATCGCCGTCGAGGGCGAGCTCCACGGCGTAGCCCCGCGCCGCGAGGGCGCGCTGCACGAGCCGCCCCAGGCCAGGGTCGTCGTCGATGTAGAGGACGCGACCGCGGCCTGGAGGCGCGGGCTCGGTCATGTGCGGTCCGATGTCATGGGTTTTCCGGCACCTGCATCACGGAGAAGAACAGCCCGAGCTGCCGGATGGCGTTGGCGAAGCCCTCGTAGTTGACGGGCTTGGTGATGTAGACGTTCGCGCCGAGGTCGTAGCAGCGCTGGATCTCGCGCTGGTCGTCCGTCGTGGTGAGGACGACGACGGGCGAGCGCTTGGTGTGGGTGTTCGCCTTCACCTTCTCGAGGATGTCGATGCCGGTCATGTCCGGCAGGTTCAGGTCGAGAAGGATCAGCAGGTGGCGCTTGGCGCTCGCCTCGCCGGTGCCGTCGGCGCCGAGGAGATATTCGAGCGCCGACGTCCCGTCCCGGAAGGGCAGGATGGTGTTGTTCACACCGGCGCGGCGGATGTTGCGCTCGATCAGGCGCGCATGGCCCTCATCGTCCTCGATCATGACGATTTCGACGGCGTTCACGCTTCGCTCCGCACCTATTCGGCGGCGAGCCGCATCGGCGGCCCGTCCTGTCCCTGACCTGTAGCGGTCTCGCGCGGCAGCGTCACGCTGAAGGTTGTGCCCACCCCCAGTTCCGACGCGACCTCGATCCGGCCGCCGAGGGACCGGACCAACGCCTTGACGTGGGCGAGCCCGATGCCCTCCCCCGGCCGATCCTGCGCTCCGGAGCGTCGGAACAGTTCGAACACCCGTGCATGGTCCCGCTCGGCGATGCCCCGGCCATTGTCTGCGACGCTGTAGCGGACGCGGCCGCCCCCCAGCACTTGTGCCTTGATTTCGATCCGCCCCGGCCGTGCCGGGTCGAGATACTTGACCGCGTTGTCGATGAGATTGCCGAAGATCTGCTCGATCGCCAGCCGGTCGGCGACGAGACGCGGTAGGTCCGGCGCGATGACGACGCGGGCGCCCACCTGCTCGGTCTGGTGGTGCTGTGCGTCGGCGAGGCGGCGCAGCAGGCTCGTCATGTCGAGGCGTTCCGGCGTGAAGCTGCGCCGCCCTTCCCGCGACAGCTTCAGGATGGCGGCGATCAGGCGCTCCATGCGCGTCACCGCGGCCTTGATGAAGCCGAGAGCCTCGCCGAGATCCGCGTCGATCCGCTCTGCCTGCGGATGCCCCTGAAGGGCGGCGCGCACGTCCTCGCGGGTCGTTTCCAGCTCGCTCGTGAACCCCATGACATTCACGAGGGGCGCGCGCAGGTCGTGGCTCACGATGTAGGCGTAGCGCTGGATCTCCTCGTTGGACTCGCGCAGTTCGGCTTCGGCTTGGCGCTGCTCGGTGATGTCGGTGTGGACGCCCACCCATTCCCGGATCGACCCGTCATCGTGAAAGACCGGTACGGCGCGGATGGCGTAGTGGCGCCAGGCGCCATCGGCGGAGCGCACCCGGTGCTCGTGAACGAAGGTCCGCCGCGCCCGCACGGTCTCGTTCCACGCTTCGATGCTGGTCTGCTGATCGTGGGGGTGGACGGCCTTGGCCCAGCCGTAGCCTTCGTACTCGGCCCGGCTCTGCCCCGTGATGGCGCTCCAGCCCGGCTGCTCGCCGAGCATCCGGCCCTCTGCATCGTTGGTCCAGAGCACGCCACGCACGGCCTGTACGGCGGCGCGGAAGCGCCCCTCGCTGGCCTGGAGGTCGCTCTGGACCCGCTGCTGGTCGAAGGAGGAGGCGAGCATCGCCAGGAATAGGATCAGGAAGGTCGCACCGGCCACCGCCAGCGCCAGGTTCTGCTGTACGGCGCCGAGACCGGTCGGATGCGCACCGGCGTCTTCGGGCGAGAAGGTCGCCGCGGCCATGCCGGTGTAGTGCATGCCCGCCACCGCGAGGCCCATCACGGTGGCGGCGATGAGCGTCTGCCATACGCTGTTCTGGCGCAGGGTGAGCCAGAGGGCCGCCGTCGCTGCCGTGACCGCGATGACGACCGACAGCGCCACCAGCGGCCAGGCATAGGTGAGATGGCCCGGCATCTGCATCGCTGCCATGCCGGTGTAGTGCATCGCGGCCACCCCCAGGCCCATGACAGGGCCGGCGACGAACAGGTCGCGTCGCGTCGCGCCCGGCCGGCTGATCCACGCGAAGGCGGCACCGGTGCAGGCGATGGCCAGCGCGAGGGACAGGGCCGTGGTGCCGAGATCGTAGGCGACCGGCATTCCCATCTCGAAAGCCAGCATGCCGACGAAGTGCATCGACCAGATCCCGCCGCCCATCGCGCAGGCGGCAGCAGCGATCCAGGCCCAGCGGCGCCTGCCCGCCGAGCCCCGGCCGCGGCCACCGAGATCCAGCGCGGTGTAGGAGGCGAAGATCGCGATCGTGACGGACAGGGCGACGAGCGCCGGATTGTAGCCGGTGTGGAGCATCGGGGGCGCGGAGAGACCGTTCTGACCGTGAAAGCGCCAGCCTAGCGGGTCTCCGCCTCGAGGACCATCGGCGCCGAACGCGGAGGACGCGCCGGCCCGGTGCCGGGCTGCACTACCCCTCGGGGCGCACATGCCGTAAGGCCGCAGCACCCGCCCGAACCTCCGTGAGCCCGTGATCCGCATCCCATGATCCGCCTCGAAAAAATCGGCAAGCAGAACGGCCGCCAGATCGTCTTCATCGAGGCCTCCGCCGCCCTCCAGCGGGGCGAGAAGGTCGGTCTGGTTGGCCCCAACGGTGCCGGCAAGACCACTCTGTTCCGGATGATTACCGGCGAGGAGCAGCCCGACGAGGGCCAGGTCGCCGCGGATCGCGGCATCACCATCGGGTATTTCAGCCAGGACGTCGGCGAGATGTCCGGCCGTACCGTCGTCTCCGAGGTGATGAACGGCGCCGGCCCTGTCAGCGAGATCGGCGCCGAGCTGAAGGAGGTCGAGCAGGCCCTGGCCGATCCGGACCGGGCCGACGAGATGGAGGCGCTGATCGAGCGCTACGGCGAGGTCCAGGCCCGCTTCGAGGAACTCGACGGCTATGCCCTGGAGGGGCGTGCCTACGAGGTGCTGGCGGGCTTGAGCTTCTCCCAGGAGATGATGGACGGCGACGTCGGCAAGCTCTCGGGCGGCTGGAAGATGCGCGTGGCGCTCGCCCGCATCCTCCTGATGAACCCCGACGTCATGCTCCTCGACGAGCCGAGCAACCATCTCGACCTGGAGAGCCTGATCTGGCTCGAAGCCTTTCTCAAGGGCTATGAGGGCGCCCTGTTGATGACTTCGCACGACCGCGAGTTCATGAATCGCATCGTCACGAAGATCGTCGAGATCGACGGCGGACAGCTCACCACCTACTCGGGCGACTACGCCTTCTACGAGCAGCAGCGGACGCTTAACGAGACGCAGCAACAGGCCCAATTCGAGCGCCAGCAGGCGATGCTCGCCAAGGAGATCAAGTTCATCGAGCGTTTCAAGGCGCGGGCCTCCCACGCTGCCCAGGTGCAGAGCCGGGTGAAGAAGCTCGACAAGATCGAGCGGGTGGAGCCGCCCAAGCGCCGCCAGAGCGTCGCCTTCGAATTTCTGCCCGCCCCCCGCTCCGGCGACGACGTCGTGATGCTCAAGAACGTGCACAAGCGCTACGGCAGCCGCACCATCTACGAGGGCCTCGACTTCTCGATCCGGCGGCGCGAGCGCTGGTGCGTGATGGGCATCAACGGGGCCGGCAAGTCGACGCTCCTCAAGCTCGTGACCGGAACCGCCAAGCCCGACGACGGCAACGTCGCGGTCGGTGGCAGCGTCAAGCTCGGCTACTTCGCGCAACACGCCATGGACGTGCTGGACGGCGACCGCACGGTGTTCGGGTTCCTGGAGGATTCCTTCCCGCAAGCGGGCCAGGGCTCTCTCCGGGCGCTGGCCGGCTGCTTCGGCTTCTCGGGAGACGACGTGGAGAAGCGCTGCCGAGTGCTCTCAGGTGGCGAGAAGGCCCGCCTCGTGATGGCGCGAATGCTCTACGACCCGCCGAACTTCCTCGTCCTCGACGAGCCCACCAACCACCTCGACATGGGCACCAAGGAGATGCTGATCGCCGCCCTTGCGAACTACGAGGGGACGATGCTGTTCGTGAGCCACGACCGCCACTTCCTCGCCGCCCTGTCGAACCGCGTCCTCGAACTCACGCCGGACGGAATCCATCAGTATGGCGGCGGCTACACCGAGTACGTTTCACGCACGGGGCAGGAGGCGCCGGGACTGCGGAGCTGATGGTCGACGCGATGGGACGGCCGGCATTGTGGCTGATCCGATGCTGGCTCGCAGCGGACAGGTCGACCTCGCTCGCATCACGAGCCTGCAGGCAGCGCGTGGAGGAGGAATTGTCGTACGGACAGCCCCTTGAGGCTGCCATCGGACCCAGGGCGACCGTTGGAAGCGAGGCGCTCGCCATCCCTGAACTTGAAATGAACAAAAAGTCAGATTAACTGAATATGAACGAACAGCCTTCCACACTCGGCTGCCACTCACCAACCAGGAGTACGGATATGTCCAGCGGACTGTTCCAGAACCTGCCGGGCGCTCATGAAATGGGAGGGCTTCAGGCCCTCCCGAGTGAGCCGTGGCTTCTCCCGATCTCGGACCGATTGGACGCCGCGACGACGGATGCCGATCGACTGGAAGCGACTGTGCGGCTGTCCGTTCGTCCCTTCCAGCGGGCTGCGAACGCCCTTATGGCGGCGCTCCTGCTTCTCCTGTCGGTGCAGATCGGTGCGGATTGGATGAACGCCCGAACCCCGCATCCGACCACAAACCAGATCGCGGACGCGACGCCGCCGGACATGCCGGTGACGAAGGCCACGCTGACCATCAACAACTGAGCGCTTTTCGTGCCGGTCGCATGACCGACCCGCTACCGAGCGGGTCGTGAGGCCGCCCGCTTATTCGTCGCGGCGGCGGGATCGACCCCTCCTTCGGAACGACCTCAACATCGTGAGATCGTTGTTCGCCGGCCGCGTCATCCCTTGATGTGCGAGACGATCGGCACCTTTCAACCGCCCCCCTCTAAGGTTCCCTGATCGCGTTCTGAGCCCAGTCAAAGGCCGGGTGTCGGCGCGCGGTTAGGCCGGGTCAAGCGGTGACCGAAGCCGGCTGCAAAGCTGCGGTCGATCGCGGGTCACCATCCTCCTCCTCGGCCAGTCCGGGCTTTCGCCGCGAAAGCGTGAGGATGAGCACCGGCAGGATCAGCAGGATGAGGAGCGGCGCCAGGCTCATGCCGCCGACGACGACCAGCGCCAGGGGCTTCTGAACCTGCGATCCGACACCATTCGAAAAGGCGGCCGGCAGGAGGCCGACGCCGGCGACCACGCAGGTCATCACCACCGGCCGGAGCTGCGTGTGACAGGTCCGCAGCATCGCCCGCACCCGCTCCTCTCCCTCGATGATCAGACCGTTGAAGTGCGACAGCACGATGATGCCGTCCATCACGGCGATGCCGAGAAGCGCGATGAATCCGATCGCCGCCGAGACGCTGAACGGTGTGTCGGTGATCACCAGGGCGAGCACGCCGCCGGCCGCTGCCATCGGGATGACGCTGAGCGCCAGCAGCATGTCGATCGCGGAGCCGAAGTTCATGAACAGCAGGATCGCGATGAGGCCGATGGCGATCGGGACGGTCACCGACAGGCGCGCCAGGGCACCCTGCATGTTGTTGAATTCGCCCACGAGTTCGAGGCGGTAGCCCCGCGGCAGGGCCACCTCGGCGTTCACGCGCTCACGTGCCTCCAGGATCGCGCTGCCGAGGTCGCGGTCGCGGACGCTGAACTTCACCGGAAGGTAGCGCTCCTGGCCCTCCCGGTAGATGTAGGCCGGCCCTGAGACGAGGGCGACCTGGGCGACCTCGCTCAGGGGCACCTGCATCAGCGTGCCGTTCGGCCCCTGCCCGGAGATGCGCAGGTTGCGGATGGAGGCCACGCTCTGGCGGAACTGCTCGGCGAGGCGGATGACGATCGGATAGTGACGATCCGAGCCGCTGTCGTAGAGGTCGCCGGCGCTGTCGCCGCCGATGGCGGTGCGGACCGTGGCATTGATGTCGCCGGGGGTGAGGCCGTAGCGTGCGGCACGGACCCGGTCGACGTCGATCTGCACCGTGGGCTGACCGAGCGACGTGAACACGCCGAGATCGGTTACGCCGGGCACCTTGCGGAGCACGGCCTCGACGCGGTTGGCAACCGCCGTCAAGGTTTCAAGGTCGGATCCGAACACCTTGAACGAGTTCTCGCCCTTGATGCCGGAAACCGCCTCGGCGACGTTGTCCTGCAGGTACTGCGAGACGTTGAACTCCACGCCGGGGAAATCGGTGCGCAGCCGGTCGAGGAGATCGCCGACCATCCGGTCCTTGGTCATGCTCGGCCGCCACTTCTCGGCCGGCTTGAGCGGCGCGAAGAACTCGCCGTTGAAGAAGCCGGCGGCATCGGTGCCGTCATCCGGGCGGCCGTGCTGCGAGACGACGCTCTCGACCTCCGGCACCGCTGCGATGATGCGGCGGATCCGGTTGACGTAGAGGTTTCCCTCCTCCAGCGAGATCGTCGCCGGCATGGTGGCACGCAGCCAGAGATTGCCCTCCTCGAGCTTGGGCAGGAATTCCAGGCCGAGCTGGCGCCCCGCCACGCCGACTCCGGCGGTGAGTAGCAGCGCGAGGCCGAGGGTTAGGATGCGATTGCCCAGGGCGGCGCGGATGGCGGGCCGGTAGAGCCGGTCCAGGGTCCGCACGAGGATCGTCTCGACCTCTTCGACATGGGCTGGAAGGAGGTAGGCGGAGAGGACGGGCGTCACCGTGAAGGTGGCGATGAGCCCGCCGAGCAGCGCGTAGGCGTAGGTCTGCGCCATCGGCCCGAAGATGTGGCCTTCCACCCCCGTCAGGGTGAAGAGCGGCAGGAAGCCCGTGACGATGATGATCGCCGCGAAGACGATCGAGCGACTGACGTCCCCGGAGGCTTGGCGGATCCGCAGGAGTTTGCCTGCGAGGCCCGGCCGGACCACCTCCCCTGTCGGTGTCCCGTGACCGGAGAGCCGCCGGAAGATCGCCTCCACCATGATCACCGTTCCATCGACGATCAGTCCGAAATCCAGGGCGCCGACGGAGAGCAGGTTCGCCGACTCGCCGCGCACCACCAGAATGATGACGGCGAAGAACAGCGCGAAGGGGATGGTCGCCACCACGATGAGGGCGCTGCGCAGATTGCCGAGAAAGAGCCACTGCACGATGAGGATCAGCACGATGCCGACCAGCATGTTGTGCAGCACGGTGTGCGTGGTGACCGCGATGAGGTCGGCCCGGTCGTAGATCCGCTCGATCCGGACGCCCGGCGGCAGCAGGCCCATGGCCTCGATGCGCCCCACCTCCGCCTGTACGGCAGCGATGGTCGGCGTGCTCTCCTCGCCCCGCCGCATCAGCACGATGCCCTGGACGATGTCATCGTCGTCGTTCATGCCGGCGATGCCGAGGCGTGGCTGGTGCCCGATCGTGACGGTGGCGACGTCCTTGACCAGCACCGGTGCGCCGCCCGACTGCGTCAGCACTGTCTCGCCGATGTCGTCGGTGGAGCGAATCAAGCCGACACCGCGCACCACAGCCGACTGGGTGCCGAGATTGATCCGGTTGCCGCCGACGTTCAGGTTGCTGTCGTTCAGGGTCTTCACGACGCCCGACAGGGTCAACCCGTAGGCGGTGAGCCGGTCCAGGTCGACGGCGATGTCGAAGGTCTTGGTCTTGCCGCCCCAGCCGATCACGTCGATGACGCCCGGCACGGCGCGGAAGCGCCGACGCAGCACCCAGTCCTGCAGGGATTTCAGGTCGAGGACGCTGTAGCCCGCCGGCGCCGTCAGTTTGTAGCGAAAGATCTCACCGATGGGGCTCACCGGCGAGATGGTCGGCTTGGCGCCGTTGGGAAGGGCGTCGAGCTGGGCCAGCCGGTTCAGCACCTGCTGCTCGGCCTCGCGGTAGCTGAACTCGAAGCCGAACTGCAGCTTCACATCCGACAGCCCGTAGAGGGAGACCGAGCGGACCTGCTTCAGGTTCGGCAAGCCGGAGGTGATCACCTCGATCGGCACGGTGACGTAGCGCTCGATCTCCTCGCCCGACAGACCATTCGCTTGCGTGATCACGTCGATCATCGGCGGGGTCGGGTCCGGATAGGCCTCGATGTTCAGGGTTCGGAAGGCGACCAGCCCGCAGGCCAGCAGCAGAACGAACGCGAGAACCACCAGGGCACGCTGGCGCAGCGCGAGATGGACGAGGCCGGTCATGCGTTGGGTTCCTGCTGACGGGAGCCGACGGATCAGCCCCGGGTCACCATCCGGTCGATGAAGAGGGAGCCGCGCGAGATCACACGCTCGCCGGTCGCCAGACCTTCGAGGATCTCGATCTTGCTTCCGTCGATGATGCCGGGTTTGACCCGGCGGCTCTCGACCGTGTTGTCGGCCTTCAACACCCAGACGCTCGCCTTGCTGCCCTCCAGCACGACCGCTGCACGGGGGACCGATTGCGACAGGGTTTCGCGCTCGTTGATGATGCGCACGGTGGCGTACATCTCGGGCTTCAGCAGATTCTGTGTGTTGTCGATATCGGCCCGAACAGTGATGCGACGGGTCGTCGGGTCGACGGACGATCCGATGAAGTTGATCCGCCCCTCGAAGACCTTGTCGGGATAGGCGAGTACGCGGAACTTGAGCCGATCGCCGAGATCGACCTTCGCCGCGTCCGGCTCACGCAGCTGCGCGATGAGCCAGACCTTGGACAGGTCGCCGATGATGTACGAGGGGTCGCTGCCCCCGGTGCCGACATACTGACCCGGTCCGATCTTGCGCTGGATGATCGTTCCCTTGAGGGGCGCGTTGATCGCCGTTTCGGGGTTGATCGAGCCCTTCTGTAGATTGGCGACCTCGTCGTCGCGCAGGCCCAGGATGCGCAGCCGGTTGCGCACGGCCTCCAGACCGACCTCGGCCGTCCGGGCATCGTTGGTGGCCGTGTTCAGATCGTTCTGCGCGGATTGGAGCTCGCGCAGCGTGGTGACCCGCGAATCATAGAGATCGTGCAGGCGCTTCTCGGCGGCCTGGGCGTAGCCGAGCTGTGACCGTGCCTTGGCCAGGACGTTTAAGGCCGCAAGATAGTCGTTCTGGGCCTGGACCATCTCGTTGGCCTGGATCGAGAAGAGGCGCTCACCCTTCTGCACCTGCTCGCCGGTGCGCGCGAAGATGGCGATGACCCGACCCGGATAGGGGGAGAACACCGGGGTGGCCTGATACTCGTCGACGCCGATCTTACCCTCGGTGGTGATCTCCTCGTAGAAGAGGCGCTGCTCCACCGTCTCAGTGTCGATGGCGGCCAGCTGGTCCGGGCTGAGGACGAAATCGCCGTTGCTCGGTGGTGTGACCGTGACGGCTGCCGGCGTCGGCGTCGTTGCAGCACCCGCGAGCGTACTGGGCAGCCACAAGAAGCCAGCAACGCAAAGACTTGAGGCGACTAAGAGAATGGAAACCTGAGTGCGATGCTTCAACCCGACGAGTGGAGCGAACGAACCCTGAGGCTCAATCATCGAATCAATCTCGCATGTCTTCGCATTTGTGCACTCATCCGGTCCAGCCGGATGGTGCGTCGGTCTGTAGAAGGCCGTCACCTGAGATACAAGCGTGGCCCATTCACGATTTGGTCGCGTCGTCCATCGCGTGATCGGTGTGGCTTCCCGGCCCCGAGAAACGGGTCGCTCCGACAGATCGCGCGGCTTCCCAATATTGGGCTGCCGCCCGTCGTTCGGCCCGTGTAGGAGCTCGAAGTTCGGACGAGAAAACCCCGCGGACCCTAAGGCCTGCGGGGTTAAAGTTGCGTCACATGAATCCCTGGGAGGGACCTTTGGTATACTACATGCCAATTAGGGCACAGCAAGGGGTATCGTGCGCCATGACGATTTATCCTGCCAGCGGCACTGCGGGGCGCAGAGAAATTTTTCTCATCGGTCCTCGCCTGCCCTTCATTCCCACTCGATCGTTCCGGGCGGCTTCGAGGTGATATCGTAGGTCACGCGGTTGATCCCCTTGACCTCGTTGATGATCCGCGTTGCCACCCGACCGAGGAACGTCATGTCGAACGGATAGAAATCGGCGGTCATGCCGTCGACCGAGGTCACGGCGCGCAGGGCGCAGACGTGGTCGTAGGTGCGTCCATCGCCCATCACCCCGACGGTCTTCACGGGAAGGATCACCGCGAAGGCCTGCCAGATCGTGTCGTAGAGGCCCGCGTTGCGGATCTCCTCCAGGTAGATCGCATCGGCCTTGCGCAGAGCTTCGAGCTTCTCGGGGGTGATCGTACCGGGGCAGCGGATGGCAAGGCCCGGACCCGGGAAGGGGTGGCGTCCGACGAAGGCCTCCGGCAGCCCGAGCTCCTTGCCGAGCACACGGACCTCGTCCTTGAACAGCTCGCGCAGGGGCTCGACGAGCTGCATATTCATGCGCTCGGGCAGGCCGCCGACATTGTGGTGGGACTTGATCGTGACCGAGGGACCACCGGTGAACGAGACGCTCTCGATCACGTCCGGGTAGAGGGTGCCCTGGGCCAGGAAGGCGGCGCCGCCGATCTTCCTCGACTCGGCCTCGAACACGTCGATGAACAGGCGCCCGATGGTCTTGCGCTTCTGCTCCGGGTCGCTGACGCCGGTCAGCTCGCCGAGGAACAGGTTCTGCGCCTCCACATGGACGAGGGGGATGTTGTAGTGGTCGCGGAACAGGCGCACGACCTCCTCGGCCTCGCCCATGCGCAGGAGGCCGTGGTCGACGAAGACGCAGGTGAGCTGCTCGCCGATCGCCTCGTGGATCAGCACCGCCGCCACCGCTGAGTCGACGCCGCCGGACAGGCCGCAGATCACCCGCTCCTTGCCGACCTGCGCTCGGATCTTCTCGATCGCCTCCTCGCGGTAGGCGCCCATGGTCCAGTCGCCGCAACAGCCGGCGATGTCGCGCACGAAGTTGCGGATCAGGAGGGCGCCATGCGGCGTGTGCGCCACCTCCGGATGGAACTGCACCGCGTAGTACTTGCGCGCTTCGTCCGCGACCGCCGCGAAGGGGGCGTTCTTCGACATGGCGACGGTCGTGAAACCGTCCGGCAGCTTCGTGACGCGGTCGCCGTGGCTCATCCAGACGGGGTAGTGCTCGCCCACGTGCCAGACGCCCTTGAACAGGGGGCAATCCGACAGGATCTCGATCTCAGCCCGACCGAACTCCGCGTGGTGCCCGCCCTCGACCTCGCCGCCGAGCTGGGCCGCCATGGTCTGCTGACCGTAGCAGATGCCGAAGACCGGCACGCCGGAATCGAACACGATCTGCGGGGTCCGGGGCGAGGCGTCGGTCGTCACCGATTCGGGACCGCCCGAGAGGATCACGCCCTTGGGCTTGGTTTCGGCGAAGGCTTCGGCCGCCTTGGTGAAGGGGACGATCTCACAGTAGACGCCCTCCTCGCGAACGCGGCGCGCGATGAGCTGCGTCACCTGGCTGCCGAAATCGACGATGAGGATCTTATCGTGCTCTGTAGTCATGGAACCGGAGTTAGACGAGGCCTCGGTCCGGTGCAACGGATCACCCCGCAGAGCCGCCCCGCGGCGGGCATCGGGCTGGGGATGCGGCGCAAAGGACCGTTAACCCGGTGTTCACCGCCGGGCGTCGACACCGTGCGCCCCCAGCAACGAACAGGAGCCTCAGCCATGAGAGCCACCATATTCGGGATCGCCACCCTCGCCCTCGCCGGCTTCGGAGCCACCTCGGCCTCCGCCTTGCCCGTTCCGGCCGGCATCGCACCCACCAGCGGGATCCAGCAGGTCCGCGTCGTCGAGCGCACGGTGATCCGCGGCCCCCGTTGCAAGACCGTCGTCACCAAGCGCCGTGGGCCGATGGGCCGGATGGTCGTGGTGCGGAAGCGCCGCTGCTTCTAAAACTGCGCCGCTGATTCTAGAAAGGCGCTGCTGCTCCTGAGCAGATGTCTGGAATGGCCCCCATGTGGGGCCATTCCTCGTTTCAGGCCAGCCGCTCCAGGGTGGCGACGTAGAAGCCATCGGTGCCGGTCCGGGCGGGACTCATCTGGAGGCCGTGCTGGGTCAAGCGGACGACAGAGCCGAGATAGGGGGCGTGCTCGGCGAGAATCTCGGAGGTTGAGACCACCGCAAAGTCGTCCGACCGACGCGCGAGGAGGTCGGTGACGGCCGCGTCGTTCTCCTCGGGGAGCAGCGAGCAGGTGATGTAGGTGATGCGACCGCCGGGGCGCACCAGCCTTGCGGCCCGGTCGAGTACCGTGGACTGGTCGGCGACGCGTGTGCTCAGGGCATTCGGGCGCATCCGCCACTTGGCATCGGGATTACGCCGCCACGTGCCGGAGCCGGTGCAGGGGGCATCGACGAGGACGCGGTCCGCGCGGCCGTCGAGGTCTGCGAGGACGTCGGTGCGGGCCTTGCCGGCACGGGGCGTGCGGATCTCCGCGACGGCGCCGGCGCGCCGTAGGCGCTCGTGCATCGGGGCGAGCCGGCGCGGATCGTCGTCGCTGGCGATCAAACGGCCGGAGTTCTCCATCATCGCGGCCAGGCTCAGGGTCTTTCCCCCGCCGCCGGCGCAGAGATCGATGACGGTTTCGCCGGGCCGTGCGCCGCTGAGAAGGCTTGCGAGCTGCGACCCCTCGTCCTGAATCTCGTACCAGCCGTCGATGAATTCCGGCTCGACATGGAGGGCCGGGCCGCGTCCGTCGTCGCCGATGGGGATGCGCAGGCCATTGGGCGCGTGCGGGGTTGGTTCCGGTGTGAGGTGGGCGAGGCCCGCCAGGGCCTCTGCGCGGCTGCGCTTGAGGGTGTTGACACGGATGTCGAGGGGCGCGCGTCGGCCGAGGGCCCGTAGTTCGTCGAGGATAGCGGATCCGAAGGTCGCCTCGAGGGAGGGGAGCACCCATTCGGGAACATCGCCGGCGACATGGAGCGGGGCGTCGACCAGGGTGCCGTCCGTCAAGCGCGTCCGTTCGTCTGCGGTCAGTGGCTCCGGGGCGAAGCGTTCGCCGCTGAACATCTCTGCGATGGTCGGGGCAGCGAGACCGTACTGGAGCCGCAGCGTGCCGATGACGAGGCTGCGCGGGCTCTCGTCGGCCATGATCCAGGCGGCGGAGGCGCGCCGGCGCAGGGTGTCGTAGACGAGGCTGGCGATGGCGGCCCGGTCGCCCGATCCGGCGAAGCGATGGGCGAGGCCCCAATCCTTCAGGGCATCGGCGGCGGGGCGGCGGCGCGCGGCGATATCGGCGAGGACCTCGACGGCGGCGGAGAGGCGGGCGGGGGGCGTCAGGGCAAGATCCTCGGGTTCTGAGCAGTCGCTTTCGGCGGGCGCCGCGATACGGCCACGCTTCGGGCTGCGGCCGGACACAATACAGTCGAGCTTCCGGCGCGTTTACGGCTCAGCTTGCGCCACGGTGCCGCGCAGAGCGGACGCCTGGAGCTTTAGAGAACCCCATGTCTCCCGTCATCCATCTCAGCCTCGCCGGCCTCGTCATGCTGGCGGTCGCCGCCTGTTCCACGGCGCCGGACGCCCCCGACCTGTCGGCGCCGCCCCCGCGCCGGCTCGATGCCAAGACCCAGCTCGAATACGGCGCGCCCCCGCCCCCGCCGCCCGGCCCGCGCTACTGAGGGTTCGCAGCCGCCGACTCGCGGGTGCGGCGTTTCTCGTAGGCCTTCAGGTGCGTGTAGACCCGGTCGAGCATCGGATGCCCGGCCGCATCGGGGGCCCGCGCGATCAAGTCGCCGATGATGTGGTCGGCCTCGATCCGGGCACCGCCCTCGATGTCGCGCAGCATCGAGGCGGTGAAGGCCGAGCCCTCGGCGGTGAGCGTCCTGCGCGTGTTGTCCATCACGGTCGACCGCGGTGGGTAGCCGGCGGCTTCGGCGATGGCGCGGCACTCCTCCATCAGCGCCGTGATGAAGGCGAGCCCGCCCGGAGCGGCCATGATGTCGCCGATGGTGGCGCGCATCAGGCAGGTGGCCCCGGCCAGGGTCGCCAGGAAACTCCATTTCTCCCACATTTCCAGTAGCATATGCTCGCTGAGGCGGGGCTGGAAATTCACGCCCTGCATCAGGGCCTCGATGGCCTCGACGCGGGCGGAGCGGCCGCCGGCGCGCTCCCCGTAGGTCAGGGTGTGGAGCGGGTTCATCTGGCGGATCTCGCCCGCGGGGCCGAGAGTCGCCACGATGGCGCAGGAGCCGCCGAGCACGCGGTCCGCACCGTATACCACGTCGAACGCGTCGAGGTGGCGCATCCCGTTGAGCAGGGGCAGGATCGCGGTGTCGGGTCCGACGGCCGGCGCGACGTCGGCGATGGCGCTGTCGAGATCGTAGGCCTTGCAAGAGAACAGCACGAGGTCGAAGGCGCCGCCCTCGCCGGCGGCGAGGTCGGCGGCGGTGACGGTCTGCGGCGCCGGAATGTGCAGGTTGCCGGCGGGACTCTCGAGCCTCAGCCCGGCCGCGGCGAGCTTCGCCGCGCGGGCCGGACGGACCAGGAAGGTGACGTCGCGGCCGGCCTCGGCGAGGCGTGCGCCAAAGTATCCGCCGGTGGCCCCGGCGCCGACAACGAGCACGCGCATGGTCTGATCCCTTTCGTCGTTCGCGGATCGCGGCCCGATGCGGCCACCCATCCGTCAGGCCGCGTCATCGTCCCGGGTCAGACGCCGATCGGCGCCAGGAAGATCCGGAACGCGAAGAGGATCCACATCACCAGCAGCACCAGCGTGCCGACGGCATAGGCGCGGAAGCGGTGCGGGATGTGGTTCGTGGTGAGATAGACGCCGGCATGGACGACGCGCGTGGCCACGAAGACCCAGGCCAGGATCACGAACAGGAGGTCGGCCTTGCGGGTGGCCAGGGCGAACCCGACGAGGACGTAGAACAGCACCGGGATCTCGAACTGCTTCGAGAAGGTGTTGGCGGCCTGCTGGGCCGGGGCCGGCCAGTCGCGCTGGCCCAGTGTCAACGCGCGGTCCTTTACGGCGCCGCCGCGCACCGCCGAGAGGCGCATCCGCCCGGTCCAGAACAGCAGCGCGAAGGTGAGGAGGACCTGGGCGAAGACGGGCGCCAGGATGGCTTGGACGGTCACGGCGATTCCTATCGGGCGGCGACCCGTGCCGGACGTCCGGCACGGGCGCGCGCGGCGCGGGTCAGGCGCGGCCGGGGTAGTTCGGGCTCTCGCGGGTGATGGTCACGTCGTGGACGTGGCTCTCGCGCAGGCCCGCATTGGTGATGCGGATGAACTGCGCCTTCTCCTGGAACTCGGGGATCGTCGGGGCGCCGACATAGCCCATGGCGGCCCGCAGGCCGCCGGCGAGCTGGTGGAGCACCGCCGCCACCGGGCCCTTGTAGGGCACCTGCCCCTCGATGCCCTCGGGCACGAGCTTGTGGGTGTCGCTGACCTCGGCCTGGAAGTAGCGGTCGGCGGAGCCGCGGGCCATGGCGCCCACCGAGCCCATGCCCCGGTAGCTCTTGTAGGAGCGGCCCTGGTGCAGGAACACCTCTCCGGGCGCCTCGTCGGTGCCGGCGAGGAGCGAGCCGAGCATGGCCACGGAGGCGCCGGCCGCGATCGCCTTGGCGAGGTCGCCCGAGTACTTGATGCCGCCGTCGGCGATGACCGGCACGTCGGCGCTCTGCGCCGCCTCGACGGCCTCCATCAGGGCGGTGAGCTGCGGCACGCCGACGCCGGCGACGATGCGGGTGGTGCAGATGGAGCCCGGGCCGATGCCGACCTTGATCGCGTCCGCGCCGGCATCGATCAGCGCCTGGGCGCCGTCGCGGGTCGCGACGTTGCCGGCGACGATCTGCACGGTGTTAGAGAGCTGCTTCACGCGGCGCACGGCGTCGAGCACCTTGATCGAGTGGCCGTGGGCCGTGTCGACCACGATGACGTCGCAGCCGGCATCGATAAGGCGCTCGGCCCGCTCGAAGCCGCTGTCGCCCGTGGTGGTGGCGGCCGCGACCCGCAGGCGGCCCTGCTCGTCCTTGACCGCGCCCGGATAGGCGACCTGCTTCTCGATGTCCTTGACCGTGATGAGGCCGATGCAGCGATAGTGGTCGTCGACGACGAGCAGCTTCTCGATGCGGAACTGGTGCAGCAGGCGCTTGGCCTCGTCCTGGCTCACGCCCTCGCGCACGGTGATGAGCCGATCGCGGGTCATCAGGTCGGCGACGGTCTCAGACGAGTTGGTGGCGAACCGGACGTCGCGGTTGGTGAGGATGCCGACGAGCTTGCCGCGGGAGCCGTTGGGGCCTCGCTCCACCACCGGGATGCCGGAGATGCGGTTCTGCTTCATCAACGAGAACGCATCCGCCAGGGTCTCGTCCGGGTGGATGGTGATGGGGTTCAGCACCATGCCCGACTCGTACTTCTTGACGAGGCGGACCTGCTCGGCCTGCTCGGCCGGCTCGAGGTTGCGGTGGATGACGCCCATGCCGCCGTTCTGCGCCATGGCGATGGCCATCGGGGCCTCGGTGACGGTGTCCATGGCCGAAGCCAGGATCGGCAGGTTCAGGTGGATCGAGCGAGTGAGCCGGCTCGCGATCTTGACGTCGCTGGGCATCACCGAGGAGGCCGCGGGGCGCAGCAGGACGTCGTCGAAGGTCAGGCCCTCGATGATGGAATCAGCGGTGATGCGGGCCATGAACCAACTCCGGAACGGGTGCTGCGTCGGGCGCTCGCGGGCGTTCCGACGTCACTGGGTTGGCACGGGCCAGTATCATGCACGGGGAACCGGCGCAAAGCCGCCGGTGCGCGCGTCCGACAGGAAAATGCGCCCGGGACGCCGTTCTCCGGTGGGGGTTGCGCCTAGCGCACGCCTCGGGACGCGCCTGGCAGGCCCTCGGCCGGCCCCCTGTCGGTCCATTCCGGCGGCGCGCCGACGTAATCGCCGAGGATGCCGTCGAGGCCGGGGGCACGGCCGAACGCCTCGCAATCGGGGTCGAGCGGCGCTTCGCCGAGGGTCGTGATGCGGACGCGGTCGTAGGTCGGCAGCGTGAGCGGCGCCTTGAACGGATCCTGGCCGGTGGCGAGGTAGAAGCCGAAATCCTGGCCGAACTCGCCGGCGAGGTCGTAGGCGTCGCTGGCCGGGGAGAACCGGGCCTGGTTGGTGAAGGCGTTGCTGGCCCCGCCCCAGACCATGGCGGCCCGCTGCACGTTGCGGCTGTCGAGGGCCTCGGCCTCGACGGTCAGGCTGCCGAGACCGATCGGGATGCGGGGGATCGGGACGCGGCCGACGGCCGTCGCGAAGCCGGCGCCGAGCTGGGACGCGATGGTGATGCCCGCCGAGGTCGCCACCGTGGCGCCGGCCGCCGGCACGTTGGTGAGATCGATCCGGGTCACGGCCGAGCGCACCGTGAGGTCCGCCTTCCGGCCCGAGACCACGTCGTAGCGCAGGGAGAGTTCGTAGCAGAGCGCCCGGTCGGCCGCGTTGGCCACGAGCTTTCGCTCGGCCGGCGTCAGGCCCGGAGCCACGACCTCCGAGAAGGCGGTGGGGACGATTCGCACGGTCCGGGTGGCCGCGAGGGCCGCCGGATCGACGAAGATCCGCGAAGAGCTGGCCGTCTCGTCGCTGCCGGCGAGGCGGTCGTACCGGGTCAGGGCGCCGGATTCCGTGAGCACCACGGTCCCGCAGCCGGCGACGGCAGCCGCCAGGGCGAGGCAGGAGACGAAGCCCGCCAGCCTGCGTCGATGTTCGAACCTCGGAAGCATCGGTGACTTTCTTGGGGACACGGTGGGGAGCGCCCGGCACGGCTCCGAAGCGGAGTCGAGCGGCACCCGATCATGCCGTCGAGCTTAGCGGCTCCAGCAACATTGTGGAAAGGTGAGCGAGGCCGTCGCCGGTTCGATGCTGGGCCGATGTGGCCGCAGGGCCACGCCGTCGAAAGGCCCGGGCCCTGCACGTGCGGCATGTCCCTTTCATCCGGAGACATTCGTCATTGCATACGCGCTTGCCGCGGCATCGCTTTTTGTCGGTATGAGGCATCCGAAACGCCCGACCGGACCTATGTCTCGCCGATGCGCACGTCCCAGATCGTCCCCCTCGTCGTCGCCACCGCGCTATTCATGGAGAACACCGATTCCACCGTGATCGCCACCGCGCTCCCGGCCATCGCCCAGAGCCTGAACGAGGACCCGATCGCCCTCAAGCTCGCCCTCACCGCCTACCTCGTCAGCCTGGCGATCTTCATCCCGATCAGCGGCTGGATGGCGGACCGGTTCGGGGCCCGCACGGTGTTCCGGGTCGCCCTCGGGGTGTTCATGGCCGGTTCGCTGGCCTGCGCGGCCTCGAACTCCCTGGCGGGCTTCGTCGCCGCACGGTTCTTCCAGGGGCTCGGCGGCGCCATGATGGTGCCGGTGGGACGCCTCGTGATCCTGCGCAGCGTGCCCAAGAGCGAAATCGTCAGCGCCCTGGCCTACCTGACCATTCCCGCCCTGATCGGGCCGATCTTCGGTCCGCCGCTGGGCGGCTTCATCACGACCTATTTCGACTGGCGCTGGATCTTCTTCATCAACATCCCGATCGGGATCGCCGGCATCGTGCTGTCGACGCTCTACTTCGAGAACATTCGCGAATCCGAGCGCCCACCCCTCGACGTCCTCGGCTTCCTGCTCTCCGGGCTGGGGCTCGCCACGCTGATGCTCGGCCTCGCCTCCACCGGCCGCCCCCTCCTCCCGGAGGGCGTCTCCTGGGGCTGCCTCGCCGCCGGAGCGATCCTCCTGGGGCTGTATTTCCGGCATTCGCGCGGCCTGGCCAACCCGGTGATCCGCCTCGACCTGCTGCGCTACCCGACCTTCCGCGCGGCGGTGACCGGCGGCAGCCTGTTCCGGATCGGCACCGGGGCGATCCCCTTCCTGCTGCCGCTGATGCTCCAGATCGGCTTCGGCCTCGATCCCCTGCGCTCGGGCCTCATCACCTTCGCGGCGGCGGCGGGCGCGCTCCTGATCAAGCTCGTCGGCCCCCGCATCCTGCGCGCCTACGGCTTCCGGCGGGTGATGCTCGTCAACGCGCTGGTCGCCTCGGCCTTCCTCGCGGTGAACGGCCTGTTCACCGCCGAGACCCCGCACGCGATCATCATCTGCGTCCTGCTGATCGGCGGCTGCGTGCGGTCCCTGCAATTCACCTGCGTCAACGCCATCGCGTATGCCGAGTTGGAGACCCGGGAGATGAGCGCGGCCACGAGCCTCGCGAGCGTGGCCCAGCAGCTCTCGCTCAGCCTCGGGGTGTCCTTCGGGGCGCTGGCCCTGGAGGGCGCCGCGGCGTTCCACGGCCGCACCGAGATCGTGGCGCAGGATTTCGCCCCGGCCTTCCTGGCGGTGGCGCTGATCTCGGTGATGTCCTTCTTCTCCTTCCGACGGCTCAACTCGGAGGCCGGCGCCGAGGTCTCGGGGCACCGGCTCGTCGCCGCCGCCCCGCGCAACGCGATGCCGTAGGACGCGATGCCGTCGAACGCGGGGGCGTCCGGGACCTCAGGCGGCGGCCCGGGCCGGATTCCGCCCGGGGGCGCGCTTGGGCTTCGATCCGCCCCGCGCGGCGGCCGAGGAAGTGGCCGGTGCCTTGGCCGATGCCTTGCCCGCGCCCGCCGACGCGCGTGCGCCCTGGCGCCAGCCCTGCCAGCTCCAGCGGCCGGGGCCGGTCATCGCGTAGATGAGGAAGCCGCCGGCGAGGCCGAAATCGGCCAGCATCAGGGTGCGCTCGGCCACCGCGCTCGGCCCGGAGAACTGCCAGAACGGGTGCAGGAGCACGGCCATCACGCCGACGAAGACGGCGAGCGCCAGGCCGCTGAGGCGCGGCAGCACGCCGAGGATCAGCGCGACGGGGCCGAACACCTGGACGATCACGGCCGCGGTGGCGACGGCGTTCGGGGACGGCAGGCCTGTGGCCGCGAGGGTGACGGCGAAGCCGGAGACGTTCAGGGCCCGGGCGACCCCCGTGGGCAGCAGCGCGGCGGCGAGAAGCAGCCGGGCGAGGAAGAGCAGTCCGTCTTGGGCACGGCCGGTCACGTCTGGGGCTCCGTCAGGGATCCTGGGAGACCGAGGTTTGTCGCGACGGCCTGAAGACGGCGTTAAGGCTGCGGTGTCCTCAACCGGAGACGCCGCCGCGGAAGAGGCGGCCCCGCTCCGTCCAGGCCACCACCGCGAGGGCCAGGCCCCCGAGGAGGGCGTAGCCGATGCCGATGGGCAGCACCGAGCCGTCGAAGGCGTGCCCGATCAGGAAGCCGCAGAAGGCGCCCAGGATCGTGGTGTAGAAGCCGAGGAAGGACGAGGCCGTGCCGGCGATCTCGCCCAGGGGCTGCAGCGCCAGGGCGTTGAAGTTCGGCATGGCGAAACTGATAAGGAACTGGTTGGCGGCCAGGATCGCGAGGAACAGCCCCAGGGGCGGGTGACCGTGATAGGCGAGCCCCGCCACCACCTGCCCCACCGCCACGATGACGAACAGGCTGAGGCCCGCATGGGACAGCGGGCGCATGCCGAGGCGCCGGACGAGGCGGGCGTTCACCAGGGTGGCGGCCCCCATGGCGCCGGCGACGAGGCCGAAGGCCAGGGGGAACAGGCCCCCGAGATGGTAGAGCCCCGTGTCGAAGACCTGCTGGGCCGAGCCGACATAGCCCATGATGCAGCCGGTGAGCAGGCCGAGCGCCGTGGCGTACCCCACCGCCACGCGGTTGCGGAAGGTGATGGCCACCGCCTGAGCCACCGCCGCGAGGGAGAAGGGGCGCCGGTATTCCGGATGCAGCGTCTCGGGCATCCGCCAGGCGAACCAGATCACCAGGATGCCGGCGAGCACCAGCATGGAGACGAAGACGTAGACCCAGGAGCCGAACAGCAGCATCGCGCCACCGATGGCCGGCGCGATCATCGGCACGATCAGGAACACCATCATGATGAGCGACATCACGCTCGCCATCTCGCGCCCCGCGAAGCGGTCGCGCACGATCGCCGTCGACAGGACGCGCCCGCTGGCGGCGCCGATGCCCTGGATGACGCGCGCCGCCAGGAGCCAGCCGAAGGACGGGGCCACCATGGCGAGGCCGGTGCCGACGACGTAAATCGCCAGGCCCGCCAGCAGCACCGAGCGCCGCCCGTAGGTGTCCGAGAGCGGCCCGTAGACGATCTGCGCCGTGCCGAAGCCGATCATGTAGACGTAGATGAGGAGCTGCAGGCTGTTCGGATCGACCACGCCGAAGCGGGCCTGGATCGCCGGAAACGCGGGCAGCAGGTTGTCGATCGAAATCGCCGTGACGGCCATCATCAGCGCGACGATGCCGACGAACTCGCCGAAGCCCGGGCCTGTCCACGGCCGGGCGGCCGGTTCGGAGACGGTGACGGGGATGGGGGCGGGGGCGGCCGGGGCGTGCGCGGCGGGGGCCTGCGCGATTTTGGCCGGGGTGGTGCTCACCTGGGACGGTCCTCGGGGGCTGGGGCGGCGCGGCGGATCATCAGTCGAGCCAGAACGTTTCGTCCGGCTCTTGGTGCCTTCGGCGCGGCGGGGCCATCGGGGGCGCTGCATGGCAGCCGCGCGGGGTCCTCGGCGCGCTCGCGCCACAATTTCGGAGAACCGTGACCGGGTGCCGGGATCGCGGCGGGTCAGGGAGCGGAACGGCGGCAGCATGCAGGAGACGCGTCGCCGCATCGTCCAGTTCGGGCTCCTCGGGGCCCTCCTGCCGGGCCGTCCGGCCCGGGCCGGCGCCGATTCGATCGCCTCGTCCGAGATCACCCCGCCCGACTTCGCCGCCCGGGCCGACGCCCTGGTGCGGCCCTACGCCCGAGCCGGGATCTTCTCCGGCGCCGTCATCGTGGCCCGCGACGGCGCGGTGCTGTTCCGGCAGGCCTACGGCGTTGCCCAGCGCGAATGGTCGGTGCCCAACACGCCCGAGACCCGCTTCCGGATCGCCTCCCTGACGAAGCAATTCACCGCCGCCGCGATCCTGAAGCTGCAGGAGGCCGGGCGGCTCCGGCTCGACGACCCGGCCGCGCGGTACATGCCCGGCTTGCCGGCGACCTGGGCGCCGATCACCCTGCGGATGCTCCTCGACCACACCGCGGGCCTGCCCAACGTGACGGCCCTGCCCGATTACCCGACCCTCCTCGCCCGGACCGCCCGGACGCCCATGGACGTGGTGGGCCGGCTCTATCGCGAGGCGCTGCTGTTCCCGGCGGGCTCGGCGCAGGAATACAGCAACACCGGCTACATCCTGCTGGCGGCGATCGTGGAGGGGATCACCGGCGCGCCCTTCGCGGCCGCGCTGCACCGCCTGGTCCTCGCCCCCGCCGGCCTCGCCGAGACCGGGGACGCCGATCCGGCGGCGGTGATCCCGCAGCGGGCCGCCGGCTACCACCGTGCCGCCGGGCAGTGGCACAACGCGCCCCCCGAGGTTCCGGCGGCCGTCCTCGGGGCCGGCGGCCTCGTCTCCACGCTCGATGACCTCGTGGCCTGGGACGCCGCGCTGTTCTCCGGCCGGGTCCTGCGACCGGCCTCCCTGGCCGAGATGGTCCGCGACGGCGGCCACGGCTACGGGCTCGGCCTCTATGTCGGCCATGCCTACGGCCAGCGGCTCCTGTCCCATGGGGGCTTCCTCGACGGGTTCTCGGCGATCAAGGACAGCTACCCGGATCTCGGCCTGACGGTCGTGGTCCTCGGCAACACCGAGACCACGCCGGCCCAGACCCTGTCCCGCCGCCTCGGCGCCCTCGCCCTCGGGCAGCCGGAGGTCAGCGAGATCGCGGTGCCGGCCACCGTGCTCGACCGCTATGTCGGGTTCTACCGGACGGGGCCGCGCGCCGTGGTCGCCCTCGCCCGGGAGGGCGACCGCCTCGTCGCCCGCGGGGCCGGTCCCGCGCGCCTTGCCCTGGCACCGGAGAGCGACCGCGTCTTCGTGGCCGAGGACGGCACCCGCCTCGCCCTCGACATCGAGCCGGACGGCCGGGCGACGGGCCTCCTCCTCGACCTGCCCGGCGGCGCGCGCGCGGGTCCCCGGATCGACGCGCAGACGGCCCGGCGCATCGGCAACCGGCGCCTCGCGCGCCTCGGGCCGCGCTGAGCGCCGCCCGGGTCGCCAACCCGCCCGAACGGGTCTAACATCGCCCCCGCGCCACGACGCCATCGGGCGCGCCGATCATCCGAGCCGCGCGCTCGCGCGACCGACCGTTGGCCAAAAGTCCATCTTGATTTGACGCTGCGTCTGGCTTTGGCTGCTGCCCATAAGAACAATCAGGAGGATACGCGATGAACAAGCCGGAATTTCTCGACCAGGGTACGAAGGCGCCGTTCTCGGCGCGCTACGACAACTTCATCGGCGGCCAGTGGGTCGCGCCCGTCGCCGGCCGCTACTTCGAGAACACGTCCCCGATCACCGGCCGGGTGATCTGCGAAGTCGCCCGCTCGGACGCCGCCGACGTCGACAAGGCGCTCGACGCCGCCCACGCCGCGAAGGAGGCCTGGGGCCGCACCGCGCCGGGCGAGCGCGCCCGCATCCTGAACAAGATCGCCGACCGGATGGAGGAGAACCTCGACCTGATCGCGCTGGCCGAGACCTGGGACAACGGCAAGCCGATCCGCGAGACGACCCACGCCGACATCCCGCTCGCCATCGACCATTTTCGCTACTTCGCCGGCTGCGTCCGCGCGCAGGAGGGCTCGATCTCCGAGATCGACCACGACACCGTGGCCTACCATTTCCACGAGCCGCTGGGCGTCGTCGGCCAGATCATCCCGTGGAACTTCCCCATCCTGATGGCGGTGTGGAAGCTCGCCCCGGCGCTGGCGGCCGGCAACTGCGTCGTGCTCAAGCCCGCCGAGCAGACCCCAGCCTCGATCCTCGTGGTGGCCGAGCTCATCGCCGACCTGCTGCCGGCGGGCGTGCTCAACATCGTCAACGGTTTCGGCCTCGAATGCGGCAAGCCGCTCGCCTCCTCGCCCCGCATCGCCAAGATCGCCTTCACGGGCGAGACGACGACGGGCCGGCTGATCATGCAGTACGCTTCGCAGAACCTGATCCCGGTGACGCTGGAACTCGGCGGCAAGTCGCCGAACATCTTCTTCTCCGATGTCGCCAACGAGGATGACGACTTCTTCGACAAGGCGCTGGAGGGCTTCACGATGTTCGCCCTCAACCAGGGCGAGGTCTGCACCTGCCCGAGCCGTGCCCTGGTGCACGAGTCGATCTACGACCGCTTCATGGAGCGGGCGATCAAGCGCGTCGAGGCGATCACCCAGGGCTCGCCCCTGGATCCCGCCACGATGATCGGCGCCCAGGCCTCCTCGGAGCAGCTGGAGAAGATCCTCAGCTACGTCGACATCGGCAAGCAGGAAGGTGCCCAGTGCCTCACCGGCGGCGAGCGCAACGTGAAGGACGGCGAGTTCGCGGAAGGCTACTACATGAAGCCGACCGTGTTCCGCGGCCACAACAAGATGCGCATCTTCCAGGAGGAGATCTTCGGCCCCGTCCTCTCGGTGACGACCTTCAAGGACGATGCCGATGCTCTCAGCATCGCCAACGATACCCTCTACGGCCTCGGTGCCGGCGTCTGGACTCGCGACGGGACCCGCGCCTACCGCTTCGGCCGCGCCATCCAGGCCGGCCGCGTCTGGACCAACTGCTACCACGCCTACCCGGCCCACGCGGCCTTCGGCGGTTACAAGCAGTCCGGCATCGGCCGTGAGAACCATAAGATGATGCTCGACCACTACCAGCAGACGAAGAACATGCTCGTCAGCTACTCGGCCAAGAAGCTCGGCTTCTTCTAGGACCCGTTCAGGGCACGCAGACCCGCGTGAGACTTGCCCCGGCCGGATGACGGCCGGGGCTTTTTCGTTTTCCGCCCTATTTCTCCCGAAAGGCCTTTCCCGGAGACCGCCCCATGAGCGAGACCGCCCTCGACCCGACCACCGCCGACCAGGCCGGCGCCGACGGGACGCCCCTGCGCGTCACCGCGACCCCCGCCGCCATCGACCTCATCGCGGAATTGCGGGCCGAGCACGGTCCGGTGATGTTCCATCAGTCCGGCGGCTGCTGCGACGGCTCGTCGCCGATGTGCTATCCGGTGGGCGACTTCCTCACCGGCGACAGCGACGTCCATCTCGGTACCGTGGCGGGCGCCGATTTCTGGATCAGCCGGCCGCAATTCGCGGTCTGGAAGCACACGCACCTCATCCTCGACGTGGTGCGCGGCCGCGGCGGCATGTTCTCCCTGGAGAACGGGCGCGACAAGCGCTTCCTCATCCGGTCCCGGATCTTCACCGAGGCCGAGAACACGGCGCTGGAGGGCGCCTGCCGGCTCTGAGGCGTCAGGAGCGCGGCTTCGGCGCCCCGCCGGCATTGCAGCGCTTCATCGCCGCGAAGGCGTCGGCGGCGCCGCTCAGGTCGAAGGCCGCCTTCCAGCCCTTGCCCTTGATGAGGATCTCTTCGGACTCCGCGGCCTTCTCGGCGAGGTTGCCCGGCAGGGTGCCGACGAGCCGGGTGCCGTTGCCGGTCCAGGTCGATTTGGCGTTCACGGTCTTGCCGCCGAGTTCGGTGGCGGCCGTGATCTTTTCGTCCCGGTCGTGCTGCCACTTGCCGTAGGTCAGCACCACCACGAGGGCCTTGTTCTCCAGCGCGAAGGTGATGGAATTGTCGGCGTCGTCATCGTCCTCGTCGACGTAGGACCGCACGATCACGCAGGACGGACTGCCCGTGACGCTGGTGGCACGCTCGACCTGCCAGCCGTTCAGGCTCTCGAACAGGGGGCGCTCCGGGACAGGGCTTTCCTGGGCCTCCGCAGGCGCGAGGGAAACCAGACCGGCGACGAGGCCGAACAGGCAGGACCGAGCGGGCGACGGCCGCTTCATGACGGGATTCTCCGGTGGGAATGCGGACGGTCGCGGCTCAGAGCTTGGCGCCGGGCACCGGCGTCTCCGCCGGATTGGGGGGCGCCTTGGCGGCCTCGCGGGCATCCATGAAGGTGGCGAAGTCCTCGGGCGTCCGGGTCGAGAAGGCGACGATGGGCTGCGGGTCGTCCGACAGGTCGCGGAACGCCGCGCAGAGCTCCGTCGCCGGCTTCGCGAAGGTCGGCTGCAGCTTTGCCTGGATCTCCTCCATGACCGGGGCCATCTCGGGCGCCAGGGCCGCGAGCTTGGCATCGAAGTCGGCCCGCTGCCGTGCCGTGGTGGGAATCTCGCAACTCGCGAGGACCTTCTGGAAGATCAGGCCCATCCCGTAGACCTTGATCCGGGTCTCCGGCGGTCGCGCCGCCGCCTTCTTCTCACTCTGGCGCCGCTCCGTCTCGGCCGCGAAGGCTTCCGGAGTCATGACGAGGTACTGGCCCAGGGCTGTGCCGAAAGCCGCCGCATCGTCCGGCTTGGGGCAGAACGGCGCCTTCGGGTCCGTGAAGCGCTTGCCGAGTTCGATGTCGATCAGCGCCTGGATCGGGCTCATCTCCGGACGCATCGCCGCCAGTTTGGCCTCGAGGTCGGCGCGCTGCTTGCCCGTGCTCGCGACGTCGCAATCCTTCAGCGCTTTCTGGAAGAAGAGCCCGCTCGCGTAGTTGGCGATACGGCCCTGCGATGGAAGCTCCGTCGCGACTTCGTCCGGCGGTCCGCTGCAGCGCTTCAGGGCCTCGAAGGCTTCGGCGAAGGCCGGGATCTTGAAGTCGGCGTCGCCATCCTTGAATCGCAGGACGATGGCGTCGGCGCCCAGGAGGTGCGGCAGGAGTGTGTCCGGGAACTCCCCGGTCAACTGGGTATCGTCGGCCTTCCACTTGGAGCGCGGAAGGACGACCTTGCCGCCAGCCAGGAGAACGACGGTGCGGTCGCCCTTGTCGTGCGACCAGCCCTGATAGCCCAGGGAGATGATCAGGAATCCCGGATAGGTCCCGATCGCTACCGCGCTGGCGTTCTCGTCGTCCGCATCCTGGTAGCCGCGCACCATCATGCACTTGGCCTTGGCGCCGTCGCCGCTGCGGCTGATGTCCCAATCCGCCACCTTCGCGAAGGGGACGTCCTTGGCCGTCGCCGCCGTCGCGGCGAAGCCGATCCCGGCCGCGAACAGGGAGACCAGACACCGGAAGACCATCGACAACTCCACACCGCCTGCCCGTCCGGGGCAGGCGCCCGGATCGCGTTCGGCAATCTGGACTGCAGAACATGGAGGATGTGTTGAAGTCCGCGACATCGCCGAGTGATCGTGGCGATCAGGGCTAATGAAAACGTAATGATCCGGCCCTGCCGATCGAAAAATTGCTGCTCCGCAAAGAAACCGCGCGAGAGCGCTGCGCATCGATCCTTCGATTCACGGAGCGCCGCGTCGGCCGGGATTGAAGACCGGAGGCTTCCTGAGCGTTCGGCGCAATGCTGGGGGCCGAACGGGGCACCGCGATGGGTGCCGTAGTCTTACCCGACCTGTCCCGCCGGTTCGCCGGCCGAGCCCCGGAACGCGGATCGCTCCCCGGGCGGTTCTGCCCGAGAAGCGATCCGGAGGGGGCGGCGCACGGGTCTCGCCGCCGTGTCGATGATCTCAGGCGCGGCTGACGCTGGCAGGCGTGATCTCGGCGAGCTTCGTCGCGCCGACCTGGCGCATGATCGTCTCGAACTCGCGCTGCATGATCGCCAGCACCGCCGTGACGCCGGGCTCGCCGAAGGCGGCCAGACCCCAGACGTAGGGACGCCCGATGCAGACCGCGTTGGCGCCGAGGGCCAGGGCCTTGATCACGTCCGTGCCGCGGCGGAAGCCGCCGTCGATGAGTACGGGCACCCGGCCGTTGACCGCCTGGACGACCTCCGGCAGCGCATCGATCGTCGCCTCGAGGCTCTCCTCGGCACGGCCGCCATGGTTCGACACGATCAGGGCGTCGACGCCGTAATCGAGGGCCTTCCTGGCGTCCTCGTGGGTGACGATACCCTTGAGGACGAGCTTGCCCTTCACGATGCCGCGCAAGCGCTTCACGTAGTCCCAGGTCATGCCGGTGCCGTAGAGGTTCGTCACCTTCGAGACGTCGATGTCGTCGAACATCGGCTTGCGGCTGACCTCGTTCTTGAAGCCGGGCGTATGGCAATCCGAGCAGGTGCGGGTGTCGAGGCGGCGTTCCCGGAACAGCGTCTCGGTGTTGCGGCCGCCCTGGCGGTCCACGGTGAGGACGATGGCGGGGGCGCCGGCCTTCTCGGCCCGCCTCACCAGGGCTTCGGTCACGGCCCAGTCGTCGGTCGGATAGAGCATGTACCAGACCGGCGCGCCGCGCTCCTTGATCACGTCCTCGATCGACGTGCTGCCCACGGTCGACAGGATCATCTGGTGACCCTTGACCTTGGCGCCGCGCGCCACGGCCGACTCGGCCTCGGGGTGGAAGGCGGCCTGGCTGCTCACCGGGGCGAGCACGATCGGGCTTGCCCAGGTCTCGCCGAAGATCTTCACCGTGGTGTCGATCTTGCGCACGTCGATGAGGCGGCGGGCACGGATGCGGATCTTCTCGAAGCCCGCGCGATTCGCCTTCAGGGTCTCGTCGCTGTCGACGCCGCTGGCGAGGTAGCCGTAATGGGCCGGGGGCAGGGCCTTCTTCGCGGCGGGCTCGAAATCGAAGACGTTGAGGGCCTGGCTCGGCGAATCGATGATCTCGCCGACATTGCCGGGGGACTGCCGCAAGACGTCGTAGCTCTGGGCCATGGCGGCGTCGGTGCCGAGGGCCGACAGGCCGGCGAGCGCGCTCACCATCCCGGGCGCCACCACCGGGCTGGCCGACAGGAACTCCAGGAACTTGCGGCGGTGGAACAGTTTTTCCGTCTCGGCACCGGACTGAGGGTGAAACGTCTCGGACATTCAAATGGCTCGCAGCGATCTCGCGGAGATGCTGTCCTGCACCATTCATGTTGCAGCGCGCAAGATTGCTATCCGGGACTATATTTCTACTTTGGCACGCGAGATCCGTAAACTATAGTGCATAAATCTAAATTTTACTTCAAAAACGTCGCAACGGATCTTGAACAGAAAGTCGTCGGAAATAGAGAGGTCTGCGTCAGCCTTCACGCTGCGTTGCACGCAGTGCATTATGGTCACGCTTCCCCTAACCTGGGAGCTTCCCCTGCCCGGGAGGAGCTCGGCTCAGGGATCCCGCGGTTCGACGGCGGCCCCGGTCGGCCCGCGATAGCCCGTCGCCAGCACGTAGAGTTCGCTCGAATCGGCCCGGCTGGCATTCGGCTTGACGTGGCGCACGCTGGCGAAGTCGCGTTTCAGGTCGGCGAGCAGCGTCCCTTCCGTGCCGCCCTGGAACACCTTGGCGAGATAGGATCCGCCGGGTGCCAGGATCTCGCGGGCGAATTCGGCCGCCGTCTCGGCCAGGCCGATGATCCGCAGGTGGTCGGTCTGCTTGTGGCCGGTGGTGTTGGCGGCCATGTCCGAGAGCACGAGGTCGGCCGGACCCCCGAGGAGGTCGGTGAGCAGCGTTGGCGCCTCGGGGGCGAGGAAGTCGAGGGTGATGAAGTCGACCCCGACCATCGGCTCGATCTCGAGGAGGTCGATGCCGACGATCTTGCCGCTGGTCCCCACGATCTTGGCCGCCACCTGCGACCAGCCGCCGGGGGCCGCGCCGAGATCGACGATGCGCTGGCCGGGCTTCAGGAGCTTGAAGCGCTCGTCGATCTCGATGAGCTTGAAGGCCGCGCGCGAGCGGTAGCCCTCGCGCTTGGCCCGGGCCACGTAGGGATCGTTGAGCTGGCGCTCCAGCCAGCGCTTCTGGGAGGCGGTGCGGCCCCGCCCCGTCTTCACCCGCTGCTTGAGTTCGCCGCGCAGACCCGCGCCGGCACCACGCCTGTCACTCACCGGTAGCTCCCACGGCGCCAGACGCCGTCCTCACGCATCATGTTCATCAAGAGACCCTCGCGCAGGCCGCGGTCGGCGATGCGCAGGCGGTCGGAGGGAAACGCCCGGCGGATCGCCTCCAGGATGGCGCAGCCCGCCAGAACCAGGTCGGCCCGGTCGCGCCCGATGCAGGGATTGTCCGCGCGCTGTTCGAGCCGGGTGTCGAGGAGGTCGTCGATGGCCTCGCCCACGTCGGCGTCGCTCATCCAGAGACCGTCGACCCGCCGGCGCTCGTAGCGGGCGAGACGCAGGTGCATCGCCGCCAGCGTCGTCACCGTACCGGAGGTGCCGAGCAGGTGGAAGTGCCGGGCATTCGCGGCGGGCGCGGCCCGGATGGCGAAGCGCGCCAGGAGGTCGGCCACCTCCTCCACCATGCCCTCGAAGGTCAGGCGGGTGACGTCGGAACCGCCGTGGCGCTCGGCCAGGGTCACGACGCCCACGGGCAGGGAGTCCCAGGCGCGGATGCGCAGCGTCGGATCGGCCGAGGGGTTCGTCGCCGCACCGTCGAGCCAGGCGATCTCGGTGGAGCCGCCGCCGATGTCGAAGATGACCACCGACTCGGAATAGGGGTCCGCCAGGGCGGCGCAGCCCGTCACCGCGAGGTAGGCCTCCGTCTGCCGGTCGACGATCTCGAGGTCGAGCCCGACCTCGTTGCGCACGCGCTCGACGAACTCGGCCCCGTTCACCGCGAGGCGGCAGGCCTCGGTGGCGATGATCTTGGCCCGCACCACGCCGCGGGCCTGCATCTTGGCCTTGCAGACCCGGAGGGCTTCGATGGTCCGCTCGATCGCGGCCTCGCTGAGCCGGTCCGAGTTGCCGAGCCCCTCCCCGAGACGGACGATCCGCGAGAAGGCATCGATCACCCGGAAGCCGTGCGAGGCCGGTTCGGCCACGAGGAGGCGGCAATTGTTCGTGCCGAGGTCGAGGGCGGCATAGGCGCTGCGCCGGCTCGGACGGCCGGCCGGACCCGGCGCATCGGCGCGCGCCACCGGTGCCGCCAGCGGCGTTGTCCCGCCGCTCGGGCGGGCCGGCATGGTCGCGGCGCTCTCGTCCCTCATCGGCTGAGCCGAAATCCTCGATCATGGTCCCAGGCGGACAGCCGGACCAACAGTCGCTCAAGACGCTACAGGTCTCCCCGGCAAACTGCAAAGCCTCGATCGCGAACACGATCGGATCCGGGATGATTTCGGCGGCTCGAACGGAGCCGGCCGGGCCTGCTCCGAGCGGGCTTCACCCGAGCTTGCCGGCCGCGGCCATGCGCGGCACGGGCCGGAGGAGGCTCTTGACCTGCGAGAACGGGCGCGGCCGGTTGATCACCTCGTCGAGGCGCGACCACAGGGTCTTGGGCGAGAACGGCTTGGCGATGATCTCGTTGACCCCCAGGGAGATCGCCCGATCGACCACGTTGCGGCGGGGCTGGGCCAGCATCAGGATGATCGGCACGGTGGGCGACGGCGAGGTGGTGGGCGTGCGCGCCAGGCGGATGAACTCCTCGCCCGAGAGGATCGCCAGGTCCCAGTCGATGATGGTGAGGTCCGGCTTGCTCTCGGCCAAGACGCCCAGGGCTTCGGCCCCGTCCGGCGCCTCGAGCACGCGCTTGATCCCGACCCGCATGAGCATGTCGCGCACGATGCGGCGGATGTAGAGACTCTCGTCGACCACCAGTGCCGAGAGGTCCGGAAAACTCGGGGTGGCGATCATGGATGCGGCGTCGGGCCCGGCGGCTCGGGGCGGACATGCCCCGCGGGCACCCTACCGTCCGGGACTTTGCGCTTTGCTAACATCGACCCGCAAATCGATTCGATCGTCGGGCGCGAGACAGGCCTCGGCGTCGGGCGCGGGCCGCCCCCGCCGCCGGGGTGCGCTAAAAAGCTACGCATTTTGCCGCAGGAAAGTTACGGAACTCTCGCCAACCGGGGCAGAAGCATCTTGCGATCAAGGCGGCTTTCAGTCAGGACTAAGGCGTTATTCTTGGTCACCGCTGCTGGGAGTAATGATAGAGCGGAGCGTGGGCTGTCTGGGATGGCGCGCACGCGGTTATCGAAACTGATGGTCGGCGGACGGTTTTTGCGAGCTTTCTATGGGACGTGGTCGTGATTTTCGGGGGCCGCAGAAGCGCGGCTTCGATGAGGGTGGAGCCGAGCCGCGTTGGCCGGATCAGGCTCCTCCGAGCGGCGGTGGCTACGGTGGTGGTTTCGGCGGTGGCGGCGGTTTCGACCGTGGTCCGTCGCGCGCCGCTGCGGCACCCTCTGGACCGGAGCGCGATGCGACGGTCAAGTGGTTCAACAAGGAGAAAGGCTTCGGGTTCGTCGAGCTGGCTGACGGTTCGGGCGATGCCTTCCTCCACATCCGCGCCGTCGAAGCTGCCGGCCATGCCGACCTCCTCCCCGGCACGCGCCTGACGGTTCACACCGCCCAGGGCCAGAAGGGTCCGCAGGTGACCGACGTCACCAGCGTGGATACCTCCACGGCCGAGGCCGCGCCCATGCGCGACGCGCGTCCGCCCCGCAGCGGCGGCTTCGGTGGCGGCGACCGCTTCGGCGGTGGCGGTGCCGGCGGTTACGGCGGCGGTGGCGGCGGTGGTTACGGCGACCGCGGTGGCGACCGTGGCGGCGGACGCTTCGCCAGCGGCCCGTCCACCGAGATGACCGGCACGGTGAAGTGGTACGACCCGGCCAAGGGCTTCGGCTTCGTCTCCGTCAACGACGGCGGCAAGGACGTGTTCGTGCACCGTTCGGCCCTCTCCCGCGCCGGCCTCGACTCCCTGGCCGAAGGCCAGCAGGTCGTCCTCGGCGTCGTCGAGGGTCAGAAGGGCCGCGAGGCCCAGAGCATCAACGTCGACGATTGATCGACCCGGGCTGGCCGCGCTGCGGCCACCTTTCACGGCATGACTGAAGCGGCGGCCCCTTCCGGGCCGCCGTTTCGCGTTTTGAGACATGACCTTTCGAGACACGACCTTGCCTCCGGAGATCGGAATGCGGACCACCCTCCTCGCGCTGATCGGCCTGGCCGGCCTGGCCGGCCTGGCGGCGCCTGTGCCGGCCGCGGCCGAGGACTTCACCGGCTTCTATGCCGGCGTGAATGCGGGGTACGGCTTCGAGACGGGTGGGCGGGACGGACGCGGCTTCGTGCCGGGTGCGCCGGGCGACGCGCCGGGATCTGCCGCCGACACCGGACTTCCGCCGAGCGCCCGGGATGCGTCCCGTGCCCTGCAGTCGCGTAATCGCGCGTCCCCGGGTAGCGACCTCCCCCGCTGAGACGGGGCGGCCGTTGCGCTGAAGCCGTGGCCGCAACAAGAAAAGGCCGCCCTCGCGGGCGGCCCTTTCGCATCTTCGGCGATGATCCGGTGGGATCAGCGCGAGTAGAACTCGATCACGAGGTTCGGTTCCATCTGGACCGGGTAGGGAACCTCGCCGAGGTTCGGCACGCGCGTGACCCGGGCCGTCATCTTGGAGTGATCCACCTCGATGTAGTCCGGCACGTCGCGCTCGGCGAGCTGCGCGGCCACGACGACGATCTCGAGCTGCTTCGAGGAATCCTTGACCTCGATCAGGTCGCCCGGCTTCACGAGGTAGCTGGCGATGTTGACGCGCTGGCCGTTGACCTTGACGTGGCCGTGGTTGACGAACTGACGCGCCGCGAACGGGGTCGGAACGAACTTCGCGCGGTACACGACGGCGTCGAGGCGGCGCTCGAGCAGGCCGATCAGGTTCTCGCCGGAATCGCCGCGCAGGCGGATCGCCTCGGCGTAGTAGCGGCGGAACTGCTTCTCGGTGATGTTGGCGTAGTAGCCCTTGAGCTTCTGCTTGGCGCGCAGCTGCGTGCCGAAGTCGGACATCTTGCCCTTGCGGCGCTGGCCGTGCTGGCCGGGGCCGTACTCGCGGCGATTAACGGGGCTCTTCGGGCGGCCCCAGATGTTCTGGCCCATGCGGCGATCGAGCTTGTGCTTCGCCTGAATGCGTTTTGACATCGCGGTTCCTCTCGCAATGGAGATCTATCGAGGAACGCGCCCTCCTCTCTCCGCCGGGCCCGGGAGCCTGGAGCGGAGCGACAGGACGGACATGGCCGCCCACGGGTGCGCTTGAAAAGCATCGGGGCCCCTCGTCGGAGCCCCGTTACCGGCGTCTCGTTAGAGCACGAGGCCGCCGTCGTCAATGCCGAGCCGGCTGCCGATCGCCTATTGCAGGCCGAGCGGCATCGCCTCCACCGCCACGCGTCCGATCCCGCGCGATTCGAGGGAGCGGCGCAGGGGCGCCGTGAGGCCGGCGCCGCTCGTGAAGGCCCCGAGCACCGGCGCATCATCCCGGCCCAGGGCGCGGGGGCTCGGCCCGATCAGCTGCGTCACCCGCCGGGCGATGGCCGGGGCCGGGTCGATCCAGGTCACGGGCCAGGGGGCGAGGGCCTGGAACCGGGCGAGGAGCAGGGGGTAGTGGGTGCAGGCGAGGCAGACCACGTCGGTGCGCCGGCCGTCCTCCAGGGTGACGAAGCAGGGTGCGATCTCGCGGGCCAGGGCCGCGTCGTCCACGGGCTGGCCGGCCAGCTCCGCTTCCGCGAAACCAGCGAGATTCGGGGCGCCCACCAGGGTGACGGCGCAAGCATTCGCGTAGGTCTCGACGAGTTCGTGGGTGTAGGCGCGCGCCACGGTGCCGGGGGTCGCCAGGAGGCTGACCACCCGCGAGCGAGTCGCCTCCGCGGCCGGCTTGATCGGCGGTACGACGCCGACGAAGGGGGTGGCGAAGCGCTGGCGCAGGGCGGGCAGCACCAGGGTCGAGGCGGTGTTGCAGGCCACCACCACGAGGTCCGGCGCGTGCAGGCCGATCAGGCGCTCCATGACGCTGAGCACCCGCTCGACCAGCACCGGCTCGGACAGGCGGCCATACGGGAAGGCGGCATCGTCGGCGGCGTAGACGTAGGCGGCATCCGGTCGGGCGCGCCGGACCTGCTCCAGCACCGTCAGCCCGCCCAGCCCGGAGTCGAACACCAGGATGGTGGGCGCCGGCGCCACGCTCCGTGCCACGGCCGCCGTGGTCGCTCCTGCCATGAGATCGATCCGCATCCGAGTCCGGCCCGACTGTCCCGCGTGAACGGCGAAGTGTCGGCTCCGGAGGGTTAAGGGGAGGTCACCGTGGCCGGAAAAAGGCGATCGATCTGGCGGTGCGAGCGTGGCCGCGACGAAGGACCCCGCTCGGCCTCCGTTGCCGAATGCCGCCGCGGCCATATCTCCCCTCTCACGTTCAGGTTTGCGGGTTCGGATATGGGAGTGGCCGCCATGGCAGCGACGGCAGCGTTTCGCGAGACCTCTGCGGCCGAGGCCGTTCGATCGGCCTTCCCGCCCCCGCCCCTCTCGGCGACGCCGGTGGATCGCGCGGCCTGGATCGCGGCCTTCCACCATGTCCGCGACGAGACCGAGCGCCGGGCGGCACCGCTTTCACCCGAGGACCAGCAGGTCCAGTCGATGGCGGATGCCAGCCCGACGAAGTGGCATCGCGCGCACACGACATGGTTCTTCGAGCAGTTCCTGTTGCGCGAGCACCTGCCGGGCTACGCCATCTACGACGAGCGGCTGCACTACCTGTTCAACTCGTACTACGTCGCTGCCGGCCCCCGTCAGCCGCGGATCATGCGCGGGCTGATCACCCGCCCGACGGCGGACGAGGTCGCCGCCTACCGGGCGCATGTCGACCGCTCGGTCGACGCCCTCCTGAGTCAGGCGTCCGCCAGCGCCCTCGAGGCGGTGCTTCCGGTTCTCGAGATCGGGCTCTATCACGAGCAGCAGCACCAGGAATTGCTGGTCACCGACATCCTGCACGCCTTCGCCCAGAATCCCCTCGGACCGGCCTACGACACGGATTGGCGCTTTCCCCGGCCCCAGAGCGCAGGGGGGCGGGCGGAGCTGCGCCGGGGCATCGTGCCCATCGGTCATGCCGGTGAGGGCTTCTCCTTCGACAACGAGTCGCCGCGCCACGATGCGCTGATCCAGGGCGGCACCATCGACCGGGCCCTGGTCACCAACGGGCAGTGGCGCGACTTCATGGCCGATGGCGGCTACGCGCGGCCGGAGCTCTGGCTCTCGGATGGCTGGATCGCCGCCCAGGCCGAAGGGTGGGAGGCGCCGGGCTACTGGCGCGACGCCGAGGGCGGGTGGGCGAGCATGACGCTCGCCGGCATTCGGCCGGTCGATCCCGACCTGCCCGTCACCCATATCAGCTACTACGAGGCCGATGCCTATGCCCGCTGGGCCGGGCGTGACCTGCCCACTGAGTTCGATTGGGAGGTGGCGGCCCGTGAGGACCTGCTGCCCGACGCCTTCGGGCTGGTCTGGCAATGGACCCGCAGCGCCTACACCGCCTACCCGGGCTACCGCCCGGTGGACGGCGCGCTCGGCGAGTACAACGGCAAGTTCATGTCGAACCAGTTCGTCCTGCGCGGCTCCTCGGTGGCGACCCCGCAGGGCCATGCGCGGGTCGGCTACCGCAACTTCTTCTATCCCCATCAGCGCTGGCAGTTCACGGGCCTGCGCCTGTCGGACGCCCGGTCCTGATCCAAGACCCGTCCCTGAATCGTCGCGTAACCGGAGACGTTCCTTGACCATCAACCCCGTCTTCACGGACGCGACCCCGATCGCGGCCATCGATGCCGAGCGTCAGTTCCTGGACGATGTCCTGGCTGGTCTCTCGGCACCCCAGAAATTCCTGTCGGCGAAGTATTTCTACGACGCGGCGGGCTCTGATCTGTTCGAGGCCATCACCCGGCAGCCGGAATATTATCCGACCCGCACGGAGCTCGGCATCCTCGACGCCCAGGGGGCGGCCATCGCCGCGACCCTCCCGGCCCGGGCGAACCTCGTCGAGCTCGGCAGCGGCTCGACCGTGAAGGTCCGGCGCCTGATGGTGCACCGGCCGGATCTCGCCGCATACGTTCCGGTCGATGTCTCGGAGAGCTTTCTCCGGAGTGAGGCCGAGGCCCTGGCCCGGGACTTCCCGAACCTGACGATCACCCCCGTGGCGGCCGATTTCACCCGCGCCTTCACCCTGCCGGCCGGCCTGTCGGACGGCCCCGTGGCCGGGTTCTTCCCCGGCTCCACCATCGGCAATTTCGAGCCGCCGCAGGCGACCCGGCTGCTCGCGCATTTCGGGCGAGTGCTCGGGGCCGGCGCCACCCTGATCATCGGCGTCGACCTCGTGAAGGAGAAGGCGGTGCTGGATGCCGCTTATGACGATGCGGCCGGCGTGACCGCGGCCTTCAACCGAAACCTGCTCGTGCGGATGCGCAGCGAACTCGGTGCCGAGGTCGATCTCGACGCCTTCGCCCACCGCGCCTTCTTCAACCCCGAGGCCTCCCGCATCGAGATGCACCTCGTCAGTCTGAAGGCGCAGACCATCCGCATCGCGGACCGCGACATCGCCTTCGCCGAGGGTGAGACGATCCACACCGAGAACAGCTACAAGTATACGGTCGAGCGCTTCCGGGCCCTGGCGGCCGAGGCCGGCTGGCGCGCCGAGGCGGTCTGGACCGATCCCGGCCGGCTGTTCTCGATCCACGCCCTGCGGCGGAGCTGATCGCCCGAGCTCGATGCCGGCGATTCCCTCGGGAAGCCGGCGTCGGTGCTTCGCACGAGCGCCGCGCAGGTCAAGAGGATACCGGCGCCGGTTCGATCGACCGGCGTCCGTATCAGCTTCGCTTCTCCATCATCGCCTTGACCTGCATCAGCTGGTCCCAGAGCTGGCCCGGCGAAGTCCCAAGGAAATCGAGGCTCGCGGTCACGCCCCAGTAGATCCCGAAGACGATCAGCGGAACCAGGATCCAGCCTAGGATCTCTTCGCCGCGGCGCCGGCGCCGGCGCCGCAGCCGGCGTTGCTCCCGAGCCGTGAGTTTCGGTGAGGGGGCCTGCTTGGTCGCGATGGGCGTGAGGGGACCCTCATGCAAGTCGTTCATCGGGGACGCCCCTCCTCAACCGATCTCAGCGATGGGGAAGCGTATCCGGCCAGTCTCTCGCAGTGCCCGCTCGCCATTCCCGCGCTTGCTAACCATCCGGCGCCCGCGTGTCGACCGCCGGATGCGGTTTTCCGCCGCCCTGAGGACGTGAAAGAACGGCCCCTCCCGTCGGGGAGGGGCCGCTTCGACTGGGCTTGTTAGCCGAGCCAACAGACTTGGCGGATCTCAGGCCCCGACCTTTCAGGCCTTGACCAGCGGCACCTTCGGAACGGTGCGGACGCCGGAGCCGCCGCTCGGGCCGCCCTTGTCGTCGCGCTTGTCGTTCGTCTTGCGCGCCGAGGCCTTGGCCTTGGTGCGCTTGTGCTTCTTGGCTGCGTTGGCCACGTCCTTCTCGGGCTTCGGCGTGACCGGACCGGCCGGAAACTCGAAGGCGAGCCCGTCCTTCTCCGCGCCCTCGCCCTTGCGCAGGACGACCTGCACCGCGCCGCCGTCCTTCAGGCGCCCGAACAGCACCTCGTCGGCCAGCGGGGTCTTGATGGTCGACTGGATGAGTCGGGCCATCGGACGGGCGCCCATCGCGTCGTCGTAGCCGTTCTCGGTCAGCCACTCCCGCGCCTCGTCGGAGAGCTCGATGGTGACGTTGCGGTCGGCGAGCTGGGCCTCGAGCTGGAGGACGAACTTGTCGACCACCTTCGCCACCACATCCTTCGGCAGGTGCCCGAAGGAGATGATCGCGTCGAGACGATTGCGGAATTCCGGCGCGAACAGCTTGTTGATCGCCTCGACATCGTCGCCCGTGCGCTTGGCCTGGGTGAAACCGTAGGCCGAGCGCGCGAGGTCGGAGGCGCCCGCATTCGTGGTCATGATGATGATCACGTTGCGGAAATCGACCTGCTTGCCGTTGTGGTCGGTGAGCTTGCCGTGGTCCATGACCTGCAACAGGATGTTGAACAGGTCCGGATGCGCCTTCTCGATCTCGTCGAGCAGCAGCACACAATGCGGATGCTGATCGATGCCGTCGGTGAGCAGGCCGCCCTGGTCGAACCCGACATAGCCGGGAGGCGCGCCGATGAGGCGGCTGACCGTGTGCCGCTCCATGTACTCCGACATGTCGAAGCGCAGCATCTCGACGCCGAGGGACGCGGCGAGCTGCTTGGCTGCCTCGGTCTTGCCGACGCCGGTCGGTCCCGCGAACAGGTAGGAGCCGATCGGCTTGTCGGGATCGCGCAGGCCGGCACGGGCCAGCTTGATCGCCGAGGTCAGCGCGTCGATGGCGTTGGGCTGGCCGTAGACCACGCGCTTGAGGTTCTCCGTGAGGTTCTTGAGAACCACCGCGTCGTCCTTCGAGACGGTCTTCGGCGGGATGCGGGCCATCGTGGCGATGGTCGCCTCGATCTCCTTGACGCCGATGGTGCGCTTGCGGCGCGCCTCCGGCACCAGCATCTGCGAGGCGCCGGTCTCGTCGATGACGTCGATCGCCTTGTCCGGCAGCTTGCGGTCGTTGATGTAGCGCGCCGACAGCTCGACTGCGGCCTTCACGGCCTCGGTGGTGTACTTGAGCTTGTGGAACTCCTCGAAATACGGCTTCAGACCCTTCACGATCTCGATCGCGTCGGGGATCGACGGCTCGTTGACGTCGATCTTCTGGAAGCGGCGCACCAGGGCGCGGTCCTTCTCGAAGTACTGGCGGTACTCCTTGTAGGTGGTCGAGCCGATGCAGCGCAGGGAGCCGTTGGCCAGGGCGGGCTTCAGGAGGTTCGAGGCGTCCATCGCCCCGCCGGAGGTCGCCCCGGCGCCGATCACCGTGTGGATCTCGTCGATGAAGAGCACCGCGTTCGGGTGCGCCTCGATCTCCTTCATCACCTGCTTCAGGCGCTCCTCGAAATCGCCCCGGTAGCGGGTGCCCGCCAGCAGGGTGCCCATGTCGAGGGAGAAGACCGTGGCCTCAATGAGGACCTCGGGCACCTCCTTGTTGATGATCTTTCGCGCCAGGCCCTCGGCGATGGCGGTCTTGCCGACGCCGGGCTCGCCCACGAGGAGCGGGTTGTTCTTCTGGCGGCGGCACAGGATCTGGATCGTGCGCTGCACCTCCGCCTCGCGGCCGATCAGCGGGTCGATCCGCCCGTCGCGGGCCTTCTTGTTCAGGTTGACGCAGTAGGCCTCGAGGGCATCGCCCTTCTTCTTCGCGCGGCCCTCGCCCTCGTCGCCGCTCGGACGCTCGGAAGCGGATTCCTCGTCCGCGCCGCGCACGGGCTTGGCCTCGGAGGCGCCCGGGCGCTTGGCGATGCCGTGGCTGATGTAGTTGACCGCGTCGTAGCGCGTCATGTCCTGCTCCTGCAGGAAGTACGCGGCATGGCTCTCGCGCTCGGCGAAGATCGCCACCAGCACGTTCGCGCCGGTGACCTCCTCGCGCCCGGAGGACTGCACGTGGATCACAGCACGCTGGATCACGCGCTGGAAGCCGGCCGTCGGCTTGGCATCCTGGCGGCCGTCCCCGATGAGGTTCGACAACTCGGTGTCGACGTACTCGACAAGGCTGCGCTTGAGGGTGTCGACCTCGACGTTGCAGGCCCGCATGACCGCGGCCGCGTCCTGATCGTCCACGAGGGCGAGCAGGAGATGCTCCAGCGTCGCATATTCGTGCCGGCGCTCGCCGGCGAGCGCCAGGGCGCGGTGGAGAGCTTGTTCTAGGCTGCGAGAGAAGCTGGGCAAAGCGTGGCCTCTGTGTGGGGTGCCTATTTCTTTTCCATAACGCACTGGAGAGGATGTTGGTGTTTGCGGGCGAAGTCCATGACCTGCGTCACCTTGGTCTCCGCAACTTCGTACGTGAAGATCCCGCACTCGCCGACACCGTTGTGGTGTACGTGCATCATGATTTGAAACGCGACTTCCTGCGACTTATTGAAGAATTTCTCGACGACGTGGACGACGAACTCCTGAGGAGTGTAGTCGTCGTTCAGCAAGAGAACCCGGTAGAGGCTCGGTCGCTTGGTCTTCGGCTTGGTGCGGGTGATGATGGCGGTTCCGGACCGGCCGTCATCCGTACCACCCGGTTCGCGTGGCTCGTCCGTCGCCCGCACATCGGTGACGCGACGCTGGAACGTGAAGGTCTCGGGGCCGTCCGCGCGTGAGGATTCGCTGCCCCGTATCAGGACGTCGGTCATCTGAATCGCATCGACCCCTTGGTGCGGCATGCTGCTCGGTGGCTGCTTCATCCGCGGGTCGCGCCGGCGAGGCGCGCTCGCATCGCTGGTAATCTATAGGGCCATCGGCTGCTTCGCCAGTCGGCTGCGCGCACTTGTCCGAGACGGCCGCGAACCGGCGTTCCGAACCGCCCGGACGGTGCTCCGCGATCGCCCGGTCCCGAACACGAAAATGGCCCCGTGCGATCGATCGCACGGGGCCGGACTGGCAAAACGTCTGGGCTCGCGGCGGGACCGTTCGCCCGACGCGGGAAAGCCGTGTGTCAGGCTGCCTTCTGGTCGGCCGTGGAGAAGCCGGGAAGCTTTGGGAAAGCCTTGAGATCGAAGGCCTTCGGATTGAAGAACGTCTTCGGATCGAACAAGGTCTTCGGATCGAAGAAAATCTTGAGGTCGAACGGCGCCTTGGTCTGGAGCGGCGCGCCGACCTCCTGGGCGAGGCCCTGGTACAGGTCGGTCATCACCTTGGCCTGGTTCTGGAGGCGCTCGTAGGACGCCTTGAGGTACTCGGCCTGGATCTCCAGGGCGGACTGGAGCGTGCGCGCGGTGGCGAGCTTCTTCATCGCCGCGGCCCCGGCGCTGTAGGACTCCTTGGCGAAATCGGCCATCTCGATGCTGGCGGTCTGATGGGTCTTGGCGAGCGAGGAGACGCTCTTCATCACAGTGGCGAGGCCGGCCTTGTTCATCTCGGCGGCCTTCTCGTACATCTGCGTCATCTGACGATCCTTCCGCCCCCGCGGGGCTTACCCTGATGTGTCGGGCCATTGCCCGCGAGGCCGAGACCGGCCGGGGCCTTTTGTGTGCGATGCAACATAAAACGTCAAGCGATATATTGCACCGCAATATGGCAGTCGGATCCGGCGAATTGGTCTCGCTGCATTAACCGGGCCGTAACTGCGTCCACCTAGCCTGATTGACAGATGTTGCGGGGTTACGGCGGCACGGCCGCACCCCCGCCGAGATGTTGCGGTGCAAGCCGGCCCGCGGGTCGTGCATGTCGAGGCAGTGAGTCGTGATGCGTAGCCATACTCCCCGCGTCGGCCGGGTGCCTGCCCTCTCGGCCGCGATCGCCGCAGCCGCCGTCCTGGCCGCCCTCGCCTCCCCGGCCGAGGCGCGACGTGGCCATCATCACCGCGGTGGCGGCGGTGGCGGCTACAATCCGCCCTACGCCGCCATGGTGGTGGACGTGAAGACCGGCAAGACGCTGCACGCGATCAACGAGGATTCGCTGCGCCACCCGGCCTCCATCACCAAGGTGATGACGCTCTACATGCTGTTCGAACAGCTGGAGCGCGGACGCTACACCCTCGAGTCGCCGCTCACCATCTCGTCCTTCGCGGCCTCCCAGGCCCCCTCGAAGCTCGGCCTGCGGCCTGGTTCCACCATCGAGGTCGAGGACGCGATCAAGGCGATCGTGACGAAGTCGGCCAACGATGTGGCCTGTGCCATCGGCGAGAACATCGCCGGCTCGGAACCCCGCTTCGCCGAGATGATGACGCAGAAGGCCAAGGCCCTCGGCATGAGCCGCACCCACTACGCCAATGCCTCCGGTCTGCCGGATGCCGACCAGATCACCACGGCGCGCGATCTCACGATCCTCGCTCGGGCGATCCAGGATCGCTTCCCGCGCTATTACAAGTACTTCCAGACCCGCTCGTTCGCCTTCCGCGGCCGGGTCATCGGCAATCACAACCGCCTCCTCGGCAATGTCCAGGGCGTGGACGGGATCAAGACCGGCTACACCCGCGATTCTGGCTTCAACCTGATGACGGCGGCCAAGCTCGACGACCGTCAGATCGTGGCGATCGTGCTGGGCGGCAAATCCGGCGCCAGTCGCGACCGGATCATGGCCGACCTCGTCCGCCAGTCCCTGCCCCGCGCCTATGCCGGTGCCCGCCAGGCTCCCTCGACCATCGAGGTCGCGGAGCGCGCCCGCCCGGCCGTGGTCGCCGACGGCGCCTCGCGCACCCGGACGCAGGTGGCTTCCGCCGACGACGAGGATGTTGAGACCACGGCGTCGACCCTGCGCGCTGGCCAGCCTCTCGATATCAGCCCCGCCCGCACCGCCACCACGACGCCCGGCAGCGCCGGCATGAAGTGGCGCTCCGGCGCGCTACCGGCCTCGGCGCAGGCCTATGCGCCGGCGGGCGGCCAGGCCGCCTTCCCGGCCGGCGGCAAGAGCGATGCCCGCTTGGCGTCCATCGACGGTCCTCGCGCCGAGGCGGCGAAACCGGTTTCCGGCGCGCGGATCACCCCCACGGCCTGGGTCATCCAGCTCGGCGCCATGGACGACGAGGACAAGGCGAAATCCATGCTGTCCGAGGCCCGCAGCCGGGCCGGCGGCGCGCTCTCGAAGGCTTCGCCCTATACGGTGAAGGTCGAGCATGGCGGCGCGACCCTGTTCCGCGCCCGGTTCTCGGGCTTCGCCGAGCAGGACAGCGCACAGGATGCCTGCAACGCGCTGAAGCGCAACGGCTTCAATTGCTTCGCCACCCGCAGCTGAGTTCGCGCTGACGGGTTCGCAAGGGACCGGCGCCCCTTCGGGCGTTCCGGCTCAGGACACGGGCGCCCGGTTCGTATCGCCGGACGTCCGTACTCTCGACATTCCCTGTCTGACAACGCGCGTGGAGTATCAGCGATGTCGGTTGTTAAGCCTGTCACGGGCCGCGTTGACGCGGGCCGCCTGCTCGGCCGTGCCTCCTTGGTCGGGGTGCAGCCGCTTCATCAGCGTCCGGTGAGCCGCGCGGACCTGCTCCAGGGACGCCCCGCGCTCAAGCCCCAGGATCTCATAGGCCTCCTGCTCCGTCATCGCCCCTGGATACGCCGCGCGGCGCGGCCCCGGGTCGGGATTGCCCTGAGCGTCTACACGCCAACCGGGATGCCGGCGGTCGAGATACGCCTCTAGCCGACGGGCGGTGTCGGCATCGCGTCCGAACAGGGCGACGAGGGCGGGCAGCGGAATCGCCGACAGGGGTTGGCCGGCATAGGGACCTGCCAGGGCGATCCCCTCCCCCGCTGCATCGAAGCGGATGGTGGCCCCCGAGAGCCGGCGCGGATCGTAGCGGGCGGCAAGGCCCCGGACCCGGCGGTTCAAGCCCGCCGACCCCTCCAGCAGCCAGATGGCACCGCCCCCGAGCAGGATGGCGAACTCGAGCCGGCCCCGCACCAGGAAGAGGGCCGCCAGCGCGAGGGCGGCGTAGCCCCCCACCTGCCGCAGGACGCGCGCCGTCAGGGCCGGATGGCGGATCTTCAGGTTCCGCCCGAACCACCACAGGAGAAGGAGCGCGACCGCTCCGGCAAGGAACGTCACCGGGCGGACCCGTACTCGGCACCGATCCGGCCGCCGACGCGCAGCTTCACCCCGCCGACGTCACGGGACCCCTGGCTGTCTGGCGCTGCCGGCTTCGGGCCCGCCGCGGCGCAGCCGGGCTGGGGCGGCAGGCGGACGCCCTCGGGGGCATTCTCCGGGCAGAGATGGGGCTTTGTGCGCTCGGCGGCACCGGCGGCGAGGACACCGGCCAGCCAGAGCAGGACGGCGCAGGAGGGGCGGTGGCTGACCATGGGTCACTTTCACTGGGCGATGGGTCGCTTTAGCGAGCGCTGCGCGGCGTGACGAGGGCCCGGCCTCAGAGCCGGCTCTCCGCCACGTCCGTGGTGGTGACGCGGACCCGGCGCGTGCGCCCGTCCCGCTCCACGATCAGGTCGACCGAGGCGCCGAGACCGGCCGCCTCCATGGCGGCGGTGAGATCGGCGAGGCGGTGGACCGGCCGGTTGCCGGCCCCCACGATGATGTCGCCGATCTCGCCCGTCTGCGCGTCGACGCCCTGCAGACCGGCCGCGGCGGCCGGAGAGCCGCGCAGCACGCGCAGGACCACCACCCCGTCGATTCCGAGGCGGGCCGCGGTCGCCTCCTGCCCCGCGATGATGCCGATGCCGGGATTGCGCGTCCGTCCGTTGCGGATGAGCTCGGGCACGACCCGGTTCACGACATCGACCGGGATGGCAAAGCCGATGCCGGCGCTCGCCCCGGAGGGCGAGAAGATGGCGGTGTTCACGCCGATGAGGCGCCCGGCGGAGTCGAGGAGCGGACCGCCGGAATTGCCCGGGTTGATCGCCGCATCGGTCTGGATGACGCCGGAAAGCTCGCGTCCCGCGCTGGTGGGCAGGCGACGCTGCAGGGCGCTGATCACGCCGGTGGTCAGGGTGTGATCGAGGCCGAACGGGTTGCCGATGGCGAAGACCGACTGGCCGACCTTGAGGTCGGCCGAAGTGCCGATGGCCAGGGGCTGCAGGGCCGCGGTGGTGCGCCCCAGGCGAATGACGGCGAGATCGTAGCTCGGGGCGGCGCCGACCAGGCTCGCCGACACGACCTCGCCGGAGGACAGGCGGACCGCGATGGCACCCCCACCCTGCGCAGCCGCCGCGACCACGTGGTTGTTGGTGACGATGTGCCCGGCCGCATCCCAGATGAAACCGGTCCCGGTCTGCGAGCCCCCGCCCGGCTCACCGCCCTCGTTGTCGACCCCCATCAGGGCCCGCCCCTGGGCCGCGGCCTGCACGAAGACATGAACCACGGACGGGCTGGCTCGGGCGAAAAGCTCCACCGTCGCCGTCTCGGCGGGCGCCAGATCGCCGCGGGCGGTGATCGCCCGCGCGGTGTCCGCCGAAAACAGGAAGCCGGTCAGGTAGGGCTGCGCCACGAAGAGCGCGAGCAGGCCGAGGGCTGCAGCCGCGGCCCAGCGCAGGAAGCGATCCGCCGGCCGCGGGGGAGACCGATCGGGCATGTGTCATCCTCTTCACCATGCTGCGAAAACCGCATCGCGTCGCATCGCCATTAACTGGGCGGTGACGCAATGGCCTTCAACTGGCTCGGTACCGTGACGGGCCAGGGTGCGTCAGCACACCGAAACCGGTTGTGGCGAAAGATAAACAACGGCGCGACATTGTCAGCCGAGGCGACAAACAGAACGAGAGGGCGTCCAAAAGCAGCCATATTCTGCGCGCTGATCAGCAACGGCGCGCTTTGTATGAGGGAGAGAGCGTTCAGGTGCGGATGAGCATTTCATCCCTGTCTGAAATGACCTCAAAGCCGCCTTAGAGATGCTTCCATTCACCCGGATAGACGTCCCGCAGCAAATGTTCAGGTTCGAGGTCGTACAGACCTTTCGCCGGGCAGCCGGCATCGCGGGGAACGACCCTCACGATCAAAGGAACACACACATGGAAACCCAAGCCCTGGAACGTCCCGCCGATCTGACGATCTGGCGTACCGCTCCGGTTCCGGCTCCCCTCGCTCAGCCCGCGCGCTACCGGACCCTGCGTGAGGCCATCGAGGCTGCCGCCGGCGCCCTGTCCGATCCGGCCAAGCAGCCCTGGATCATCACGGAGGATGGCGAGGTGCTGTCGCCGAACTGGATCCGGACCTACCTGAACTGAACCGACCCGCCGGCGCCGTCGCGTCCGTCGTCCCGCGAGCCGACCGCAGCCCTAGGCGCGGCCGGCCCGCGCGCCTCCCAGAGGCGCCTCCACCGATATCCTGCGGCCTGAGGCCGAGCCCTCGCTCCGCGATCCCGAATGCCGGATCGCGTGCAAATCCTTCCACCCCTTTCACAGGCATGCGTGCGCGCGTGATCGCGCGCCCGAACCCCGGGTCGCGCGCGGAGCCCTAGGCGCGTCGTGCCTGGGGCGTCCGTCTGCACCGTCCGGAGCGGGTACAAAAAAAGGCCGCTCCGAAGAGCGGCCCGAAGTCTAGGGAGGAAACGCCCAAGAAGGGCTGCCGAACCGCGACGCCATCGCGGTCCCGCAACGCACAATCTAAAGTGCGACGCACAAAAATCAAGGCCTTTGCACGTCGTTCAACCCGTTTTCTGGAGCTTGGGCTCGGCGTTCCCTGAGGCACCGAGCAGGCCGCGCCGGGGCGCGATCTCAGTGCTCGCTCAGAAGCTGCGCGATCTCGGCCTTGAGGGCCTCCGAGAGGTCCTTGCGCTCGAGGGCGTAGGCGATGTTCGCAGTGAGGAATCCGAGCTTCGAGCCGGTATCGTAGGTCCGGCCCTGGTAGTGCATGCCGAAGAAGGCCTGGTCCTTGGCGAGCTTGATCATGGCGTCGGTGAGCTGGATCTCGCCACCGGCGCCCGTCTCCCCTGCCGACAGGATGTCGAAGATCTCGGGCTGGAGGATGTAGCGGCCGGAGATGATGAAGTTCGAGGGCGCGGTGCCGGCCTTCGGCTTCTCCACCATGCCGTTGATCTCGAAGGTCTGGCCGAAGGTCTGGCCGACGCCGACGATGCCGTACTGGTGCGTCTCCTCGGGCTTCACCTCCTCGACCGCGATGACGTTGCCGCCGTGGCGCTCGTAGGCGGAGAGCATCTGCTGCATGCAGCCGCGGCTCAGCATGTCGGGCAGCAGCACCGCGAAGGGCTCGTCGCCGACGATCTCGCGGGCGCACCAGACGGCGTGCCCGAGGCCGAGCGGCGATTGCTGGCGCGTGAAGCTGGTCTGGCCCGCGGCCGGGAGGTCGCGCTTCAGGGCCTCGTAGGCCTCGGTCTTGCCCCGCTCCTGCAGCATGCGGTCGAGCTCGAAGGCAACGTCGAAGTGGTCTTCGATGACCGCCTTGCCGCGTCCCGTGACGAAGATGAAGTGCTCGATCCCCGCTTCGCGGGCCTCGTCGACGACGTGCTGAACGACCGGCCGGTCGACGACGGTGAGCATCTCCTTCGGAACGGCCTTGGTGGCCGGAAGGAAGCGGGTGCCCAAGCCGGCGACGGGCAGGACGGCTTTGCGAATCGGTTTCATCAAGCGAGACCCGGTAGCGAGGGGAGGTGAGGAAGACCCCGAGTGGATTGACGTTGCCTCGGTACAGCCTCCGCCCAGGGAAGGCGATAGAGCCATCGACGTAACGGGCATAACCGACAAGCTCGTTTTCCGATATATCGTCAGTGAAACGTTTGGGGAGAAGGTGTCATGGCGGTTCTTGTGACGGGCGGTGCGGGCTATATCGGCAGCCACATGGTGCTGGCACTGCTCGACGCCGGGCACGAGGAGGTTGTGGTCCTCGACGACCTTTCAACCGGGTTCGACTGGGCGCTTCCACCTGAGGTGAAGCTCGTCATCGGCGATGTCGCCGACCAGTCGCTCCTTACGGAAGTCATCCTCCAGCATCGTATCGACGCCATCGCGCACTTCGCCGCGCGCATCGTCGTGCCGGATTCGGTCGCGGATCCCCTGCAGTATTACTTGGCCAATACCGTCAAGACCCGGGCCTTGATCGAAACGGCGGTTCGCTGCGGGGTCAAGCACGTGATCTTCTCCTCGACGGCTGCGGTCTACGGCGAGCCTGAGGTCGTGCCGGTGCCGGAGGATCTGCGGCCGTCGCCGATCAATCCGTACGGACGCTCCAAGCTGATGAGCGAGTGGATGATCGCCGATGCGGCCAAGGCCCACGGCTTCTCCTACGTCATCCTGCGCTACTTCAACGTGGCCGGAGCCGACCCGCGCGGCCGCACGGGGCAATCGACGCCCAACGCCACCCACCTCATCAAGGTCGCGACCCAGGCCGCCCTCGGGCAGCGGACACATCTCGAGGTCTTCGGCACCGATTACCCGACGCGGGACGGTTCGTGCCTGCGGGATTACATCCAAGTTTCCGACCTCGCCGAGGCCCATCGCGTCGCCCTGAACCACCTGCGGTCCGGCGGCGAAAGCCTGACCCTGAACTGCGGCTACGGTCGCGGCTACTCGGTCCTCGAGGTGATCGACGTGGTCAAGCGGGTCTCGGGGCGCGACTTCGAGGTCCGGCTCTCGCCGCGCCGTCCCGGCGATCCGGCCCAGATCGTCGCCGAGGCCCAGCGGATCCGCGATCTCGGCTGGACGCCGCAGAACGACGACCTCGACCGGATCGTCGCCCAGGCTTTCGCCTGGGAAGAGACCCTGACCCGGCGCAACCGTCTGTGAGGGGCTGGGCGCCGCTCGCCCTTGCGGGCATGCTCGGGGCCGGAACGGTGCTGGCGGCGGGCGGTCAGCCTGTACCGCCCGCAACGACGGCGGAAGCACAGTCCCGCTTCGCCGCCTTCATCGCCGCGCTGCGACCGGAGGCCGAGGCGCGGGGCGTCTCGGCCCGGACCTTCTCGGCGGCCTTCGCGGGGATGTCCGGACCCGATCCCGACATCCTCGCCCGCACGCGCAAGCAGGGCGAGTTCGGGCGTCCGGTCTGGGACTACCTTGTCGGCGCAGTCTCGCCCGGCCGGATCGCCCGGGGGCAGGCCCACGCCAAGCGGCTCGCGTCCGTCCTCGCGCGGATCGAGGCGCGCTACGGCGTGCCGCTTTGGATCGTGCTGGCGTTCTGGGGCGTCGAGTCGGATTTCGGCGCAAGCGGCGGCAGCGTCCCGACGATCCGGGCTCTCGCGACCCTGGCGGAGGCGCGGTTCCGCGGCACGCTGTTCCGCGATGAACTCCTGGCCGCCCTCACCATCCTGGAGCGGGGCGACGTCACGCCGGAGCACATGAAGGGTTCCTGGGCCGGGGCCATGGGGCAGGTGCAGTTCCTGCCGTCCAGCTTCCTGGTCCACGCGGTGGATTTCGACGGCGACGGGCACCGCGACATCTGGGGATCGGAAGCGGACGCCCTGGCCTCCATCGCCGCCTACCTCAAGACCCTGGGCTGGAACCCGGCCTTCTCCTGGGGCTACGCGGTCACCCTGCCGCCGGGGTTCGATCTCGCCCGCTACCGCGGCGGGCTCGCGGACTTCGCCCGGCGCGGGGTTCGACGCACCGACGGTCAGGCCCTGCCGGATGGGGGCACCGCCAGCCTGTTCCTGCCGGGCGGCCTCGGGGGGCCGGTCTTCCTGATCACCGACAATTTCGAGGTGGTCCGCGCCTACAACACCTCGGATTCCTACGCGTTGGCGGTGGGGCATCTCGCCGACCGACTGGCCGGCGGGCCGGTCCTCGCCGCGCCCTGGCCGGTCCGCGACGCCCGCCTCGACAAGGCGGGGCTGCAAGCCCTCCAGGCGGGCCTCACGGAGCGCGGCCTCTACGCGGGCGAGGCGGACGGGCGCGCCGGACCAAAGCTGCGGGAGGCGGTGCGGCAGTACCAGATCGCCGAGGGCCTGCCGGCGGACGGCTACGCGACGCCGCGGTTGCTGGAACACCTGCGGGGACGCCCTTAGACCTCGGCGGCATCCTCCTCTAAGGTGTCGGCCACCCGACCGGTCCTCCGGTCCGATTGATCGAGGCGTCCCATGACCTTGCCGGCATCGCGCGCGGCCTGGTGTTTCCTCTCCGGTCTGTCCCTGCTCCTCGCCGGCGCCGGGCCGGCCTGTGCGCAATGGGGCGATTCCTACGACGCGCCCCGGGGCGGCGACTACCAATCCCCCCGCCGCCGGGCCCGGGACTATTACCGGGACGACGACGGCTACGCCGCCCGCCAGGCGAACCGGCGCTACGCGCCTCCGCCCCAGGAGGCGCCGCGCCAGTTCTACTGGCCCTGGGAGGATCGCCCCGCCCCGCCCCAGGCCGCCCCCGTGCCGAGCGCCCGCCCGGCGCCGCCGCGCAATCGGGGCTATGCCGATGACGGGCGCTCAAGCCACGATGACGGGCGCGCCGTCCGGCGCCGTCCCCGCCCGGCCCCGGTCGTGGCCCAGCCGAAGCCGGTCGCGCCCAAGGCCGAGCCGACGACGCGGATCGCGGTCTTCGGCGATACCCTGGCCGGCCACCTCGGCGGCGGCCTGTCGAACGTCTTCGAGGACAATACGGAGATCGGCGTGGTGGATCGCTCGAAGGCCGATAGCGGCCTCGTGCGGAAGGACGTGGTCGACTGGCCGAAGGCCGCCGAGGAGTTCCTGAAGGCCAACCCGAAGACCACCTATGCCCTCGTCATGATGGGATCGAACGATCGCCAACCCATCCGGGAGGGAGACCAGACCCTCGATCCCTTGAGCGACCGCTGGCGCACCCTCTATGCCGAGCGCGTCGACGCCCTGATCAAGGTGTTCACGGACGCGAAGATCCCGCTGATCTGGGTCGGGGCTCCGCCCATGCGCAGCGAATCCCTGACGAAGGACATCGCCGCGATCAACGACATCTACCGCGAGCGCGTGGCCAAGGCCGGCCAGACCTACGTCGATATCTGGCCCGGCTTCGTCGACGACCGCAACCGCTACACCGCGACGGGGCCCGACCTGGAAGGTCAGGAAGCCAAGCTGCGCACGGCCGACGGTGTCCACTTCACCAAGGCGGGCGCGCGCAAGATGGCGCATTTCGCCGACGTCGAGCTGAAGCGGATGATGGGCACGGGTGCGCCGCCGGCCCAGCCGGCGCTCGCCGCCCCCGTGGCGGTGGCGCCGCAGCCGCCGCTGGAAGGCGAGGCGGCCAAGCTCGACGATGCCGCCGCCATCGACCGGCAGATCACCGCGATGCTCCCGAGCCTGCCGGAGCCGCCCGGCATCCCGGCCCTGCCGGTCAAGCCCCTCGCCGGCCCGGTGGTGCCCCTCGGCCGCGCCGAGGTGACGCCGGGGGGGACGCTGATCAGCGGACGCCCCCGCGACGCCGATCCCTCGGGCACCGTCGAGCGCGCCCTGGTGCGGGGCGCCGCCCCCCTGCCCCAGCCCGGCCGGGCCGACGACTTCAAGTGGCCGCCGGGCTGACCGGCGGTCGATCCTCGAGCCTGTCCAGGTGGCGGATCGGACGCGGGGATCTCGGCCCCGGGGCGCTAGCCGACGCCCACCGGATGCTTCGTCACCACGGGGCTGCGCATGGTGACGAGCTCCTCGCCGGCCGTGGGATGCACCGCGATGGTGCGGTCGAAATCCGCCTTGGTGGCGCCCATGGTCACGGCGATGCCCACGGCCTGGATGATCTCGCCGGCATCGTGGCCGAGGACGTGGACGCCGACGACCCGGTCGCTGGCGCGGTCCACCACGACCTTCATCAGCACGCGCTCGTCGCGGCCGGACAGGGTCGCCTTCATCGGGCGAAAATGCGAGCGGTATACGTCGATGATGCCGTAGAGGTCACGGGCCACATCCTCGTTGTGGCCAACGACCCCGATCTCCGGGGTCGAGAAGACGGCCGTGGGGATGAGGCCGTGGTCGACGCACCACGGCTTGTCGCCGAACACCGTGTCGGCGAAGGCGTGGCCCTCGCGAATCGCGATCGGGGTCAGCGCGGCCCGGTCGGTGACGTCGCCGACCGCGTAGATCGACGGCACGCGGGTCTGCGAGAAGGCGTCGACCGGGATCGCGCCGCGGGCATCGGGGGCGATTCCGACCGCCTCGAGACCGAGGCCGGCAATGTTCGGGCGCCGGCCCGTGGCGGTCAGGACCTGATCGACCTCCAGGGTGCTGCCGTCGTCGAGGGTGACGCGGATGCCGCTCCCGGCCTGGTTGAGGCGCTCCACCGTGCGGTTGAGGCGCAGGTCCATGCGCTTGGCATAGGCTTCGCCGAGGGCGTCGCGGAGCTCGTCGTCGAAGCCCCGCAGGAGCCGGTCGCCCCGGTGCAGCAGGGTGGTGCGGCTGCCCAGATGGGCGAAGACGCCGGCGAACTCGACGGCGATGTAGCCGCCGCCCACCACGAGGATGCGCTCGGGCAGCGTTTCCAGTTCGAAGACCTCGTTGGAGGTGATGGCGAGCTCGGCGCCCGGGATCAGCGGCTCCTTGACCGGATGGGCCCCGACCGCGACGAGGATGAAGCGGGCGGTGACGCGGCGGTCCGATCCGACGAGGCGCACGGTGTGCGCATTCTCGATCACCGCCCGTTCGGGGATGACGGTGACGCCGGCCCGGCCGAGATTGGCGTCGTAGATGCCCTCCAGGCGCGTCACCTCGGCATCGCGCCGGGCCTTCAGGATGCGCCAGTCGAAGCGCGGCTCGGGCACCGACCAGCCGAAGCCGGCGGCATCCTCGAATTCGTCGGCGAAGCGCCCGGCATAGACCATGAGCTTCTTCGGCACGCAGCCGCGGATCACGCAGGTGCCGCCGACCCGGTACTCCTCGGCGAGCTGGACCCGGGCGCCGTAGCCGGCCGCGATGCGGGCCGCCCGGACGCCGCCGGAACCGCCGCCGATGACGAACAGATCGACGTCGAAGGTGCGGTCCAGATCGTCTGCCATGAACTCATCCTGCGGGTGGGAGCGCCGAGGGCTCTCCATCGCCCGAACGGGGCGGCACATCAACCGTCCCGCGGCGCAAACGAAAAGGCCGCTTCCCCACCCGGAGAAACGGCCTCGAAGACACCGATGCGGCGCGAGGCGCCGGCGGGCTTACTTGATCTTGGTTTCCTTGAAGTCGACATGCTTGCGCACGACGGGGTCGTACTTCTTCATCGACAGCTTCTCGGTCTGCGTACGGGAGTTCTTCTTGGTGACGTAGAAGTAACCCGTGTCGGCGGTCGAGATCAGCTTGACTTTAACGGTGACGGCCTTGGCCATGGACGCGGCGCTCCTGTGATCGCGGCATTCCGCATCAGCGAAACGCAAAAGGGCCGGCGGTGGCCGGCTGAATACCGGCGGGTGATTGCCCCATCGGCCGGGATTCGTCAAGGCGCCTCATACGTCGGATGCCGGACGATGCCCAGGGCGACGACCATCGCGTAGCCCAGGAACAGCAGGCAGAGGCTGTAGGCGAACCCCTGGGGCGGGATCAGGTCCATGCCCCCGCCGATGAGCGGCGGACCGAGCATCAGACCGACATTGTAGAGGACCACGAAGGCGGCGTTGGCCCCCGCCAGTTCCGGCCCCTGCACGGTGGCGCCGAGATGGGCGAGGCCCACGGTGTAGAGCGTCCCGGCGATGCCGCCCCACAGGAACAGCAATCCGAGGAGGGCCGGAAACCAGGTCGACGCCAGGGGTATCAGCATCGACCCGAGGGCCCCGCCGAGCCCGGCCATGAGCAGGACGAGGCGCCGGTCGACCCGGTCGGCGAGCCAGCCGAAGGGGATCTGGAAGAGGACGTTGCCCAGCGCCAGCGCACTGACGAGGCCGGCCGCCGTCTCGGCGTCGTAGCCGAGGCGCAGGCCGTAGAGGGGCAGGATCGCGAAGCCGCCGGTCTCCACCGCCCCGTAGACCAGGGCCGCGGCGGTGGCGGCGGGCGCGAGGCGCAGATAGGCGTGGAAGGGGCGCGACGCGCCGTGCCCGATCACCGGGGACAGGCCCCGGGCCAGCAGGAGGGGGACCAGGGCGACGAGGAACAGGCCGGCCCCGCCGAGATAGGGCGCGTAGCCCTGCGTCCCCAGGACGGTGAGCAGGGTCGGTCCCACCGCGAAGCCCAGCGCCAGGACCGTGGCGTAGACGCCCATCACCAGGCCGCGCCGCTCCGGCGGGGCCGCCGCGTTGATCCAGAACTCCGAGAGCACGAACAGGGCGCCGAGGCTCGTGGAAAACACGAAGCGCAGCACGAACCACCAGGCGATGCCCTGGAGGAGCTTGAAGGCGACGAGGCAGAGGGCGCCGAGGACGATGGCGCCCACGAGGAGCGGCAGCACGCCGAGCCGGGCCGCCAGGCGCGGCACGAACGGCACCGTCAGGATGGCCGCGAGGCCCGCCACGGCGGTGTTCACCCCGATCAGGGTGCTCGACGCGCCCATACGCGCCATCTCGATGGAGAGCAGCGGGATCGTCAGGCTGAGGCCGATGCCGACCACCGCCACGCAGGTGATGGCCGCGGCGATCGAGGCGAAGCGGGAGCCGTCGCGCGACTCGGCGTGGGGAGGGGCCGGCATGAAGGGGTCCGCTGCGGGTCGCTGGCGCGACGCCGGGACCGCCTTGTCTACGCCGGGGCGGGCCGGCGCAACCGGGGGCCTGCCCTCAGCGCGCGGCCGATTTCAGCGGCTTGCCGTCGGCGGTCGGCGGCTTGCGCTCGATCTTCTGGCCGTCCTGCAGGTCGGCGGGGGGGCTGAGTACGATCTCCTCGCCGCCCTCCAGGCCCTGGCCGAGCTCCACCGTGGTACCGAGGTCGCGCCGGATCGTCACCGTGCGCCACTGTGCCGTGCCGTCGTCGCGGGCCACCGCCACCTGGGTGCCGCGCTGGTTGAAGACGAGGGTCTCGGCCGGCACCCGCACGTTCGGTTCGGTGCGCGGCACCTTCAGGGTGACGTAGACGTAGAGCCCGGCCCGCAGGGCGCCGTCGGTGTTCGGGACGTCGACCTGCGCCGTCAGGGTGCGCGACGAGGTCAGCAGCGCCACCGAGCTGCGCTCGACCTTGCCCGAGAAGGTCCGGTCGGCGATCTGCGGCACCTTGATGGACGCATCCACCCCCGGCTTCACCCCGACGGCGACGTTCTGGGGTACGTTGACCGAGACGCGCAGGATGTCGTCGCGGTCCATGGAAAGCAGGGCGGTCCCGGTGCCGTCGGCGTGCACGAGGTCGCCGACATCGACGCCGCGCTGGGTCACCACGCCGTCGAAGGGCGCGATGATGTCCTTGAAGCCGGTGAGCGCCCGCAGGCGCTCCACCGTGGCCGCCTGGGCCTTGATGTTGGCCTGGGCCACCTTCACGCCGGCTTCCGCCGAGGCGAGGGTCGCGGCCTGACTGAGCACGCTGGCCTGGGAATTGTCCGCGTTCTGCTTCGAGGCCCAGCCCTGCCCCGCCAGGGTGGAGGTGCGGCTGTTGGTGACGTTGGCGAGGTTCACGTTGGCCTTGGCCTGGTCGACCATGGACCGGGCCTGCAGGAGCGCGGCCTCGAGCTGTCCCGTCTGCGCCTCCGCCTGGGCCAGCTGCTGGTCGAGGTCGGGCGCCGCGATGCGCATCAGGATGTCGCCCTGGCGGACACGGCTGCCGATATCGACCCGGCGCTCGGCGATGTAGCCGGTGGCGCGGGCGTAGAGGGCCGCCTTGGCGAAGGCGTCGGTCTGCCCCGGCAGGGTGATGTCGATGGGCTTGTCGGCCCGCTCCGCGGTGGCGGTGCGCACCACCGGCACGAAGCTGTTCACCTTGCGCTGGGTCTCGGAGGCGGCGGCGCGCCGCTGCATCTGGCCGTAGCCGCCCCAGGCGAGCAGGCCGAGGGCGGCCAGGGCCGCGATCAGGAAGGGCGCCTTGCCGGGTGGCGGCGGGATGGCGGACGGATCGTGGGTCTGATGCATCACGCCTGTCCCATCGCCGAACCGGGCCTCATCCTGCCATCCCTGTTCCAGACCCGCCAACGGCTCACGCGTAATCCTCCAGCGGCTTGACCGCGCCCCGGCGTAGGAGCGTGTACAGGAACGGCACGAAGAGCAGCGTCGCCGGCGTGCCGATGGCGATGCCGCCCATGACGGCCCGGGCCAAAGCCGCGTTCTGCTCGCCGCCCTCGCCCGTGCCGAGGGCCATCGGGATCAGGCCGAGGAACATCGCGCTCGCGGTCATCAGCACCGGCCGCAGGCGGGTCTCGCCGGCGAGCAGGGCCGCCTCGACGGCACCGCATCCCGTGGCCTCGCGATGCTCCTTGGCGAAGGTCACCAGCAGGATCGAGTTCGCGGAGGCGATGCCCACCGACATGATCGCCCCGAAGAGCGAGGGAATCGAGAACGTCGTCCCGGTGATGAACAGGCTCGCGACGATGCCGCAGAAGGCCAGCGGCAGGGCGGCCAGCACCACGAAGGGATCGCCCCAGCTCTGGAAGTTCACCGCCATCAGCAGGTAGACCGCCACCAGCGCGATCGCGAGGCCGACCTGAAGCCGAAAGAAGGCCGATTCCATGTTCTCGATCTGGCCGCGCACGATGATCTTGTCCGGCGCCGGCAGGGCCTTCTGCTCCTCGGCGATGATCCGGCGGATCTCCTTCGACACCGAGCCGAGATCGCTGTCCTGCACCGCCGCGTAGACGTTGAAGGTCGGCTGGGTGTTGACGTGATTGATCACCGTCTGCGACCCCTCGCGGCGCAGGGTCGAGACGCTGGAGAGGAGCGTCAGCACGCCCGGCGCATCCGCATTGCCGTTGACGAGGAGCGGCGTGTTCTGGAGCGCGGTGAGCGAGTCGTTGCGGTATTCCGGAGTCTGCACCCAGAGCTGGTAGGGGATGCCGGTCTTCGGGTCGGTCCAGAAGTTCGGCGTCACCTGAAACGAGCCCGACAGCGAGACGTTCAGCCCCTGGGCGATCTGCTGCTGGGTCAGCCCGAGCTCCGAGGCGAGCCGCCGGTCGACGTCGACGAAGAATTGCGGCGTGCCGACGATCTGGTGCAGGTGCACGTCGACCGCCCCGCGCACCGCCTTCAGGCGGCGGACGATGCTCTGGGCCACCTCGAGGTCCTTGGCGGTGTTGCGGCCCGAGACCTGGATGTCGATCTGCGCCAGGGTGCCGAAGTTCAGGATCTGGGTGATGATGTCCGAGGGCTGGAAGTAGAACACCACGTCGGGGAAACGCTCGCGCAAGACCTCGCGCAGGCGCTTGGTGTAATCCGCCACCGAACCGTGGCCCTCCTTGAGGTTGATGAGCATCTGGCCGTCGTTGTAGGCGACGAACGAACCGTCCGAGAACGCGAAATTGTAGTTGTTCGCCGGCAGGCCGATATTGTCGAGGATCTGGTCGATCTCGCCCTCGGGGATCACCTCGCGGACCACGTTCTCGACCTGGGCGAAGACCTGCTCGGCCGTCTCGATGCGCATCCCCGGCCGGGTCCGCAGGTGCAGGGTCATCTGGCTCGAGGCGACCTGCGGGAAGTAGTCCTGCCCCACGAAGACGAAGAGCCCGGCGGTGGTGGCGAAGACGACGGCCACCAGGGTCAGCGTCGCGGCGCGGCGGGCGACGACGACGTGGAGCAGGCCGAGATAGCCGCGCTGGAAGCGCGCGAACCGCGCCTCGAAGCCGTGGCGGACCCAGCCGGCCAGCCGAAAGACCGGGCCGCCGATCCACGCGAGGGCGCGGGCGACGCGTCCCCGCCGCGGCGTGGTGCCCGCCCCGTGCTTGGCGTCGTATTCCCGCGCCACCAGCACGTCGATCAGCACCGGGACCAGGGTGCGCGACAGGACGTAGGAGGTCAGCATGGCGAACACGACCGCCAGGGCCTGGGGCGTGAACAGGTATTTCGGCGTGTCCGTGAGGGCGAAGACCGAGACGAAGGCGGCGCAGATCGACAGGGTCGAGATCAGCGCCGGCTTGGCGATGCCGGCCGCGCCCTCCACCACCGACTTGCGGAAGGGCTCGCCCTCCTCGAACAGCCGGTAGGTGTTCTCGATCGCCACCGTCGCATCGTCGACCAGGATGCCGACCGCCAGGGCGAGGCCGCCCAGCGTCATCACGTTGATGGTCTCGCCGAGCGCCGCCAGGATCGCCAGGGAGGTCAGGATCGAGAGCGGGATCGAGACCAGCACCACGATGGTGGAGCGCCACGACCCGAGGAACAGCAGGATGGTGAGGCCCGTCAGGCCCGCCGCGATGATTGCCTCGTGGATCACGCCCTCGATGGCGGCGGAGACGAAGACCGACTGGTCGAACAGCGGCTTCAGGCTCATGCCCTCGGGGGCGGCGGCCTGGATGTCGGGCAGCGCCTTCTTCACGTTGTTGACGACATCTAGCGTCGAAGCGGTGCCGTTCTTGAAGATGCGCATCAGCACCGAGTGCAGGCCGTCCGCGCGCACGATGTTGACCTGCGGCGGGCCGCCGTCGCGCACATTGGCGACGTCGCGCACCAGGATCGGCTGGCCGCCCACCACCTTGATGGGGATCTGGTTCAGGGCCTCGATCGCCTCGGGCGAGGCATTGAGCTGCACCGGGTATTGCTGCTCGCCGATCTTGGCGAGGCCGGAGGGGATCGTCAGGTTCTGGGCCGTCACCGCGTTGGTGACGTCCAGCGCCGTGAGCCCGAGGGCCTGGAGGGCGTGCAGGTCGAGATCGACCATGATCTGGCGCGGGGTGCCGCCGAAGGGCGAGGGCAGGGTCGAGCCCGGCACCTGGGTCAGGCGCTGGCGGATGCGATACTGGGCGTAGTCGAAGACCTTGGTCAGGCTCTCCCGGTCGGACGAGAGCGCGAGCTGGATCACCGGCACCGAGGAGGCCGAGAAGCGCAGGACGATGGGGGGCTGCACCCCGGGCGGCATCGTCGCGCGGATCGAGTTCATCGCCGAGACGACCTGGGCGATGGCGAGATCGATGCTCACCGCGCCGTCGAAGTAGATCTTCTGGATCGCCGTGCCCTGCAGGGTCGTCGATTCCATCCGGGCGATGTTGTTGACGTTGTTGGAGAGCGAGAACTCCGCGTAGGTCGTGATGCGACGCTCCATCTCGGAGGTCGACAGGCCGTTGTAGGTCCACACCACCACGACCACCGGGATATCCACGGTGGGCAGCACATCCTTGGGCGCGACCACGACCGCCGCCGCGCCGCCGAGCATCATCAGCACGGCCAGCACGTAGATCGTGATGCGGAACTTCAGAGCATACTGGACGAGGCCCATGCGGCTCCCGCGCGATCGCGTTCAGGCTGGTGTACCACGGTGGTCGCACGCCACCGGTTCCTCTGTAGCCGTGACGCCGCGACGCAATCGAGGTTTCAAGCCGGGATTTTTGTTTCCGCGTGTAAACCGGGGGCCGCATCGCCGGCGCCGCGGCCCGAGACCTGGGCAGGCTTCGTCGGGACGTCGCGGCCGAGGCCCCTCGGCACCGCGTCACCCGAGCCCGTGGGGATGGCCCACGCGGCGGGCTCGGGGCCGGGCCATGGGGCGGCATCCGCCGGGCGCGTCTGCGTGTGATCGGATGGCTGCGGAGGACGCGCGCGAGGCCGTCCGTCCGGTGAAGACCCGCCGGTACGGCAGGCGGACGCGTTCAGCAGCAGCGGAAGCCGCTGCGGTTGCCGACGCCGAAGCGGGCGTTCTCCCGGTTCCGGAAGAACTCCCGCTCGCTCATGGGCTCCTGGTCCGCATGCGTCCTGCGGATATGGGCGGCATAGGCCTCGTAATCGCCCTGCCCCACCATCAGTCGGGCGCCGTCGCAGACGCATTTCGAGAAGGTCTTGAGACGGTCCCGCAATTCGGTCGACGACAGCGCCATGGGCTTTACTCCGCGGGAACGGCGGCCGGGCCGCCGCTCTCCAGGGCGGTCCAGCGATCGGCCCGATAGGCCTTCACGCAGGCCATGATGCCGAAGGTGGCGATGGCGAGCACGAGGCCGACGAACAGCACCGCGAGGGCGGCGTCGATCCGGTCGTTGAAGACGATCTTGTGCATGTCGGCCATGCTCTTGGCGGGCGCCAGCACCTTGTTCTCGGCGATGGCCGCCGAGAAGCGATCGGCGTGGGACAGGAAGCCGATCTTGGGGTCGGCCGAGAAGATCTTCTGCCAGCCGGCCGTGAGGGTGCAGACGCAGAGCCAGACGGTGGGGATGATCGTGACGAAGGCGTAGCGCTCGCGCTTCATCTTGAAGATCACCACGGTGGCGAGCGTCAGGGCCACGGCGGCCAGCATCTGGTTGGAGATGCCGAACAGCGGCCACAGGGTGTAGATGCCGCCGAGGGGATCGGTGACGCCCTGGTAGAGGAAGTAGCCCCAGGCGCCGACGCAGAGGGCGGTGGCCAGGATGCTGGGCGCCCAGGCCGTCGTGTCCTTGAAGCGCGGCGAGACGAGGCCGAGCAGGTCCTGCAGCATGAAGCGCCCGGCGCGCGTGCCGGCATCCACCGCGGTCAGGATGAACAGCGCCTCGAACAGGATGGCGAAGTGGTACCAGAACGCCATCATCGCCTTGCCGCCGATGGCCGAGGAGATGATGTGCGCCATGCCGACCGCGAGGGTCGGCGCGCCGCCGGCGCGGGAGATGATCGAGTGCTCGCCGACGTCCTTGGCCGTCTGGGCGATCTGCTCCGGCGTGATGGCGAAGGCGGGATCGAGCTTCGTCACCGCGGCCGCCGCGCTCTCCGGCGTCGTGCCGACGAGGCCGGCGGGCGAGTTCATGGTGAAGTAGATGCCCGGCTCGATCACGCTGGCGGAAACCAGCGCCATCACGGCCACGAAGCTCTCCATGAGCATGCCGCCGTAGCCGATGAAGCGGGCATCGGACTCGCGGTCGATGAGCTTGGGCGTGGTGCCTGAGGAGATCAGCGCGTGGAAGCCCGAGACCGCGCCGCAGGCGATGGTGATGAACAGGAACGGGAACAGCGACCCGGCCCAGACCGGTCCGCTGCCGTCGACGAACTTGGTCACGGCCGGCATCTGCATGTGCGGGGCGACGTAGGCGATGCCCAGCGCCAAGCCGATGATCGTGCCGATCTTGAGGAAGGTCGAGAGGTAGTCGCGCGGGGCGAGCAGGAGCCAGACCGGCAGGATCGAGGCGATGAAGCCGTAGCCGATCAGCAGCCAGCAGAGCTGCGTGCCCGTGAAGGTGAAGACCGGGCCCCAGTAAGGATCGGCCGCCACGTTGCCGCCGTAGACGATGGCCAGCATCAGCAGCACGAAGCCGATGATCGAGACCTCGCCGACCTTTCCGGGCCGGATGTAGCGGGCGTAGAGGCCCATCAGCATCGCGATCGGGATCGTCGCCGCGACCGTGAAGGTGCCCCAGGGGCTCTCGGCCAGGGCCTTCACGACGATCATCGCCAGCACCGCCAGCAGGATGACCATGATCATGAAGGTGCCGAACAGGGCGATGACGCCCGGAATGGTGCCGAGTTCGGACCGGATCAGCTCACCCAGCGAGCGGCCGTCCCGGCGCATCGAGATGAAGAGGACCATGAAGTCCTGCACGGCGCCGGCCAGCACCACGCCGGCCAGGATCCAGAGCAGGCCCGGGAGGTAGCCCATCTGCGCGGCGAGCACGGGGCCGACCAGCGGCCCGGCGCCGGCGATGGCGGCGAAGTGGTGTCCGAACAGCACGTTGCGGTTGGTGGGGACGTAGTCGAGCCCGTCGTTGTGGACGTGGGCCGGCGTCCGGCGGCTGTCGTCGAGCCGCATGACCTTGGAGGAGATGAAGAGCGAGTAGTAGCGATAGGCGATGAGATAGACGCAGACCGCCGCCACGACGATCCAGAGGGCGTTGACCGTTTCCCCGCGCGTCGTCGCGACGATGGCGAGGGCGGCCGCCCCCAGCGCTCCCACGAGGGCCCAGGGCCCGTGCTTCGTTACCGCACTCATAGACGTCTCGCTCCTGCGACCTGTCCTTCGTGGCCGGTCGTCAAGGGCTCTTCTTGCGCAAATTCTTCCGCAGGGCCAGAGGCCCGCGATTTCAATCGGTAGGGATTGAATAACCCATCCCCCGTTTGTCACCGCGGGTTGCGAAAGGTCCGCGATCCTCAATCGAGTTCGATGACGCGGTTCGGCAGGGCGTCGAGGGGTCTGGCTTCCGGCGGAAGTGGCCCGGCCAGGATGGTGCCGACCTGCCCGACGGCTTCGGTCAGGCCCGCCTCGGCCTCGCCGCGGCGCAGGGCGGCCAGGAGCGCCTCGATCGCGCCGGACCAGGCGCCGGGCGGGACGCGCGCGGCAACGCCGTGATCGGCCACGATCTCGGCATGGCCCTCGGCCCGGGCGACGTAGATCAGCACCCCGGTCCGCCCTGCCGTCCGGCTGAGGCCGCGGGTCGTGAATTCGCGCAGGGCCTGTTCGTGGGCGCGATCGTGGCGGATCGCCCGTGGGACCAGGGCCATCCGCACCCGGGGATGGAGACCCGCCAGGAGCGCCAGCAGGACCACGGCGACCTGCGCCAGCGCGATCGTGGCCGCGCTCCACGGCGTCAGGACGATCAGCGGCCAGGGCAGGACGAGGCCGACGGCCAGGGCGAGCAGCAGCGGCGCGGAACGGTAGAGTCCGGCACGGGCGGCCACCAGCACGACGATCTCGCCAGACGTCGCGGTCTCGGCCCGGCGGATCGCCTCCGCGATCCGCGCCCGCGCCGGCGCATCGAGAAAGGGCGGTCGCTTACCAGTCACCGGAGGCCCCTCCCCCACCCGACGAGCCGCCCCCGCCGGAAAAACCGCCCCCATCGAAGCCGCCCGAGACGCCGCCGCTCCAGCCCCCCGAGGATGGCCCCGGCAGGATGATGAAGCCGCCCCCACCGCCCCGCCGCCCGCGGTTCATCCGGTAGACGACGAACAGGACGACGAAGAACAGGATGATGAAGATCACCACCTGTCCGGGATTGGCCTCGTCGCTGCGTACCTGCGCCTTGCGTTGCCACTCCTCGGCGTCGCCCGCGAGGATCGACAGCACCGCGTCGACGCCCGCGTTGATGCCGCCGGCGTAGTCGCCGGCCTTGAAGCGTGGCGTGATCGCGGTGGTGATGATGACCTTCGAGAGGGCATCGGTCAGGGCCCCCTCGAGGCCGTAGCCGACTTCGATCCGGACCTTGCGCTCGTTGGGGGCGACGAGGAGCAGCGCCCCGTTGTCGGTCTTGGCCTGCCCGAGCTTCCAGGCGCGGAATAGGCGGTTGGCGTAGTCCTCCACCGTCCGGCCCTGCAGGCTGGGGACCGTGGCGACCACCACCTGATCGGAGGTCTTGTCCTCGTAGGCCTTCAGCTTGGTCTCGAGGGCCGTCCGGTCCTCGGGCTTGAGGAGGCCGGCGCCGTCGACCACCCGCCCGGTCAGGGCGGGGAAGGTCGGTTCGGCGCCACCGGCCTGCGCGTGCGCGAGGCCGGTGGCGCCGACGACGAGCCAGAGCCCGAGGATCAGCCGCGTGGCGATCGACCGGATGGCGTCTGTCCCGGCGCTGCCCGGGCGCGGACGGTCCATGGCGGGCTAGAACTTCACGTTCGGCGGGCGCTCGGCGTTAGGCGTCGCCGTGAAGGTCTCCATCGGCTTCGCGTCCGGGTAGAAGATGGCGGCGATCCACCGGCCCGGAATGGTGCGGACCTCCGTGTTGTAGTCCTGGACCGCGGCGATGTAGTCGCGGCGGGCGACGGCGATCCGGTTCTCGGTGCCTTCGAGCTGCGACTGCAGGGCGAGGAAGTTCTGGTTCGACTTGATGTCGGGGTAGCGCTCGACGGTGACGAGGAGGCGGCCGAGGGCGCCCGAGAGCTGGTTCTGCGCGTCCTGGAATTCCTTGAACTTCTGCGGATCGCTCACGGTCGAGGCATCGACCTTGACGCTCGACGCCTTGGCCCGCGCCTCGGTCACGCCGATCAGCACGTCCTTCTCCTGCTGCGCGTAGCCCTTCACCGTCTCGACGAGGTTCGGGATCAGGTCGGCCCGGCGCTGGTACTGGTTCTGCACCTCGCTCCACGAGGATTTCGCCCGCTCCTCGAGGGTCGGGACCCGATTGATCGCTCCGCAGCCGGTCAGGGTCGTGCCCAGGGCGAGAGCCGCGACAGCGATCCGAACCCTGCCGAGCCAGGCCCGGACGGGACCCGTCGTCGGGGTGACGACACCTGAACGCATGCTTAAACTCCTTGGCCATCGGCGCGCCGCGCGAAGATCGGTCCCTCACCGGCCCGTGAACACACATAGGCGCATCGGCGCTGCGATAAAGGCGCACAGGGAAAAACTTGGCCGGGTGACGGGAAAACGTCGCCGAACCCTACCGACGACCATCGCCGTGCGGTGCCCGGGCGCGCGTTTCGGTTGACAAGCCGGGGCCGATCGGTCGCTTTACCCGCCATGGACGAAACGCCCCGCCCATCGCCCGAGAAGCCGCGGGTTTCGATCACCTACTGCACGCAGTGCCAGTGGCTGCTGCGGGCGGGATGGATGGCGCAGGAACTCCTCTCCACGTTTCGCGACGACCTCGGGGAGGTGGCGCTGATTCCCGGCACCGGCGGCGTCTTCGTGATCCTGTGCGGACCGCACCTGATCTGGGATCGGACGCGCGACGGCGGCTTCCCCGACGTCAAGGTCCTCAAGCAGCGCGTTCGGGATCACCTCGCGCCGGATCGCGACCTCGGACACATCGATCGCGCGGGCGTCGCGCGCTCATGAGCCATCCGCCTCCCGGAGAGACACCGCCTCCCGGAGAGACCCCGACCGGGCGCCGCACTTGGCGCCGGGGGTGGGGGTCGCTCGCCTCCGCCTTCGCGCGTGTCCGACAGCGCGGTTTCTCGACCCAGGTCTACCTGGTCGCCCTGGTGATCGCGCTGATCGGACCGGGATTGCTGTTCACGGCGATCCTCCTCGCGCGCTACGCGGGAACCGAGCGGGCCCGCTTCGAGCAGGATGCCCGCGAGAACGTGCGGAGCATCGCCCTCTCCGTCGACCGCGACACGGCGGGCCTCGTCTCGGTGCTGCAGACCCTCGCCACATCGCCGCGACTGAAGGACGGCGAGTTCGACAATTTCGACGCCCAGGCGCGCCTCGTGCGGGACGCGGTCGGCCTCGACATCCTGCTTCGGCGACCGGACGGACAGCAGGTCGTGAACACGGCGGTGCCGCGCCGGGCCCCGCTGCCGCGCAGCGGGCTGCCCTTCGATCGCGAGATCGCCACGGGCAGCCAGCGCGCCGTCGTCTCGGGCTACGTCAAGGGCATGAAGCCCGCGGACGCGACCTATGCGGTCGCGGTGCCGGTGTTCGGCGAGGGCGGCGTCACCCATATCCTCAGCTTCACGGTCCCGATCGGCCGGCTGGACGGCCTGGTCGCCCGGGAAGCCGTCGAGGGCTGGACCACCGGCCTCTCCGACCGGGACGGGGTCATCCTGGCGCGGGTGCCCGATCCGGAGACCAATATCGGCTCGCAGCGCCTCGCGACCCTGCGTCAGTACCAGACCGCGACGCCGAATGTCTGGGAGGGCAAGGATCGGCGCCTCAAGGCCGTGACGGTCGTCGAGGCCCGCTCCCGCCTCACGGGCTGGACCGCGGCCGCGATCATCCCGCAGGCCCTGGTGGAAGCGCGCCTGCGCAACTGGATCTGGGCCTTCTGCGGCTTCGGCCTCCTGGTGCTGGCGACCTCGTCCATCCTGGCGGTTCACCTGTGGTCGCGGGTCTCGCAACCCCTGCGCCGGCTCGCCGCGACGGGGCCGGCCCTCTCCCGCGGCGAGGTCATCCCGCGGATCACCTCGCCGATCCACGAGATCCGGCGCCTGGGAGACGTGCTCGCGGAGGCCTCCCAGCGCCTGCGCCTGCGCAGCGACGAGCGCGACCGGGCGCTGGCGGAGACCCAGCGCGGCCTGAGTGCCCTGCGCGAGAGCGAAGCCCGCTTCCGCCACATGGCCGATTCCGCTCCGGCCCTGATCTGGATGACCGACGAGAACGCCCGGATCAGCTTCGCCAACATGCATTTCGACCACATGTTCGGGCTGCATACGGCCGCCGTGCTGGCCGGCGAGGATTGGCGCCGGATCATCTTCGCGGAGGACTACGAGGCCTTCGCGACCCGCTTTCGGGACGCCTTCGCGGCGCGGGTGCCCTTCCAGGCCGACGTCCGGGTGGTGGACCAGGACGGCGTCGTGCGCTGGCTGCGCTGCGAGGGGGTGCCGCGGACGGACGATACCGGTAATTTCCTCGGCTACACGGGCTGCAACGTCGACATCACCGACGCCAAGCGCGCCGCCGAGCACCAGCAATTGCTGATTCACGAACTGAACCATCGCGTGAAGAACACCCTGGCCACCGTGCAGTCGATCGCGGGACAGTCCCTGCGCCGGCTCGAGGGGCCGGAGGCCACCGCGGCCCGAGCCGCGTTCGAGGCCCGCCTGCTGGCCCTGGCCCGGGTGCACAACGTCCTCACCCGGGAGAGCTGGGACGGCGCCGAACTCGGAAACGTCGTGGCCGACGCCATCGCACCGCTGGATGCGGCGGAGGGGCAGCGCTCCCGGTTCTTCGTCTCCGGTCCCGCCCTGCGGCTGCCGCCGCGCCTGGCCCTGTCGATCGCCATGGCGCTCCACGAACTCGGCACCAATGCGGTGAAGTACGGGGCGCTCTCGCAGGAGGGGGGCACGGTGACGATCGCCTGGTCGGTGGAGCGCCAGGCGGAGACCCGCCTGATCCTGCGCTGGAGCGAGGAGGGCGGCCCCCCCGTCGTCCCGCCGACCCGGACCGGCTTCGGCTCACGCCTGATCGAGCGCAGCCTGGCCCGGGAACTCGATGGCGAGGTCCAGTTGCTGTTCGCGGCCAGCGGTGTCGTCTGCACCATCGAAGCCCCGGTCCCCCCGCCGACTCTGCTGGAGCGCAAGGCGGACCTCATCGGCCCGCGCGAGATGCCGCTCTCCCGCTCGGCCTGAGCCGGACTCGATCCGGGCCGGCGGCCGAGCGGCGTCGATCCGACGCGCCGCCCGTCTTCCTCCGCGCCTGCCCGGGCGCCATCCTGAATTGGATGGGCCGTGCCGTGCCGGGCCTCGCGGGATGGTTCAGCGCCTGAACAGATTTGGTCCAGGCGGACGCCCCTCGGTCTCGCCGGAGGTTGCGGGCGGCGATCCCCCGGGCCGCGCGCGGGCCTCCCGGCATCGCCGGCCTGTGTCGAAGTGGACGTCGCGTTCGGCCGGGTGTCCCACCTGGGCTGGACCGGACGGATGAGCCCTCCGGCCTCCGCGAGGGTTCTGAATTCGTCATAGATATTAACAATCAATATGGCAATTTAACTAAATTATAATGAAACGCTAAAGCTTATCGAGCCAAAACTGGTGGTAGACAATAAGCACTGATTGTGGCGAGCCACCCGTTAATCGTTCGCGTTGCACAACAGCGCATCGCGGTGCGAGACGGAACGCTTCTCGATTTTGAGCGGGTGTTTCAGGCCATAAGGATACATTAATGGAAGATTGGTAGATCACATCGCTACGCCTTACAGGACCAACCGCGATGCTCGGCCTTCCCTTCGCTCGTTCCACCCCGAAGTCGCCCGTCACCGAGACGGCGCCGGATGCCGCTGGGATCCGCGACGAAGCCCGTCTGGTACAGGCGGTGGAATCCCTGATGGTGAGCCAAAATCTCGCATCGGTCGATCTGCCCGAGGGGCCGCTCCGCGCCGCGATCGAGCGGTTGCATGCGAATCGCGAAGCCGATCTCCTGCGCAGCCTGGCCACCACCGCCTCCGTCGCCCGCGAGGCCTCGGAAGCTGCGACGAACACGGGTTGGATGACCTACGACGTCGGTGAGGTGGCGAGCGCCACCCAGACGATCGCGGGCGCCGCCGAGGAGATGGCGGCCTCCGTGGCGGAGGTGGCGCAGACCTCCGAGACCGTGGTGACCGTCGCGCGGGATGCCCTCGCGGAGACCCAGGCCTGCATCCAGGACGCGCAGAAGGCGCGCACGGCGATGCACGAGATCGATGTCCGGACCTCGCAGATCTCCGATCGCGTCGTCGTCCTCGAGCGCGCCATCGCGCAGATCGAGGTGATGGCCACCACCATCGCGGCGATTTCGGCGCAGACCAATCTCCTGGCCCTCAACGCCACCATCGAGGCCGCCCGGGCGGGCGAGGCCGGCCGCGGGTTCTCCGTGGTGGCCGCCGAGGTGAAGTCGCTCTCCGCCCAGACAGCCAAGTCCACCGGGGAGATCCGCGGGCTGCTGAGCACCCTCACCGCCGAGATGGGCGCGATCTCGGAGGCGGTTCACGAGAGCCGCAGCGCCGTCACCACGGGCCGCACCATCGTCGATCACCTCGAGCACCGGATCGTCGAGACCAATGCCCGCATCGCGCAGGCGAGCGACCTGAACCAGGCGATCTCGCACATGCTGGGACAACAGCGGGCTGCGACCTCGGAAATCTCGACCAGCGTGCAGAACATCGCCGCGAAGGCCTCGAAGACCCACGAGGAGATCGAGAAGATCACGAGCCGACTCGTGCGCGCCGAGGCCACCGGCCAGACGGCGCTGAACGCGAATGCCCGCGACGTGCCGGTCTACGCCCTGGTGCGCCTGCCAGCCGATCTCGGCGCGTGGAAGCGCAAGCTCGCCCGGGTTCTCGTCGGCATGGCGCAGCCGGATCCGATCCTGGCCACCCCGTCGGGCCAGCCCGGCCGGAGCCTGAAGACGGACCTGGCCGGGACGGCACCGGCCGCCCACCCCGCCTTCGCCCGGCTGGTGGCTGCGGAGAGCAAGGCCTTCGCGGAAGCCGGCAAGATGCTGGAAGCCCTCAAGGCCAGCAACTGGGATGTCGGAACCCCCGCCTACCAGGCCGCCGCGGAAGCGATGAAGGAGATGCTCGTCGCCGCCAAGGAAATCGCCGGCTGAGGGCCGGCCGCGCCGCGGGGCGGCGCGTCGGAAACGGGGAGCGGGTGCCCTTGTCGAGGCGCCCGCTTTCGGCTTCCTTGCGCGGGTCGCCACGGAGCCCTCGCTTGACCTCATCCCTTGCCACCGCCGCCGAGGCCCCGCCGTTCAACGGCGCGCGCTTCTGCCTTGCCGAGAATGCCCGCCTGCGCGCCCACAAGACGGCGCTCATCATGGCGGGAGCCGGCGACGACGTTCGCGTCCTGACCTTCGGCGAGGTCGATCGGGCGGTCCGGGCCATCGGGGCCGGGCTTCGGTCCCTCGGCCTCGCGCCCGGCGCGCGCGTGATGATCCGCATGGGCAACGAGGCGGACTACGTGCTGGTCTACTTCGGAGCCCTGGCCGCCGGCCTCGTGGCCCTGCCCGCCTCGCCGCAGCTGACCGAGCCCGAGGCCGCGTTCCTGATGGAGAATGCGGGCGCGTCCGTCGTGGTCGTGGGGGCGGGCCATGCCGTCGATCCGGCCGGGCTCGGGGGGCGAATCCTGCTCCGGCCCGACGACATCGCCGCGATGAAGGCCGGGCCGGCGCTGCCCGATTACGCGGACACCCGGGCCGAGGACCCCGCGACCCTGGTCTACACCTCCGGCACGACCAGCCGGCCCAAGGGCGTCCTGCACGCGCATCGCGCCATCCGCGGGCGCCGGCCGATGCACGCGCACTGGCTCGGCCTGTCGGAGCACGACGTCATGCTCCATGCCGGTACGATGAACTGGACCTACACGCTGGGCGTCGGGATCACCGATCCCTGGGCCTGCGGCGCCACGGCGGTGCTCTACGACGGCCCGCGCGATCCGGCGATCTGGCCGGCCCTCATCGCCCGCCATCGGGCAACGCTCTTCGCCGCCGTGCCGAGCGTCTACCGCCAGATCCTGAAATATGCCGATCTCGGGGCCGTCGATCTCGGCACCCTGCGCCACGGGGTGACGGCGGGAGAGGCCCTGTCGCCCGAGCTCCTCGCGGCCTGGACGCAGGCGACCGGCAAGCCCCTCTACGAGGCCCTCGGGATGAGCGAGTGCTCGACCTACGTCTCGAGCGGCCCGACGATCCCCGTGCGCCCCGGCTCCCCCGGCAAACCGCAGCCCGGGCGCCGCGTTGCGATCCTGCCGGCCGAGGGCCCGGCCGAGCCGCTGCCGCCCGGAGAGGTCGGCCTCCTCGCCATCCACCGCTCCGAGCCCGGCCTGATGCTGGGCTACTGGAACCGGCCCGAGGAGGAGGCCGCGGTGATGCGCGGCGACTGGTTCGTCGGTGGCGACCGCGCGAGCCTCGATGCGGACGGCTACCTGACCTTCCACGGCCGCGACGACGACCTCATGAACGCCTTCGGCTACCGGGTCTCGCCGAACGAGATCGAGGGAGTCGTGATCGAGCATCCCGACGTCGCCGAGGTCGGCGTCGCGGAGATGGCGGTCCGGGCCGACCTCAGCGTCATCACCGCCTTCGTCGTGCCGAAACCCGATGCCGTGCTGGACGCCGACGACATCATGGCCTGGTGTCTCGATCGCCTCGCGACCTACAAGTGCCCCCGCGAAGTGCGCTTCCTGGATGCGCTGCCGCGCACGGCGAACGGCAAGATCCAGCGCAAGCGCCTCGCCGCCAGCGTCGGCGCCTGAGACGGCACGGCGGCCGTAAGAGCCGCCCTGCCCGGCCCGTCCGGCGGCCCCGGGGCATCGACCGGGCCTGTGGCCCCGACGGCACGCCCGCCCGGAAGGCATCGATTTCCCTGCGGCCGCGCCAATCGCTGCTTGACCCGCCGAATGCGAAATTCTAGATCGACCGCCTGCGGAGACGTGGCCGAGCGGCTGAAGGCACTCGTTTGCTAAATGAGCATACCCCGAAAGGGGTATCGAGGGTTCGAATCCCTCCGTCTCCGCCATTCCTTTCGGTGTTCTCCCAGTCGCTCCCGACGCTGATCCGTGTCAGGCCCGTGCGCGCGACGGAGGCATCGCCGATCGTGTCGCCTCGTCCTGTCGGATCGACAAGCGCCGTCATCGCCTCGGGCCGGGTTCAGGACGCTCGACCGTTCGACCCGAGATCGCCTGCTCCGATCCGGCCCCACGTTTGCGGAGCGACGGCTCACGCATCCGCCCGGCTCTCGCGGCGTCTCGGCCCCTCACCCCGGACGGGTGCCCGCGAGCGGATCGTTCGCCAGGAGGATCGGCTCGCCGTGCGGTGTGGCCGCGGCGGCCCGTGCGAAGGCGGCCCGGCGCGCGGCGAGGCGTTCGGGCGCCGCGATGCCGCGTGCCGCGAGCAGGCCTTCGAGGGTCGCGAGCCAGGCGGCATAGTCCGCCGCCTGCCCGGTGCGCCGCGTCTGCGCCCCGAGCGCCTCCGCCCATTCGCTCCAGTCGAACAGGCCGCGGTCGTGGAGCGCCACCACCAGGGCGAAGGCCTGGGCCTCCCAGGGCTCGGCAAAGACCGGATCGGCCCCGTCGTCCCGGGGAATCTGATCGGCGCTCATGCGGAGCGTACCGGTTCGACGGGTTCCAGGTAGCTCTCGAAGGCGTTCACCGAGACGGTGTGGCCGGGTTCGGCCTGGTCCCCCCAGAGGTCGCGGCCCGAGAACCGGACGGTGTAGAGCCATTGCGGCGCCTCGCCGGCGAGCTGCGCGTTCGTGTCGGGAAAGACGAAGCCGCCATGCACCGCCTCGATGGTTCCGATCTGGCCCCGCACGTAGCGCGGCAGGCGCGTGTGTCCCGCCGGATGGATGATCCGGGCGCGGACGCGGTCGCCCGGCGAGAAGCGCGCCGGGTCGGGGACGGGCCGGTCGCTCGGGAAGCCCCGCGCGAAGAGCGGCGCCACCTCTTCCCCCCGAAGGACGCGCTTGACCGGAGCGGCGGGAGCCGACGCGATGCCGGTGGACAGCTCCTCGGGCGTGACGAGGCCGTGGTGCTGCACCTGGCGTTCCAGCGCCTTGAGCCAGATCGCGTAATAGCTGGAAGCGAGGTACTCGCCCGGCGGCAGCGCCTCGCGGGCCGACCGGCTGGCATCGAGGTTCCAGGCGCCGGAGAGGCCCATGGCCATCGCGAGGCCGAAGACGCGCTTCTCCCAGGCCGCATGGAAGCGCGGCTCGTCGGCTTCGGGCGCGACAGGGCCGAAGCCGTGCATGCCGCCGAGGTCCTGCCCCCCGTTCATGCGGTCGTTGCCGGGGCGCGCGGAAGGCCGGTGCCGATCATCGCATCCCGGGTGACGAGGGCCGCGAGGGCTGCCTCGTCCAGTTCTTCCGTTCCGGCGGGACGCATCGGCAACACCATGTAGCGCAGCTCGGCGGTGGAATCCCAGACCCGGATGCGCTGTTCGACCGGCAGCGTCACGCCGAACTCGGCCAGCACCGCGCGCGGCTCGATCACGGCGCGCGAGCGGTAGGGGGGCGACTTGTACCAGATCGGTGGCAGGCCGAGCACCGGCCACGGGTAGCAGGAGCAGAGCGTGCAGACCACGAGGTTGTGTTCCTCGGGGGTGTTGGCGACGACGACCATGTGCTCACCACCCCGCCCGCCGACGCCGAGCTCGCGCATGGCCGGAGTGGCATCCGCGAGCAGGCGGGCGCGAAAGCCGGGATCGACCCAGGCCCGCGCCACCACCCGGGCCCCGTTATGCGGGCCGACCTTGATCTCGTAGGTCTCGATCAGCGCATCGAGGGCGGCCGGGTCGACGTAGCCCTTGTCCACGAGGATGGATTCCAGGGCGCGCACCCGCAATTCCATCGGCGAGAGTTCGCTTGCCGAGTGCCTCCCATGGGAATGGTCATCATGATCGTGAGGGTGCGCCATGCTCAATCTCCAGGCCGCACCTTACGGGCTGAATCGACGCCCGTCATGCGTGCAGCGGGTCCTGTCGCGCGCCGGGCAAGCCCTTCCCGAATCGTGAAGGATACGGATCGGACGTCATGCGGTGCAGGGCAAAACGGCACGGTTCGGCCGATCCTGATCGTCCGCTCGACCTGTTGGCTAGCGAGGGCTTTTCGCCAGCCATGACGGCGCCGCCTGAGGTCGGGGTGGGGCGGGACCTGTCAGCACGTGCTGCGACCGGTCCGAGAAATTGGTCCTCGGTCTGCGGACGCCTCGGGTCGCGCACGCTCATCCGTTGCAGGGCGTCCGTTCCCTGAAGCCGCGCTCCGAGGCTCGGGACCGCCTCCGCCGCCAGTCCGAGTGCGGGATCCGCCACGGCGCCGGCGCCGATGACGTCGGCCTTGTCGGTCGCGTCCTCGCGCAGGGCGATCTCGTCGGAAGGAAGGCTGGGGCTCACGCTGCGCAGAGGCCCGGAACGGCGACCGTGTGGAACAGCTGCGGGCTCGCGGTGGCGGTCGCCGGATCATCGGCGAGACGGGCTCGGAACTCGGGATCGGTGAAGGCCGTACGGAACGCCGCGACGCTGTCCCAGACGGCGTCGTCCAGGAAGACGCCCCTGCCCGCGATGCCGCGGTGCCGCGGTGCCGAGACGAATCCGGGCTGGCGCTTCATGATCTCCGTGTCGTCCGTCCAGGCGGCGAGCAGGGCATCGGCATCCGTGGGCGGGATTTCGAGAACGAGACTGGTCCAGGCGCGCCGGGCCGAGCGGGGCGTCGGTCCCGCTCGATCGGTCCCAGCCGAGCGGTCATGCGTCGTCGGTCGCAAGAATGGGCGTCGATCGGGGCGCCCGCAGCGCCTGATCGGGAATGCCGGTTCGATTTCTCGTCCGTTGGACGCGATGCCAGGGCCGGGATGCTGGACGGGGCCTCGCGTAGACCTCTGTGGCGTCCTGAGACCGATCCTCTCGAGGCGCCGATCAGTCACCCCTCGTCTTGGCCAAATCCGTCAGCACCGAATCTGGACCCATCCAACGCCAGCCGTCGCGGGTTCTTCGCGGCACGCCTCCGGGTCGGGGCCGCATACGTCCGATCCCGCCATGAGCCAGGCCCTAACTCACACGGACAATGGAAGTCTGCGACTTATTGAACCGATCGCATCGGATGTATACCACCGGTCGTCTCGGAGCCTGACGGCGCCATGCTTCCTCTCCCGGACCCGTGATCGACAAACTCGACCTTCTCCTCGCCCTGTCGCGGGAGCACCATTTCGGGCGCGCCGCGGACGCGTGCTGCGTGACGCAGCAGACGCTGTCGGCCGGTGTGAAGAGCCTGGAGAACCAACTCGGGACCCGGCTGGTGCAGCGCGGCTCCCGGTTTCAGGGATTCACGCCCGAGGGCGAACGGGTTCTGGCCTGGGCCCGGCGGATCGTCGCCGATGCGCGCGCGATGCGCGAGGATGTCGCGACCCTGCGCCGGGGACCGGCGGGACACCTGCGGATCGCCGCGATCCCGACCGTCCTTCCGATGATCTCCGCGCTGACCACCCCGTATCATCTCCGCTATCCGGACGTCCGCCTCAGCGTCCTGTCGGCGACGTCGGCGACCATCCTCGACCTGATCGAGAACCTCGTGGCGGATGCCGGTCTCACCTATCTCGACCGTGAGCCGCTGAGTCGGGTCACGACGATCCCGCTCTTTAAGGAGCGCTACCAGCTTCTCACCGCGGCCGGCGGCCAGCACGACGGGCGCACCAGCATCACCTGGTCCGAAGTCAGCCGGACGCCGCTCTGCCTGCTGACGCCCGACATGCAGAACCGGCGCATCGTCGATCAGCAGCTTCGGGCCTCGGGGAGCGACCCTGCGCCGACCCTCGAGTCGAATTCGATGATCGTCCTGATGAGCCATGTGCGCACCCTGCACTGGTCGAGCATCATGCCGGCCGCGCTGGCCGACGCCCTCGGGCCGATGCCGGGTCTGCGGACGATCCCGATCGTCGAGCCGGAGATCGAGCACACGATCGGCCTCGTCGTGCCGCAACGCGAACCGGCGACGCCGATGGTCGCCGCGCTGGTGGGCATCGCGCGACAGCTGGCGCGGACCCTGGATGGGCGGATCGGGAAGGCGGATGCGTCGCGGGCCTGCGCCGTCGACGTTCGTGAGAACAGTCTCCGATGACACGCGAGCGCGCGGCGCCCGAATTCAGCGAGCCGGAAGACCCTGCTGCGGCGGAAACCGGCCTCTGCGTCCAATGCGAGAAGTCGCGAAACTTCTCCCTCCTCTCGATCACTCGCAGGTGCTGAGTTCCCACCATGATCAAGTCCGGTCTGATCGCCCGCACGTGCGAGCAACACCCGCATCTCGGAGCCGCGGAGGTGGACGCCGTGGTGAACGCCATCCTGGCACGGATCGCCGAAGCCCTGGCTGCGGACGACCGGGTCGAATTGCGGGGGCTCGGCGTCTTCTCGGCCGTCGCCCGGGCGCCGCGCCCGGGGCGAAACCTGGCGTCCGGCGCGCCGGTCCTGGTGGGCGAGAAGCGCATCGTCTCGTTCCGGGCGAGCCGGACGATCGCGGCGCAGCTGCGTGGGTCCGCGGCACCGATTCCCCTGCGGACGAGAGGCCCGGTCGTGACCTTGTCGTTCCTGCCCTCCTGCAACGCCGAGCGATCCCGTGCGGCGTAGCGCCTGTCGTCCCGTCTGCGCCGCATCGGCGCTCTGCGGCCCGCACCGGCCCGGACATCCCGTCCGTAGGCGCCGGCTGCCGGACCCACTACACTGACGCGGACACCCGCTCGTCTGGGGATCGTTCTCCTGTGAACACGGCACCGTTTCCACGTCCGCATGGCGGTCTGCGCCGCGCGCGTCACGCCACCCTTCGCCTCGTTCCCTTGCTGGCGGGGCTCGGTCTCGGCGGCCCCCTCGACGCACGGCCCTTCACCGATGCCGCCGGCCGGACCGTCGCGGTGCCCGAGCGCCCCGCCCGAATCCTGGCGGCCGGCCCGCCGGCCTCCGTCCTGCTCTACACCCTGGCGCCGGACCGGATGGTCGGCTGGATCCGCAGCCCGACCCCGGAGGAGAAGCCCTTTCTCGCTCCCGCGACCCGCGTCCTGCCCGTCACGGGGCGCCTGACCGGGCGCGGCGGGACCGCGAACGTCGAGGCGGTCCTCGGCCTCAAGCCCGATCTCATCCTCGATGTCGGCAGCACGGCGCCGACCTACGCGTCCCTCGCCGACCGGGTCCAGGCACAGACCGGGATTCCCTACGTGCTCCTCGACGGGCATTTCGAGAAGACCGCGGAGAGCTATCGGCGCCTCGGCGCCCTGCTGGGCCTGGACGCGGCGGCGGCGGACCTGGCGGGCGCGGCCGAGGCCGCGGTGGCGGATGTGGCCCGGGTGATCGCGACGGTGCCGGAGGCGCGGCGCCCGCGGGTCTACTACGCCCGCGGTCCGAAGGGGCTCGAGACCGGTCTCGGCGGGTCGATCAACGTCGAGCTCCTCGGCGTGGTCGGAGCCCGGAACGTCGCGGCGGCGGCCGGCCCCGGCGGGATCGCCACCGTCTCGCCGGAACAGGTGCTGGCCTGGGACCCGGACGTGATCCTCACCCAGGATGCCGGCTTCCGGCGTGGGATCGCGCAAGACCCGCTCTGGTCCGGCCTCCGGGCCGTGCGCGCGGGCCGGGTCTACCCGGTGCCGGCCCTGCCCTTCGGCTGGTTCGATGCACCGCCCGGTGCCAATCGCCTGATCGGCATCCGCTGGCTGGCGCAGGTGCTCTACCCGGACCTGTTCCCGACCGGCCTGGAGGCGGCGACGCGGGACTTCTACCGGCGCTTCTACCATGTGGATCTCGAGGACGGGCAGGTGGCGGCGCTGCTCTCGGGCGCCGCGCCCGGTCCGAAGCCATGACGCCGGAGACGGAGGCCCTCGCCCTGCCGGAGAAGGCGGAACGCCGGCGATGGGCGCGGATCTGGCCCGTCCTGGCGCCGATGCTGGGGCTCCTCGCCCTGGTGGTGCTGGCGCTGGCCACCGGCCGCTTCGCCGTTCCCCTCGGCGACGTGGTCGAGATCCTGGGGGCCCGGCTCGTCGGCCTGCCCGCGCGGGCCGACCCGGCAATGCAGACCGTCATCCTCCAGGTCCGCCTGCCCCGTGTCCTCGCCGCCCTGGTGGTGGGGGCGAGTCTCGCGGCGGCCGGGGCGACCTACCAGGGCCTGTTCCGGAATCCCCTGGTCTCGCCGGACATTCTCGGGGTCTCGGCGGGGGCGAGCCTCGGGGCGGTGCTCGGCATCTTCCTGTCCCTGCCCGTGGCGGCGATCCAGGGGCTCGCCTTCGGGGGCGGCCTCGCCGCGGTCGCCGCCGTCTACGCGGTGGGCGCGGCGGTGCGCGGTCAGGATCCGGTGCTGACGCTGGTCCTGGCCGGCGTCGCCATCGGGGCCGTGCTGGGCTCGGCCATCGCGCTCCTGAAGGTCCTGGCGGATCCCTACAACCAGTTGCCGGCCATCACCTACTGGCTCCTCGGCAGCCTCGCTTCGGTGACGTCGGGGGATGTCGGTGCGATCCTGCCGGCGATCGGCCTCGGTCTCGCGCCCCTGGTGCTGCTGCGCTGGCGCATGAACTTGATGAGCCTCGGCGAGGAGGAAGCCCGCGCCCTCGGGATCGAGACCTGGGTCCTGCGCCCGGTCCTGATCGCCGCCGCGACCCTGGTCACCGCCGCCTCGGTGTCGGTGACGGGGGTGATCGGCTGGATCGGCCTCCTGGTGCCGCACGTGGCCCGGCTCCTGGTGGGCCCGGATTTCCGCCACCTGCTGCCGGCTTCCCTGGTTCTCGGCGCGGGCTACCTGCTCGCCGTCGACCTCGTGGCCCGCACCATCGCCCCCATCGAGGTGCCGCTCGGCATCCTGACCGCGCTCATCGGCGCGCCGTTCTTCCTCTGGCTCCTGGCCAGCGGCCGGCGGGGCTGGGCCTGATGCTCAGCGTCGAGGATCTCGCCTTCGGCTACGGGCGCCGTCGCATCGGCGCCGGCCTCGCCCTCACCGTGGAACCCGGCGAGGTGCTGTGCCTGCTCGGCCCGAATGGCGGCGGCAAGACCACGCTGTTCAAGACGCTCCTGGGCCTGCTCCCGCCCCTCGGCGGCCGCATCCGCCTCGACGGGGAGGAGATCGGCCGCTGGTCCCGGCGCCGGCTGGCGGCGAGCCTCGGCTACGTCCCCCAGGCGCAGGGCGGGTTCTTTCTGTTCCGGGTGCGCGACGTCGTCCTGATGGGGCGCGCGAGCCGGCTCGGCGCCTTCGCGAGCCCCGGCCCGGCCGACCACGCCGTGGCCGAGCGAGTTCTCGAAACCCTGGAGATCGGGCACCTCGCGGAACGAATCTACACCGAGATCAGCGGCGGGGAGCGCCAGATGGTGCTGATCGCCCGCGCGCTCGCCGGCGAACCCCGGATCGTCGTGATGGACGAGCCCACCGCCAGCCTCGATTTCGGCAACCAGGCCCGGGTGCTCGGCCAGATCCGGCGCCTGTCGCGATCGGGTATCGCGGTCGTCCTCTCGACGCACGACCCGGACCACGCCTTCCTGTGCGCCGACCGGGTGGCCCTGCTGCACGAGGGCCGACTCCTCGCCCTCGGGACTCCGGCCGCGACGATCACGCCCGAGACCCTGGCGCGGATCTACGGCGTCGCCGTGGCGGTGGTCGCACTGCCGGGCCATGGACATGCCGTCTGCGCGCCGATCCTGCCGGATTAGGGAAGCGGCGCCCCGGGAACGGCAGTCCCTTGCCCGATGCCCCGCACGGTCTCGGGCGGACGATAGCCGGATGTCCGGCACGCGCGCTCGGCCAGGGCCTCCGCGAGGGCGTCGAAGGTCGCGTCGATCCGGGATTGGGCGGTCGCGAGGTAGTAGCGCTCCCAGCCCACGGAGAGAAAATCGAGTCCGAACCGGTCGGCCGCCGCCCGCGCACCGAGCCCGGCATCGGCCGCGCCGTAGGCAATCACGGCGGCGACCGCCTGATGGGTGAATTCCTCGGTGGCGTAGCCCCGGATCCGGTCGGCCGGAATGTCGTGCTGGGCCAGGAGGCGATCGAACCACACCCGGGTGCCCGACCCCTTCTGGCGATTGACGTACCGGGCATTTCCGGCGGCGAGGTCGTCCACGCCGCGGATGCCGAGGGGATTGCCGGCCGCGAGCATCAATCCCTGCTCGCGCTCGAATAGGATCCTGACCCGGAACCCAGGATCGGCCGCGAGGTCCGCGAAGGCGGGACCAGCCGTCGGCCAGTCGACGGCACCGCAGTGGAATCCGGCCGCATCGGCACGGGCCTCGGTCAGGCGCGCCACGGCATCCTCGCTGCCGGCGATCGCCAGGGCGAGCTTCGGCCAGGTCGCGGCGACGTCCATGATGAGCAGGTCGTGGCTGGCGACCAGCGTGACGGGGCGCGGGGCCCCGGTCAGGACCGGCGCGAGGCGGGCACCGATGGCGCGTGCTTCCCGGGCCATCGGCGCCGCGAGACTGGCCGCGGCCGCTCCCAGGGACTCGCGCAGCAGCACACCCGTGGGCGTCAGCGCGCTGCCGTGCCCGCGCGTCTTCTGCACGAGCTGGTGCCCGAGGCCGGCTTCGAGGGCACGAAGACGCTCCCAGGCCGCCCGGTAGGAGAGGCCGAGCGCGGTCGCGATGCCCTGGACGGAACCCGTCTCCGCGATCGCGTCGAGCACCGTGACGGCCTCGGCGACCGAGATGCGGTGCGACCCGACGGTGATCGTGCCGCCCAGGGCGAGGTCGATGGCGAGAGGTGAATTATCGGATGCGTGCATCATATTGCGTCGATCGTAACATCTTTCTACGTATTTGCGACGGGTGCCCGCGCTCAGGGCTGCCGCGGATGACGGGATTCGATGGCATGAGGCGCGACCACGAAACTCCGACAGGTGCTGCCCTCGTGGCGGTTTCAGCCGCTCGCGAGGTGGCCCTTTGGCGCCGCGACGCCGTGTCCTCCAGATCGTAGACCTGATCTTGGCCCTCGCCCTCCGAGCGACGCGTGCCGTCGGACGGTCGCGCCCGGAGCGCGACGCCGCAAGACCGCTCCGCCTGCAATTCTCACCCTTGGAGATTTCACGCCTCGCGGCAGCCTATCGGATCGACGCGAAGGAGCGGGCGGCCCTCGCCGCCGGCGCGCGCATCCGGCACGGCGCCTGCACGCGTGAGAACCTCGCCCCGATCCTGACCTGGAAGGTCAGCGACCGTGGCCGGAGTCGTCAACAGAGGAACAGCGACGAGGAGGTCGCCGACGCCCTGCGGACGGCGCTGCTCGCCACGACCCCGCGGGTGGCCGTGTCGGTCCTCACCGGTCTCTCCGGCGTGGCCGTACCCGTTGCGTCGGCGATCCTGGCCGCGATCCGTCCGGACCATTACGCCGTCATCGACCCTCGGGGCCTCAAGGCCCTCGGCTGCGGACCGCTCGAGATCGGTGCGAAGGCGTTTCTGCCGCTCGACCTCTATCTCCGCTACCTCGCGTTCTGCCGTGACCTCTCCCGAAGCTTCGGCGTCACCCTTCAGGATCTGGACCGCGCACTCTGGGAATGGGCGATGGCCGCCGACCTGCGACCCGGGCTTCCGCCCGGTCTCCTCCGCAGCCGTGAGGACATCCACGCGCCGCGCTGAGCCGGAGGCAGGACGACGTCCGGGTCGGACCCGCAGCCGGGATCGAGAACGGCGATCGCTCGATTTGGACCGGGCCTGTCTCCCCCGAAGCCTCCGCGAGACCGCGAACCGGAGGAATCCGGCTTCCGCGGGCGGTTCGGGTTCTGGGACGACCGCCATCCCGCGTGAGACCGGCGGGATCGGCGCCTGACGCCGCCTCGGCGGCGCGTTCACGGAGCGTTGAAGGGGACCAACCCGGAACGGAGACCGGATCGGTCCGTTCATCTGCAAACCGATCCCGACCGGAGTTCCTGACCTTGCAAGCCCCCGTTCGCTACAGTCCCGATGTTGAGACGGTGACGTCCGATGAGAACGAGACCATCGCGCAGCTCAACCAGACCTTCGACAAGATCCTGCAGACCGTGGCCGAGGATTCCGGACATGCGGTGCGTTCGGTGCATGCGAAGTCGCACGGCATCCTGGAGGGCGAGCTCCGCATCGATGACGCCCTGCCCGCAGAACTCGCCCAGGGCCTGTTCGCCCGCCCCGGGACGCACAAGGTCTTCATGCGCCTGTCCACCAACGCGGGCGATATCCTCCCCGACGCCGTCTCGCTGCCGCGGGGTCTCGCGCTGAAGGTGCTTGACGTCGAGGGCGAGCGCCTGGCCGGCGCCGACGGCGCCACCCAGAACTTCATCATGGTCAACGGCAAGGTCTTCCAGGCCCCGAGCGCCCAGAAGTTTCTCGGCAGCCTGAAGCTGTTGGCCGGCACCACCGACCGGGCCGAGGGCCTGAAGGTCGCGGCCTCGACGGTGCTGCGGGGCGTCAACAAGGCGCTTCAGGCCGTGGGCGTCGAGAGCACGACGCTGGCGTCCCTCGGCGGCGCACCCAACGTCGACCCGCTCGGCGAGACCTACTACAGCGTCACGCCGTTCCGGTACGGCGACTACATCGCCAAGTTCTCGGTCGCTCCGGTTGCCCCGGCGCTCACCGCGCTGACCGGGAACGAGATCGACGCGTCCGGTCGTCCCAATGCGATCCGCGAGACGGTGCAGTCCGAGATGCGCGGCATCGAGGGCGTCTGGGAGTTCCGCGTCCAGCTCTGCCGCGACCTCGCGCGCCAGCCCGTCGAGGATCCGACGGTGGAGTGGGACGAGGTGGAAGCTCCGTTCCAGCGCGTCGGGCTGATCACCGTCCGGCCGCAGGACAGCTGGGATCCGTCGCGCGTCCAGGCGGTCGACGAAGGGATGCGCTTCAGCATCTGGACGGGCCTCGCCGCCCATCAGCCCCTTGGCAACATCAATCGCGCCCGCAACGCCCCCTACAAGCACTCGGCCGAGTTTCGCCAGCGCTTCAATGGATGTCCCATCCATGAGCCCGGCGCCAGGCACTGAGGATTGGCCGGTGTCTTCCCAAGACCGCCTCCTCCCGCTTCTCGCAGCAAGGACATCCATGAGCCCGCTCGCACGAACCCTCGCCGCCGCATTGCTGGTGATCCCCGTTGCGGGCACGGCCGTCGCGGCGGCGGGCGACCACGCGGAGCATGGCAGCGTCACCGTTCCGGACGCGGCCAGCGTGGTCTACGAGGCCGGTCCGGCGAACCTGCCCAAGGGCACGCAGATCAGCCGGGTGGCGGGTGATCCGGCCAAGCCCGGGCCCTTCGTACTTCGCATCAAGTTTCCCGCCGAGACCGTGATCGCCCCGCACACGCATGCGCAGGCCGAAACGCTGACCATCCTGGCCGGCTCCATCTACCATCAGCACGGTGCGACGCTGGACAAGAGCGCCGGCAAACCGCTGCGCGCCGGCGGCTTCGTCTACCTGCCGCAGGACATGCCGCACGCCCTTTGGACTACGAGCGAGCCCGTGGAACTGCAGGTCAACGGGACCGGCCCCTTCGGTCTGAACTACATCGACCCGGCCGACGATCCGAGCCGCACCGCCCAGGGTCCCCGCTGAGCTTGGATTCAAACGTCCTGCCGTCGACCCTGTCCGCGCACGCCATCGAGATCCGCCCTACCGGAGTGACCCCGTGATCTATCCTGCCCTCACGGCTTTCTACGCGGCCGCGTTCGCCCTTCTCTATGTCGGCCTCTCGTCCTGGGTCGTTGCGGGCCGCCTGTCGGCGGACGTCCTGCATGGGGACGGTGGGAATCCGGACCTGGAGAAGCGCATCCGCACGCAGGGCAATTTCGGGGAGTACGTGCCGCTGGCGCTGATCCTCGTCGCTCTGCTGGAAGCGGGCGGGGGGAGCCCGACCCTGGTCCGCAGCCTCCTGATCGCTTTGCTGGTGGCGCGGGTGCTGCACCCGTTCGGGATGTTCGCCCCGAAGAATTCGCCACGCCAATTCGCCTGCCGCGGGGGCGGGATCCTCGCGACCTTCGCGGTCATAGCCGTGGCGGCCGTCGCCCTCCTGTTCCGGGTCGGCTGAGGCGCGCGGCGGCGGATCAGATCTCGATACAGATCTTGCCGAAGTGCCGGTTGCTTTCCTGGTGCCGGAACGCCGCGACGAGATCCGCCAGGGGATAGCGGCGGTCGACGATCGGACGCAGCCCGCAGGCCTCGATGCCCCGGACCATCTCGATCTGCTGGCGTCGACTGCCGACGAGCACGCCCTGGAGGCGGATCTGCCGAAGCAGGGCCGGCACCAGGGGGAGTGGGCCGGCGACACCGGTCAGGATGCCGATCACCGAGATGTGCCCGCCCACCCGCACGGCGGCCATCGACTGCTCCAGGGTCGCCGGACCCCCGATGTCGAGGACGTGGTCGACTCCGCGCCCGTCGGTCAGGCGTCGGGCCGTTTCACCCCAGCTGGTGTCGGACCGGTAATTCAGGACGTGGTCCGCCCCCAGGGCGCGCAGGCGCTCGAGCTTCTCCGCGCTCGACGAGGTGGCGACCACGGTGGCGCCGGCGGCCTTGGCGAATTGCAGGGCGAAGAGCGAGACGCCTCCGGTGCCCTGAACCAGGACGACGTCGCCGCTCTTCAGGCCCGCATCCCCGTGCAGGGCCCGCCAGGCCGTGAGCGCGGCCGTCGTCAGGGTCGCCGCCTCGGCATGGTCCCATCCCCGCGGCGCGTGGGTGAACGCCATCGCGGAGGCCGTGACGCGCTCGCGGGCATACCCGTCGATACCGTCGCCCGGCACGGTCGCGAATCCCTCGACCTGGGGGCTGCCTTCCGTCCAGGTCGGAAAGAAGGTGCTGACCACGCGGTCGCCGACCGCGAAGGCGTCGACCCCCGGACCCACGGCTTCGACCTCACCGGCCCCATCCGACATCGGCACGCGCGGTTCGCTCGGGCCCCACATGCCGCTCACCACGGCGTAGTCGTGATAGTTGAGAGAACTTGCCCGCAGGCGGACGGTGATCTTGCCGGGGCCGGGTTCCGGAACCGGTCGCTCGCCGAAGCCGACGGCGTCGAAGCCGCCACCGGGTTGAACGATCACCGCGCGGGAGGCCGATACACGCATTCTGAACCTGTTCGTCTCGCCGGCGCGATGAACCGGCCCTGCAGGGGGCGGGATCCACGCAAGGGCGGAGGTCCCGGGCCGGAATCCGATGGTGGCAGCGGGCTCGGCCCCTGTCGAGACCATGTCTTCGTGACGCGATGGTGATGGGCCGGCCGGGTCCGGATCGCGTAGCAATCCCGGCATTGTCGACCGTCGTCGTTCGCGCTTAAGAACGACTCCAAGCCCAGCCGGTCGACGCGTCCAGCGTCGACGCTCCCCTGAGGATCGTCATGCGTCCATCGAGCATCAAGTACACCCTCGCGGCCGGTGTCGCCTTTGCTGTCGTCACGGTAACGCCGGTCTTCGCCGAGGAGGCGACGACAGCCGAGCAGACCATCAACGTCATGAACAAGCTGTTCGGGTCGCATCCGGGCAAGCGCGCCAACCATGCCAAGGGCGTGGTGGCGGAAGGCAGCTTCACCCCTTCGGCCGAGGCCGCGGGGATCAGCAAGGCGTCGCTGTTCCAGGGGCCGCCCGTCCCGGTGACGATCCGGTTCTCGGATGCGACCGGCGTGCCGACGATCCCCGACGGCTCGAAGAACGCCAACCCGCACGGGATGTCGCTGAAGTTCAAGCTCGTGGACGGCTCGGAGATGGACGTCGTCCTGAACGCGCTCAAGTACTTCCCGGTCGCGACCGGCGAGGCGTTCCGCGACCTGCTCCAGGCCGTCGCCGACAGCGGCCCGGACGCGGCGCACCCGACCGCGCTCGAGCGGTTCACCGCCGCCCATCCGGCCGCAGCCACGGCCGGCGGCACGGCCAAGACCCCGTCGAGCCTGGCGCGACAGACCTATAACGGCGTGAACGCCTTCGTCTTCGTCGACAAGGACGGCAAGCGCCAACCGTTCCGCTTCCGCTTCGTGCCGGTTCAGGGCGAGGACATCCTCTCGCCCGAGGACGCGGCCAAGCGCGAACCGGATTACCTGATGGCGGAGATCGGTCCTCGCATCGCGAAGGAGCCGGCGCGCTTCACCGTTCAGGCGCAGCTCGCCGGGCCGGGCGACCCGACCAACGATGCCACCAAGCCCTGGCCCGAGGACCGGAGAATCGTCGACCTGGGCGTCCTCACCGTCTCCAAGGTCGTGCCCGACAGCGCAGAGGCCGAGAAGGCGCTGCTGTTCATGCCGAACGCGCTGACGGACGGCGTCGAGGTCTCGGACGATCCCCTGATCGACGCGCGGGTCCAGGCCTACGCCGTCTCGTTCGGACGCCGGAGCCAGTAGGCTCGTTCGCCGCCGGATCCCCGCTATCGGGTGGTTCCGGCGGCCGGCGCCCCTGGGGCGCCGGGCCGCGACGACGTGGGCTCCTTGTTCGAGGCTGCATCTGGGCCGGCGCGGTGGCTGCCCTCCTCGATCGCCCCGGAGCCGGTCAGCCCGCCGGCTCCGACGCTCGTCGTCTCGGAGCCCGCCGGGGCGTCCGACCCCGACCGGGGCCTTTCACCCGCCTTGCCCGAACCGTCCGCGGCCGCTGCGGAGCCCGCGAGGCCGATCAGGATCGCGCCTGCGATGAGGGGGGCGTGCCTGGGCATGACTTCGAAGCCTCCGTCGTCCGTCGGACCGTTCCGACCTGAGAAGCGCAGCGCCTCCTCGGGTGTTCCCGGGATTCCTCGGGAAGACATGACCGGCCCCGCGTCGGGGTCCCGTCCGGCAGGCTGCTCGACATCGTCGGACCTTCCGCGGGTGCCGGAGACATCGGGTGCCGCGATTGTGAGGCGGGCCCGGCGTCACGGCCGGAAACCCGGGCCGAGCGCCGAGGTTCGCTTGGACACGCACCCAGATAGGACTTCGGTATGGCCGAGACCCGCCCACCCCTGCGCTACAGCGACAGCATCGAAGTGAGGGCGCCTGACGAGGACGCGACGATCGCCAAGATCATCGCGGCGATGACTCACGCGAGCGAGAAGGTCCAGGCGCGCGAACACCGTGCGGTCCGGGCATCCCATGCCAAGGCGTCGGCCTTCCTGAAGGGCACGCTGCAGGTGCGCGACGATCTCCCACCGGAGTTGCGTCAGGGCGTCTTCGCGAAACCGGGCGGCTACGAGGTTGCCGTTCGTCTCGCCCAGGGGCCGGGCGAACACCTGCCGGACAAGGTGCACACCCACCGCGGCATGGCGATCAAGGTGTTCGGTGTGGAGGGCGAGACACTGCCGGACCATGACGCCGACACGCAGGATTTCGTCCTCGCCACGGGGCCGGTCTTCCCCAACGGCACGGCCGCGAGCTTTCTCGGTGCCATGAAGGGATTGGAGGCCGGCGCGGGTGGAAGCGTGCCAGACGGGATGAAGGCGGCCGTGTCGGCGGCGGCAGGCGCCCTCAACAGTATGGTGAAGGCCGTGACCGGCGGCGACAGTCCCCTCCTGGATTTCTTCGGCCACTCGGCCCGCCATCCGCTGGCCGACTGCTACTATTCGCAGGCCGCCCTGCGCTACGGCGACTACATCGCCAAGATCGTCGCCGTACCGGTTTCGTCCGGGCAGGACGGCTTGAGCCGGGACCCGTTGGATACCCGCAATCCGGACGTCTTCCGGGACGCCACCGTGGCGTATTTCCATGAGCAGGAGGCCGCCTTCGAGATCCGGGTTCAGCTCTGTACGGATCTCGCGACGATGCCGGTGGAGGATGCCTCCGTGCCGTGGCCGGAGGCGGAGGCCCCGTATCGGCCGGTGGCCCGCCTCGTGCTCCCCCGGCAGGAGGCCATGGGCGCGGCGCGCAGGACCTTCATGAACGACGTGATGTCGTTTCGCCCCGGACACAGTCTGGCGGCGCACCGCCCGCTGGGTTCACTGATGCGGGCCCGCCTGCGGACCTATCCCGCTCTCTACGCCTTCCGGCAGCGACAGAACGGCAATCCGCAGCGCGAGCCGACGCGCGCAGCCGAGATCCCGGACTGAGGTTGGCGTTCGGGCCGCCGGCCGGCGGCCCGCCTCGTGGTGCGGGCGCAGGCCTTCCCCGCCCGAAATCCGATCGTTCGACGCGCGACGATGGTCTTCGGCAGCGTGGAGGCCCGGACGCTGCCGCCCTGGGTGATGCCGGGGGTGAGTTTTGCCACCTCGCCGCCCCAGAGCGGAACCGCCCCGCCCAGCCCCAGCCCGCCGTGATGCCGACCCCCCGCTCGCCATCCGGCTCCCCGGTGATCGGCGCGGAGACGAGGCCGGTCCCATCGGATTTCATCTCGGCGCTTCCGGACGCCGCCGTTGGCTGAACGGAATGCGCGGATCGGCTCTGTGGTCGGTTGTTCTCAGACGTCTTGCCGCCTCCGAACCGTGCCAGCGTACGGCGTACGGCGTGCGCCCACGCCGGGCGGGAAAGCGATCGGACTGCATGGATCCCCGCCCGGGGGCGCGGCTTCGTCACAGGAACAGCCACCTGCCCATGAAGGTTGACGCGTCAGACCTAACCCTCGGGGTTTTCCCATGAAGATGTCCGCTCCCTTGTTGAGCGCGGGTGCGCTCGCGATCGTAATGACGTCATCCGTGCAGGCGCAGGGGGTACTGGCACCGCACGACCGTCGCGGCGTCATTATCCAGAACCAGCCCAACACCACCGGCAACAGCCGCGACCTGGTCATCTCGTACGGGGCCACGGGCGCCGATACCGTGACTACGAACTCAGCCGCGGGGGGCAATGCGAGCCGGCCGGAGCAAGCCTTCCCCAACGGCAGCGCCAATGGGGGACCGGGCGGCCGCTGAGGTCCATGGCAGGCAGAGACCGCGTCCAGCCGCCGCTGCAGCGGGGTGTTCGGTCGCCGATCGGCGGGCGACCTACGCGATTTCGACACCCGACCGGCAGCGTCGGCCGTTGTCGGAGCCAGGGCGCCCTGGCATGATGCGACATGCCGCAAACGTCCTACCCCCGCTGGTCGCCCGCCGAACTCGTCGATGAATTGCGTGAGGCGGCCGAGGAGATCGCCCCGGAACTGAACGGGATCAGGGCCGAGGAGACCCTGGAGGGTGAATCGGCCCAGATGATCGAAGAGATGGCGGAAGCCCTGAAGCGGATCGCGAGCGGAGCGCCGCGTCCTCAGGACATCGCACGCGCGGCCCTGGCCGCGCAGACGCCCCGCAAGCCGATCGGGCGACCGCAGCCGGCGACCCGCAAGCCGGTGAAGCCGCGACGCTGAAGCCCGGCTTCCGGGTCTCCGCAACGCTTTAGCTTGCGTCCGCCCCACAGCAAAAAAGCCAGGTCTGCCTTAAGGTTACCGGATAGGTGGCCATCGTCGCCGGCGCGTCCGGACTGGCGGGGGGTGGTATAACCTGTTAGGTGACGATCAGGTTGGAATGCGGATTGCGGCGGGGCGGCCGGCTCGATGCGCTTAGCTCCCGACAAGGCGAACGCGAGAATGTCCGAGTCTGCCGACGCTTTGATCCATCCGATCATTCTCTGCGGCGGTTCGGGCACGCGGCTCTGGCCGGCCTCGCGCGAGAGCATGCCCAAGCAGTTCACGCCGCTCGTGGACCCCAAGACCTCGACCTTCCAGGCCACCGCCCAGCGCCTGGTCGATACCGGCGTGTTCGCCCGCCCCACCGTGCTGACCAGCAGCGACGCGCGCTTCATCGTCGCCGAGCAGCTCCAGCAGGCGGGCATCCAAGCCGACATCATCCTCGAGCCCGAGCGGCGCGACTCGGCCGCAGCGGTGGCGGTCGCCACCCTGCACGCGGCCCGGCGCGACCCCGAGAGCGTCGTGCTGATCATGGCCGCCGACCACGTCATCGGCGATACCCCCGCCTTCGTGGCCGCCGCCCGGGCCGCCGCGGTCGGCGCCCGGGCCGGGGCGATCATGACCCTCGGGATCACGCCGACCGCCCCCGCCACCGGCTACGGCTACATCCGCGTCGGTGCCGCCCTTTCGGGCGGAGCGGGCAACCACGCGGTCGAGCGCTTCGTGGAGAAGCCAGATCACGCCGGCGCCCTACGGCTGATCGAGGAGGGCGCCCTCTGGAACTCGGGCTACTTCCTGTTCCGCGCCGACGTGATGCTGGCCGAGCTCGAAGCCTACGCCCCGGAGATCCTGGCGGCCACCCGGGCGGCCCTCGATGCGGCCGTGACCGACCTCGACTTCGTGCGCCTCGACGCGGAGGCCTTCGGCCGGGCGCCCAAGACCTCCATCGACTACGCCGTGATGGAGCGGACCCGGCATGCCGGCGTCCGTCCGGTGTCTTTCGCGTGGTCGGATGTCGGCACCTGGGACGCGNCCCAAGACCTCCATCGACTACGCCGTGATGGAGCGGACCCGGCATGCCGGCGTCCGTCCGGTGTCTTTCGCGTGGTCGGATGTCGGCACCTGGGACGCGGTCTGGGCGGTGCTGGCGCACGATGCCGACGGCAACGCCGTCCGGGGCCGGGTCGAGACCATCGACACCCATGGCAGCCTGATCCACAGCGAGGGCGAGCACCTGACGACGGTGGTGGGGCTCGACGACGTCGTCGTGGTCACGACGCCCGACGCCGTGCTGGTGACCTCGAAGGCGCGATCGGGCGAGGTGAAGGATCTCGTCACACGCCTGCGCGCGCAGGGCYACCCGGAGGCGGACGCCCATCGGCGGATGTACCGGCCCTGGGGCTGGTACCAGCGGATCGACCTGGGCGAGCGCTTCCAGGTCAAGCGGATCATGGTAACGCCGGGCGGGCGGCTGTCGCTGCARAAGCAYTTCCACCGGGCCGAGCACTGGGTCGGGTGGATCGCCTCGCCCCCGAGCACCTGGAGA